>OZ241883.1:0-683750 GCA_965203445.1 Candidatus Oxydemutator sp.
AGCCGACGTTCTCGAGATCGTTGTGCTTGCCGCCGGCGCGCACGCAACGCTGGCTGCTGGCGGCGCGGGTGTACGGCGCCTTCTCCCTGCCTAGGAAGACATCCTTGAACTGCACCATGCCGGCGTTGGTGAACAGCAGCGTCGGGTCGTTCGCCGGCACCAGCGGACTGGAGGCGACGACGGTATGTCCCCTGCTCTCAAAGAAATCGAGAAAAGAGCGTCGGATCTCGGACGTGGTTTTCATATCGGCCGCGGCTTCAGGAGTCGTTTTCGTACCGCGTCATTATAAACTCCCTTGTCCTTGTGGACGTGGAGTCGGAAAGAGAGCGGTTATGGCGCGCGTCTCGCCGCGCCAGCCGGTTTGTCGAACGACTGGCGGCGGGCGCGCCGACGGATGAGCTGACAGAGGGCGGCGACGGGCAACCGGCACGCCGCCCCGTCCATACAAACGTTCACGCCGACAGCGCGCGCAGCGGCGAGGTTTTCAGCGCGCGGCGCGCGGCGGCCAGACCGAGGGCGGTGATGCCGACGGTGCCCGACAGCACGCCGACCAGCCACAGCCACGGATACGGGCGGTAGTCGAGGTGGAACATTTGCGTTTGCAGGATCGCGCCTACGGCCTCGGCGCCGAGCGCGGCGACGACGCCGGCCAGCAGGCCGAGCAACGCGAACTCGACCGCCAGCGCCCCCTGCAACAGCCTGGAGCCGGCACCCAACGCGCGCAGCAGCGCGGTCTGGCGGCGGCGCGCGTCCATCGAATAGCGCACGCCGGCTAGCAACACCAGCACGCCGGCGGCGGCGACCAGAGCGAGCATCATCTCCACGGCCGCGCCGGCGCGGCCGATGATGGATCGCGCACGCGCGATGAACTGCTCCACGGCCAACACCGACACGGTCGGAAAATCGGCGAGCACGCGATAGAGAGCGGCGACGCGCGCCGGCGGCACGCGCAACGAGGTCATGTACACGTGCGGCGTATCGCGCATCGTCTCGGGCGAAAACACGAACACGAAGCCCGGCGCGACGCGCCCCCAGCGAACCTTGCGCAGCGAGCGCACCGGCGCGCTCAGTTCGCGCTCGCCCAGCGCGAAGCGCAGCACGTCGCCGATGCGCACGTCGTGCGCGTCGGCGAAGCCGGCGGCCACCGAGACGCCGTGCTCGCCCGGCGCGAACCAGCGCCCGGCGGTCAGTTCGTCCGCCGCCGGCACAGCACGCGACCACGACAGCATGAAGGTGCGACGCGCGGGTTCCACGGGCGACCGTTCCCCGGGCGCCTTCGGGCCGGGTGCGCGTCCCAGGAAGCGCGCGCGCGTCATCGGGTGCAGCGCGGCGCGCGCAAGCCGCTCGCCGTCGAGCCGCCGCGTCAGCGCGGCGCGCTCGTCCGCACCGACGTTGACCAGAAAATGCGTGTGCGCGTCGGCCGGCAATTGCACGCGCCACTGCTCGAGCAGACCGCCGCGCAGCAGCGCCAGCAACAGCACCAGCATGATCGCAAGGCCGAACACCAGGACGTGCGCGCTGTTCAGCAGGCGGTCGCGGCGCAGACTGGCGAGCGCCAAGCGCACGCGCCCGCCGGCGCCGGCGCCGAGCGTGCCGCCGCGACCGAGCGACCACCACGCAAGCGCCATCAGGGCCGCGGCCACGGCGCCGCCGACGCCGACCAGCGCGCCCGCCAGCAGCGCGTCGCCGGAATACCACCACAACAGCGCACTGGCACAGCCCGCGCCCAGCACCGGTTCGGGCCACGCGCGCGCACCGACGCCGTCGTCGCGCCGCAATACCCGCGACGGCGACACCCTCGCAAGCCGCCACAGCGGCGGCCACGCGAACGCGAACAACGCGGCGAACGCGGTCAACGCACCGACGACGAACGGGCGCGGGCCGGGAGCCGGCAGCGCCGCCGGAAAGAAGTCGGAGAACGCGCGCACCGCCCACTCCTGCACCCCGTAGCCGAGCGCCCAGCCGCACGCGACGCCGGCGACGCCCAGGGCCGAAAAGCCGCCCAAGTACACCCGCCGCACCTGCGCGGCGCTGGCACCCAGGCTCTTCAGGAGCGCGACCTGGTCGTAGTGGGTCGCGGCGTAATGGCGTGCCGCGACCGCAATCGCAAGCCCCGCCAGCAGCACCGCGAGCGAGCCGGCGAGCAGCAGAAAACTCTCGGCGCGCGCAACCACCTCGCCCAGGCGCGAGTCCCCGGAGCCGACCTCCTCGAGCCGCTGTCCCGCGAGCAGACGCGGCACCACCCATGCGCGCCACCGCGCGCGCGCGTCGCGCGCACCGGCGAACAGTACGTACCAGCGGTGGCGCGAACCGGGCTTGACGACGCCGGTCGCTTCGACGTCGGCCAAACGCATCAGCGCGCGCGGCGAAAAACCCTCGAAGCCGACGCTAGGGTCCGGCTCGGACGCCAGCACCGCGCCGACGCGAAACGCCGCCTCGCCGATCTCGACGGTATCGCCGACGTCCACGCCCAAACCCTGAAACAGGCGCGAATCGAGCCATACCTCGCCGCGCGCCGGCAGCGCGTCGGTGGGCGTACCATCGCCGAACGGGCGCGCGCCGACGCCGAGACTGCCGCGCAGCGGATAGCCGTCTTCGACGGCCTTGACCGACGCCAGTTTCAGCTCGCCGCCGGCGAACAACATCGAGGAAAAGCGTAGCGTGCGGCTGACCGCAAGCCCGAAGCGCCGCGCCTGCCCAAGCCACTCGTCGGGAATTTCGTCGGAACTGCGCAGGCGCGCGTCGGCGCCCAGCCATTCCGACGATTCGCCGTAAAGCGCGTCGCCGAAGCGCTGCGCGCCTATGCTGATGCCGGTCGCGGTCGCGGTCGCGACCGCGACCGACAGCCACAACACCAGCAGACGCCCACCGCGCAAATCGCGCCAAAACAGACGCGGGCCTAAGAACGCGCCGCCGGTCACGACGACAATCTGCCGGAGGCGAGCGTGACCACGCGGGCGCACGCCGCCGCCAGTTCGCGGTCGTGCGTGACCAGCACCAGCGTCGCGCCCTCGTCGCGGTTCAGCTGAAACAGCAACTCGGCGACGCGCGCGCCGCTGGCGTGGTCGAGGTTGCCGGTGGGTTCGTCGGCGAACAACACACGCGGGCGCGACGCGAACGCCCTGGCGATCGCGACGCGCTGTTGCTCGCCGCCGGACAGCTGGCGCGGATAGTGTTTCAGGCGGCGACCCAGCCCGACCTTGCCGAGGTAGTCGGCGGCGCGCGTACGCGGCGCTTCGGCGCCGGCCAGCTCGAGCGGCAGCATCACGTTCTCCAGGGCGTTCAGGCCGGGCAGCAACTGAAAGGTCTGAAACACGAAACCGACGTAACGGGCGCGCAGCGCGGCGCGCTCCTCCTCGCCGAGCGCGTGCAACGGCTCGCCCGCGAGGAACACTTCGCCGGCGCTGGGGACGTCGAGACCGGCCAGCAGACCGAGCAGCGTGGACTTGCCGGAACCGGACACGCCGCGCACCGCGACGCTGTCGCCGGGCGCAACGCGCAGCGACACGCGCTCGAGAATTTGCAGCCGCCCCTCCGCGGTGGCGACGTTTTTGCTTACACTATGGCATTCGAGTATCGGATTTTCCATGCGTTTGCCGTTGTTTCCGTTATGATCAAAAAAACAGCGCCCACGCGACCGACGGGAGCCGTGAAAACACTGGTGTGAGCGCGCCCCCGTCAGATTCGTCAGAGTAGAGCGAGCGTCTCGGGCGCCTCCCGGCGGGCGTCAAAACGTTTTGGTTCGTATTTTCCGTCCGCTTTCCACGTCGCGCGAACACAATACTCGAAAAGTTCCTTCTTGCTGTTACGCTTTCTGATCACCGTGCTCGAAGCGTTGGCGAAACCGAGCATACGCAGAGACTCCATCAACAGCTCATCCGTGCGCACCTGCACGCCATAGAAACTGGAGTTGCCGACGATATAGGAAAGCACGGCGCCTTTCTTCAGGCTTTTTTGCAGACACCGCAGATGCGAGTGCACGTCGTGAAAATATTTGCGGACGTAATTTGCCATCAACGAGGAATTCTTTTGCTTCGTATTCAGAATTCGGGAAACAACCCGCCCCAATGACGCCGGGAGAGCAGGATCATCGGGCACCCAACCATGCAGCCTGCTGGTGGCGACGCCCCAGGTGCCCCCGATCGCCCGCCAATCCATTTCGCCGGCTTCACGCGCCGTATCGAGAAACTTCGTCCAATACATGTAAGGACGAAGTTCGCGGATATAACTCACGCGATTGGGGTACGGTGGGGACGTAACTACGTGGGAGTACCTGGCGTCGCCGACACGCGCGGGTTCCCTCGCATCGGCGAAATGGATGGACACCGTCCGCCTGAGTTGCACGCCGGCGCCGCGCGCTATCGCGGCGGCTATTTTCGCGTAGAGAGACTCGATCTGCCCCGCGTCGAACGTCGTCGCCTCAGCCCGGAAAGACATCGAAACGTGATTGAACGCGGCCGCGGACGTTTCAATAATCAAACGACAGAATGCAATCCACGCCAGGTCCGAAGCGCCGGCGCCCGTAGCAGGTTCCCCGAATCGTTCGACGAGCGCCCGTCGCAACGCGGCAAGATTCGACAGCGTCCGCGGGCGCCACCATCTCGTAATATCGTGTATGTTCGGAACCCAATGGTCTTGGCCGACGAGCGTTTTGCACGCGGCCAGGGCCTCGTCTATCGCCGACTGTAACCGCGCCAGCTCGGTCTTCGAGTAATTCCGGCATTTGGCATTTCCGAACCACACAAGAAACGGGTTGACGTCGAAGCCGTGTGCGGACAAGCCGCGTTCGGCGGCCACCAAACCCGTGGTCGCGGTACCCGAGAAAGGGTCGAGAATGAAGGAGTCTTCGGGGACGTCGTCCATAATTTTCTCGACCAACTTGACCGAATACGCGGGCGTAAGACGCAGCCACCCATGTCGGCCCAGCCGCCCGTTGTATCGGAAAGTGTAGTCCGCGCGTCGTGTCACTTTCTCGTTCATGATTCGACGCGCAACAACGCCTCCAGCACGCCGTGGACTTCCTTGCCGATAAAGGTCGGTATCAAGACCCATCCACGAATAAAAGGGATCCGATTGATACAGGGCCTTGAACTCCGAAGGCGACAGCCCCTCGGGGGCGTTGCCCTGCCCAAATCTGGGCCTGTAGCCCTTACACTTTCTGATGGGTTCCAGGAACGTCTCCAAATACGATTTTTCTTGATCATGCATACGCAAGCCCGACTTTGAACTATTCTAAGCGTTTTTGCCTACACTATGGCATTCGAGGATAGAATTCACGTTCATGCGTTTGCCGTTGCCATTGTTGTTTCCGTTTTTTCTGTGCGCCCCGGCGTCCGCCGCGGACGCCGCCACCGGCGCGCCGGTGCTGGTGGTGGGCGACAGCATCAGCGCCGCGTACGGCATCGCGCGCGAGGACGGCTGGGTCGCGTTGCTGCAACGGCGGCTTGACGAACGCCGCAAACCGGGCGTCGCAAGCCGCACCGTCGTCAACGCAAGCATCAGCGGCGACACCACAGACGGCGGCCGGCGGCGTCTGCCCAGACTGCTCGAGCGCCATTCCCCCGCGGTCGTCATCATCGAGCTAGGCGGCAACGACGGCCTGCGCGGCTTTCCGACGGCGCGTATCGAGGCCAACCTCGGCGCGATGGTCAAAACCGCGCAAGCCGCCGGCGCGCGCGTGCTGCTGGTCGGCATCCCGATGTCGCCGAACTACGGGCGCCGCTACGTCGAGGCCTACGACGCCGCCTTCGCAAGCGCCGCCGAACGATACCGCACGCCGCTCGCCTCGGTGCGCATCGAGGACCTGCTGGAACCCGGCATGATACAACAAGACGGCATCCACCCGACCACAAAGGCGCAACCGCTGCTGCTTGAGGCGGTATGGGGCGAACTGGAAGGATTGCTGAAAGACGTGCAATCCCGTTAGAGAAAAGTCCCGTTAAGAAACAGGCGCGCCTCGACGCGCAGCGACGTACTCACGGAAATCGCGCGAAACCCGCAGCCTTGAAATATACCCGTCGTTCCCGCACACTATCGCCTCTATGACGACCATGGCACAACATTTCGACACTCTCGGCGCGGCCGAGGAATTGCGAGCCGCCAGCCTGTCGGCGCCGGCGGCCAAAGCGATCAGCCTGGTCGTGGACCGCAGCCGCGAGGAAGACAAACTCGCCTCTGAAGTAGCGGCCTTACGCGCCGAATTCAAAGAGGAAATCGCTGAAGTCAAGGCCGACATCGCGGTGATCAAAAGTCAGATGAAGGTTCTCTTTTGGGCCTTCGGCCTCATTTTCGTGGCTGTCCTTGCGAATTTTGCCGTGAGCGTGAATATTCTGCTGAGTCTTAGTGGCGCCCAGCCATAGGCGGCAAGTCCCCCCCTTATCCATGCCCTCCTCTCCCGTCGTCTCCGCAAAAACTCAGTCATCAACCTCGTTCCAATAGCGTCGCGCTTGTCGTCGGTAGGCGCTGATTCGGGGAGGCGCCGCGGGCGTGAAATACAGGCCCAGTGCGCCGGTGTCGGCGGTGTTCAAGACGCGCACGCCGCGCCGGCGGTAGCGGCGCAGCACGTCGGCCCTCGGCAAACCGAACTTGTTGCGATAGCCGGAGGTGACCACGGCCAGACGCGGCGCGACCTTGTCGAGAAAGGCCGGGGAGGACGACGTGCGGCTGCCGTGGTGCGGCACCAGCACCACCTCGCTGGCGATGCGCGCATCGCGCGTCAGCGCGCGCTCGGCGGCGCGCTCGACGTCGGCGGTGAGCAGCAGCGAGTGCCCGCCGCCGCTGATCCTGAGCACGCACGAGGCGTCGTTGCCCGTGTACGTGCGCATTGCCGGCGGACGCAGGATCTCGAAGCGCACGCCGTCCCAGGTCCACTCGTCGTCGCGACACGCCTCGAAGTCGCGGCCCGCGACCGCCAGAGATTCGCCGCCGACCAGGCGCTTTGCGGCGACGTGGCGCAGCACGCCGGCGGCGCCGCCGGCGTGATCGTTGTCGTTGTGCGAGACGATCAGCAGGTCGAGTTCGCCCACGCCGCGCGCGCGCAGATACGGCACGACGACCGCGGCGCCGAGATCGAACGTCGGATAGGCCGCGCCGGCGTCGTAGAGCAGCGCGTGGCGGTGGGTTGCGACAAACACCGACAGCCCTTGTCCGACGTCGAGGAACACCGCCTCGAAATCGCCGCGCGCCGGCGGCGCCGACGCCTTATTCAACAACGGCAACAGCAACACCAACGCAAGCGGCTTCAGCGAACGGCGCGGCAACGCCAACAGCAGCGCGACGCCGGCCACCGCCGTCGCCAAAGCCCACGCCGGCGGACGGTGCGACCACTCGGCGGCATCCGCCGTCGCAAGCCACGCGCCCGCGCGCCAGAACACGTCGAACAAAACGTCGGCGCCGCGCAGCAACCACGCCGCCGGCCAATCGGAGAACGCGGCGAGCAACGTGGCCGACAACGACGCCGGCAATATCAGGAAACTCACCAGAGGCACCGCGAACAGGTTCGCCAGCGGCGCTATCAACGAGGCGCGCGCGAACAAAGCCAGCGTCGGCAGGCCCATCGCCAGCGACAGGTAGACTTGCAGTTTCGGCCATCGCCCCCAGTGCGCGGCGCCGGCTTGCGCGGACAAAAACAGCACGATGAAGGCGACCGCCGCGAACGACAGCCAGAACGACACCGACAACGGGCTGAACGGATCCCACAGCAGCACCGCCAGCAGCGACGCCGACAGCGACTGCGCCAGCGACGGGCGCCGCCTTTGCAGGCTGCCGAACACAAAGCACGACAGCATCACCAACGCGCGCTGCGTCGGCAGCGAGAAGCCGGCGAGCAGCGCGTAGCCGAAGGCGAACGGCAATGCCGCGAGCGCCGCCGCGTGGTGCGCCGGCAAGCGCGCGCACGGCGGCGGCAGGCGCCTCAGCAGCGCGCGCGCCAGCCAGAAGAACAGACCGAAGACCAGGCCTATGTGCAAACCCGAGACCGCGAACAAATGGCGCGTGCCGGTGGCGTTCAGAATCTCGCCGCGCTCGGGCGCCAGCGAACCGCCCAACCCCAGCGACAACGCGGCGACCGAATCCACGTGCGCGATCTCGGCGCGGTGCGCGCGCAGCCTCTCGAGCAGCGCCTGACGCCAGACCAACGGCCGCCACCACGAATCGCCGCCGGAAGGTTCGCCAAGCTTTTGATAGCCGCGCGCGTAGCCGGTGGCGCCGATGCCGCGCATGAACAGCCACCGCTCGTAATCGAAGACGCCGGGATTGGCGTAGCCGTGCGGACGCCTCAAGCGCGCGCGCAAAAGCAGGCGGTCGCCGGCGCGTACCTCGGCGCGTCGGGCGGTGCGCGCGTCGGCGTAGCGGGCGGCGCGCCGGTCGTACAGATTGATGCGCGCCCTGCGCGACGGAAACAGCGCGGCGGAAGCGGCGGGCGCATCCGCCGGCTTCTCTGCGTCGGCGAGCACGCCGTGCTCGACGGCGAACTCGAAGGCCGTATAACGCCCGCGCACGGCCGGCAGCGACGCGACGCGCCCGGTCAACTCCCACGTCCGCCCATCCAGCACGGATGGCAACAGCGCGTCGAGACGCGCGCTCGCGGCCACCAGCGCGTACACGAAACCGGCGGCGAAAGCGCCCGCGATCAAACGCCACGGACGGCGCGACGCCAACCCCAGGAACAACGGCGCCGCCGCCCAGGCCCACCCCGGCGCCGGCAGCCGGGGCAGGCCGTGCAGCGTCAGATTCCCGGCGAGAAACGCCAGCGCGACAAAATGAATCGCGGCGATCATCGCCGCAGGATGACCGCGCTCGCGCCGCCGCGACCACGCAATCCGACGAACGGTAGCGCGTGCGCGGCTGGATGTTTGCCTGCGGTTTCATTACAATCGGCGACCCCGCCGACGAAACGCACCAAGACGTGCCCGGGAAATGCCTAAGAAATGGATTCAACAAGTGTTGCTGCGACGCGGCGCGCGCGCCCATCCGCGCCTGAGCGTCTTCGGCGGCCTGCTCGACAAGGAAAACCTGTGGCACATCAACCGGCGCTCGGTCGCCACCGCGTGTGCGACGGGCAGTTTCTGCGCCTTCATCCCGGTGCCCTTCCAAATGCTGATCGCGGCGTTCGCGGCCATCGTGCTGCGCGGCAACGTCGCGATAGCGGCGCTGCTGGTGTGGATCACGAACCCGCTGACGATGGGGCCGATCTTCTATACGTGCTACCAGCTCGGGCAGACGATATTAGGCACGTCCTTCGTGTCGTTTGAATATGAGATGAGCCTGGCGTGGCTCGCCGACGGACTGCGCCAGGTATGGCAGCCGTTGCTGTTGGGCTGCCTGATAGCCGGCAGCGTCAGCGCAATCGCCAGCTACACGCTGGTGCGCCTGCTCTGGCGCCTGCAAATTATTTCGCAGAGACAAAAAAGGCGCGACGGCGCGTAACCGACGACGCATCTTCGGCGGGCGTCTCCCCCTTCACTGATCCGCCGACAAAATCATTCGTCCGTTTCCGGGTTTTCTCGTCCGCTACCCGGTGCGGCCCGCGTTCATTATCGAAGGGCTACAAGACGCCGGATTGGGACACCGCGGTCAGGCGCCCGTCTTCCAAACGATAAACGCGCGCAAGGCGCGCCGCCAGGTGCTCGTCGTGGGTGGCCAACACCAGCGTGCTGCCGCCGTCGCGGTTGAGCTCGAGCATCTCGCCGGCGACTTGCGCCGCGGTGGCGCGGTCGAGCTGACCGGTCGGTTCGTCGGCCAGCACCACGGCCGGGCGGGTGATCAACGCGCGACACACCGCGGCGCGCTGGCGTTCGCCACCGGACAACTGGTGCGGCTTGTGGTCGGCGCGGCGGCGCAGGCCGACCTTGTCGAGCAACGCCAAGCCGCGCGCGCGCGCGGCGCGGCTCCGGTCGCCGCGGATCAGCAGCGGCATCAGCACGTTTTCGAGAACGGTGAAGTCGTGCAGCAGATGGTGGAATTGATAGACGAAGCCGAGGTCGCGGTTGCGCAGACGGTCTTGCGCGGCGCGCGGCATCGCCGCAAGCGGTTCGCCGCCGACGAACACGGCGCCGGCGTCCGCGGCGTCGAGGCCGCCCAGCAAGTGCAGCAGCGTGCTTTTGCCCGAACCGGACACGCCGACGACGGCGACGCTCTCGCCCGCCTCCGCCCGCAGGTCGAGACCCTTCAGCACCTCGACGCACAACGCGCCGGCGCCGTAGCTCTTGCGCAGCGCGCGGCACTCGACGGCGGGCCGCGCGCTCACGATTCCCCGAGCACTTCGGCCGGGCGCACGCGCGCCGCGCGCCACGCCGGGTAGATCGTCGCCAACACCGTCAGCACGAACGCCAGCGCGGCCACCAGCGCGACGTCGGACGCCAGCAACCTCGACGGCACCTCGGTGATAGGATAGACCTCGGGCGACAGAAATTTGAAGCCGGTGGCGCGCTCGAGCGCGCCGACCAGCGCCTCGAGATGGCTCGCCAGCGCGACGCCGCCGGCGACGCCCAGCACGTTGCCGAGCAGGCCGACCAGGCAACCCTTGACGATGAAGATCTTCATAATGCGGCGCGGCGCCATACCCATCGTCTTCAGAATCGCCACGTCGGCGCGCTTCTCGATGACGACCATGACCAGCATCGAGATGATGTTGAACGCGGCGACCGCGATGATCAGCGTCATCACGATCAGCATCAGCAGTTTTTCCAGCTCGATGGCGCGAAAGAAATTGGCGTGGCTGCGCGTCCAGTCGACGACCCAGTAGTCGGGGCCGAAGCGCGCGTTCAGGCGGCGCGTCACGCGCGGCGCGTCGAGCAGGTCGGCCAGCCTGAGGCGCAGGCCGCTGACCGCGCCGTCCGGCAGGTGTGCCAGGCGGCGCGCGTCGTCCAGGTGCAGCAACGCGAGGCTGCGGTCGAACTGCGACAACCCCGACTCGAACGTGCCGACGACGGTGAAGCGCCTTAGGCGCGGGATGACGCCGGCGGGCGTCACCGTGGTCCTGGGGCTGACGACGGTGACGGCGTCGCCCGGCGCCACGCCCAGACCGCGCGCCAGCGCCTGGCCGAGGATGAGGCGGTAACGCCCGGCTTCCAGGTCGCCGAGCGAACCGGATTTCATGTGTCCGGCCACGTCCGACACGCGCCCTTCGATCTCCGGCAGCACGCCGTGCAGGTAGGCGCCGCTGACGCGCCCGCCGTTTTGCAGCATGCCCTGTATCTCGACGTGGGGGGCGGCGGCGGCGACGCCGTCCTCGGCCTCTAGCAGGGGCCTGAGCGCGCGCCAATCCCGGTCGCCGTCGGCGAGGCCGCCGACGGTGGCGTGCGCGACCATGTCGAACATGCGCTCGCGTATCTCCTCCTTGAAGCCGTTCATCACCGACAGCACGGTGATGATCACGGTCGCTCCGACGGCGATGCCCAGAACCGAGATCAGCGACACGAACGAGATGAAGCGGTTGCGCTTGCGCCCGCGCGTGTAGCGCCAGCCGATGCGGTATTCGACGCCGAACACGGCCCTATTCGGTGACGACCTCGCCGACGTGTACCGTCACGGCGTCGCCGGCGCCCGGCGCGAGCGCGCTCTCGCCGATGAAGTCGCCGGGCTGCGCCGCGGCGCGCCCCGAGTGCGACACGCGCGCGACTACGCGCAACGAATCGAAGTCGTCGAGCGTCAGCGCCGGCGCCATCGCGTGCTCCCTGCCGAGATAGGCCTCGAGCGGCAGCTCGCCCACGGTGAAACGACGCACCGCAAGCGGCGCCGGCGGCCCCGACGCGGCCTTGGCGAAGACGAACACGACGGCGTCCGGCGAGGCGCGTGCGCGCAGCTCGGGATCTATCGAAATCATGACCGCGATGCGGCGTCCCTCGGGCGCCGCGGCGCGCACGGCGTCGTCGCCGACGGCGGAAGCGGCGAGGCGCGCGCGCGCCGCGGCGATCTGTTCGGCGACCGCGTCGCGCACGCGCGGGTTGTCGCCGCTGCGCTCGTGCAGGCGTTGCCAACGGCGGATCGCCGAAGCGTAGTCGCCGGCCTGGAAGTTCGCCATGCCGAGCAGCCACAGACCCTTGTCGCCGTCGCCGCCGCCGGCCAGCGCCTGCTCGAGCAATTCCACCGCCGGCGGCTCGAAGCGCCCGCCGGCTTGCAGGAACAGCGCCTCGGCGTACTCGACCTTGCCCCAATCCTCGAGCGGCGCGCGCGCCGCCGCCTGCTCGTAGGCGCGCACCGCCCGCGCGTAATCGCCGAGCATCTTGTGCGAACTCGCAAGCAACAGCCAACCGGCGGCGTCGCCCGGATCGCGCTCGAGATCGGCGGCAAGCCGCGCGACCAGACGCTCGAAGTCCGGCGGCGCCGTCGCGCCCAGCACCACCTCGCGGTAGCCGCTCGACCAGTGCAGGTAGAGAGCGGCGCTGGCGACGACGACGGACACCGCCAGCAACGCCGCGCCCGGCGCCGACCGGGCGCCGTGGCGCGCGAGCAACGGACGCACGAGCCACCACAGCGCCGCACCCCACAGCAGCCCGACGCCGGCCCAGAACGCCCACAAGGCGCTCACGTCCGCCTCCGCGCCGCACGCGCGTCCTCTACGCGCCGGCGCTGCACGACCTGCCAGCGAAACAGCCAGAACAAGCCGGCGGCGAGCAACACGAACGGCGCCAGCCACAAGACCCAGGTCGCGGCCTTGAAACGCGGCCTGAACAAGACAAAATCGCCGTAGCGCGCGGTCATGAAGTCGACGATCTCGTCGTCGCTTTTGCCGTCTCCGATCATGCGCCGCACTTCGGCGCGCAGGTCGCCGGCGAGCGCCGCGTCGGAATCCGACAACGACTGGTTCTGGCACACGAGGCAGCGCAATTCTTTCAGCAGTTCGTAATAGCGCCGCTCGCGTTCGGCCGAGGCGAACGGTGCGGCGACCGCGGCCAGCGAGGCCGGCGCGGCGTCGGCAAGCGCGACGGGCGCGACGGCGCCCGGCGAGAGCACGAACAGACAGAGCAGCGGCGGCGCGGTCGCCGAGGCGAGACGGGGGCGGCCGCGGCCGCGGATGACCCGGGCGCGAACGCCGATATTAGTAAGCGGCGGGGGCTTCATCGCCGTCCACACGCGAATCCGGCTGCACCAGCAACGGCAGCACCGCGGCCGCGGCCGCGGCGTCCAACGGGCCTACGTGCTTGTGGCGGATCACGCCGGCGCCGTCTATCACGAACGTCTCGGGCACGCCGTACACCCCCCAGTCTATGCCGATGCGCCCGCTGTCGTCGAAGACGCTGAACACGTACGGGTCGCCCAAGCGCCGCAGCCAGGCGACGGCGTCTTCGCGCCGATCCTTGTAGTTGATGCCGTACACCGGCACGCGGTGGTCGGCGGCGAACGCCAGCAACACCGCGTGCTCGTCGCGGCACGCGGCGCACCAGCTGGCCCAGACGTTGACCAGCGCCGGCCCCGACAACTGCGCTTCGGCGACGACGCGCGCGGGGTCGTGCACGGTGGCCGCGCTGAACGACGGCATCGGCCGCCCGATCAGCGGCGACGGCACGCGCGACGGATCCAGCGTCAGACCGGCCGCCAGCAGCGCGACCAGCAGCGCGAAGCAGAACAAGATCCAGGCGCGGCGGTTCATGCCGCGAGCCGCGACGGCGCCGCGCGGTAGCGCCGATCCGACGCCGCCAGCGCGCCGCCCAGCGCCATCAGCAGCGCGCCCGACCAGATCCAGCGTATCAGCGGGCGGTAATAGACGCGCATCTCCCAGCGCCCGTCCTCGACCGTCTCGCCGATCGCAACGTAGAGGTCGCGCAACGGCGTGACGTCCACCGCGGCCTCGGTCATGACGTCGGCGCGCACGTTATAGACGCGCCTTTCCGGGTGCAGCACCGCGAGCGGTTCGCCGTCGCCGAACACCGAGACGCGCCCCTGCCTCGACAAATAATTGGGGCCCCGCCTTTGCGACACGCCTTCGAGCACGAACCGGTAGCCGGCGAGCGCAACCGCCTCGCCGTCGCGCAGCAGCACCATCTTCTCCTGGCTGTAGGCGCCGCTGAAGGTGACGCCGAAGATGAACAGGGCCAGGCCCGCGTGGGCGGTGCTCATGCCGCAGAACGACAACGACGCGCCGCCGCCCCGGCGCAGGCGCGCGGCGACGTTCGCCGCGGTCGTCAGCAGCACCCAGGCGCCGGCGGCGACGCCGGCGACGACGCCAGGCGACACGCCGCCCAGCAACGACGGCAACGTCGCGCCGGCGGCCAGCGCCGCCGCCAGCGGCCAGCGCAGACGCCGCAGCAGCGGCCGCCACGCGGCGCTTTGCCACGGCAGCGCCGGGCCGACGCCGATGGCCAGCGCCAACAGCAGCATCAGCGGCACGAACACCGCGTTGAAATACGGCGCGCCGACCGAGATCTTGTCCTGACCCAGCGCGTCGAGCGCCAGCGGATAGAGCGTGCCGATCAGGATCGAGAGCATCGCCACGACGAAAAACACGTTGTTGATCAACAACAGGTTCTCGCGCGACAGCAGATCGAACAGGCCGGCGCCTCGAATGCGCGGCGCGCGCCACGCGTACAGCGCCAGCGAACCGCCGACCACGACCGCGAGGAACAGCAGGATGAAGACGCCGCGCGACGGGTCGGAGGCGAACGCATGCACCGACACCAGGACGCCCGAGCGCACCAGGAAGGTGCCGAGCAGGCTCAGCGAAAACGCGAGGATCGCGAGCAACACGGTCCAACCGCGGAACGCGTCGCGCTTCTCGGTCACCGCGAGCGAATGCAACAGCGCGGTGCCGACCAGCCACGGCATGAACGACGCGTTCTCGACCGGATCCCAGAACCACCAGCCGCCCCACCCCAGCTCGTGGTAGGCCCACCAGCTGCCGAGAGTGATGCCGGCGGTCAGAAACACCCACGCCGCCAGCACCCACGGGCGCGACCAGCGCGCCCAGCGTTCGTCCAGACGCCCGCCCAACAACGCCGCGACCGCGAACGCGAACGCGACCGAGAAGCCGACGTAACCCATGTAGAGCATCGGCGGGTGGATCGTCAGCCCCGGGTCCTGCAACAGCGGATTCAGGTCGCGCCCCGCCGCCGCCGGCGGGAACAGCCGCGCGAACGGGTTCGACGTCGCCAGCGTGAACAGCATAAAGCCCGCCGCCAGCAGCCCCATCACCGCGAGCACGCGCGCGGCGAACAACTCGTCCAGCGAGCGGCTGAACAGCGTGACCGCGAAAGTCCAGGCGCCGAGGATCACGATCCACAAAAGCAGCGAACCCTCGTGCGCACCCCACACGGCGGCCAACTTGTAATAGACCGGCAGCGCCTCGCTCGAGTTGGCCGCGACGTAGCTCACCGAGAAGTCATCCTGAAGAAAGGCGGCGCTCAGCGCCGCGTAGGACAGCAGCAGCAGCAGAAATTGCAGGCGCGCCGCCGGCTTCGCCAAGCCGATCCACGCGGCGACGCCGCGCTGGGCGCCGACCAGCGGCAACGTTCCCTGCGCGACGGCGACGACGAACGCGAGCACCAGCGCGAAATGGCCCAGCTCGACGATCATCGCGCGGGCGTCTCGACGCCGAGCGGCTGCCTGCCGAGCGTTTCGGCGACGCCGGGCGGCATGTAGTTTTCGTCGTGCTTGGCGAGCACGGTGTCGGCCGTGAACACGCCGTCCTCGCGCAGGCGCCCGGTGGCGACCGCGCCCTGCCCCTCGCCGAACAGGTCGGGCAGCAGGCCGCGATAGACGACGCGCGTGATCGCGCGGTCGTCGCTCAGCTCGAACGACACCAGGTCGCCGCGCGCGATGCTGCCGGGCACGACCATGCCGCCCAGGTTGAAGGTTCTGCCAACGGGCGGTATTTTTTGCGCGACCTGGGCCGGCGTGTAGAAGTACAGCAGATTCTTCTCGAACGAATAGAGCACCAACGACGCGGCCGCGGCGAAACCGACCAGCAGGATCACGACGAAGGCGAGGCGTTGTCTGCGGCGCGGCGTCATCGCGCCCTCGCGGCGGCGCGCCGGGCCGCGGCCGCGTCGCCGCGCACCAGGCGGCGGTGGCGCATCATCGGCAGACACAGATTGGCGGCGAGCACCGCCAAGCCGAGCGCGTACGACGGCCACACGAACCACGCGTAGCCGCCCATGGCGAGCCACTCCAGCAAGGGCGCCTCAGGCACGAGCCGCGATCTCGTCGCGCAGCCACTGCTGGTCCAGGCAGCGTGCGGCGATGGAACTGCGCAGGCGCGCGCACAACGCGGTGACGAAATACAGGTTGAACACCAACGCCATGAACAACAGCGGCCACAACATGCTGGAATGCGCCGCCGGCGCGTCGAGGCGCGTCACCGTCGGCCCCTGGTGCAACGTGTTCCACCAGATGACCGAGTAATGGATGATCGGCACGTTGACGACGCCGACGATAGAGAGCACCGAGGTTGCGCGCGCCGCCTTGCGGCGGTCGGGGATGGCCGAGTAGAGCGCGATGACCCCGAGATACAGGAACAGCAGGATCAGCTCCGAAGTCAGGCGCGCGTCCCACACCCAGAAGGCGCCCCACATCGGCTTGCCCCACAACATGCCGGTCGCCAGCGTGATCGCGGTGAACGACGCGCCGACCGGGGCGCACTCGACGTGGATCATCTCGGCCAACTTGACGCGCCACACCAGCGCCACCGCGCCCGCCGCCGCCATCACCACGTAGACGAACAAAGACATCCACGCGGCCGGCGCGTGGATGAAGAGAATGCGGTAGGCCTCGCCCTGCTTGTAGTCGGTCGGCGCGAGATACAGTCCCCAGTAGAGTCCGACCGCGAACAGCAGCGCGGTCGCGGCCAGCAGCCACGGCAGCCACCGCCCGCACAGGCGGTAACAGGACGGCAGCGACGCGAATTTTGTCGGAATCAGGCGCATGACGGATGTATCAAAGGGAGCGATTATATAGGCACAAGCGGCAAGTGCGGGGAAATCCGGGGGCCGGCGTGCGCCCGCGACGAAACGAAGAGCCGGTCAAAAACGCCGACGCAAGCCGGCATCCGGCGACCGTCGCTCAATCGAGCATCACCCTGAGGGCGGCGGCGACGGCGAGCGGTGCCAGCAGCAGCGTCGTTATCAGCAGCGCACCCAAAATTGCCAGCGCGGCGTCGGCGGGCAAATCGGCGACGGCCAGATCCATCGCGTTGGTGCCGAACACCAGCAGCGGCACGTAAAACGGCAACACCAGCAACACCATCAGCAGCTCGCCGCGTCGCAGGCAACCGGTCAGCGCCGCGCCGACCGCGCCGAGCGCGCTCAACACCGGCGTGCCCAGCGCCAGGCTGGCGGCCACTGCCCACAAGGCTTGCGACGGCACGCCCAACAGGTAGCCGTAGATCGGCGCCAGCAGCGTGAACGGCAGGCCGGTGGCGCACCAATGCGCGACGATGCGCGCGAGCGCGAGCGGATAGACGCCGTGCGGCGTGACCAGCCACTGTTCGAGCGAGCCGTCGTCGAAATCCTGCTTGAACGCGCGCTCGAGCGACAGCAGCCCGGCCAGCAGCGCCGCGATCCAAATGACGCCGGGCGCAAGCTTTTGCAACACCGCCGGCCTGGCGTCCACGCCGAGCGGAAACAAACCGACGACGACCGTGAAGAACGCGACCGGCATCAGCCAGTTCGCCTGAACGTGCACGGCCGCCGACAGATCGCGACGCAGCAACGCCAGGAACGCGCTAATCATGCACGCTCGGGGATACGTGCGCCGCGGCGCCCAGGCGCACGTGGCGGGCGGCGGCGCGTCCCGGCGGGCGCAACCGGCCGTGCGTCGCGATCACCGCACCGCCGCCGCCTTCCAGGTGCCGCGCGACGTGCCGCTCGAGCAGCGCGACGCCGTCGCGATCGAGGCCGACGCCCGGCTCGTCGAGCAGCCACAACGACGCGCGCTCGAGCAACAGGCGCGACAACGCCGCGCGGCGCAGCTGCCCGTGCGACAGTTTTGCGCACGGCACGTGCAGCCACGCGGCGACGCCGAACGCGGCCGCGGCGTCCGCGATTGCGCCGTCGCCGGCGCCGCCGCCGCGACCCAGCCCCCGATAAAACGACAGGTTCTCGGCGACGGTCAGCTCGTCGCGCAAACCGTGTCGGTGGCCTATATACAGGACCTGCTCGTAGTAACGCTCGCGATCGCGCGCGGGCGCCAGCCCACGCCAGCGGAAAACACCGCCGTCGGGCGCCGACAAACCGCACAAAATCCGCAACAGCGTAGTCTTGCCGGCGCCGTTCGCGCCGCTTAGCGCACACCACTCGCCGCCCGGCAACGCCAGCGCAAGGCCGTCGCACAAGGTGCGACCGCCGCGGGAGAAAGTCAGATGATCGATTTCCAGCAATGCGTCGTCCGTGAAATTGGTCGCGGACTTCTTATTCTAACCGCCGCCGCCGGCGACGCGGTGCTATAATCAGCATCCCCCCATGCACGTCAAATGCAAAGTCGCCCTTTCAGCCGCCGCCTTGATCGCCGTCGGCGTCGTCACCGCCGCGAGTTTTTCCACGGCGCTGGAGGCGACCAACACGACCGAGTTCTGCACCTCGTGCCACTCGATGCAATGGGTCAAGGCGGAATGGGAGCGATCCGCGCACTACTCGAACGCCAGCGGCGTACGCGCCGAGTGCCACGACTGCCACGTGCCGCATCCGTTGCCGTCGAAACTCCACGCCAAGCTGATGGCCGCGAAGGACGTATGGCACGAGATCCTGGGCACGATAGACGACCAGGAGAAATTCGAGGCGCACCGCTGGACGATGGCCAACCGCGTGTGGCGCAAGATGGAGCAGAGCGATTCGCGGGAATGCAAAAGCTGCCACCAGTTCGAGGCGATGGACTTCGGCGAACAAGACAAGACCGCGCGTAAGAAACACAAGCGCGCGCACGCCGAAGGCGAAAACTGCATCGAGTGCCACAAGGGCGTCGCGCACAAGAAGCCGAAAAAACCACGGCGCCGCGCCGACGGGGGCAGCGTCGGACGCCGTGCGCCCTCGCCGCCCCCGATTCACTCAGACCCCTGGCACGTTTTGCACCGCGGCTCTGGAATCCCGCCGCGTGATGAGGGCTGATCGCCGAAGCGAAAGCGGTGAAAGCAGAGTGCTATCACACAAGGCATACTCAGCCCGCGAATCCGCCGTCGGACTTGAGATACCATCCTGTACGTTATACTTGTCCTTTCATCGCTTTACTCGGAGGAACCATGCTTAAGCGACCGTTTCTACACCCCGCGGCATTGCTCGCGGCCGTGGCCTGCATAGCCCCGGCGCAAGCGGACGTGGCGACGAAGGAAATGCTGACCAACACCTGCATCGCCTGTCACGGGCCGGCGGGCGTCAGCGCCGGGCCGGCGATTCCGTCGCTCTCCGGCATGACCAAAAACTACTTCGTCGGCGCGATGCTCGCGTATAAATACGACGACAATCCCGAAGGCCTGGAGAAGGCGCTGGCCGAACTCGAAAAAGACAAGGCGTACGAGGACGCCGAGGCGTACGAACGCTACGGCACGATCATGGGGCGCCTAGCCAAAGGCTACACGCTCGAGGAAATCAAGTTGATGGCCGAGGCTTTCGCCGGACAAAAGCCGGCCCTGGTGTCACAATCCTTCGACAAGGCGAAAGTCGAGATGGGCGAAGAGCTGCACGAGGAGTTCTGCGACAAGTGCCACGCCGACGGCGGCATGTCGCCGGAGGACGACGTCGGCCTGCTGGCCGGGCAGTGGACGCCCTACCTGCAATTCACGCTGGCCGATTACCTCGAGGGGCGGCGCAAGATGCCGAAGAAAATGAGGACCAAGCTGAGGGAACTCCACGAGGCCCACGGCATGGCCGGGGTCGAGAGCCTGCTGGCGTTCTACGCCAGCGCCAGGTGACACGGAAACTTACCACGGAGACTATGATCATGGTGCGACCTAATCAAAAACTGAACAGAAGAAACTTCATCAAGAGCGCCGGCGCCGCGACCGCGGCCGCGGGCGTCGCCGGTCTCGGCTTTCCGCGCGTCGCCACCGGCGCAGCCCGCAAAGTCGTCGTCGTCGGCGGCGGCTCCGCCGGCGCGATCACGGCCAAATACGTCAAGCACATGGACAAGGCGATAGACGTTACCCTGGTCGAGGCCAACGACCACTACTACACCTGCTTTATGAGCAACGAGGTGATCGGCGGCGAGCGCAAGCTCGACACGTTGCGCTTCGGCTACGACGGTCTCGCCGGGCACGGCGTCAACGTCGTCAAGGCGACGGCCACCGGCGTCGACCACAAGAAGAAGACGGTCGCCACCGGCGCCGGCGACGTCGCCTACGACCGCCTGGTGCTGGCGCCCGGCATAGACGTGCGCTGGAACAAGATCGAAGGCTACGACGAGGCCGCCGCCGAGCGCATGCCGCACGCCTGGAAGGCCGGGGCGCAGACGGCGCTGCTGCAAAAGCAGCTGGCGGCGATGCCCGACGGCGGCACCGTCATCATCGCGCCTCCGGCCAACCCGTTCCGGTGTCCGCCGGGGCCGTACGAGCGCGCCTGCCAGGTGGCGCATTACCTGAAAAAGCACAAGCCCAAATCCAAGGTGCTGGTGATAGACGCCAAAAACAAGTTCTCGAAGCAGAAGCTGTTCGAGCAGGGATGGGAGAGGCGCTACAAAGGCATGATCGAGTGGATACCGGCCAAGGACAACGGCGGCGGCGTGGTCGCGGTCAACGCCGCCAAGATGACGGTCTCGACCGAAGTCGAGGACTACAAGGGCGACGTCATCAACGTCATTCCGCCGCAGAAGGCCGGGCGTATCGGGCACGCCTCCGGCTGCGCCGACGACTCGGGCTGGTGTCCGGTGCGCCTGGACACCTTCGAGTCCACGCGCCACCCCGGCGTGCACGTGATCGGCGACGCCAGCATCGCCACCGGCCTGCCGAAGTCCGGCTACGCCGCCAACTCGGAGGCCAAGGTGTGCGCGGCGGCCGTGGTCGCGGCGCTGAACGACGACGACATGGGCGCGCCGTCCTACGTCAACACCTGCTACAGCCTGGTCGCGCCCGACTACGGCATATCGGTGGCCGCGGTGTATCGCCTGGCCGCCGACATGAGCAGCGTTAAGAAAGTGGCGGGCGGCCTGACGCCGATGGACGCCTCCGACGAGGCGCTCAAACGAGAGGTGTATTACGCCCACAGCTGGTTTGAGAACATCGTCGTAGATACCTTCGGTTGATCGCATAACTTCCCCGCCGCGCCCCTCCCCGGCGGGGAGGGGCGTGGTGGAAGTTGTCCGCAGGCCTATAATGTAACCCTGAACATGGGCCAAAAACCTGGCCCCCACCCCCGCCCTCTCCCGGCACGACAAAGGTTCCACCGGAATACCGTTCGTCGGAAAAAGTCATTCGTCGGCCATATGCTGCCGTTTGTCCGGTAATTCCATGCTATAGTCGGGACGTGCGTTACACGTTCCTTTTCAATCCAAAAGGAGCAACAACCATGCACGATACAACCGACATGATAGACAGCGTCCGCGACCTGGAGCGCACCGGCATGAACCGGGAGCAGGCCGAGGCCCTGACAAAACTGCTGCACGCTTCGATCGTCGAAGCCGTACAGCATCTGGCGACCAAGGCCGAAGTGGCCAAGCTCAGGCAGTACATGGCGACCCACATGGCAACCAAGGCCGAAGTGGCCGAGCTCAGGCAGTACATGGCGACCCATATGGCGACCAAGACCGAACTGGCCAAACTTGGGGCGCAGGTTATGGCCCATACCGACGCGCAAATAGCGCTGCTCAGAGGTGAGCTTACCGAGAAGATAGGCACGGGCATGAAGTATATGGCGCTTTCGGTGGGCTTTTCGACGGCCGCCATCATCGCGGCGATTTTCGCCGCAATTTTCGCCGTGTTTTTCGCCACACCCCCCGCCGTCTGAAGAAGGATCTGGTCGGGAACGCCGTGGGGCGTTCCCTTACCGTTGTACGAGGCCGGAAAGGCCCTCACCCCGGCCCTCTCCCAGAAGGAAAGGGTGGACGAAGTCCTGCTTCGCCCATAGTATGCGGATGGCGGCGAAATTGAGAAAACTCGATTCCGCCGGCGACACCGCGCTTTCACGCTATGCCGACTGACAACCCCACAATCGTGCGCTGGGGCGGCCTGCACGGCTGCGCCGCGGCGCGCGCCGTGGCCGATCTGCTGCAAGACGAGCGCGTCGCTATCCTGCTGATCGCGCCCGATACGGCGCACGCCGCCCGGTTCGAGTCCGAGTTGCGCTTCTTCCTGGGCGACGGGCGTGACGTCGTCTCGTTCCCGGACTGGGAGACGCTGCCGTACGACCATTTCTCGCCCCACTCCGACCTGTCGGCGGCGCGCCTTGCGACGCTTGCGCGCCTGCCGCGGCTTGCGGCCGGCGTGTGCATCACCACGTGCGCCGCGGCGATGCAGCGGCTTACGCCGGCGTCGTTCATTCAGGCGCGGGCGTTCACGCTGCGATGCGGCGACAAACTCGATATCCACGACTTCCGCAGGCGCCTGAACGAGGACGGCTACGCCGCGACGTCGCAGGTCTCGCATCACGGCGACTTCAGCGTGCGCGGCGGCATCGTGGACTTTTACCCGCCGTCGGGCGCGCACCCGGTACGCGTGGAACTGTTCGACGACGAGATCGCAAGCTTGCGTCTGTTCGACGCGCAAACCCAGATGTCGGCGGAGACGGTCGAGGAGGTCGCGGTGCTGCCGGCGCGCGAGTTTCCGATGGACGCCGCCGCAATCGCGGGCTTCCGCCGCCGCTTCCGCGTCGAGTTCGACGCGACACCCGGCGAGTGCCCGGTGTACCGCGACGTGAGCGAGCACGTCGTCCCCGGCGGCATCGAACATTATCTGCCGCTGTTTTTCGACGACCTGTCCACGCTGTTCGACTACCTGCCGAGCGACGCGCTGGTGGTCTCCACCGAGGCCCTGGACGAACACGCGGCGGCGCACTGGGATTACGTCGCCGGGCGCTACCGCCAGCTGTGCGAGACGCCGCAGCGCCCGTTGGCGGCACCGCAAAGACTCTATCTGACGCCGGACGAACTGGGCGCGCGGACGCGGGATTTTCGCCGCGTCGAGATCCAACCCTTTCGCCACCGCGACAAGCGCGGCGCGCGCCTAGGCGACGTCGTGGATTTTGCGACGCGCGTGCCGCCGCCGCTGGCGCTCGACCTGCAACAACCGGATCCCGCCGCCAAGTTGCGCGCGTTCGTAGCCGACTTCGACGGTCGTATCCTGATCGCGGCGCAATCGCCCGGCTACCGCGAGCGCCTGTCCGAGTTACTCGCCGACTACGGTCTGCGCGCGCACGTCGTCGGCGACTTCAGCGAGTTCGCCGAGGGCACCGAACGCCTGTGCCTGTGCGTCGCCGCGTTGCACGAGGGCGCGGTGTTCGACGACGAACGCCTTGCGCTGATAACCGACGAGCAGATCCTGGGGCCGCGCGCCGCGGCGCGCCGCCGCGCGCGGCGCACACCGGACGCAAACGCCGTCATCGAGAATCTCGGCAGCCTCGAGCCCGGTTGCGCGATAGTCCACGAGGAGCACGGCGTCGGGCGCTTTCGCGGTCTCGAGGTCATCGAACTGGCCGGCTACCCGTCGGAGTTCTGCGTCGTCGAATACGCCGAAGGCGACAAACTTTACGTGCCGGTGGCGTCGCTGCATCTGCTGAGCCGCTACGTCGGCGGCGACCCGGAGAGCGCGCCGCTGCACAAGTTGGGCGGCGGCCAATGGCGCAAAAGCCGGCGCAAGGCCGCGGTCAAGGCGCGCGACGTGGCCGCCGAGCTGCTCGACGTGCAGGCGCGGCGCGACGCCCGCGGCGGCTTCGCCTTCGAGCCGTTCGAGGCCGACTTCCGCGCCTTCGCGGCGGCCTTCCCGTACGAGGAGACGCCCGACCAGAGCAAGGCCATCGGCGACATCCTGAGCGACATGCGCGCGCCCAGGCCGATGGACCGCGTGGTGTGCGGCGACGTCGGCTTCGGCAAGACCGAAGTGGCCATGCAGGCGACGTTCGTCGCCGCGTGCAACAGCCGCCAGACCATGGTGCTGGCGCCGACGACGCTGCTCGCAAGGCAGCACTACGAGACCTTCCGCGAGCGCTTCGCGGCGTGGCCGGTGCGCATCGAAATGCTGTCGAGGTTCCGCAGCCGCGCCGAAATCGGCGCCAGCGTGGCGGCGATAGAGAAAGGCGCCGCGGACGTCGTCATCGCGACCCACAAACTGCTCCACCAGAACGTGCGCTTCAAGCGCCCGGGCCTGATCATCATAGACGAGGAACACCGCTTCGGCGTCAAGGACAAGGAAAAGCTGAAGGCGCTGCGCGCGCGATGCGACGTCCTGACGCTGACCGCGACGCCGATCCCGCGCACCCTGAGCATGAGCCTGAGCGGGCTGCGCGATCTCTCGATTATCGCGACGCCGCCGCCCGGGCGCCACGCCGTCAAAACCTTCATCAAGCAGTGGGACGACGCGCTGATCCGCGAGGCCTGCCAGCGCGAGCTGCGGCGCGGCGGCCAGGTGTATTTTCTGCACAACGACGTCAAGACCATCGAGGAAATGGCGCGGCGCGTGCGCGAACTGATGCCGCAGGCGCGCGTCGCCGTCGCCCACGGCCAGATGCCGGAACGCCTGCTGGAGAACACGATGCTCGACTTCTACCACCGGCGCCGCGACCTCCTGGTGTGCTCGACGATCATCGAAAGCGGCATAGACGTGCCCAGCGCCAACACCATCGTCATCCACCGCGCCGACCGCCTGGGCCTGGCACAGTTACACCAGTTGCGCGGGCGCGTCGGGCGCTCGCACCATTCCGCCTACGCCTATTTCCTGGTGCCGCCGAAGGCACAAATGACCGGCGGCGCGATGAAACGCCTGGAGGCGATAGAGTCGCTCGAAGACTTGGGCATAGGCTTCACGCTGGCGGTGCAGGACCTGGAGATCCGCGGCGCCGGCGAACTGCTCGGCGAGGAGCAGAGCGGCCATCTGCAAGAGGTCGGCTTCACGATGTACAACCGCCTGCTGAAACGCGCCGTCGAGGCCCTCCAGTCGAACGAGGAAGTGGACCTGGACGCGCCGCTCGACACCGTGGCCGAGGTGCGCCTGGGCGAACCGGCGCTGATCCCCGACCACTACGTGCCCGACGTCGGCCTGCGCCTGGTGCTCTACCGGCGCATCGCCGCGGCCGCCGACCACGACCAGCTCGACGAGCTGAGGCTCGAGATGACCGACCGCTTCGGCGCGCCGCCCGAGCACGTCGCCAACCTGTTCACGAACGCGGCGTTGCGGCTGCGCTGCCGCGCCCTGGGCATAACCCGCGCCGAGGCCGACGACGCCGGCTTTCGCGTCCACTTCGCCGGGCAGACGAACTTCGACACCGCCGGGCTGCTCGCGCTGGTGCAGGAGCAACCGGCGCTGTATCGCTTCCACGGCCCGCGCAAGCTGATCATCTCCGAGACGCGCGACACCGCGCGTGAACGCAAACGCTACCTCGAAGGCTTTTTTGGGGAATTACATACTTTAATCCGTGAAGGATAGTGAAGTAGCTGATTTTATGTAAGATTTTGTTATAATGTTTGAGAATGAAGGTTCATAGAACAATTCGATACAGGCTGCATGCCAGCACGCATGCCAAAGCCCGCAAGTTGGCGGGTTTGGCGGGTGCGTGCAGGTTTGTGTGGAACCATTTTGTAGGAAAGTTACGGGATGAGTATATAGCATATGGAAGATGCAGGCCTTGGTATTTTACATTGGGCAAGCAGTTCACTCTGTTGCGACGTTATTGTGAACCCTGGTTGCAGGAATACTCGGCCAACATAGTAAAGAGTTCTTTGAAGCCCATAGAAACTGCGTACAAGAAGTTCTATGACAAGAAAGGAGGACTCCCTAGGTTTCATGCAAGATATGTACATCATGAGAGTTTCCCTTTGGTATCTGGTTTGTTTCGTATAAGGGGTCGCCATTTGCATATAGCCAAGATAGGCGAGGTGCTGTTGCTTGGCCATAATCCGTATCCCGATGCAAAGCCCGTGTCGGGCACAGTCAAAAGGGAATGCGGGAATTGGTATGCATACATAGTGTATAAAGTGGAACAGAAAGAAGTTAAACGTGAATATAATTCAGTAGGCATAGACAGAAATGTAGGTCAAATAACATGCTCGGATGGGATAGTTTATCGAATGCCTGATACTACTCGATTAGAGGCGCGTCGTCGTCGTTATCAGCGGATGATGGCGAGGCGGAAGTGCGGTAGCAGGAAGCACAAGGTAAAACCCTCTAATCGCTATCTGCGTGCCAAGCATTCCCATGCCATAACGTGCAGGAAGATAAAGCAAAAGAGGAACAACTGGTGTCATCATGTAAGCAGTGAGATAGCAGAGAATTATTCTGTAGTGCATTTGGAGGATTTGAATACGAGGGGCATGACGAGGGGTGCCAAGGGCACGGCTACTGCCCCTGGCAGGAATGTGAAGGCCAAGTCGAGCCTGAACAAAGGAATACTACGTACGAACTGGTATAAATTAGAGCAGTATTTGGGTTACAAAACCCAAGTAAATTATGTATCTGCAAAGAACACGAGTCGTGCTTGCAACAAGTGCGGATGTATAAACGAGAAGAACAGAGTATCGCAATCAATGTTTGTTTGTGTTGATTGCGGCCATCGAGACAATGCGGACTGGAACGCCGCCAAGAATGGCAAAGTTCTGGGCGATGCTACACTGAATTACAAGGCCTCCGGGAATGGGGCTACTGGACGCGGAGGTGGCGGTAAGACCTTGAAGGAATTATTAACCGACAAGGCACGGCCTGTGAAGCGTCAAATGGATACTTCAATCTCAGAGAATAATGTTCTCACGGATTAAAGTATATAATTCCCCTTTTTTGATACCATTGCGCATTGATGTCCGTCGCCCACCCTCTCCTACGGGGGAGAGGGTTACATGATGGGCCCGCGAACAATATCTCCCTCTGGGTGAGGGAGAATGCAGCAATGTACAGGAACCCGAAAAAAATGCTCGCCCGGTTGTTGGCGGCGGCGGTGCTGCCGGGCGCGCCGGGCGCGCACGCGCAGCAGGACGCCGAGCTGTACCAGATCGAAATGATCATCGTCAGGCACGTCGGCGCCGAGATCAAGCGGCTGCGCGACATCGTCAACCCGGAACTGGCGCACCGGCTGAGGCAGCCGGCGCTCGCGCTGGCCGACGCGGCGCCGCCGGATCCGATCTTTCCGGTGACCGACGAGACGCAATACCGGCTGGCCGAACGGGCCGAGAAGATACGCGCCGACGCCTCGCTCGAGATCGTGCGCCACCTCGCGTGGCGCCAGCCGCCGTACAACCGGGAACAGGCGCGCTACGTCCATTTCCTGAGCGAACCGTCGGCCGGGGTACTGAAGGGCGTGGCCTGGCTCAGCTACGAGAACTACTTTCAGCTGCGCCTGGATTTCCAGTACGACCCGGCGTACTCCGACGAACCGGCGGTGTCGTCGCAGCCGACGACGACGCTGATTCCGATACACTTGAAAAAAGTCCTGGCCGACGACGAACTGCACTATCTCGATCACCCCATCATCGGCGTGTTGGTCGTGATCACGCCGGTGCCATAGCGATAGACGGCGGTGCACGGGCTTGTTCACACGGGCTTGTTCACCGGTTCGGTGCGTGGATGGCTTCGCCGGGGGCATCCGCGGCAAGGCCCTGCCGCGGGCGGGCGGTTGCGCGCGGCGCGCCCGCCCTACGACGCGACGGCCACGGCCTCGCGGATGCGGCGCAGGCAGCGCTCCTTGCCAAGCCACTGCATGACGCGGCTCAGATCCGGAGCGGGGGCGCCGCCGGTCAGTGCGTAGCGCAACGGTCTGCCGAGTTTTCCCATCGAAATATCCAGTTCCTTCAGCACCCCGGACAAGGCCGCTTGCAACGCCTCGGCGTGCCAGTCCTCCACCGCCTCGAGCGTGTCCAGCAGGCGGGCGAAATACGACCGCGCCGCGCCGCCCACGTGCCCGCGCAACGCGGCGGCGTCGGTATCCACTTCGTCGCGGTATAGAAAAACCGAACCCTTGGCCATCGCCCGCAACGTCGGGTGGCGCGATCGCATCGCCTCGATCACCTCCGCAAGCGGCGGCCCCCGCTTCGGGTCGCAGCCGAGCGCGCGCAGACGCGCGGCGAAGTCGTCGCTGAGCGCGGCCGGCGGCGTGCGCGCCAGATAATGCGCGTTCAGCCAGTCGAGCCTGGCCGGATCGAAGGCCGCGGCGGCGGCGTTCAGCCCGTCGAGATCGAAGTGTTCCTTCATCTCGTCCAACGAGAACAATTCCTGGTCGCCGTGCGACCAGCCGAGGCGCACCAGGCAGTTCAGCAGCGCCTCCGGCAGATAGCCCTGCTCGCGGTAATGGGCGACGCCGCGCGCGCCGGTGCGCTTCGACAGGCGCGCGCCGGTGTGGTCCAACACCAGCGGCACGTGCGCGTACTCCGGCGCCGCCGCGCCGAGCGCGCGCAGCAGGTTGATCTGGCGCGGCGCGTTGCTCAGGTGGTCGTCGCCGCGGATCACGTGCGTGATCTCCGCGTCGGCGTCGTCCACGACGACCGCCAGGTTGTAGGTCGGCGTACCGTCGGCGCGCGCGATCACGAGATCGTCGAGTTCGGCGTTGGCGGTCGTAATCTCGCCGTGCACGCGGTCGCGGAACGTGACCGCGCCATCTTGTGGATTCTTGAAACGCACGACCGGCTCGACGCCGGGACGCGCCCCGCGGCGTTCGCGGCAGCGCCCGTCGTAGCGCGGCTTGTCACCCCGGGCCAGCTGCCGGCGGCGCAACTCGTCGAGCTCGTCGCGGGTGCAGTAACAGCGGTAGGCGCAACCGTCGTCGAGCAGGCGCGCGACGACCTCGCGGTGGCGCCTTGCTCTTCGGCTCTGGTAGAACGGGCCTTCGTCCCAATCCAGGCCGAGCCACGCCAGAGCCTCGACGATCGCGTCGGAAGACGCGACGCTCGAACGCCCGACGTCGGTGTCCTCGATGCGCAGCACGAAACTGCCGCGGTGGCGGCGCGCGTAGAGCCACGAGAACAGCGCGGTGCGCACGCCGCCCAGGTGCAGCACGCCGCTGGGGCTAGGCGCGAAGCGCGTGCGAACCTTCACGCGCCGACCACGAACGCCAGCGCCTGCACCACCGCCAGCGTAGCCAGGCCGGCGAGCGCGTCGTCCAACATGATGCCGAAACCGCCGGCGACGCCTCGGTCGGCGCGATCTATCGGCCACGGCTTGAGCACGTCGAACGTGCGAAACAGCAGGAACGCGAACACCACCCACACCCACGCGTCGCCGTCGCCGCCGGGCAGGTGGAACAGACCGAGCAACATGCCGGCGACCTCGTCGACGACGATGGCGCGATGATCGTGCACGCCGAGCGTCGCGCTCGAGTAGCCGGCGGCCGCGGCGCCGACGACGAACAGCGCGGCCACCGCGCCCAGGTACAGCCACGCGGGCCAGCCGGCGAGCAACGAATACACCGGAATCGCCAGCAAGGTGCCGGCGGTGCCGGGCGCCACCGGCGACAGGCCGGCGCCGCACCCGAGCGACAGCAGATGGGCCGGATGGCGCAGCATGAAGCGCAAACCGGGGTGCGCCACGCCCGCGCCGGCGGCGCTCACGCCCATGGCCGGAAGAAACCGCCGGATTTCACGTGCACCAGCATACCAGCGACGACGGCGCCCTCGAACGCGCTCAATAATGAAAAGAAACCTGCTCGACGCCGGCGATGCGGCGCAGGCGGCACAGCATTTCCTCGCACGGACGCACCTTCCAGTCGTCGCCGAAGCGCAGGCGCGTCTCGGCGTCGGCGGTGCGCAGCGCGACGACCACCGGGCAGCCGCCGTTCTCGATGAACGGCGACAGCGATTCCTCGAGGCGCCCGGCCAGACGGTCGTCCAGGCCCTCGGTGTGCAGGCTGATCTGGACGCTCTTCGAGAAACGCCGGCGCGCCTGGTCGAGCGTCAGTATCGTGCGCGTGCGCCAGCGGGCGCTATCGCGGGCGCCGTCGTAGGTGCCGCGATAGACCTCGACGACGACGATGTCGTCGTGCGACAACATGTCGGCGTAATTGGTGTAATCCTTGTCGAACAGCGCCAGTTCGAGACGCCCGCTGCCGTCGTCGAGCGTGAAGAACGCGGCCTTGCCCTGCCGCGTATGGCGCACGCGGATGTTCATGATGACGCCGGACAACCACAGCGCGTCGCGCCCGCCGCCGGTGTCGTCGCCGGACAGTCCCCTCGCGTCGTGCAGATTCATGTTGGTCATGCCGGCAAGTTCGCGGCGGTACCACGACACCGGATGGTCGGTCAGGTACAGGCCCAGACCGTCGCGCTCCATCTTCAGCAGCTGCTCCCTGCCGATCCGTTCGCCGTCCTCGAGCGGCGGGCAGTCGCCGCCCTTCGGCGCCTCGCCGAACAGACTGGACTGGCCGGCGTCGCGGTCGCTGGCGCGCTGCTCGGCGAGCGCATAGACGCGCGCCAAGTGGTGCAGCATCGCGCCACGGTCGCGTTCGACCGCATCGAGGGCGCCGGCGCGGATCAGCGTCTCCAGCAGGTTCTTGGCGACGGCCGGAACCAGGCGCGCGCAGAAATCGCGCAGCGACGAAAACGCGCCGCCGCGCTCGCGCTCGGCGACGATGATCTCGATGGCCGCGGCGCCGACGTTGCGAATCGCGCCCAGCCCGAACAGTATGCCGCCCTCGACCTCGGTGAACTCGTGGCGCGAGCGGTTGACGTCGGGCGGCTCGACCTCCAGCTTCATCGCGCGGCACTCGCCGATCAGGTGGACGATCTTGTCGGTGTCGCCCATCTCGGCGGACAGCACCGCGGCCATGAACGCGCCCGGGTGATTCGCCTTCAGCCACGCGGTGCGGTACGCGAGCAGCGCGTAGGCGACCGAATGAGACTTGTTGAAGCCGTAGTCGGCGAACTTCTCCATCAGGTCGAAGATATGGGCCGCGGTGCGCCTGTCGACGCCGCGCGCGACCGCGCCGTCGACGAACACGGCGCGCTGCTCGGCCATCTCCCTGGCAATTTTCTTGCCCATCGCGCGGCGCAGGACGTCGGCGGCGCCGAGCGTGTAACCGGCGAGCACGCGCGCGATCTGCATGACCTGCTCCTGGTAGAGGATGACGCCGTAGGTCGGCTCCAATATCGGCCTCAGGTCGGGATGCGGAAAACGGATACGCGCGCCGTGCTTGCGCTCGGCGTACTCGTCGCTCATGCCGGAACCGAGCGGCCCCGGGCGGTAGAGCGCCACCAGCGCCACAACGTCGTCGAACTGATCCGGCTTCAGCTTCTTCATCAACCGGCGGATGCCGTCGGATTCGAGCTGAAAGACGGCCGCGGTGTCGCCGCGTTGCAGCATGCGGTACACCGCCGGGTCGTCGAGCGGGATGTGGTTCACGTCCACGGCGACGCCGCGCGCGCGCAGATAGGCGACCGCCCTGGCGATGATCGTCAGCGTCTTCAGACCCAGGAAATCGAACTTGACGAGGCCGATCTTCTCGATGCCCTTCATGTCGAAGTGCGTAACCGCGTTGCGGCTGCCCGGCTCGCAGTAGAGCGCGGTGTAGTCCTCCATCGGCGTCGGCGATATGACGACGCCGCCGGCGTGCTTGCCCGGGTTGCGCGCCAGGCCCTCGAGCTTGCGCGCGGCGTCCATGATCTGGCCGACGTCGTCGTCCTCGCACGAGCGCCGCAGTTCCTCGGACTCGGCGAGCGCTTCCTGGAGCGTGATGTTGATGCGGTTCGGGATCAGCTTGGCGACGCGGTCGACGAATCCGTACGGGTGGCCTAGCACGCGCCCGACGTCGCGCACCGCGGCCTTCGCGCCCAGGCTGCCGAAGGTGATGATCTGGCTGACGCGGTCGCGCCCGTAGCGTTCGGCGACGTACTGGATGACGCGGTCGCGCCCCTCGATGCAGAAGTCCACGTCGAAGTCGGGCATGGACACGCGCTCCGGGTTCAGGAAGCGCTCGAACAGCAGGTCGTAGCGGATCGGATCGAGTTCGGTGATGCCGAGCGCGTAGGCGACCAGCGAGCCGGCGCCCGAACCGCGCCCCGGCCCGACCGGTATGCCCTCGCGCTTGGCCCAGGCGATGAAGTCGGCGACGATCAGGAAGTAGCTCTCGTAGCCCATGTCGCGGATGATCGCAAGCTCGGACGCGAGCCTCTTGCGGTAGGCCGCACGGTCGAGCGAGGCGCCCGCGGCCTCGAGGATCGCGGCCAGGCCGCTCTCGGCGGCGGCCGTGATCTGGGCCGCCGCGGTGACACCCCGCGGCAGCGGGAACTCCGGCAGCAGCGTCTTGCCGAACTCGAGATCGAGCGTGCAGCGCGTCGCGATCTCGAGCGTGTTCCTAAGCGCGCTCGGCACGCCGTCGAACAGCCGCGCCATCTCGTCGGCGTTCTTCAGGTACTGCTCCGGGCTGTAGCGCCGCGGGCGGCGCTTGTCGGTGAGCGTGTAGCCCTGGCCGATGCACACCTTGGCTTCGTGCGAGTCGAAGTCCTCGCGCCTGAGAAAGCGCACGTCGTTGGTCGCGACCACCGGCAGGCGCGTGCGCGCCGCCAGCGCCAGAGCGTGCTCTATGTACTCCTTCTCGCCATCGCGCCGCGTGCTGTGCAACTCGAGGTAATAGCGGCCGTCGAACAGGCCGCTCCAGAACTCCAGCGCGCGCTCGATCCGCGCGCGCTCGCCGCGCAGCAGCGCCTTGCCGACGTCGCCGCGCATGCCGCCCGACAGCGCGATCAGGCCGTCGTTGCAGTCGGCGAACCACTCGCGGCGCAGGTGCGGCGTATCGTGCTCCTGCCCCTCGAGGTACGCGCGGGTGACCAGCCGCGTCAGGTTGTGGTAGCCGCGCGCATCGGCGCACAACAGCACGATCTCGTCATCGTCGCCGTCGTCGTCGGCGCGCACGTGCAGCTCGCAGCCGATGACCGGCTTGACGCCGTGCTCGAGCGCGGCGCCGTAGAACTTGACCGCGGCGAACAGATTGTCGAGATCGGTCACCGCCACCGCCGGCGTCTTGCGGCGCGCCGTCTCCTTCATCAGCTCCGGTATCCGCAGCAGGCCGTCGCTGATCGAATACTCGGTGTGCAGGCGCAGGTGGACGAACGGCGGCGCGTTCACGTCAGGCACCGACGTTGCCGCCCGATTGCTTCGCGCACCGGGCGGTAGCCCTTACGGTGCGCGGCGCACGCGCCGTGCGCCTCCAATGCGCGCACGTGGGCGCGCGTCGGATAGCCCTTGTGCGACGCGAAGCCGTAGGCCGGATAGGTTTCGTGCAGACGCGCCATGCGGCGGTCGCGCTCGGTCTTCGCCAGGATCGAGGCCGCCGAAATGCAGCCGACGCGCGCGTCGCCGCCGACGACCGCGCAGCACGCGACGGCCGTATCGGGGCAGCGGTTGCCGTCTATCAGCGCGCAGTCCGGCGCCACCGCAAGCGCCCGCAACGCGCGCGCCATCGCCAACAGCGTCGCGTGCAGAATGTTCAGCCGGTGAATCTCCTCGACGCCGGCGGCGGCCACCGACCACGCCAGCGCGCCGCGCCGGATGTCTTTTGCAAGCGCGCTCCTTGCGTCGGCAGCCAGCGTCTTCGAGTCGGCGCAGCCGGCCACCGGACGCGCCGGATCGAACACCACCGCGGCCGCCACCACCGGCCCGGCCAACGCGCCGCGCCCCGCCTCGTCCACGCCGGCGACGAGGCGCCCGCCAAAGTCCGGCAGACGCGCGGCGGCGGGAACCAGTTTCGGCAACGGGGATCGGGCGGGCGCGTTCATCTTCGGGGACAATTTTACACCGCCGCGCCGAGGGGCGGCGCGGGGGCGGTTGTGGCACCCGTGGCGAGGACAGCGGCGGGCAGGTGCAGAAGTATTTTATGGCGTTTGCGGATGCGTCGCAGCGAAATGAAACCAGATGCACCGGCAGTGACCGCTCAGCCACGCGGGAAGACGGCGGATGGGCGCTACAGCATGAGCCTTGCGGCAGCGTAGATGATTACGCCGAGAACCAGCAGCGCGACGAGCGACAACGCGAACGCCTTGCTTGCGGCCACCATCTCCCGCAGTTGTTCCCGCGCTCGTCGGAACAGGCGCAGACAGGCGATAACGGCCGCCGCTATCGCGGCGACCCCGAGCCAGAACAAGAGGTTGATCTGCGAGGTGACGAACGCCACCGCCAATGCCACGATGATCAGGACGATGATCCCGACCAGGGCCAGGAACAGCTTGGCGGGAAAGGCGCCGGTCGGGTCGCAGGTCGGTTTGTCTGTACCGGATTCAGCCATGCGCCGATGTTACCACCGGGCGGCGTCCGGGCGGCGTCGGCCTGGCACATAGAGCACCGGCGGCATCCGGGCGGTGTCGGCCTGGCACATGGAGCGCCGGCGGCGTCCGGGCGGTGTCGGCCTTGCACATGGAGCGCCGGTGGCGTCCAGGCGGTGTCGGCCTGGCACATGGAGCGCTGGCGGCATCCGCCGGATCGCGGCCGGCCTCTATGCCATACTATATAATCGCCTCGCGCGACGGCGCGGGCGTGGCCTGCCCTTCCCGCCAGGCTGCGCGGGCAAAGAACCCCCATAGACAACGTGGCCGGCATGCCCGATGTGCTTAATGTGCTTCATGCGGCCAACGCGACCGACACGACCAGACCAACCCGGCAAGGAGACCAACCGATGGACAACCGCGAGATCATCCGCCTGTTCGGAAAGATGTGGAACGAAGAAGACTACGATACGGCGCGCCAGATCATCGCCGAAGACATGGCGTTCAGGAGTTCCTTGGGCGAACGGAACAAGGGCGTCGAGCCTTTCTGCGAATACATCCGCGGCGTGCACAAGGCGCTCGGCGGTTTCCGCTGCGAAGTCGAGGACGTAGTCTCGGAAGGCGCCAAGGTGGTGGCCAAAATCCTCTTCTCCGGCGAACACCGCGACGTGTTTTTCGGCATCCCGGCCACCGGCCGGAAAGTGGAATGGTACGGCGCCGGCTTCTTCGACGTCAAAGACGGAAAGATACAGCAACTGTGGTTCATGGGCGACGTCGACGGAATCAAGAGGCAGCTGATGCCCGACGCGGATGCGCGGACGGGATGGAAGCAGGCGGCCGATTAGACGAAAGACGCGCAGCAGAGGCTGCCAAGATGCAGTCCCCGCGCCGAGGGCGACGCGGGAGCGGTTGCGACAGACGCAACGAACAGGCGCGGATTAGAAGTACTTTATAACGCAGTACAGAATCACGCCAATAAAGACGTAAAAGGAAAACATCAAGGCAAGAATTTCTATCATAGTTTCTCAAGCTCCTTTATATGTTTGAGGATGCGCTGTATAAAAACGAAACAAACGGCTGAAAAAACCAGTACCGTAATGAAACCAGACCAGAGCAAAAAGTTGGTGTGCTGATTCGGGCTGATATACAACGACACCAAGCCACCAACAATCAAGACGACAACGCCCGCCAAACCAAAAAATAAGTTGGTTAAAAGAGCAATGATCGCTTTTTCTGCCTCTAATCTGGCCATGCGCTCATTATACCACCCACCAGCCACCCGCCGACAATAACCACCTGCCCCACCCAGGAAGGTAGCATTGTATAAGCCCCCTATTTTGCTATCATTGGCCTCATGGCAACTACGACAAAGCATTTCGACACCCTGCGCACGGCAGAAGCTCTCCGCGATGCTGGCGTGGAAGAGAAAGCAGCCAAGGCCATCAGCCTGGCCATTGATCAAGGCAGAGATGAGGGAACAAACACCCATCTGGAGCTTGCCGAGTTCAAAGCAGAAATGAAAGCCAGCCTGGCAGGAATGAAAGCCAGCCTGCAATTCATATTTTGGGCATTCGGCCTTGTGATTGCCCTGCTTCTCGGAAACATGGCGATGACGGCCGGCATTCTGCTGCGCTGATCTTTCCCTGTGGCCGAGGGTTCGGCACCCATTCAAACCACGCCAGAACCCTCCTCATCAGCCTTGGCACGCATTATGTTGAAATTCGAGAAAGTAATCGAATGCTTGACGCTATGCGGATATACCGCAAGCGCAAACTACATTGATTATCTGCGCTTCACCGACGATCTGGAAGAGGGAGACAAACCGCTGACCTTGGAGTCCGCCATGGGGTTTGTCGCCCTGATGCAGAACTTCGGCGACCTGGGAGAACCAATGATAGGGCTCTTTTCAGAAGGAACAATATCGGCGGAATGGCGAATTGCAGACGACAAACACCTCTTGATCGAACCACTGGACGACAACAAAGCGTCTTTCGCCCTTATCGGCCCATCAGACAAACCAGGAAAGAAATTCCGCATGAACGGCAGAGGCACGATTACCGAAGTCATCGCCACCTTGCGCAAACACGGCGTCGACCGGTGGATGAGCGCGTGAAATGTTTTTCTACCAAGCCCCGACCGCGTTTTACGATGTGGCAGCCCACGCCATGTCGCCAAAAAGTAATCAAGGCGTCGGCCTTTCGCTTCCATCCCAATAACACTGGAACTGGCGAACATGGTTAAACTCGATGATGTTTCCCCTGTGCTGTCTGCATAGTGAATTTATATCGAAAAATGGGTTCCCAATATCTTTACCATTCATAGGGTAATGGGCACATTCATCGTCTATATATTGGCATCTCGGACTAGCACCCAAAGAAGGTTCATTTCCATTGTATTCCAGGTAGCGCGCGTGCGATGGAATAATACCCCCCCAGTGGCAAACTAGATCCATTAGAGTGCTAACGGCAGAAGAAGCAAGAATCCCATTCGACCAGACAACCTGTGGCTGAGCTCCCGCATCCCCATAAGATCGAGCTTCTTTATCAACTTTTTGATCTTTGAGTACGCCCATACACCTAAGACAAGGCCTCCCAGGCATGGACAAAACGACTTGACCAGAAATCCGAAAAAACTTGCCACTCTTACTGACAACCATTCCAATATCTATATAAGGGATATGATTTCTGCGACAGAATCGTTCCAGCTCATCCCGTTCTTTGAATGAATCAAGACAACCAAAAATTACGAAACATCCAGCCAAATCATCCAGCGCTGAACTCCACTTCCCTTTTATCGCATTAACCTCAGCGTCTGGCATGAGCCCTTTAATGGTGCGGGTGGCAATTTCTGCTTTCGTGCGTTCGTTCTGTACATCTTCCTGGGTCGCGCCGACGAGACGATTCAAATTGGAATTTTCAACTATGTCATAATCACAAATAACATAACGTCCAATTCCTATATGAGCCAACTGCTGAATGACATGTGACCCTCCGCCTCCTAACCCGACCACACCAACCCTAAGCCGTGAAAATATCTGTTGACTTTCAGGACCAAGAAAACTTTGCCTGGAAAAATTACGCTCAAATTTTTTATTATCAGAAAGTCTCTTAGCAGACCATATGGACATTGGGGATCCGACTACAACATACTCATCTATTAGTACTGGTTCACCATCTTTCGCAAGCCAAACCACCCCCTTTCCTTTATCAAGTGAAAAAACAATAGCACCATGAGGCATATTGCTTGTCACATTAAAAAAATCCGGAATAAGTTTGCGATTCGACTCAACATCGACATCACTAAAATTTGTTGCCCCCTTATGCGCATGCAAGTGGACATGAAACATTGAGCAGCCCTCTGACAAAGCAACTTGCATTGCCATACTGATAGCTTTTCTATTTATACACGCACCGACTGTAGGATCGGCATGGTAACAAGCGTCGGATACGGGATGATATTCTCGAGCGAGAATGACAAGTGTGTCGTTCGCTGAAGACACTGCCCCGCATGACAAAAAGCCTACACGTTCATCTGCCACGGCGTGTGGTCGAGAGAGATGGACACGCACATCCTTCAACAGTTCCTTTGTTATCTTGAAAATAACCTTCATTGCAAAACCCGAAGATGATTGGCAAGAATATGTAAGAGAGGAAGGCTGCTACTCACCCCCGAGTAAGAAAAGGTGTGCCACTCCCGTCCCAAAATTACATGAGTGCTCCAATTCCGCGCCTTGCCGTGGAAACAACGCCCTAAATAGAGATTGGTGGGTTCAGTTGAGTAACCCAAGAGCACATCTACTTCCTCTACTTTCCCATCCGAGTTAATCCTCGCCCCCGGAATATAGAGGTAATGGCAGCCTGACTCCAACCGCTTTTCAGCAGATGGATAGATCCTCCTCAAATCTTGAAAGTCTTTCTCGTCATCAGTCATGAGTACTGCCCCGCAGGTTCATGAGAAATGAACTTTTGCTCACTTCCTGGACGATCGTTTATCTGAACCTTGTCGCCCTCTCCTATTTCCTTGAGAGTACCATCCTCGATCTGGTCTATGACCTTTACAGGATCGACCCCGAGAACCTTTTTCAGTTCGTCAGCAGAATAGTCACCAGGGTTCACTGGAACTTCTCTGCCGTCAATTTCGATATTAACTTTCATAATATCCTCCTTAATGATTGATAGTTGATCGAAAATAGCTCGTTTGAGCTTCATTTGGCCATCATAAACAACTTCTTTCTATCTTACAAGTGAAAATAAAGTAAGATAATGTCAAATATAATGACATTTGTATGTATATTATATTGTGTTTCAATACAAAGGTGTTCTGTTTCTGTCCCTCAGCTTCGCGGGATAAAGACAGACATCTAAACACTCTTAATATAGATGTCCAAAAACAATCTCGGTTTGGCGAACCAATTCTATAGTGCCTTCGGGAAGCGCATTAAGAACCGGAGACGCGAACTGAAATTCACACAAGTTGGGCTGTCAGAACTTGTTGGTATGTCCCGCACTACTCTTGCCAACATAGAGGCAGGCACCCAAAGAACTTCAGTGTTCTTGCTAATGCGCATGGCAGATGCATTAAAAATTTCTCCAAGCGAGTTGATACCAAGTCTTTCCGAAGTGGAGGATCAACTGCGACAAGCGCGGAGAGCCTCCATACCAAGTGGAAACCAATCAAAATTAATAATCAAAGAACTAAAAAGTCTCAACATTTCTGTGAAGCCTAAAAGCAACATGGAAAGTGCATTGGAGGAAACAGTAAGCGAAGAAAAACTACGACTAAATAAACACAAAAGGAGAAAAACATGAATGATTTCTATAAAAGGCTCGATGAGAAGGCGTACAAACTGCTCTTGCGATCAGAAGCACTTGCCTTACCTGTAAGTCTTGAGAAGATCATCAACTTTTTGAAACTTGTTATACGCAAGAAGCCACTGGAAGACGAATTTGCCGGTTTCTTGGCGATAGAAGAAAAGACTATCGTAGTGAACTCACGGCAGGCGTCAGTACGCAGACGCTTCACTATCGCTCATGAGATTGGACATTATGTACTTCACAGAAAAAGCAACCCCTCTTCACCTGTTTTTATTGACCGAACATATTTCCGTAAGAAAATTGATATTAGTAGCGCGACAGAACATCAAATGGAAATAGAGGCCAATGCTTTTGCAGCCGGCCTTTTAATGCCACAGATATTATTGGACGGATACCTTGATGAACATGCCGATATAGATGTGGGCAAAACTGTAGATATAAAGCTAATGGCGGATGAATTTGAAGTAAGCAGGCAGGCCATGCGATTCCGCCTCCGTAATCTTGGATTTCTGGTAGAAATCAGTTTTTAGGCGATCTCATGCCGACGTTGGAGTTCAAGGGTAAGCATATTGTCTATGCGCACCATCTGAGCGTTCCTTACCGGACGCTTGACGTGGTGCGTCGGAAGTCGGTGCCGGCGCGTGGGGCGGGCGCCGAGGAAGGCAGCCTGATTATCCACGGCGACAACCTGGACGCGCTGAAGGCGCTGATGCCGCGCTATGCCGGGCGCGTGAACTGCATCTATATAGACCCGCCCTACAACACCGGCAACGAGGGCTGGTGCTATAACGACAACGTCAATTCGGAATTGATGAAACGTTGGCTTGCGGAAAACGGCGCGGTGGACGGCGACGACGAGGAGCGCCACGAGAAATGGCTGTGCATGATGTGGCCGCGCCTGCAACTGTTGCGCGAACTGCTGGCCGAGGACGGCGTGATTTTCATCTCGATAGACGACCACGAGCAGCACCGCCTGCGGCTGATGATGGACGAGATTTTTGGAGAGGACAACTTTTATGCGATGTGTAGCTGGACGGCGCGCAACAAACCAATGAACGCGGGCAGCGCGCGATTTAAGATACAAAAATCAGAGGAATATATCTTGGCTTACGGAAAAATACCGATGCCTGATCATGCGCCTTTTGTATTGGAAGAAAAAGAAGAACTGGAATACCCGTACACGGCTGATGACGGCAGAACGTATCGTGAGGAAGAAGTCCAACAAAGAAAAAACATCGGTATCAAGAGATCCGAAAAAATGGTTTTCTCCATTCTTGGCGTAGCACCACAAGCCAGCTATCGCTGGACAATAGGACGAGACACGGCCGAGCGACTTGCGCAAGAAAACAAAGTTTTTGCGCGGAACGGGAAGCTTATAAGAATTTTCTTCAGCGATGATGAATTAGAAAAACGATACCATCCCTTGTGGGCCAATTTCAATGAGTCTTGCGGGACGAGTGAATCCGGCAAAAAGAAATTGGATGAGATAGTCAAAGGACACGGTATGGAAACCGTAAAGCCGGTTGACGTCATCAAAAAAATAATTTTCCACTTCGCCGGCAAAGACGCCATCATACTCGACTCGTTCGCGGGCAGCGGCACCACCGCCCACGCAGTGCTCGAGCTGAACAAACAAGACGGCGGCAACCGCAAGTTCATCCTCATCGAGTGCGAGGACTACGCCGACAAGGTCACCGCCGAGCGGGTGCGGCGCGTGATCAAAGGCGTGCCCGGTGCCAGAGACAAAGCCCTGCAAAAAGGGCTGGGCGGCACCTTCACCTTCTGCACGTTGGGGCGCGAACTCAACATCGAGAGCCTGCTGCGCGGCAAAGACCTGCCCGACTACGACGCCTTGGCGCGCCACGTGGCCTATACCGCGACCGGCGCCGCGATGGACAAGATCAGGCCGGGCAGGGATCACTACTTCGGCGAGACGGCGGACTATCGCCTGCACATGATCTACCGCCCGGAAAAAGAATTTCTGTGCTCCAAGGAATCGGCGCTGACGCGCGACCTGGCCGTGCGCATCGGCAAGGCGGCGCGCAACAAAGGCAAGACCGCGCTGGTGTTCGCGCCGTGGAAATTCATCTCGCAAAAGGACCTGAGCGCGGAAAAGGTCACCTTCTGCCAACTGCCCTACGCCATCCACCAACTCTACGGGCTGTGACGCGATGCGCCCGAAAGAGTTCCAGGAAAACGCCCTCGACACGTTCGCCGCGTTCCTCGCCGAGCTGAAAAAACAGCAGGACGAGACGGACAAGCGCGTCGCGGCCCTGGAGCGGGCGGCGGTAGCCGTCGGCGAAAAAGACCGCGACTATTTCGCCAGAACCTGGGAAGAATTGGGGCGGCGCGGGCTGCTGCCGCACGTCTTGGGCAAAGACGGCTCCAGGCATCCGCCGGCTTACGTGCAACGCTGCGACTGCCGCGGTGCGGTGGTGCCGCACGTGTGCCTGAAACTGCCCACCGGCGGCGGCAAAACCTTGCTGGGGGTGGCCGCGCTCGAGCGGATGAAGCCGCAAACGGGACTGGTGCTGTGGGTCACGCCGTCGCGCGCCATCTACAAACAGACCATCAGCGCGTTCGCCTACCGGGCGCACCCGTATCGCCAGTGGCTGGAGCGCGCCTGCGGCGGGCGCGTGAAACTGCTGCGCAAGAAAGACCAGTTCTCACGCGCCGACGTCGAGAACTATCTGTGCGTGCTGCCGATCATGCTGCAAGCGGCGGATCGGCGCAATGACACCGGCTTTCTCAAGATCTTCCGCGACACCGGAAAATATCCCGGCTTCTTTCCGGACGCCGACGACGCGCCGGCCAACGACGAACTGCTGGCAAAGCACCCCGACCTGCACACCGGCGACCTGGCCGAAGACGCGCCCGGCGCGATCCGGCACAGTCTTTTCAACGCGCTCAAGATCGCGCGCCCGATCATCGTGCTCGACGAGGCGCACAACGCCTACACCGAAAACCGGCGGCGGCGGCTTTGCGAGTTCAACCCGCGCTTTGTGCTCGAACTGTCGGCGACGCCGGAACCCGGCGTCAGCAACGTCCTGGTGGACGTGCCGGGGGCGGCGCTGAAACGCGAGCAGATGATCAAACTGCCGCTGCACGTCCACAACTTCGAGAAGACCGACTGGAAATACACGCTGTCGAAAGCCAAAGAAAAGCGCGACATCCTGGAGCAGGAGGCGAAGGCGCTCCAGGGCGAGAGCGGGCGCTACATCCGCCCGATCATGCTGATCCGCGTCGAGCGCGTCGGCAAAGAGCAGCGCGACGGCCACCACGTGCACGCCGAAGACGTGCGCGACTACCTGATGACGCAACTGAAAGTGCCGCAAGACCATATCCGCCGCAAGACCGCCGAGAAAGACGAGATCGCCGACGAGAACCTGCTGTCGCCCTATTCCGCGGTGCGCTACATCCTGACCAAAGACGCATTGCGCGAGGGTTGGGACTGCCCATTCGCCTACGTGCTGGCGCTGCTCGACACCACCAGAACGAAGGGCGCCCTGACCCAGATGACCGGACGCATCCTGCGCCAGCCCGACGCCGAACTGACCGGGCAAACGGCGCTGGACGAGTCCTATATCTATTGCTTCGACCGCAACGTGGGCGAGACCGTGGCCCAGGTAAAGCGCGGCCTCGAACAGGAAGGCATGAGCGACCTGGCCGAGTTCGTGCGCCAGGGCGATGCGTCGGGCGACATCGCGAGCGGCGCCGTGGTCAAAACAATACGGCGTCGGCGAGCGTTCAAAGACACGCGCATCTTCCTGCCGCGCGTCCTGCACCGCGCCGCCAAAGGCGGCAAGCGCTATCGCCCGCTGGACTACGAGACCGACGTGTTGGGCGGCGTGCACTGGCACGACGTGGCCGCCGCGCCGCTGGGAATAGACGCGGCGGCGATAGACAAAGTCCGCGAGATCAGGGCCTCGGTGGATTTGCCGGGGTTCGACTTCGATTCGGACAACGAAGAGAAAATCATCGTCGTGGACAAGGAGTTGGCCGTCGAGTTTTTTGCCCGCCGCGTGTATGAAATCCTGCCCAACCCGTGGCTGGCGGGAGAAGTCGTGCGGCGGATGTTCGCCTCGCTGCGCCGCGAATACAACTATGACGACGACGCGATCTTCGACCGCCGCTACCACCTGTCGGAAATCCTGAAACAACGGCTCACCGAACTGATCGAGCACGAGGCGCGGCAAGTCTTTGCGCGCAAGCTTGAGAGCGGCGACATCCGCTTTGAACTGACTGCCGCCGACGCCGGCTTTGAACTTGTGCGGACGCTGGAAAAAATGGTCGCAAGCGGCCAGCAGCCGCTGTTCCGCGAGCACAGCGATGTGCTTGAGAAATCGCTCTACGAAACGATGTACACCAAAGAGTTCAACGGCCTGGAAAAGGACTTCGCGCTCTATCTGGACGGCCACAGCGCCGTCGCCTGGTGGCACCGCTTCGCCGCCCGCCAGGACTACGGGCTGCAAGGCTGGCAGCGCCACCGGGTGTATCCGGACTTCGTCGTCTGCGTCGGCAAGGCCAACGGCAAAGGCGGCAGGCGCCGCGTCCTGGTGCTGGAGACAAAGGGAATGCAACTGGCCGGCAACCCCGACACCGAATACAAGGAAGCGCTGTTCCAGATGCTGGAAACGGCCGAACCCCGCGCCGCCGAATACGGCAGCCTGGCACTCGCAAAAGACAACCGCAAAGAACACCGCATGTCCCTGAGAATGATGTTCGAGAACAATTACCGGGAAGAATTCGAGAGGCTGGTGCAAAGTTGAACAACGGTAAGAAAACGAAACCTGCCCCCTCTGGGAAAGGATGGCCGAAGGCCCCTATCAAACCTTCTCCCTCTGGAAAAGATAGCCGCAGGCCCCTGTCAAACCCTCTCCCTCTGGAAAAGATAGCCGCAGGCCCCTATCAAACCCTCTCCCTCTGGGAGAGGGTGGCCGTAGGCCGGGTGAGGGTGAAAAGGAAGGCAACTTACTCCCTCCGGCCCTCACCCCAACCCTCTCCCAGAGGGAGAGGGTGACATAATGAAGCTTCAAAGCCTGATCGCCGGCTATCTGGAGAGGCTTGCGTGGTTGACCACCTCCCCAGGCACGTACGCCTACCGCGGCCAGGCAAATGCCGGTTGGCCGCTGAAATCGGCGGCTTACCGGCGGTTCGAGAATAATAGCGAGGAAGAACCCACCCGAGATGATTTTATCGAATACCATGAAGAGATTCTGGAATCTGCCCGCATGGATGGACACGGTGTAGTGGACGGCCGCGATTTGAGAGACCTGGAACTGCTGGCCAAGTTGCAGCACCTCCGCACGGCGACCTGCCTGATTGACTTCAGCCGCAACTTCCTTGTTGCATTGTGGTTCGCCTGCCTTCCTCATAAAGGTAAAGACGGCACGTATACAAACGGCAAAGTGTTTGTCGTGAACACGAATGATCCTGTTACTTTTCTTTCTTTGGAACAACAAGACTTAAAGAAAAACATACAGAAAGTTCTTACTTTCAAAACACGCGAACAAGACGAATCCAGCACCGGAAGGAATGAAACCAGTATGCGAAAACCCTTGTATTGGCACTGGTCACCACACGGCCTGAACGAGAGGATTCTGAAGCAAGACAGCCTATTCATCTTTGGGCCGCCGAAGATAGAAGACACGCTGCTGCAAAGCATTAAGATCAGGCAAGAGGACAAAACCAGCCTCCTGCAAGAGCTCGAAACATTAGGCATAACGAGGAGATCTCTATTTAAAGATCTATCGGGATATGCAGAATCGCACGGCTGCAACGAACCTCTGCCGAAATTCCCGCGGACGGCAGAGGACTATTTTCGGGCAGGAAACGAAGCCTATCAACGGGGTAAAATAGACAAAGCTATAGAAAACTACAACAAAGCGATCAAACGCAAATCTGATTATGCACAAGCTTACAACAACCTAGGAGTTGCCAAAGCCAATCAAGGAAAAATGCTCGATGCCATAACAGACTATGACCAGGCGATCAAACTCAAGCCCGATCACGCGAACGCCTACTACAACCGAGCAATTACCAAAACCAAGCTGGAACGCTATCACGCTGCCATAACAGACTATGATCGTGTGATTGAACTCAAGCCCGATGATGCGGAAGCCTATATCAGCCGAGGGCGTGCCAAAACCAAGCTAACAGGCTATCACACTGCTGCCATAGCAGACTTTGACCGGGCGATTCAACTCAATCCTGATGATGCGAATGCCTATTGCTGCCGAGGAATTGCCAAGGCCAAACAGGGTGGTACAAATTCGGCACGAAGCGACCTCATCCGCGCAAGGCAGTTGGCTGAGCAAAGCGGAGACAACGAGCTTATGAAAATAATTGACGAAGCCCTATCGTACCTGGACGGCATAGACAAGCGCGGCAAATAAAACAATAGTTCTCCCTCTCCCTCTGGGAGAGGGCCGGGGTGAGGGCCGTTCAGGGGCGTTGCGTAACTTAGCACCCTCACCCGGCCTTCGGCCATTCTTCCTTGGCCACCCTCTCCTAGGGGGAGAGGGTTACATTTTTTCTGCCCCCCAGACGACCGCCGCCGACGCAACCAGACCACAACCTCCCCACACCGCCCCGCCCCTTGTTTTATAATGCCGCAATGCCATTGAACGAAGCGGATGCGCGGGCCGAGCCGATTGGCCCTGCGCTGCACCGGCGCGGCTGGTCGGGGGACGTGATCCGCCGCGAGACGACGGCGGGGAAAATCGAGAGTATCGGCGGCAAGGCAAGGCGGCGCGGCCACGGGAAAACCGATAAGGAACACCGCACGTCGTCGCGCATGATGTTCGAGAACAACTACCGGAAAGAGTCCGAGAGGCTGACACAAAATTGAAGGACGATAAGAAACAACCGAAAGGCTTGATCGCCTTTCTGAAGAAACTTTTGGCAGAGGGCTATTTCCAGGCGGGCAACATAGTCTATCAGCGGGGCGACAAAAACGCCGCCATAGAAAAATACACCCGGGCGATTGAACTCAACCCCGATCATCCGGAAGCCCACAACAACCGGGGCATTGCCAAAACCAGGCTGGGAGACCTGCCCGGTGCCGTAAAAGACTTTGGCCGAGTCATTGCCCTGAAACCCGATTGTGCCGACGCCTGCTACAACCGGGGAGTTGTCAAAGCCGATCTGGGAGACATGCGCGGCGCGATAAAAGACTTTACGCAAGCGATTGCTCTTAAATCCGATTATGTCGACGCCTACTACAACCGAGGGGTTACCAAGGTCGATCTGGGAGACGTGCGCGACGCCATAACGGACTATGACCGGGTGATTGAACTCGACCCCAAGCACGCGAACGCCTACAACAACCGGGGAGTCGCCAAGGCCCATCTGGGAGACGTGCCCGCCGCCACGGCGGACTATGACCGCGCGCTTGAACTCGCCCCTGATCATGCGAGCGCCTGTTTCAACCGGGGAAACGCCAAAACCAAGCAGGGAGACAACCGCGGCGCCATCAAGGACTACGACCGCGCGATAGAACTCAAACCCGATCTTGCGAGCGCCTACTTCAACCGAGGAGTCGCCAAAACCGATCTGGGAGACATGCCCGACGCCATAGCAGACTATGACCGCGCGATAGAACTCGAACCCGATGATGCGAGCGCCTACTACAACCGAGGAAATGCCAAAGCCGGGCGAGGAGACAACCGCGGCGCCATAAAGGACTACGACCGCGCGATAGCACTCAAACCCGATCTTGCGAACGCCTACTTCCACCGAGGGAATGCCAAAGTCAAGTGGGGAAACATGCCCGACGCCATAACAGACTATGACCGCGCGATTGCACTCAAACCTGATGATGCGAGCGCCTACTACAACCGGGGAGTCGCCAAAACCAGGCAGAAAGACAACCGCGGCGCGATAAAAGACTACGACCGCGCGATTGAACTCGAGCCTGATGACGCGGACGCCTACTACAACCGAGCAGTCGCCAAAGCCAGGCGAGGAAACGACCGCGGCGCCATAAAGGACTACGACCGCGCGATTGAACTCAAGCCTGATCTTGCGAACGCCTACTACAACCGAGGAGTTGCCAAAGCCAGGCAGAAAGACAACCACGGCGCCATAGAGGACTACAACCGGGCGGTTGAACTCGAACCTGATCTTGCGAAAGACCACAAACGAGGAAACGGCAAAACCAACGGAGGAGACACGTCCGCCATAACGGACTACGACCAGGCGAGTGAACTCAAACCCGATGATGCGAGCACCTACTACCACTGAGGAAATGAACTTATCAAAAAAATTAACAACGTCTTGCCGGAACTGGATGACGAAAATAGCGACGAATGAACAAACCTCGGACAGAAACCGCCCCCGCGCGGGAAACCATCGGCCAGCGGTCAGTCCGCGCCGGATCGGGGCGGGCGCCCATCCGCCATCCGGCGGTGGCGGCCTTGCACCAGGCCGGTGGCAGTACCAACCAGGCCACGTCCATGAGCGCCGGCGACACCAGCCAAGCCACAACCCGCCCGCATACCATTCCGCCCCTTGTTCTATAATGCAGCAATGCCATTGAACGAAGCGGATGCGCGGGCCAAGCCGATTGCCCCCGCCCCGCACTGACACGGCTGAGGAGACAACCACAATGCCATCTGAAAGCTACAACCTGGGGATTCAACTCAGGCCTGATGACGAGAGCGCCGACTACAACCGAGGGAATATCAAAGCTTCTTTCGGAGACCTGCGCGGCGCGATAAAGGACTACGACCGCGCGATTGAACGCAAGCCCGATGATACGGACGCCTACAACGGCCGCGGCATGGCCAAAGCCCATCTGGGAGACTACCACGGCGCGATAAAAGATTACGACCGCGCGATTGAAATCGAACCCGATTTTGCGGCCGCCCACGTCAACCGAGGAGCTGCCAAAGCCCATCTGGGAGACAACCGCGGCGCGATAAAAGACTACGACCGCGCGATTGAATTCCAACCTGATATTGCGGAAGCCTACAACAACCGAGGAGGTGCCAAATCATATCTGGGAGACAGGCGCGGCGCCATAAAAGACTATGACCGCGCGATTAAACTCAAACCTGATTATGTGCACGCCTACACCGGTCGAGGAACTGTCAAAGCCGAGATGGAAGACTATCGCGGCGCCATAGCAGACTTTGACCGGGCGATTGCACTCCAACCCGATCATGCGGGTGCCTATTTCAGCCGCGGCATGACCAAAGCCGAAATGGAAGACCACCAAGGCGCCATAAAAGACTACAACCGGGCGATTAAACTCAAACCCGATTATGAGGGCGCCTACTGCGCCCGCGGCATGGCCAAAGTCTGGACAGGAGACGAACGCGGCGCCATAAAAGACTATGACCGCGCGATTAAACTCAAACCCGATTATGCGGACGCCTACAACGCGCGAGGACATGCCAGAGCCGAGCTGTCCGACGCCATAAAAGACTATGACCGGGCGATTGAATGCCAACCCGATCACGCGGGCGCCCTCTGTAACCGGGCAAGTGCCGAAGCCGTTATGGCCGATATACATGCGGACCGGGGCGACTTCAAACGCGCAAAGCAGTCGACCAAGTCGGCACGAGGCTACCTCGCCCGCGCAAAGAAGTCGGCCAGAAAAAGCGGAGACAAGGAACTCATCGAGGAGATCGACGACATCCTGTCGGACCTGGCCGCCACAGACAAACGCGCCAAATAAACCAGTAGATCTTCCTCTCCCAGAGGGAGAGATTGTCCGCCGATCCGTTAACGTAACCCTCTCCCCTTACGCCCACTCCCCCTCACGCCCGCAGTCAACCAACGCCGCGACCAGAAAGGACGCATCGGCGACGACTGTCACTTCCGGTCGGCGTCGCGTGCGCGCAAAATATCGGACGGGCGGACGCGGCTTTGGGCCGCGGCCTTGCGCTAAAACACGGGGCGGTTCAGTTCACGGTTCAGTTGGGGTGAGGGTACAAAGAGCCAGCATTAGCCTCCCACAAAAACATCATCCCATCAGGAAAAAATCATTCGTCGGCTATATGCTGCCGTTTGTCTGATGATTCGTGCTATGCTTCGGGACGTGCGTTACAACATCCTTTTCATCTTGAAAAGGAGTAAAAATGATGGCTGAAAGAACCAACATGATAGACAGCGTCCGTAACCTGCAACAAAGCGGCATGAACCGAAAGCAGGCCGAGGCCCTGACAAAACTGATGCGCGCTTCGATTGCCGAGGCGATTGCCGAAGCCGTCCAGCACTTGGCGACCAAAGCCGAGGTGGCCGATCTCAGGCAGAATATGGCGACCAAAGCGGAGTTGGCCGAGCTCAGGCAGTATACCAAAGCGGAGTTGGCCGAACTGAGAGCGCATGTTGACGCGCAGCATATGGAGATCAGGACCGAATTGGACAAACTCAAAGCTGCCCACGACGCGCAAGTGGAGCATAACGACTCGCAAATAGCGCTTCTTAAAGCTGAACTTATCGAGAAGATGAGTGAGAACCTGAAGTATATTGCGTTTTCCGTGGGCTTTTCGACGATTGCCATCATCGCGGCGTTTTTCATCGCGCGCTTCGCCACCTGAAGAAGCGGCGGCTGCAAGCCGCCTCTTTATCTCCCTCCGAGAGAGGGCCTCCCCATGCTCCCTCTCCTCCTATTGAACTGCCCCGACTTTTCCGGAGACTGGTTTATGAGAGTCAGGCTGCAACAGCCGACTCCTTCTCTCGGCAATAATACATTGCCTCCCACTCCGCCGGGGGACGGTAGCCTATCGAACTCAACAAACGACGATTGTTGTACCAGTCCACCCATTTCAGCGTCTCGCATTCCAGCGATGACTTCCCGTTCCACGTACCCAGACGCCGGATCAATTCGCTCTTGTAGAGACCTATCACCGTCTCCGCCAGGGCATTGTCATACGAGTCTCCTACGCGACCTACCGACTGCGTTATACCGGCACGCAACAGACGCTCGTTGTAGTCCATAGACAGATACGGGCTGCCGCGGTCGCTGTGATGGATCAGCCCCTTGCCTACCTCGCGCGAACACAAGGCCTGCTCCAAGGCGTCCAACACCAGCCGCGTGTCCATAAAGGACGACACGCTCCAGCCCACTATGCGCCGCGCATAGGCGTCTATCACAAACGCCGCATACATCACACCGCTCGACGTCCTCACATACGTCGCGTCCGATACCCACAACTGGTTCGGACGCGGCGCCTGAAAGTTGCGCTTCACCTCATCCCGGTACTCAGAGCCCTGCGCCGCGGCGCTGTCCGTCGTTTGCCACCGGCGCCCGCGAACCACGCCCTGCATACCCGCCCTTCTCATCAAACGCTCCACCGTGCAGCGCGCCGCCGCTATCTCTTCACGCTCCAACTGGTGCCACACCTTGCGCGCACCATACGTCTCATGACTCCCTTCCCATATGCGCGCTATCTCCATAGACAGCGCCGCGTCCGTGTGCCAGCGACGACAGCGCAGTCTCGGATCGCGCTCCTGCGCCTTGTGCGCATAGTAGGTGGATGGGGCTATCGGCAACACCTTGCACATAGGCTCGACCCCATACACTTCCTTGTTCTCGTCTATAAAACGCACCATCACTTCGCTTCGCGGTCGAGCTCCGCCTGGGCAAAAAAAGCCGTCGCCTTGCGCAGAATCTCGTTCGTGCGACGCAACGCAGCATTCTCCCTTTGCAGTCTCTTGCACTCCTGGGCTCGCTGCTCGTTGCTCATGCCCGGCGTCGCCGCCGCCTGCTCCGCTCGACGTACCCACCTGCGCAGTGTCTCCGAACCGCAGCCGAACATAGCGGCCACCGATTCGATGGCTTTCCATTGCGATGGATGCTCCTGTTGGTTCTCAAGAACCATCTGGACGGCGCGTTCACGCACCTCCGGCGTATATTGGTTAAGGTGTTTCATACCCCTATTCTCCCTCATTTAGAGGTCTCCGAAAAACACGGGGCGGTTCAGTTCAGTTGGGGTGAGGGTACAAAGAGCCAGCATTAGCCTCCCACAAAAACATCATCCCATCAGGAAAAAATCATTCGTCGGCTATACGCTGCCGTTTGTCTGATGATTTGTGCTATGCTTCGGGACGTGCGTTACAACATCCTTTTCATCTTGAAAAGGAGTAACAATGATGGCTGAAAGAACCAACATGATAGACAGCGTCCGCAACCTGCAACAAAGCGGCATGAACCGAAAGCAGGCCGAGGCCCTGACAAAACTGATGCGCGCTTCGATTGCCGAGGCGATTGCCGAAGCCGTCCAGCACTTGGCGACCAAAGCCGAGGTGGCCGATCTCAGGCAGAATATGGCGACCAAAGCGGAGTTGGCCGAGCTTAGGCAGTATACCAAAGCGGAATTGGCCGAACTGAGAGCGCAAGTTGACGCGCAGCATATGGAGATCAGGGCGGAGTTGGCCGAGCTCAGGCAGTATACCAAAGCAGAGTTGGCCGAACTGAGAGCGCACGTTGACGCGCAGCATATGGAGATCAGGACCGAATTGGACAAACTCAAAGCCGCCCACGACGCGCAAGTGGAGCATAACGACTCGCAAATAGCGCTTCTTAAAGCTGAACTTATCGAGAAGATGAGTGAGAACCTGAAGTATATTGCGTTTTCCGTGGGCTTTTCGACGATTGCCATCATCGCGGCGTTTTTCATCGCGCGCTTCGCCACCTGAAGAAGCGGCGGCTGCAAGCCGCCTCTTTATCTCCCTCCGAGAGAGGGCCTCCCCATGCTCCCTCTTCCCCTATGGAGAGGGTTGTTCGCAGGCCCATAATGTAATCCTCTCCCCCTAGGAGAGGATGGGCGGCTTCCATGAGGGCCGTTCAGGGCCGTTGCATAACTTGGCACCCTCACCCGGCCTTCGGCAACCTGACCTCGCCGCCCCGCCCCCTTGTTCTATAATGCTGCAATGCCATTGAACGAAGCGGATACGCGGGCCAAGCTGATTGACCCCGCCCTGCACCGGCGCGGCTGGTCGGAGGACATGATCCGCCGCGAGACGACGGCGGGGGCAATCGAGATTATCGGCGTCAGGGGAAGGCGCCGCAACCGCAAGAAAAGCGATTACGTCCTGCGGCTGAAAATCGCGGAAGGCCGCCAGCCGGTCGCGGTCGCGCTGATCGAGGCGAAAAAAGAGGACCTGCCGCCGGCACACGGGCTTGAGCAGGCCAAAAACTACAGCAGGCGCCTGAACGTCCCGTTCGTGTTTTCCGCCAACGGCCATCAGTTTGTCGAATACGACGCCTTCACCGGAAAAACCAGCAGGCCGCGCAAGATGGAGAAATTCCCCAAGCCGGAAGACCTGCGCCATCGCTACGAGGAAGCCCAGGGGTTCGGCCTGGAAGACCCAATCGCCAAACCGCTGTTGACACCCTACCACCGCGGCGAGGGCACCAGACGCTATTACCAGGACGCATCCATCCGCGCCGCATTAGAGAAAATCGCGCGTTGCGAGAACGCGGGCGAACAAAAACGCATCCTGCTGAGTCTCGCCACCGGCACCGGCAAGACCTTCATCGCCGTGCACCTGCTGAAGCGTATCGCCGACGCCGGCCAGCTGAAACGCGCGCTGTTTCTCTGCGACCGCGACGAGTTGCGCACCCAGGCCCACGCCGCCTTTGCCAATGCTTTCGGTTCCGATGCGGCCATCGTCTCGCGCGACGCCGACGGCAAAAACGCGGCCCGCAACGCCCGCGTGCACGTCGCCACCTATCAGACCCTCGGCGTGGAAAACGAAGACGACGACGCCAGTTTTCTGACCGAACACTACCCGGAAAACCATTTCAGCCACGTCATCATTGACGAGTGCCACCGCTCGGCCTGGAACAAGTGGTCGCAGGTGCTGCGGCGCAATCCGGACGCCGTGCACGTCGGGCTGACCGCGACCCCGAGAAAAATCACCGCCACCGGCGGCGATACGGCGGAGGATCGAAAGATCACCGCCAACAACCTCGAGTATTTCGGCGAACCGACCTACGAGTACGGCATCGGCCAAGGCATGGAAGACGGCTATCTCGCCGCCTGGCAGATACGCAAGGACAGAGTCGACATAGACGAAACCGGCGTCACCCAGGAACAAATCATGGTGCGTGAACCCCGCGACGCCACGACCGGGAAACCTGCCACCGCCGGGCAGGTCAAGGAAGCGTACGAAAAGCACGGCTATGAAAGAATCCTGATGCTCCCCGACCGCGTGCAGGTGATGTGCGAAGACCTCTTTGCGGTGCTGCTGGAAAGCGGCGACCCGGAACAAAAGACCATCATATTCTGCGTGCGCGACCGGCACGCCGACGACGTGGCGGGCAGGATGAACAATCTGTACGCCGACTGGTGCCGGGAAAACAACCGGAAGCTCGCCGAACCCTACGCGTTCAAGTGCACCGCCGCCGCCGCCGGCAACGAGCAGCTGCCGGACTTCCGCAACGCATCGAGGCATCACTTCATCGCCACGACGGTGGACTTGCTGACCACCGGCGTGGACGTTCCGTGCGTGCGCAACATCGCGTTCTTCAAATACGTCCGCTCGCCCATCAGCCTGTATCAGATGATCGGGCGCGGCACGCGCATCCACGAGGCAACCGAAAAACTGATGTTCACGGTGCACGACTACACCGACGCCACCGACCTGCTCGGCGCCGAGTTGGAGACTACCGCATCCACTTATTCGAAAACGACGCCGCCCACGGATGAGGAACGGGAAAGACCGCCGCCGATAGAGGTGGACGGCTTCGACGTGCACATCGCCGAAAGCGGCAGTTACGTGGTGGTGGAAGAAGATGGCCGCCTGGAGCGCATTTCCACGGAGGAATACCGGGAGCGGCTTGCCAGAAGCCTGGCCGAAGAAGTAAAAACCCCGGACGACCTGCGCCGACGTTGGATTGAGCCGGAGCACCGCCGGGCCTTGCTGAAAAGACTGCGGGAGAGGCACTGTTCGGCGGAAGCCTTGCAGACACTGCAAGAAATGCAGGACTACGATCTATACGACATTCTTGCGGACCTGGGTTTCGGCATGGCGCCCCGCACCCGCACCGAACGCGCCGAGGCCTTCGACTACAAAAATGAAAAGTGGCTGAAGAAACTGCCGCCCCAAGCCGCCGCCGTCATAAAAGCCTTTGTCCGCCAGTTTGAAAGAAACGGCACCGAGGAACTGGAAAGTCAGATGATCTTTCAGACCCCGGCCGTCAAGCAGGCAGGCGGCATAGCGGCTTTACAGGAGGCCGGCGTCCCCAAAGACCTGCTGCAAGACGCCAAAGAGCGGGTGTTCGCGCCCTGACGGACGGGCGCATGTTCCCAGCGACGACCGTGTGCGACGCACACTCGTAACGAGATGGCCAAGGCCCGGATACTCATCGAACCGGAACTCGTTGCCTGGGCGCGGGAGCGCGCCGGCCTGTCCGAAGAGGCCCTGGCAAAGAAAATGTCCGTCAAGCCCGAGCGTTTGCGCGGCTGGCAGACCGGCGATCTGCCGATGACCTTCGGGCAGATAAAAAAACTGGCGGCAAAAACCCATACGCCGCTTGGCTATCTGTTCGCCCCCAAAGCGCCCAGGGAAACCCTGCCCATCGCCGATTTTCGCACTTTCGGCGACCACGACCCGGCAAAGGCAAGGCCGAGCGGCGCGATGCTCACGACCATATACACGATGCAGCGGCGCCAGAACTGGTATCGGGATTATCTCATGGAAGCGGGCGCCGCCCCGGTTGCGTTGGTGGGCCGGTGCGACCAGAAGCAGGGAGTGTCCAAAGCGGCCGCGGCCATTCGGCAGATATATCGAGTGGATGAAGGCACGGGCTTGAGCGAGCACTACCCGAACAGGCAACAAGCCCTGAGAGAACTCTTCGCTGCCACCGAGGACATCGGTATTCTGACAATTCGCAACGGCGTCGTCGGCAACAATACGCGCCGCCCCCTGAACGTACGGGAGTTTCGGGGGTTCGCGCTTTGCGACCGCCACGCGCCGCTGATCTTCATCAACGGCAGGGACGCCCGCGCCGCGCAGATATTCACGCTGGCCCACGAATTAGCCCACCTCTGCATAGAGGAAAGCGGCGTCTCCAACCTGGATGCCGCAACCCTGAAAAACGCCAACGCCACCGAGCAATTCTGCAACGAGGTGGCAGCGGAACTGCTGCTCCCCCGCGCGTCTTTTCTGCACCGCTGGAACAAAAAAGCGGAACCGGAACCTCAGATCAGACGCCTTGCAGAAAGCTTCAACGTCAGTACTCAAGCCACCGCGCGGCGGGCTTGGAATAATGGACTGATCAGCCGCCAGTGGTACTGGGAGTTTCATGAAAAAGAAGCGGCAGAAAACATACCGGATAAACCCGCCAAAGGAAGAGGGAATTTCTACACAACCCATCGCTATCGCAGAAGCAACCGTTTCGCAAAGGCAGTGATAGCGTGCGCCCGGGAAGGCGCCCTGTCCTATCGTGAAGCGCACGAACTGCTGGACATAAACACAACCGCCACCTTCGAGGAAATCGCCGGGGAACTTGGGTACGGAACGTGTTTTTAGGGATATAATCGCCAAAAAAACGTGCCGGAATCCTTTTCATGCCTGAGCAAAAATCACAAATAAAATTTCAGCAACTGGAGATACATCCAGATGCGGATAAGCCATTTGCCGAAGACAAACTCGACAGAAAGGTACTCTGCGAGGACTTGACCAACATCATTGAAAACGCCGCCACGCCCTATACTTTGGCGGTCAATGCCGGTTGGGGGAACGGCAAGACTGTTTTTCTCCAAATGCTACGTGCGCATTTAAGGAAACAAGGGTATGGCTGTGTCCTCTTCGATGCCTGGCGCGCAGATTTCTATAAAGACGCCCTGCCCGCCTTAATCGGGGAGATTAAAGAACAGATTAAACCAAATCGGACTCTTAGCAATAAGGCAAAGAATCTAAGCAAAGCCCTTATCCCGCAGGATACTGTTCAAGTAATTGCATTATTAGCTAAGGCAGCTAAGTTGGTGGCAGGAGAAGCTGGTGAAGAAATTGTCAAAGCAATAAACCGATTACTACGAAAGCATGACGCTATAGAACATTATCGTACTTACCAGAAAGCCTTGAAAGATTTTAAGGACGCACTCAAAAAAGCAGCGGCTTCAAACGGCAAACCCCTGGTCATTCTGGTTGATGAGCTGGATCGCTGCCGGCCCGATTTTGCCCTCGATGTGCTGGAAAAAGTCAAGCATGTTTTTGATGTTGAATCGGTATTTTTTGTTTTCGCCTTGAATAAAGAACAATTAGAAAGAACGATCGAGAAAACATACGGTGAGATAGGCGCCGAGCTTTATTTACGGAAGTTTTTCGACTTGACAATTCCCTTGGTGAATGTGGTGAATGAAGCCGATCTGGTAACTCACATGGTTGAGAAAATCGGGCTGGATAAGCTTATAGAAAACAGCACTATGCGAGATAGAAAAAGTGAACTCATAAAATATCTGGGGATATTTTTCGAGATGTTTAATCATCTATCACTAAGAGACCGGGAGCAAGTGATTGCAATAATTAATCTGTTTTTCCTTATGAAGCCATCTAATCAACATCATACTGATGAATTTTATCCCATGATGCTTGCCTACTTTCCGATCATAAAGTTGGCCAAGCCTGAGTTATTCCAGAAATCCAAAGATGGTGCTGATCGGAACAATCCGGAAGCTTTTCCCTTTGAGGAACATTTGCAACTCTATAAAAACCAAGCCGGCTTTGAAAAAACTAAAGATATGCATGACGAACCTTACGAAAAGTATCAAGGGCTTTATTTTTATCTACACCTTATATATTATCAAATGGATAACAGGCATAAGGAATATGTGAGAAAAAGATGTGAGGAGGGAAAACCAGAGGATCTTTGGCCTTGGTGCCGAATAATTGAGTATCAAGGCCCCCCCTACGCAAATTGGCGTACAAAGATGGGTTATGTCAGCGCATTTATTAACAAAATTGACTCCATTGGCAAACTGGTTGCTCGTCCAGAAGAGGCAGAGAAAAATCAATAAACTGCCAAATAGCGATGGCAAATTGCCGCAAGGCTGGCAGTGGGTGCGGCTGGGTGATGTAAGCGATATTATCTCTGGTCAATCCCCACCAGGAAATACTTATCGGAAAACACCTGAAGGGCTGCCATTTTTTCAGGGGAAAGCCGATTTTGGCCCGAGAAGTCCGAAAGCAAGGGTTTGGTGTGTGGCTCCTAAAAAGATTGCCGAGCCTGGCGATATTCTAATCTCGGTCCGAGCACCAGTAGGGCCTACTAATGTGGCAGATGTAGAGTGTTGCATCGGTCGCGGCCTCGCAATCATCCGCTGTAAGAATGACGCAAACACAGATTTTGTTCTATCGTTCTTGAAGCTCACGGAGGAAAAAATCTCACAAATGGGATCGGGAAGCACTTTTGGATCAATAAATCGAGAGCATCTTTTGTCTCTTCAAATTCCCCTCCCACCCCTTGATGAACAGAGGAAAATCGTTGCCGACTTGAACCAGAAAACAGCCGCCGCCGACAAAGCCCGCGTTGCGGCCGAGGCGGAACTGGAGGCCATCAATGCCCTGCCTGCGGCTTTTCTTCGTCAAGCGTTTCACGGTACTTTATAGCCGTGTCGAAAAAGAAGAAACAAACCAACGGGCGTCAATCGGTGGACGCCATCGTCAAGTCCATTTGCGACATCATGCGTCGCGGCAACATGGCGGGCGCCTTGCAGTATGTGCCGGAACTTACCTGGATCCTGTTTCTGCGGATTCTGGATGAAATCGAGGAACAGGAACGAACCGAGAGTGAAGCCGTAAGCGGAGACTGGTCGCCGGCCTTGGAAAAGCCATTTCGCTGGCGCGACTGGGCGGCGCCGGACGGGAAAAAACGCATTGCATTGACCGAGAGCGCGGCCGGCGACTTTCTCCAATTTGTCAACGGGGAACTTCTGTCGCACCTCAAGGGGTTGCGCGACAACGCCGGCGCCAGCGTCAAACAGAAGGTCATCAGCGAAATCCTGAGCGGCGTGGACAAGGTCGGCATGGACACCGAACGCAACTTCCTGGACGTGCTGGACAAGGTGGACGCGCTGCGCCAGGAGAGCGTGGATCCCACCCATGTTTTCACCCTGTCCCAGGTCTATGAAGGCCTGCTGCTCAAGATGGGCGAGAAAAACAACGACGGCGGCCAGTTTTTCACACCGCGCGAAGTCATCCGGGCGATGGTGCGGGTGGTGGACCCCAAACTCGATGAAACCGTGTTCGATCCGTGTTGCGGCACCGGCGGCTTTTTGGCCCAGGCCTATGAGCATATCTGGAACGCCAATAAACAGGCCGCGGCGACACAGCTCGAGAACTTGAAGGAGAGAACATTTTACGGGCGGGAAAAGGAAAACCTGATATACCCCGTCGCCCTGGCCAACCTGGTGCTGCACGGTATTGACCATCCGCGCATCTGGCACGGCAACACCCTGACCCGACAGGCGGATTACGACGGCCTGTTTGAGGGCGCGCCGTCATTTTTTAACGTCGTGCTGACCAATCCGCCGTTCGGCGGCAAGGAGGGTTCGGAGGCGCAGACCCGCTATGATTACCAGACCAACTCCACCCAGGTGTTGTTTTTGCAGGAAGTCGTCAAAAGCCTGAAAGAGGACGGCAGGTGCGGCATGGTGGTGGATGAAGGCCTGCTGTTTCGCACCAACGAGACCGCTTTTGTGAAAACCAAGCGCTACTTGTCGGAAGAGTGCAATTTGTGGTGCGTGTTGAGCCTGCCCGGCGGCGTGTTCACCCAGGCCGGCGCCGGAGTGAAAACCAATCTGCTGTTTTTTACCAAGGGCGAACGCACCGGGAAGATCTGGTATTACGATCTGAGCGAGGTAAAAGTAACCAAGCGCCAGCCGCTGACCTTGTCCCACTTCGACGAGTTCTTCCGCCTGCTGCCCGAACGCGCCGAGAGCGAAAACAGCTGGACGGTGGATCTCAGGGGGCGGATTCAGGAAGCCGGCGAAGAAGCCAGGCCCTTTCGTCAGAAGGCCGGGGAAAAAGGCCGGGAGCGGACGCGGATTGAAAAGCGGCTGACCAGACTACGCCGCCAACGCGAAAACAAAGACCAGGCCGCCATCGAAGAAACACAGGCCGCCCTGAGCGCGCTGAAAAAGGAGATCAGCACACTGCAAAAACAAGCGACGGATATAGAGAACGCCGCCTACGACTTGAAAGCGGTCAATCCGAACAAGCAACCCGAAATGGACACCCGCACGCCGGATGAACTGCTGGACATTATCGCGGCCAAGGGCCAGGAAATCAGGGAAGCATTGAAGACGCTGAGCTGACAACAGTGTTTCCTGATTTAATCAGAGCCGTTGCATAACTTGGCACCCTCACCCGGCCTACGGCCACCCTCTCCCAGAGGGAGAGGGTTTGATTTTCAGCTCTGCAAACCCCCTCTTGTCCGCCGCCTCAGAGTGGCGCGATAACTTTGCATTTGACGCCGGCGGCACGGTTGATCTTTTTGTCGAGCGTCGCCAGCGGACGACTGAGCGCCTCGGCCAGCGCCACGTACCAGGCGTCGTAACTGGTCAGATTGGCCCGCAACTCCCAGATGCGTCCGGCAAACGGCGCAAAGGGAAATAGTTCGATGTCCAGTTGCAGAAGGTTTCGGTACGCGCTGGTCGCCTCAAGCGATGATACGTCACCGGCGCGCTCCAGCCGACGCAGAACGTTGCCAGTCTCGACCAGCACCAGTTCGGGGGCGGCCAAAGAACTTTCGGCAAGTACCGATTCCGCCCACTCCCCCTCACGCCCGCAGTCAACCAACGCCGCGACCAGAAAGGACGCATCGGCGACGACTGTCACTTCCGGTTGGCGTCGCGTGCGCGCAAAATATCGGACGGGCGGACGCGGCTTCCGGCCGCGGCCTTGCGCTCGCGTATTTCATACAACAGCGTCTCGATAGCAGGGCGGGAGGCAATCCGCTCCAACTCGCAAAGAAGAAATTCCTGCATGGATTGGCGTTTGAATGCCGCTCGCGCCGCGATTTCGTCGCGCACCTGCTCGGGAACGCCGCGCACTGTAATTTGCACTGGCATGAAAGCATTATGAGATTGACGAAGGCATTTTGCAAACATATGGATGGGGCGGTTCAGTCTCCGAAAAACACGGGGCGGTTCAGGAGAGGGTTGGGGCGAGGGCTGTTCAGGGCCGTTGCATAACTTGGCACCCTCACCCGGCCTACGGCCACCCTCTCCCAGAGGGAGAGGGTTTCAATCGTGTAAAATCGCAATTCTGGCAGCGGGCTGCCGCCGGGTCGCGGCCCGGCAGACCATTACGGAATAAGACATGGGAAGAATAGTAACCACCGTCAATATCCAAAACCTTGCTTCGGAAGGAAAATCAAAAAGAATGGATATTCTTGTGGATACCGGAGCAAGTTATCTGACCCTTCCTCTGGCCTGGAAAGAGGATTTTGGATCGTTCGACACGGAGGAAACGGTTGACTTGCAAACTGCCACTCAGGAAGTTGTGCGAGGTGTTGTGTGCGGCCCGGTCAAGATACAGGTGGAAGGATTCAGGGCTATTCATAATGAAGTGCTTTTCCTGGATAGGAAACCGAATGGAGGCGAGTACGAACCGCTGCTCGGCTATATTGTTTTGGAACAATCCGGGGTGGCCGTTGACAGGATTGGACACAGGCTGATTCCGCTTACGTATATGGATCTTAAATGACGAGGCGTACGGGGCTTGCACTAAGGGCTTGCGTTGATCAATGACCGTATCATGCTTGTCGCCGGCGAGGCTTCGGGGGATGAGCACGCGGCGCGCCTGATACGGCGCTTGCGCGAGAGTGGCGATTGCGAATGCTTCGGCATGGGCGGGGGCGCGATGAGGGACGCGGGGGCGCGGCTGCTGGTGGACTCGACGGCGTTGGCGGTGGTCGGCATCGTCGAGGTCATCCGTTATTACCCGGCGTTGCGGCGCGCGTTTCGGACGCTGGTTCGGGCCTTGCGGCGCGAGCGCCCGGCACTGCTGGTGCTGGTGGATTATCCGGAGTTCAATCTGCGGCTTGCGCGCGTCGCCTCCCGCCTCGGCGTTCCGGTTTTGTTCTATATCGCGCCGCAGGCGTGGGCGTGGCGGCGCGGGCGCGTCAAAAAAATCCGCCGGCGCGTCAGCCGGCTTGCGGTGATCCTGCCGTTCGAGCGGGCGTTCTTTGAACAACACGGGATTGCGGCGGATTACGTCGGCCATCCGCTGGTCGAGGACGTCGCGCGCTGGGAGAGCGCGAACGACGCGCCACCGGCGCCCGCGCGCTCGCGCAAAAGCAAGACCGTGCTGCTGCTGCCCGGCAGCCGGCGCGGCGAGGTCGAGCGGCTGCTGCCGGCGTTTTGCGGCGCGGCGGAGAGATTGACGCGGCGCCTCGGCGGCCTGGTCGCCTTCCGCGTGCTGCGCGCCCCCAGCATCGGCGAAGAGATGATCGCACCGCTGCTGAATCAAGACCGTTTCGACTGCCGCTTGGCGGACGGCGGCACCTACGCGGAAATGCGGCGCGCCGACGCCGCGATCAGCGCGACCGGCACCGCGATCCTGCAACTCGCGCTGTGCGGGACGCCCGCGGTCGGCGTCTATAAACTGTCGCCGCCGACATACTTCCTGGCCAAGCGCCTGGTCAAGGTGCCGCACGCAAGCCTTGTCAACATCATTGGCGGCAAGGCGGTCATCCCCGAACTGCTGCAAGAGGCGGCGACGCCGCAGGCTATTTGCGGCGAGACCTATAACCTGCTGACGAACGAGAGCAGGCGGCGCGACATGCTGCAAGGCTACGGCGAAGTCCGCCGGAAACTCGGCGAAAGGCGCGCGTCGGAAAGGCTTGCGGAAATTGTGCGGGAGATGATCGAGGCGACAAAGCGCTGAATGAAGCCCTTTTCCAGAGACTGGTCGTTTCCAGGGGTCAATTATGCTTGCCATAGTATTACCTCGTGTTTGCCCGGGTGTTCATCGAACAACCGGCCATTTACATCCTAACCTCATGTTCAGTATGTATATTTTCCGGGATTTTTTGTATATATTTCTCGGACATGTTAAAAAAGTATATGCTTTCTGAAAACATGTATAATTTTTTGGACTTTTTGTACGTATTTCTTGGATATGTTAAGAAATTGTATGCTTTGGAGGAACGTGTATAATTTTTTGGACTTTTTGTATATGTTTCTCGGACGTGTTAAAAATGTGTACGCTTTCTGAAAACATGTATAATTTCTGAGTTTTTTTATACATATCTCCTCGAAAAAGCCGAGAAACCTATGAGATCAAACACCCTCGACCCCGACCGCCCCTATAACGAGTTGCCCCCGTTGCCTCCCGCACGAGACCTCGAGACGCCCGCCATCCTGAAGGCGTGCACCCGGGCCGCCCGCGCGTTGGCGGAGCTGAAGGGAGTCTCACGCCAACTTCCCGACCCCAGAATATTATTGATCATGCTGCCCCTGCAGGAAGCCCGCAGCAGTTCGGCGATTGAAAACATCATTACGACCACGGACAAGCTTTTCCGCGCAAGCGCGTTGGACGACGCAAACGCGGACCCCAGCACAAAAGAAGTGCTTCGTTACCGCCAGGCAATGGACGTCGGAGAACGGCTACTCAAAAAAAACGACTTGCTCACGACCCGCCTGCTGGAGGGAGTCTGCTCGATTCTGCTCAGCAGGGAAATGCGCGTACGCGCCGTGCCGGGCACAAAACTGAAAAACGCAAATACCGGAGAAACAATCTCCACGCCGCCGGAGGGAGAAGACCACCTGAGAAAATTGCTGGCCAATCTGGAGAAGTTCATACACGACTATGCGCACGCCGATCCGCTGATCAAAATGGGCGTCATCCACTACCAGTTCGAGGCGATCCATCCGTTCCACGACGGCAACGGGCGCACCGGGCGCATCCTGAACATCCTGTATCTGATGCAGAACAAACTGCTGCATCTGCCGATTCTGTATCTGAGCCGCTACTTCATCGAAAACCGCCGTGGCTATTACCACAACCTCGGCCAGGTCACGCGCACCGGAGAGTGGCAGCCGTGGATCCTGTATATGCTGAAGGCGGTGGAGGAGACGGCGCGGCAGACTTCGGATCAGATAGAGGAAATAGACGCTCTTTTCCGCGAACGCCTGGAGCAGGCCAAGGCGCGGGTGGGCGGCGCGCACGCGAAAGAAATGCTGGAGTTGGTGTTCACCAGACCATACATCCGGATCAAAACCGTAGCGGAGCACCTCGGCATCTCCAGGCAGACGGCGCGAAAATATCTACAGAAGTGGGCCGACGCCGAACTGCTGACCAGCGAGAAAAGCGGGCGCGACCTTTTGTTCATCAACGATGCCTTGATGAAACTGTTCCTGGAAGAGGGAGAACAAGCGATCTGATCCGGGGATCACTCCCTGCCCGCCGCCCGCCGCCCGCGCCCGCCGCTCAGCGAGACGCCGGCGGGGTGCCGTCGCCCAGATGCACCGTCGTCGTCGGAAACGCGATCTCGGCGCCTTGCCGTTCGATCACGTCGTGCACCTTCAACAAAACGTCCTGCTTGACCTCGTGGAACTTCGCCCAATCGGTGGTCTTCGTATAGACGTAGATCAGGATGTCCACCGACGAGGCGGAAAACTCGTCGAGATTGACGATGACGACCTTGTCCGTATCAATCTCGGGGTGCCCGCGCAGCATTTGTTTGACGCCCTCGGCGATGGCCGCCACTTTGGCGACGTCGTCGTAGCGCACGCCGACCGCCTCGTTGATGCGGCGGTGGCTCATGCGCGACGGGTTCTCGACGGCGACGTTGGCGAACACCGAATTGGGCACGTAGAGCGGACGCTGATCGAAGGTGCGGATGCGCGTAAGCCGCCAGCCGATGTTCTCCACGGTGCCCTCTATGTCGCGGTCGGGCGAGCGGATCCAGTCGCCTTCGGTGAACGGGCGGTCCAAGTAGATCATCAGGCCGCCGAAGAAGTTGGCCAGCAGATCCTTGGCCGCGAAGCCGACGACGATGCCGCCGATGCCGCCGAACGTCAGCAGCCCGGCGATGCTGTAGCCCATCGTCTGCAACGCCATCAGGGCCGCGGTTACGACGACCGACGCGCGCAGCAGTTTGTTCAGCGCGCGCGTGCCGGCGCGGTCGAGCATTTTGTCTCCGGCGTCGTCGGCGAGCAGGCGCTGCTCCACCCCGCGCAAAAAGCGCAGCACGAACCACGCCAGCGTGCCGATGACCAGCAGTTTTCTGACGGTGGCGATCAGCCCGGTGAACCAGGCGTCGCCAGCGTGCCACGTGAACTCGGCGGCGTAGCTGATGCCGAGCGTCCACACGAACACCGTCAGCGGCGTCTTCAGGCTGGTCAGCAGCACGTCGTCCCACTTCGTCTGCGTGCGCCCGGCGCGCTCGATCAGTTTGCGGATGCCGCGGTTCAGCAGCCAACTGGCGACCATCACCGCAAATACGATCGCGAACAGCGCCAATACCAGCCACAGCGGCGAGTCCGGGCCGAACCCAAAATAATTCGATTGTTGCAGCCACTCCTGCATGGTGTCTCCTTCTTTGAATGAACGCTTGGATTAACGCCCCGAATCAACGTCGGGCGTCAACGTCGCCCGCCGACGTTGTTCGTCAACGCGGCGACGCCGCGAACCTCTCCAACAACGCGACCGCCTGCGCATAATCGAACGCCTGGCCGACGGCGGCGGCGCGCGCGCGACGTACCGAATCCCAGCGCCGCGCCGCCGCCGCGCCGTAGCGTTCGGCTTCGGCGTCGTCGAAACCGGCCATCAGTCGCCGCGCCATCGCGCGATTATTGCAGACTAAGGCCACGTCGCAACCGGCATCCAAGGCCCGTTTCAGCGCGGCGGCGTCGGGGGACAGGCTGCCGCTCATGCCGAGGTCGTCGGTGAACGCGACGCCGCCGAACCCCATTCGCCCGCGCAGCACGTCGCGCAGCCAATAACGCGACAGGCTTGCGGGCCGGTCGTCGGCCTCGGCATAGACCACGTGCGACAACATCACCGCGTCGAGCAGGCGCCGCGACGCCAGCATCTCGAAGGGTTTGAGATCGAGGGCCGCTATCGCGTCGAGCCTGCGCCCGTCGAGGACGCGGCGATGATGGGTGTCGCCTGCCGCCGAACCGTGTCCGGGAAAATGCTTGGCGACCGCGATCATGCCGGCGTCGTGCAGCCCGGTGATGAACGCGCCGCCGAGCGCGGCTATGGCATGCGGATCACGATGGAACGCGCGCTCGCCGATGACGCCGCCGGCACCGGTGTGGACGTCCAACACCGGCGCGAAACTGAAATCAACGCCGACGCCCTGCAACTCGCGCGCGACGACGCGCCCGAACGCGCGCGCGACCGCCAGCGCCTCGTCGCGGTCGCGGTCGTAACGCCGTCCGACGGCCGCGGCTTGCGGCAGCGCGGTGAAATGCGCGCGCAGCCGCTGGACGTCGGCGCTTTCCTGATCCACCGCGATTTGCAGGCCCGGTTTCAGTGCGTGAACGTCGTCGCACAACGCGCGCAACTGTTCCGGTTCGCGGTAGTTGCGCGCAAACAGCACGACGCCGCCGACCAGCGGGTGCGCCAACAATTCTCTTTCCTCGGGCGTCGGGGCGAGGCCGTCGAGACCCAGCATGAACACGCCGGCGTCAGCCATCACGGCGCCCCCACCCCGACGCTTCGGCGACAATCGCAATCCCCTCCAACACCAGATTCGGCGCCGCCACGCAATTCTCGAAAACCGCAAGCGTTCGCGCCCCGCCGCCGGTCAGCACGAGCGGGGCGTCGGCGTCGCGTTGCGCGCGCATGTCGCGGATGATGGATTCGACTCCGGCGGCGACAACGCGCCGGCAACCGGCGGCGACGGCTTCGTCGGTGGCGGTGGCGAAGAGGTCGTCTTTGGAGACGGCGGCTTCGGAGGCCGCGGCAAAAGCGGCCCGCCGCAAACCATGCGTCCGACGACACAGGGCGTCTCGCAGCAAGCCGGCGCCGGGCAGTATCACGCCGCCGTGGTGCAGTCCGTCGCCGTCGAGGTAATCCAACGTCAGCGCGGTGCCGCAATCCGCGACGATACACGAGCGCTTCAGGCGCCGCCGCGCCGCGATCAGCGCAAGGCAGCGGTCGGCGCCGAGCTGGTCCGCGCGGTAGCGCGTCGCAACGCCGCACGCCGGCAACGCCGGCGAGAGAAAGATCGGATCGGGCGCGTCGTCGCCAAAAGCCGTGCGCACGGCTTGCGCGACGCGGGCGTCGCATTCGGCGCCGGCGACGCTTGCAATATGCACCGATTGCGGTGCTTGGCGCAGACGTTGTCTCAACGAGCGCCGCAGTCCGTCGCCGAGATCGGCGGTCGGCAACGCGGCGCAAAACGCGACCGCGCCTTCGTCCACGCGCGCGTACTTGCAGCGGCTGTTGCCGACGTCTATCAGTAATCTCACGCTACTCTCGCGTTCCGCTCGCGTTCCGCTCAGGCGGGCGGGCGCACGCGCACTTCCTCGCAGCGGCAAATCCTGACGCCCTTTGGCGTTTCGACGCGCAGGCAGGCTTGTTCGTCCACGCCGCGCGCGACGCCGCGGAAAGAAGCGCGCGCGACGCCCGCCGTCGGCACAACCTCGACCGGCTTGTCGCGCAACAGATCGAGCGGCGCGAAACGCCTTGCCAGCGAGCCCTTTGTGGCCGACGACGTGCAGTCGGCCGCCTCGAAGACGGCCTCGATGACAAGCGCCGCGACGCGGTCGCCGTCCGGCGAAGGCAGACCGGCGTCGGCCAACGTCGCCCCCGACGTCGTCCCCAACGTCGTCCCCGAGCGCTCGATTGCGGCGCCCGCGTCCCGCGGCAACGCGACGTTGACGCCGACGCCGGCCACGCACAACGACCCGCGCCGCTCGATCAGAACACCGGCGAGTTTTCCGGCGCCGCAATACAGATCGTTCGGCCACTTGACGCCGACCCGCGTAGCACTCGCCTCGCACAGGCGTCGCGCCAACGCGACGGCGATCATCAAACCGAGCCAGCCGGCGCGCGTCTCGTCCGGCGACGCGCGCCACGCCGCCGACAGATACACGCCGCCCGCGGGCGAAATCCAGGAGCGCCCGCGGCGCCCGCGCCCCGCCGTCTGCCGGCGCGCCAGGCACAACGTGAATTTCCTGTACGGCGGCGGCGCCCTCGACAGCAGATAATCGTTGGTCGAGTCGACGACGTCGAGCGCGCAAAACGCGGCGATGCGCCGTCGCGCGCGCAGCGGCAGCCGCGTAAGCAGACGGGCGGAAGCAAAAGGGGAGACGGCGGCTTGCACAACGCCGCTATTTTATATCGGCTTTACGTCGGCGCGCCGCGGCGCGGCGAATACACGGAGATTTGTCGGCGGACGAAAGGCACCCACCCAGGCTTGCGGCTGATAACTCCTATTCGCGGCACGGAATGTAGCGCAGGTATTCCATGTCCGTGCGCACTTTCTGTCCGTCCGGCGACAATACCACGTAACCGTATTCGTGGGCCAACGCGACGGCGTCATCATCCACGGTCATGCCCGCCACCACCGGCACCAGGATTCTGCCGCGCAACTCCGGCAACCTGCGCATGGCGTTCGGCAGCAACGTCTTGTGCACCTTCTCCACGTCGGTCTTGCGCAATCGCAGCTTGATCTCGACGACGGCGACGTACTTCCCGTTGTGCATGACCAGATCGTATTCCGCTCTCCTGCCGCGGCGGTCAACTATGACGTTGGGGCGAATTTCTCCAAAATGCATACCGCCGATCCAGCGGTTTTTTCTCAGCGCCTCGTAGAAGAAGTCTTCCGCTAAGCGGCCATGTGTCTCGCCCATGCCGCCGACCAGCTCTTTGAGCTTCTCCCATTTCTGATCGCGCTTGTGCTCGAGTTTCTCGCGTTCCTGTTCGAGCCTCTTCCGTTCCTGCTCGAGCTTCTGCCGTTTCTGCTCGCGTTCCTGATCGCGTTCCCGCTCGAGCTTCTCCCATTCCTGCTTGCGTTCCTGCTCGAGCTTCTGCTCGAGCTTCTCGCGTTCCCGCTCGAGCTTCTCCCATTCCCGCTTGCGTTCCTGCTCGCGCTTCTCCCACTCACGCTCGCGCTCCTGCTCGAGCCTCTCCTGCTCCTGCTTGCGTTCCTGCTCACGCTTCTGCTCGAGCTTCTCGCGCTCCTGCTCGCGCTTCTCCCACTCACGCTCGCGCTCCTGCTCGAGCCTCTCCTGCTCCTGCTTGCGTTCCTGCTCACGCTTCTGCTCGAGCTTCTCGCGCTCCTGCTCGCGCTTCTCCCATTCACGCTCGTGCCTCTGCTCGCGCTCGGCGTCGGCTTTATGGCGCTCAGCCCTCTCCCTTTCGAAGGCCGTCATCATCTCGTTCAATCTCGCCCTGAAGTCGGCGCGATCTCTGACGCTGTCTCGGGTGGCCTTGGCCTGAATTGCGGCGGCCTGGCCCAGGTATCTCTCGGCGCGATCCAGATAGTCTCGTGTTTTTTCGGAGTCGTTCATGGCGTTCATTGTATATTGGTGTTCGCCGCGCGCAAGCGGCAAACACCGGCGGTCGCGGAGTCACACTGCGCCCCGGCCAACCCTTTCTACCATTCGTCGGATGACTTCTTCCGCGCAATCTGCAAGTTGCATTTCCACCTGCCACTCGTCGCCGTTTTTGTGAATACTCTGCTCTTCGTCGGCTATTTGGGGCATCTCGTCGCAGCGGCTTCGGTATGGCCGGATGGTTGCGTATATAATTCCCGGCCAAAACGTCCAAAATGTCCAAAACGAGGGGAGGAACACAAATGGCGATGCAAGACAAAACATCCAAAGCCGCGGGCGCCTTGAAGACGACGTGCGCGGCCGCCGTGCTGGCGCTGTTCGCCACCGCCGCGCCCGCCGCCGACTACACGATAGACGAGAGCCACGCCTTCATCCAATTTCGCGTCAAGCACCTGGGCTATAGCTGGCTGGTGGGCAGGTTCAACCGCTTTTCCGGCGCGTTCTCATACGATGCCGACGGCGGCGGCATGGGCGAGGTCGAGGTCGAGATTGACACCGCGAGCGTGGACAGCAACCACGCCGAGCGCGACAAGCACCTGCGCAACGAGGACTTCCTCGACGTGGCGAAATACCCGAGCGCGACGTTTCGCGCCACGCGCTACGACGGCGACGCCGACGGCGGCACGCTGCACGGTGCGCTGACGCTGCACGGCCACGTGCGCCCGCTCGCAATCACGGTGCGCAAGATCGGCGAAGGCCCCGACCCGTGGGGCGGCTACCGCGCCGGCTTCGAGGGCAAGGTCGTCTTTGCGCTCGCCGACTTCGGCATTGATTACGACCTGGGGCCGACGGCAAAGAACGTCGAGATGGAACTGCACATCGAGGGCATCCGGCGCTGATGCGCGCGCGACCGGCGCGACCGGCATACTCGGCGCGCTATGGCGTCGTCGCGCGGGCGATGCACTGGCTGATCGCGGCGCTGATTCTGTCCATGGTCGCGCTCGGCGCGTGGCTGGTCGCGGCCGGCTATTACGACCGCTGGTATCAGGACGCGCTGTTCTGGCATCGCGCGCTCGGGATCGCGGTGCTGCCGCTGGCGGCGTTTTACATCGTGTGGCGCGGCGTGCGTCCCAAGCCCGCGCCCGCCGCCGGCCTCGCCGCCTGGGAACGCGCCGCGGCCACGGCGGCGCACCGCGCGTTCTTCGTGCTGATGTTCGCGCTGCCGGTGAGCGGCTATCTGATCTCGGCGGCCGCCGGCGCGCGGGTGCCGCTGCCGGGAGGCCTCGCAATTCCGGCGCCCGCGTCTTTCGGCGTCGAGATCGGCGACGGCCTGCGCGCGCTCGCCGAGCAGGCGCATTACTGGCTTGGCTACGGCGTGGCGGCCTTGGCCGCGATCCACGCCGCGGCCGCGATCAAACATCAGTGGTTCGACGGCAACGGCGTGCTGCGCCGGATGTGGTGAAGCGGGCGCGACGATGGAAGAACAAGCACAAGCACGAGCAGAGACGGGGACGGACGAAACACCGACCGACTTCATCCGCCGGATCGTCGCGCACGACGTCTCCCGGGGCAAACACGGCGGCAAGGTGGTGACGCGCTTTCCGCCGGAACCGAACGGCCATCTGCACGTCGGCCACGCCAAGGCGATCTGCCTGAACTTCGGCATCGCGCGCGAATACGGCGACGGCCCGTGCAACCTGCGCTTCGACGATACCAACCCGGAGAAAGAGAGCGCCGAATACGTCCGCTCCATCATCGAGGACGTGCGCTGGCTTGGCTTCGAGTGGACGCGGCTGCTGCACGCATCCGATTATTTCGAGCAACTCTATCAGTACGCAATCGCGCTGGTGCGCGCCGGCAAGGCCTACGTTTGCAGCCTGAGCGCCGACGAAATGCGCCGCGGCCGCGGCACCCTGACCGAAGCCGGCACGGACAGCCCCTACCGCGAGCGCGGCGTCGCCGAAAACCTCGATCTGTTCGCGCGTATGCGCGCCGGCGAGTTCGGCGACGGCGCGCACGTGCTGCGCGCAAAGATAGACATGGCCGCGCCCAACCTCAACATGCGCGACCCGACGATCTACCGCATCCGCCACGCCGCGCATTACCGCAGCGGCAAACGCTGGTGCATCTACCCGACCTACGACTTCACGCAATGCCTGTCGGATTCGATAGAAGGCGTCACGCATTCGCTGTGCACGCTCGAGTTCGAGGACCACCGGCCGCTCTACGACTGGTTCCTCGACGCGCTCGGCGTCCACCACCCGCAACAGATCGAGTTCGCGCGCCTGCAACTGAGCCATACGATAACGAGCAAGCGCAACCTGAAGCGGCTGGTCGAGGCCGGCATCGTGGACGGCTGGGACGACCCGCGCATGACGACGCTGTCGGGCCTGCGTCGGCGCGGCGTGCCGCCGGCGGCGATCCGCGACTTCTGCGAGCGCATCGGCACCACCAAGAAGGACAGCTGGATTCCGATGGAGTTGTTCGAGACCTGCGTGCGCAACGCGCTGAACGAAAGCGCGCCGCGCGCGCTGGCAGTGCTCGATCCGATCCGGGTCGTCGTCGTCAACTACCCCGAGGGCCGCGTCGAGGAGATCGAGGCCGCCAACGACCCGAACCGCCCGGAGAGAGGCACGCGCAAACTGCCGTTCTCGCGCGAACTCTACATAGAGCGCGGCGACTTCCTCGAACAGCCGCCGCGAAAGTTTTTCCGCCTGGCGCCGGGGCGCGAGGTGCGCCTGAAATACGCCTATTACGTGACCTGCGAGGAAGTCGTCAAAAACGACGACGGCGAGATCGTCGAACTGCGCTGCCGCTACGACCCGGCGAGCCGCGGCGGCGGCACGCCCGACGGGCGCAAGGTCAAGGGCACGCTGCACTGGCTCAGCGCCGCCGCCGCGAAACCCGCCGAGATGCGCCTCTACGACCGCCTGTTCCACGCCGAGAACCCGCTCGCCTGCGACGACGTGGCCGACGCGCTGAATCCCGAATCGCTGGTCGTCAAACGAGACGCGCTGGTAGAGCCGTCGGTGTTGCGCGCCTCGCCCGGCCAATGTTACCAATTCGAGCGCTTAGGCTACTTCGTCCGCGACTCCCGCGACGACGGCGGCGAACGCCCGGTATTCAACCGCACGATAACGCTGCGCGACACGTGGGCGAAGGTACGCGCGCAAAGCGCGTGAGGCGGGTGACGCGCAGCGCCGATCAAGGACTGTGATGCGCGTAAATTGTCAATATCAGCTCGGAATCGTCTATCAACCGATATTGTGGCCTGCGCCCGCTGAGCCGCTCGCTCTCCTCCATGATGATGGGCACCCCTTCTCCGCGGCGTTCCAGATAGTAGCGACGCAGCACGCGGTCATGGTCTATCGCCACGCGGCAGCGACTCAACAGGCTGGTCAACAGCTCGTTCCTCGTGGCTTGGCGCAGATGGATATTGTCGACGGAAATGGTGTTTGGCGGCGCGCCCGGGGAGAATATTTCCAGGTGGTCGTCGAACATGAAAAAGCGTATCTTCGAGCCGTGAACGGAGTAATCCCGATGCGCCACCGCGTTGACTATCGCCTCGAAGACGACGCGGTCGGAATACTGGGGCGTCTCCTCGCGGTAAGGCTTTTTCACGGCGCCGATGAGCTGATTCCTCGCAAGGAAGCCCATCGCCTCGTCAATCTGTTTGTTCAAAGGCCCGGTAATCTGGTGTGCGTCAATCTGGCGATGAGAATCTCTCCTCGTTCCCCTGTAGCGCACCGCCTCGATAAAGGCGTTCGGCAGAAACTTTTCGGGTTGCTCGGCACACATCAACACCCCGCCGACGGAGGCATGCAGCCGCCCTTGGTCCTCCACCAGTAAACGGCACTTTTTCAGGAGATCCTCCGCGGCACCCGCGGAGCGCGCCACCAGCGGACGCCATAACTCCTCTGCCAAATCGGCCGCGGACGATTCCGGCACGGACTGCTCGTCAAACCGGATGAGCCGCGCCTGGCTACGCTGTTGCATCAGGCGCGCCAGAATATCGGGAGACATCTTGCGCTTGCTGCTCCCCTGCCTCTCAAAATACCCGTGCGGACTGCTGTGCACCCACAGGCTTCGAGGAACGTGTACAAACAGAACGGGGCGCTCTTCACCGTCCAAACCGGGGAGATAATCCTTGCGAGTATGGACGTTGATCCTTGGTTCTATAGTGTCCTTGCATAACTCTACTACCCTGCTTTCGATGGACTCGATCTGCTCCGCTGAGAGCCCTGTAACCTCCCGATTTTTGTTCACCCCGAATACTATGGTGCCCCCGTTGGAATTGGCGAAAGCAGCTATTTCATCGGCCAAACCATGCCAGTCTTCCTTGCTTGGTCTCCTGGCGACAGTACCATTCTTGAACTCAAGAGTAGAGTCTTCCCCCAAACTCAGCCTCTTTCTGATATCTCCAATAATCTCGAACATGTTTATTTCTCATCAATATGTATTTTCCGATAACGCTTCTCAAAGGCCTCTTTACCGCCCTCCATAATATCGCATACTTTTTTCCTGACGTTCCTGTCTTGCAGGCCACTGCAACATCCCATATGGGTTTCCCCATTCTTTGGTTCCAAAGCAACTACCAGTTCCGCGTCGCCGTTGACCACGATGTTGGCGTTGTGGGTGACCACGATGACTTGTCTGCGTGTTTTTATTTGCCGCAACTGTTGCACGACCAACCCGTACACCAACTCATTGTCAAGATCATCTTCGGGCTGATCAAGCAACAGGGGGCCTTCGCCATGAGAGAGCAGAAAAGCCAATAAAGCAGCGTTTTTCTGCCCTGGTGATCCTTCAGCGATGTTTCTTTTGTCAGGACCAAAGGTGACTTCGAGCGCATCCTCAGGGAACCAGCACTGCAATCTGTCCAATTGTTCTGGTGCCAGTCTTTGCAAGTGTGCCCTGAAACGCTTACCGGCCACGTATCCCTCATTTCTCAAAATAGCATGTACCTCTTTTTTCAACCGGCTTATTTTTTGTTCCATGTTGTCGTCCGGCGCGGTTATTATCCTTACCAAGCCTCCGATGTCCTGTAAAAACGTCTTATCATCACATTGCAGCAGTTCTCTGATCGCTTGTTCCACCTCCGCGTCCGGAGCCGCCATCTCCCGCACCTCCATTTGCACGTGCTGATTCTCAGACAAAACGTCTTTTACAAAACTGCTCCTTTTCCGTGTCAAACGACGACGATGAGTTAACATTTTTTCCATGCATTTATCCAGGCCCTTTTGCACGGAATCCGAACCTTTCAGCCTTGCAATTTCCGTTAAACGTTCTTCCAACTTCCTCCTGTTTCCCACTAGTACACTATACCGAGCAGGATCGATACCCCTCTCTCGCAGTTCTTCTTTCTTTTCTTTATAACGGACTATATCTTGTTCCATTCTCATCATCCAGGGCGCATTCTTTTTCGTCTGTTCCCACCTTGACAAAGCTTTCCGCGCTTCTTCTCTGGCAAGACCCAGCTTCTCTTTCACGCTTGACCAACAGTGATTGATCTCCCGTAACGCCTGCATACAGGCGGCTTCCGTCTCATCCTGCGGATCGAACAGGTCTTCATTGATCTCGACGGGCCCCACTTCGCCAATATTCTTCTGGATCCCGGCTGCCATCTCTTCCCATTCTCTCTGCAAAGTCTGCGTCTCTTCCACCTGATCTCTGCGACGCTGGTACAGTCTCAAAAGCTCGGAATAATCAGACTTCTCTATCTGTCTTAAATGCCGTCGGGTCTCATCCAGTTCTCCTCGCAACCGAGTTTCCTGACTCAACTCCTCGTCAATTCGCCGTTTTTCTCTGGACAATTCACAGTATTTTCTCTCAAGCGCGGCTTTCTCTTCTTGCCACGCCTTACTATCCATGTCAGACGAATTATCAATAATTCCCAACAATCCTTGCGGGTCACCGGCAAGAGTATATATTTGCTTTTGGCTGAATATGCTGACGGGAAACAAACCAGACACCTCTCCTTCATAAGGCTGCCATTCACCCTGCTCTTGTTTCTCAGCGTACGGAACATCTTCTTCTGAGGACCAGCATAAGCGGAAGCGTTCCTCCCCCTTGCGATACACCAATTTAATATCTGTTTTTTCGGTTAACACGCCGTCATCTCCACGCCCCCCGTAAATACGGCTATATCTCTCTATATCACCGCGCAAAGTTTCGGGAACATCGCCATCTTTCTGCATAACCAAGCGCATGAATTCGATCAGGGTTGATTTGCCGCTACCGCGACCGCCGATGACGGCGTTCAGAAATGGATTCCACTGACATTCAAAAGAACTACTTCTGCCAATGTATTTCGATTTATTCACGCGTAGAGATTCAATCACGTATCCCGCACGTTTATTGGGATTTTCATTAGTGCCGTCGCTCCGTTGCACGGACGTTGGGTTTCCATCCAGTAACGCAAGCCGTATTCCCTCCAGAGTCGGCTCATCCATCTTAATCCAGGTGTAATGGCTACCAGGAAAAGAGCCGCCGGTTGTGGAACTCTCCCGGTGGTGGCTATCTGATCCCAATACTTCAGTCCAGCGAACCTTTTCACCCTGATACAACCCGGGCTTCGAATAGTTTGGGTCTTTCAATTCGATAGCGATTATATTTTCGTTGCGCAGTACTTCTCTAAGAGTGCTGCCACGGTTACGCAATTCCTCAAGTAAGCCCTTTGGTCCATCCGCATGTGCTGGGATAGCAATACCATTTGCTTCCTTAATGGCATCAACGACTTCATTGATAGGCTTCCTCGTTTCAGTCCCACTTTCCCCTCGTCTGTTCGGGTAGTACTCAACGGCACCTAATAAGCGAGCAATGTCACTTGTCTTTGTTTCTTTGTCAAAAATCGCCAATACGTGAACTCCCCCATGAACCGAAATCTCAACACCTGGAAACAAATGCAACGGACGGTACCCATCTGGTTCTTCCGTCTCTAATGCATGCAAAGCATCTTGCAGTTTGTCTATCCATTCACCACTGTCATGATCAGTCACAGCCACACAATCAATGTCCGCCCGCATGTAATCCAGTAACCAGTCGCGCGGAGCAATCATCCTCGTTTCAGCTTGCCGCGGCCCCTTCCCGTAATCCGGCGAGGCCGGCGTGTGGGTATGAAAATCAAACTGCCACCAACGGGCGCCGGACCAATTCCAATCGGTGCTCATGCTTCCAATTCTACACTGCTCGACTGCTATTGCGGCCGGTTTGGGCCGCACGAACGCACACCATTCGCAGACACGGGACTGTTATGAGCGCCGGCCTTGGCCGTCCTTGCCCTCGTATCCAGATCGGTGAAGAGATCGTCCGGCAGTTTTTCGCCGGTTTGCGGGTGGCGCAACGTGCGCTTGAGGACGAAGTCGAACAGCAGCGGGTTGTAGCCGTAAATCTCGTCGAGCCATTGCTGCTCGTCGTCGGTGATCATCGCGTGCGCGGCAAGCGCCTTGGTCGGGTTGAAAAACGCAATCGCCGGAACCGGATAATCGCTGCCGTTCAGCATCCGTCGGTGCAGCGCGCCCACCGGGCGCGTCCCTTCGATCACTCGCACCATCAGTTTGCGCGAGTCGCCGGACAACAGGCCGCCCATCACCATGACCGAGATCTCGCCGAACAGCAGGCCTTCGTATTCCGGCATCCCCATCAGCTCGATGAAATCGTTGAAATACGGCTCCCCGGTATCCGGGTTTTCGCCGCGACGGGCGCCGTGCAACGCGACCGCGGTCACGCCGCAATCGAGCGCCTTGCGCAGGCTGCGCGGATCGCCCAGGCGCTGGTAGCTTCCATCCGGCGTCCGCAGGACGTACTCGTGTCCGGTGTGCACCAGCAACGCGACGCCGTTTTCGGCCAGCGCGCGGTAGTTGTGCGCGGAAACTTTCTCGAGGTCCATGCCCATCGAGGGCGGCAGCCATTTGAGATAGCGCACGCCGAGCGCGGCGAGACGCTCGATGCGGGGCTGAAAATCCTTGCGGTACGGGTGCACCGACGCCACCGGCACGACGCGCACGCGGTTGCTGCTCTTGTCGTCAAGGGCAGGCGCGGCCGCCTGCTCCAGCGCGCGGTTCATCCGCGCCGCCAACCCGATCACGTAGTCGTCGGGCACGTACAGGTCGGTGTATTCCGGCAACGCGCGGCCTTGCTCGTCGTGAAAATAGTCGAGCGCGTAGAGATAGAAACGATGCTCGACGGCGCCCGCAAAATACTTGCGCTGCACGTCCTGAAAATGCAGCAGCAGGCGCAGAAGCCGGTCTTCGTACTGCTGGTCCAGGCGCTCGAAATCATCCACGCCGGAAGCGCTCATGAAAACCCGCGCCTTCAGCCACGACACCGGGCGCAGCAGACTGTTCATGTCGGGATGGAGATAGGCATCGCGGCCGGCCGCGGACGTGCCGCGCGCGATCGCGTGCAGGTGGTGGTCCGCCAGCACCAGAGTTCCAGCGTCGGCGCCCGCGCCCGCGTCGTCGAAAGCAAACGCCTCCGCCAACAGCCTCTTCGCGCCGGCGCCGACGTTCGCCTCCATCTGCGACGGCTCGCCGCGAAAATCCCCGCCTATGGACGAAAACGAACACCCGGCCAAACACCCGACGCCCGCCAACACAACCGCAAACCGAATGGATTTATTCATTTTCTTTTACCACGTCGCAATGCAACCCTGTCCCTCCGGGAGAGGGAGAATAATTCGTCCGTTCGCGTGGCGTGTTTCTTTCCCGGAAGACGCCGTCCGCGTAACCCTGCACGCTTTTGTCGTAGCGCGCCCTCTCCAGGCGCTTTTCGGCCAGACAGCAATAATACTCATCAATCTCTACGCCGACGTAGCGGCGGCCCAATTTGGCCGCGACCACCGAAGTCGTGCCGGAACCTGCGAACGGGTCGAACACGACGTCGTTCGGTTTCGAGCTTGCCAGAATAATTTTGGCGAGGAGTTTTTCCGGCTTCTGCGTCGGGTGGTCGGTATTCTCCGGCATGGACCAGAACGGAACCGTGACGTCGGTCCAGACGTTGGAGGGATGGGTGGCGCGGTATTTCCCGCCGCCTTCGTCCCGCCAGTCCTTCGGCCTGCCGTTCGCGTCCCTGTACGGTGCCACGACCTTGCGCCTTATTTTTACCGCCTCGACGTCAAAATAATAGTCTTTCGACAGGGTGCAAAACCAGATGTCCTCGGAGCAATTTTTCCAGTTGGATTTCGCGCCGCACCCTTTCTCCCTCTCAAAAGTAATCCGGTTTTGAATCTGAAAATAGCGGCGCGCGACGTTGCATATCGCGGCGCCCGAGCGCCAGTCGCCGCACAGATAGATCGAGGCGCGCGGCTGCATCAGGCGAACGATTTTTTGCATCCAGGAATCCAGCCATTCTTCGTATCGCTCCCATTCCATGGCCTGGAACGAGGCCGCGCCAAACGTCTTGGTCAGATTGTACGGGGGATCAACAAAAACAAGATCGGCAAACGCATCCGGCAGACGTTCCAATGCCTCGAAAATATCCTGATGTATCGTCTTGTTTTCGATCACGTCCAAAGACGCCGGCCCTTTCAGCGTGATCAAGCGCTTTTTGAGCAGTGCTACGTCGGTATCGTCCAACGTCAGCGTGCGGTTGCCCGGCGCCCGTTGTTTGTCCGCCGATTGTTTCGTCAGTTGTTCCGTCAGTGGTTTCATCAAAAGTCTGGCGCCCGCGCCTGATGGTGCCGGGGAGAGGAATCGAACCCCCAACCTTCGCATTACAAATGCGCTGCACTACCGATTGTGCTACCCCGGCCAGGCCGCGACGATGCGCCGGGACGCATTATAGAGGGTCAAACCGGGTTGCGCAGATAGACCGGCAGCGCGCGCGCGGCTTCCACGGTCTCGCAGCCGTTGCCGGCCAGCGCGAGTTTGAGCATGGCCGCGGCCGCGGGCCGCAGGTCGCCGTCGCAGACGGTCGGCGCGGCGCCTAATGCCTCGATCATCTCGTCGCGGTACAGGTGCCACGCCGAACCGGCGCCGACGCCGCGAAAGTCGCGCGCCGGCGGCAACTTTGCGGGTGCCGCCAGCCCCTCTGCCGCGGCCGGGGCGGCCAAGCCGTCGTCGTCTTTGACGAAGCGCCCGTAGTACACCTCGCCCATGCGCGCGTCCATGGCCGCGAACACCTCGGCGGCGGCGTGGCGCTCGATGGCCACCTGCGCGAGCGCCTGCAAATCGGATACCGGCACCACCGGAAGACCACGCGCGTAAGCCACGCTTTGGGCGACCGCGGCCGCGACGCGCACGCCGGTAAAGGCGCCCGGCCCCCTGCCGAAAACCAGCGCGTCGAGTTGGCCGAGACCGACGCCGGCCTCATGAAACAACGCCTCGCACATCTCGAAGATCAGCACGTTGTGGCGGCGCGGCGCAATCGCAAAACGCCGGTAGATCCTGCCGTCGCAACCGAGCGCCGCCGAACACGCCTCGGTGGCGGTGTCGACCGCAAGCACGTGAAATCGTCCCACGTCGGTTCTTACCGGGCGGTTCCTACTGGAAGTAGCCCCGCAGCGGCGCCAGTTCCCGAAACACTTTCATCGGCGGCAGGCTGTCGAGAAAAATCCGTCCGTACGGTCTGGTGGTCACGCGGCAATCGCCGATGACGATGACGCCCGAATCGGCGGCGTCGCGGATCAGGCGACCGACGCCCTGGCGCAACGCGAGCACCGCCTCCGGCAGCGTGTTCTCGACGAAGTAGTTGCGTTCCTGCTCGCGCGCACGCGCGATCTTTGCCTGCACCACCGGGTCGCCCGGCGATGCGAACGGCAGGCGGTCTATGACCACGCAACTCAATGCCGCGCCCTTGACGTCCACGCCCTCCCAGAAACTGTTGGTGCCGAGCAGCAGCCGGCCGCGCCCGTCGCCAAAGCGCCTGATCAGTTCCATCTTCGGCGCGCTCCCCTGCACCAGCAGTTGCCACGCGGTGTTTTCGTCCAGCCATTCGGCGGCGCGCCTCAGCGCGTGGTGACTGGTGAACAGCAGGAAAGCGCGCCCGTTCGACGCCGCCAGCAGCGGTTCGACGGCGCCCAACAGTTTGTCCGTATAGCGCTCGTTGTTCGGTTCGGGCAGGCCCCGCGGCAAATAAAGCGCGGCCTGCTCGCGGTAGTCGAACGGGCTGTCGAAGGCCGCCTGGGCGCCGTCGGCGGCCAGCCCCAACTCGGACCGAAAATGCGTGAAATCGTCGCCGACGGCGATGGTCGCCGACGTATAGATCCAGTTCGCGTCGTACAGGCGGGTCTTTTCGGACAACAACGCGGACACGTCGCACGGGGAAAGATACAGTTGAAACGAGCGCCGCACGTGCGAAAACCACGCGACGAGACCGTCGTCGCCGACGTCGCCGAGCGCGCGCTCGAAATCATCGTCGAGCGCGGCGACGCGCTGCCACAGGCTCGCCCAATGCTCCGACAACGCGCGCAACGGCTTCAAATGCGACACCAACGCCTGGTGCGCGTCGGCGAGCGCCCGGCGCCTCTCGTCGAACTTCTTCACTGCCTTCAGCACGGCGACGGGGCCGCGCTCCGGCAGCCTTGCGAACAGATGCGTGAACGCCCCGAGCGCGTCGCGGCATTGCCCGAGGCACTTTTGCCGGCGCGCGTCGTCGCGCGTGTCGTCCCGTTTTTCCGCCTTCGCCGCGATCTCGCAATCGCGCAGCAGATCGTGCCACCGGCGGCTCGTCAGGCGTTCGGTAAAATTGCGCTCGGCGACGCCCTTGAATTGGTGCGCCTCGTCCACGACGATGACGTCGGTACCCGGCAGCAGTTCCATGAACCCCTCCTCCTTCAACGCCATGTCGGCCATCAGCAGGTGGTGGTTGACGACGACGAGATCGGCGCGCGCGGCCCTCTGCCGCGCCTTGGCGACGAAGCACGGACGGTAGTGCGGGCAGTTCGCGCCGAGGCAACTGTCCGGCGTCGACAGCACCAGCGGCCACGTCGGATCGTCTTCGGCGACCTCCTTCAGCGTATGAACGTCGCCGTCGTCGGTCTCGCGCGACCAGCGCCGGATGAGCTCGACGCTGCCGGCGTCCGCCTCCAACGTCGGCGTTTGCGTCAGGTACTCGAGGCGCTCGAGACACAGGTAATTGGCGCGCCCCTTCAACAGCGCGGTCTTTATCGTGGCGCCAAGCGCCTTACGCACGACCGGCAAATCCTTGTAATAGATCTGATCCTGCAAGTGGCGCGTCGCGGTCGAGATGATCGTGCGGCGCCCGGACAACACCGCCGGCACCAGATAGGCGAAGGTCTTGCCGATTCCGGTGCCGGCCTCGACCACGAGGTCGTCGCGGCCCGCGACGGCGGCGGCGACCCGCGCCGTCATCTCCAGTTGCTGGCGGCGCTCGCCGTAGCCTTCGATCAGACGCGCGAACGGCCCGCGCACGGACAGCAGACCGGCGCAGCGGCGCGCGAAATCCTTCGTCGGGGCGTGGTTCATCGAATTTGGGCAACCCCCTGTTTTCATTGCGACCATTGCGATAGTTTTACCGGATGGATGTACAACGTGCCTTCAGGCCAGTTGGCCAACAACTTCCCGAGCTGCATCCCGTATTGTTCAGCAAACCGCCCCTGCTCTTCGCTTTCCCACATTGCCTTTCCCCACGATGAAATGTCTCCTTGCGTAATAATCTCTCCAGGTTCGGCGCACATCATCAACGAGGTCGGCAACGCTATTTCCACAAATAAATTGCCCGAGGCGAAAATCCCGCAGTAGTGAGCGAATTGTCTTATGTGCTTCGAGGATACAATGCAGATATCCGAATAACCACGAATAAAAGGCAAACGCGGGACATATGTGCGGTTGAGTCGTTTGAGGTACGCGACTAGAAACCTCGCTCCTAATAGACGGAGAGTTCTCCTAATATCGGTTATATCTCTCCACCCGAACGATTGAGTCAACCAATACATGAGAGGCCTGTTAAGGTAATAGGTTGGTATCGGTTTTATTGTCAATCCCAGATTCTCAAATCTTTTCAGGGTCTCATCATAAGTGGGAAGTAGATCTTCTACCTGAAAGTTATTGCTCCATGTGAGAACCCCCCGCGTGTGAGTCCAAAGGTCTGCTTGATGCAGAAGCCTAAATCCAGGAAGAAAAGACTTGGCTCTGTCACCACCCAATCCGAAATGCTCCATATAATTCCCTTCGTTGATCATCGGATTCAACACCAGATCATCTGCGATGAACAGGTAATGCCGATGTTTCTCCGCAAAGTATTGATTGTATCCTTGAGCTATGTGTCCTTGAAAGGAATAAGAATCTTCATAAACGGGGATCACGTTCTCACCCCCCCCCCCCCCCCCCCCCCCTTCATGGAAAGGCATCAGGTGATAGACATGCGAAAACCTGCCGCGATACAGGTTCTCCAGCTTTTCCACGTTGGCGCTGTGGCGGTGGTTGTAAATGACAACCAGGCAGACGCTGCCGCTCATCTGCATCACGTCCCCGCCCGCCCGGAAGGAAAGATGATCGTGCGGCGTCCGGACGACACCGCCGGCACCAGATAGGCGAAGGTCTTGCCGATTCCGGTGCCGGCCTCGACCACGAGGTCGTCGCGGCCCGCGACGGCGGCGGCGACCCGCGCCGTCATCTCCAGCTGCTGGCGGCGCTCGCCGTAGCCTTCGATCAGACGCGCGAACGGCCCGCGCACGGACAGCAGACCGGCGCAGCGGCGCGCGAAATCCTTCGTCGGGGCGTGGTTCATCGAATTTGGGCAACCCCCTGTTTTCATTGCGACCATTGCGATAGTTTTACCGGATGGATGTACAACGTGCCTTCAGGCCAGTTGGCCAACAACTTCCCGAGCTGCATCCCGTATTGTTCAGCAAGCCGTCTCTGCTCTTCGCTTTCCCACATTGCCTTTCCCCACGATGAAATGTCTCCTTGCGTAATAATCTCTCCAGGTTCGGCACACATCATCAACGAGGTCGGCAACGCTATTTCCACAAATAAATTGCCCGAGGCGAAAATCCCGCAGTAGTGAGCGAATTGCCTTATGTGCTTCGAGGATACGATGCAAATATCCGAATAACCAAAAACTAAAGGCACACGCGGGACAACATCCCGTGGTATTAAATACCAGGCTCGAAACTTCCTTATTAATCGCGCAATAACTTTGACCTTCCCCCTGAACGCTGATCCGCGCCACCCACGTTCAACGTGTCCCAATGTTTTCCTAATATCGGTTATATTTTCCCGACCGAGCAACTCAATCCGCAAACGTGGCGCTATCGCGAAATAGGCCGGTATCGGTTTTATTGCCAACCCCAGATTCTCAAATCTTTTCAGGATCTTATCACGAGTGGGAAAGAGACCTTTCATCTGAAGCCCCTCGCCCCATCCAAAAGCCCTATGCGTGTTACCCCAAGAGGCTGCTTCATGCAGAAACCCACATTCGGGAATAAAAGACTTGACTCTGCCACCGCCTAATCCGAAATACTCCGCATAATTCCCTTCGTTGATCATCGGATTCAACACCAGATCATCCGCGATGAACAGGTAATGCCGATGTTTCTCCGCAAAGTATTGACTGTATCCTTGAGCTATGTGTCCTTGAAAGTAACCAGAGCTTTCATAAACGGGAATCACGTTCTCACGCCCCCCCTGATAGAAAGGCATCAGGTGATAGATATGGGAAAACCTGCCGCGATACAGGTTCTCCAGCTTTTCCACGTTGGCGATATAGCGGTGGTTGTAAATGACAACCAGGCAGACGCTGCCGTTCATCCGCATCACGTCCCCGCCCGTCCGGAAGGAAAATCGGGCGCGCGAATCAGCGCGATGCTGTGCGCGGCGATGCCCTCGCCGCGACCGGCGAAGCCGAGTTTCTCGGTGGTCGTCGCCTTGATGCTGACGCAATTTTGCGCAAGCGCCAGATCCTCGGCCAGGTTCTTGCGCATTCCGGGGATATGCGGCTGCAACCTCGGTTCCTGCGCGATCAACGTCGAGTCGAGGTTGACGATTGCAAATCCGGCGTCTTCGAGCATCGCGTGCACTTTGCGCAGCAGCCAGCGGCTGTTGATCGCGCGGTAGGTCTCGTCTTCGTCCGGGAAATGCACGCCGACGTCGCCGAGCGCGGCGGCGCCCAGCAGCGCGTCGCACACCGAATGGATCAGCACGTCGCCGTCAGAATGCGCCTTCAGCCCGAAGGCAAACGGAATGCGCACGCCGCCGATGACGATGTGCCGGCCCTCGCCAAAGGCGTGCACGTCGTAGCCGTGCCCGATCCGCAACGTGTCGTTCATCGGTCCTCTCCCGCGCCCAGACTGACTTCCGCGTAACGCAAATCGTCCGGATAAGTGATTTTTACGTTGCCGGCGTCGCCGACGACCGCCTTGACCGGGTGGCCGGCGCGCTCCATCGCGCCGGCCTCGTCGGTGACCGCGTCGCCGCACGCAACGGCATCCTCCATCGCTGCGCGCAACGGCGCGTAGCGAAACAGCTGCGGCGTCACCGCGCGCATGATGCAATCGCGGTCGAGGGTGCGCTCGACGTAGCCGCCCGTGACCTGTTTAAGCGTGTCCGCAATCGGCACGACCAATATTGCACCGCCCGCGCCGGCGGCCGCGGCCTCGCGCAACAGCCGCTCAAGGTCGGCGGCGCGCAGGCACGGGCGCACGGCATCGTGCACCGCGACCCAGTCGTCGGGCGCGGCCAAGCCGTCCAGCGCGGCCAGCGCGTTGGCCACCGACTCGGCGCGGCTGCACCCGCCGGTGCATTGCCGCACGCGCGCGTCCCGGGCGAACGCGCTTCCCGACCAACGGTCGTCTCTGGCCGACAAAGCGACGACCACGGCCTGCATCGCCGGGTGCCCGAGCAGCACCGCGAGACTGCGGTCGAGCACGCTGACGCCCGCGAGCGGCAGGTATTGCTTGGGCACGCCGCCGTTCATGCGCGCGCCGGCACCGGCCGCCGGCACGACGCCCCAACACTTCATTCCTGCTCCTGTCGCGCCTCGGGCGCGCGCTCGATGACGCGCACGAAAGTCTCGCCGCGCTTGACCATACCCAGGTCCTCGCGCGCCTTTTCCTCGAGCGCACTGACGCCGGTCTTGACGTCGCGCACCTCGCGCACCAGCGCCCGGTTCTGTTCCTTCAGCGTCTCGTTGACGAGGCGCTCGCGCTCGTTCGACTCGCGCAACCCGAACCACCGCGACAGGCCGTCGTCGCCCCACAGCGAAAACTGCAACGACGCGAACAGCACCAGCAGCAGCGCCCCCAGGACGCGCACGCCCCAACGCGCGCCGCCGCGCTTTGCGCGCCGCGCCGTCACCGCGTCTCCAACAGGCGTTCGAGATAGCGCGCGAGCACGTCCACCTCGATGTTGACGCGGTCGCCGGCGACGCGGTCACGCAAGGTGGTCGCCTCCAACGTGTACGGAATCAGGTTCGTCCAAAAACTGGACGAACCCACGTCGTTGATCGTCAGGCTTACGCCGTCCACGCACACCGCGCCCTTGCGCGCGAGATAACGCGCAAGCGCCGGCGGAAAACGGATTGCAACGCGCCGCGATCCGCCGTCGGCGACGACGCTTGTGATTTCACCCACGCCGTCCACGTGGCCGCTGACGAAATGGCCGTCGAGTCGGGCCGACGCCTGCAACGCGGGCTCGAGATTGACCGCGTCGCCGATCTCGAGACCACCGAGCGTCGTGCACGACAGCGTCTCGGACGACACGTCGGAGGCAAAACCGCGGCCGTTGCGCGCGGCGACGGTCAGACAGACGCCGTTGACCGCAATGCTGGCGCCGGCGCGGGCGGCTACGAGGCCGGCGTCCGGCTCGACGTGCAGGCGGCGGTCGCGGCCGCCGTCGCCGACCGCCACAACCCGCCCCGTCGCGCGCACGATGCCGCTGAACATCGCCTACCCGACGCGCCTTTTGCGCACGGACGCCTTCCTGCGCGACGCGGCGGCGGCCTCGGCGGCGAGAGCGACCGAATACAAGGTCATCGGCAACCCGCTCGCGTTGTCGAACTCGGCGGCCGCGGCCACGCCGACGCGCGCGATCTCCTCGGCCTCGTCGCAGCGCTCATAGACGCCGAACATCGCGCCCAACGCGAACTCGCTGCCGGCGCCGATGGCCCAGAACTTCGAGTACTCGAAGACCTCGCGCAGCGAGAACACCGAAAATACACCGTGGCGGTTGACGATCAGCGCGTCTATGCGGCTCGATTCGTACGGCGTGTCGTCGTCCTCCTTCGGGTTCAGGTAATAGCGCTCCTTCAACAGCGGGTGGATGCGGCGAAACGACTCGAAAATCGCCATGCGCGAACTGAAGTCGTAGTCGCCGCCGGCGTCGGCCAGCAGGCTTCTGACGACCGCGTCGTGGGCGGCGCTGCCGACGAGGCCGACGTGGCTGCCGGCGTACTCGAAAATCTTGTCGTGCGACAACTCATAGGCGCTGCTCTGCTTGACGTCGCCGAAGCTGGTCAGCGTGTCGGCGGCGATGCAGGCGCGGCCACCCTTGCGCACGACGACTATCGTGGACACGGTTCCGCCAGTATTCTGAGATCGTTTCCCATCATGCGCACGTCGCGGTAGCGGAACTCCTCCCGCCGCCCGATACTTTCAATGATACCGTCGAAGCGCGCAAGTCCCCTGCCGGCGTGCCCCAACAGGTGCGGCGCGACGTACAACAGCAGTTCGTCGCAGAGCCTGGCCTCGATCAGCGCACCGGCCAGCACCGCGCCGCTCTCGACCTGCACTTCGTTGATCGCGAAGCGCGCGGCCAGCGTTTCGAGCAACGCCGCCAGCGGCACGCGACGTTTATCCGTATCGAACGCGAGCACCTCGACGCCGCGCTCCCGAAACGCGCGCACGCGCCCACCGTCGGCGCGACACGCGGCGACCACGGCTTTGCCCGCGCACGCATAGACGTTCGCCGTCGGCTTCGTCTTCAGGTCGCCGTCTATGACTACGCGCAACGGCTGGCGCACTTCGCCGGTTCCCATGCCGAGACCGAGGTCGGAAGCGGTCAAGCGTACGTTCAGACGCGGATCGTCGTGGTTCACGGTGCCGCTGCCGGCCACCAACGCGCCGCTCCGCGCGCGCCAGAACTGCACGTCGCGTCGCGCCGCCTCGCCGCTGATCCAGGCGCTTTCCCCCGACGCCAGCGCGGTGCGCCCATCGAGGCTGATCGCCGACTTGACGCGCACCCACGGACGCCCGCGCGTCATGCGCGATACGAAACCGCGGTTCAGGCGCCCGGCCTCATCGCCCAGCAGACCGCACTCGACGGCGACACCGGCCGCGGCCAGCGCCGCGACGCCGGCACCGTTGACTCGCGGGTTCGGATCGCGCATCGCCGCGACCACGCGTGCGACGCCGGCCTCGATCAGCGCGTCGCTGCACGGCGGCGTCCTCCCCTGGTGCGAACACGGTTCGAGCGTCAGGTACGCGGTGGCGCCGCGCGCCGCTGCGCCGGCGTCGTGCAACGCGGCAATCTCGGCGTGCGCGCCGCCGGCGCGGGCGTGAAACCCCCGCCCGACGATACGTCCGCCGTGATCGTCGGGCCGCACGATGACGCAGCCGACGCTCGGATTGGGGTGTGCGGTGTACAGCCCGCGCCGCGCCAACGCCAGCGCCTTGCACATGAAATAGGCGTCGTTCATCGCCCCGCCGCGACGCCCTCCCCGCTATTGCCCCCGTCGCGGTCCCCGCCGTGGCTCCCGCCGTCACCCTTGCCGTCGCCCTCGCCGTCGAGTGCGAGCGGCAGCTGCCCGTCGTCGGCTTTGCCGGCGGCGGGCCTGCCGATGCCGTCCACCAGTTCGCGGAACGCGCCGGCGTCCTGAAAATTCCTGTAGACCGACGCAAAACGCACGTAGGCTACGGTGTCTAGTTTTTCCAGCTTGCGCATCACCATCTGACCGATACGCCGCGACCCGACCTCGCGCTTTCTGACCGACATCAAGCTGAGTTCGACGGCCTTGACGAGTTCGTCCAACGTGCCCTCGGCGACCGGTCTTTTGGTCGTCGCCAGTTCCAGGCTGCGCCGCAGTTTGTCGGCGTCGAACGGTTCGCGGCGCCCGTCGCGCTTGACGACCTTGGGAGCGGTCGGGTGCAGCGTTTCGTACGTCGTGAAGCGTTTGCGGCAATCGCGGCACTCGCGCCGGCGTCGGATAGCGGTGCCGTCGGAAACCGGGCGCGTGTCGGTGACCTCGGCCTTCGGGGCGCCGCAGAACGGGCAGTTCACTGTACGCGGGACGCGCGCGGGCTCCTCAGTCGCCGTACACCGGAAACTTGCGGCACAACTCGAGAACCTGGGCCTTGACGGCGGCGATTGTGGCCTCGTTTTCAAGATCGTCCAGCACGTCGCACACGAGGTTCGTAAGGTGCGCGGTTTCCTCGTTGCCGAAGCCGCGCGTCGTGATCGCCGGCGTTCCCAGGCGCAGCCCGCTGGTCACAAAAGGCGACTTCGGATCGTTCGGCACGCTGTTCTTGTTGACCGTGACGTTGGCGCGCCCGAGGGCGGCGTCCGCGGCCTTGCCAGTCACATCTCTCGAGATCAGACTGACCAACATCAGGTGGTTGTCGGTGCCGCCCGACACGATCTCGTAGCCGCGCTCGATCATCGTGTTCGCCATGACCGCGGCGTTGCTCTTGACCAGGCGGATGTAGTCCCGGAAGTCGGCCTGCATCGCCTCCTTGAACGCGACCGCCTTGGCCGCGATGACGTGCATCAGCGGGCCGCCCTGCATTCCGGGGAACACCATCGAATTGATTTTTTTCTCGATCTCTTCGTTGCGCTTGCAGACGATGAAGCCGCTGCGCGGGCCGCGCAAGGTCTTGTGCGTGGTCGAAGTCACGACGTCGGCGTGCGCCACCGGGTTGGGGTATTCGCCGGCGGCGACCAAGCCCGACACGTGCGCCATGTCCACCACCAGCCAGGCGCCGACTTTGGCGGCGATCGCGGCCATGCGCTCCCAGTCCACGATGCGCGAGTACGCCGAGAAGCCGGCGATGATCATCTTCGGTTTGCACGCGAGCGCCTGGCGCTCGATCTCGTCATAGACGAGCAGGCCGTCCTCGTTCACGCCGTACTGCTCGGCGTTGAAGATCTGGCCCGAGAAATTGACCTGGGAACCGTGCGTCAGATGGCCGCCGTCGGCGAGACTCATGCCCATAATCACGTCGCCCGGCTGGCACAGCGCCAGATAGACCGCGGCGTTGGCCTGCGAACCCGAGTGCGGCTGGACGTTGGCGTAGTCGGCGCCGTAGAGTTCCTTCAGCCGTTCGATTGCCAGCTGCTCGGCGACGTCGACGTTGTCGCAGCCGCCGTAGTAGCGCTTGCCGGGGTAACCTTCGGCGTACTTGTTGGTCAGCACCGATCCCTGCGCCTCGAGCACGCGCGGGCTGGTGTAGTTCTCGGACGCGATCAACTCGACGTGTTCCTCCTGGCGCCTGCGCTCGGCTTCGAGCGCGATGCCCAGTTCGGGATCGAAATCCGCGATTTTCATGCTGCGGTCGAACATGCCTGCTCCTTCGGGTGGGTGAAAACGGCCGATTATACCTTGAGAGGGGCCGGCGCACCGTCGCCGCGGTCCTAAGCCGCCGCGCGCGCGCCGGCGGCGCACAGCAACTCGTACGGGATAGTCGCGCAGTGCGCGGCGACCTCGGCCACCGGCAGACGCGCGCCCCACAGTTCGGCGACGGCGCCGACGTCGACGTCGGTGCCGGTCACGTCCACCGTGATCATGTCCATGGACACGCGCCCCAACAGCGGGCGGCGGGCGCCGGCGAGCCACACCGGCGCGCCCGAGGCGGCGTGGCGCGGATAGCCGTCGCCGTAGCCGGCGGCGACGACGGCGGCGCGCGTCGGCGCGCGGCACGTGTAATCGCCGCCGTAGCCCACGCGATCGCCCGCCTCAAGACGCCTGACGGCGACGACCGGCGCGCGCATGCACATCGCCGGTTTCAGATGCGCAGCGTGTTCGTCGCAACGGGGAGGTGCCACGCCGTAGATCGCAAGGCCCGCGCGCACCCAGTTCTTGCGCGTCTCGGGCAGCCTCAGCGCCGCCGCCGAATTGGCCAGCGACGCCTGCAAACCGTGCTCGCGGTAGCAACGGCAGATAGCGTCGAACTCCCGAATCTGGCGGCGGTTGTAGTCGTCGTCCCCACCGTCGGCGCAGGCCAGGTGGGACATCAGCACCGGCGGGTGCGGCAGGCCGCCGACGGCAAGCACGCGCGGCACGATCCGCGCGTGGGCGCCGGGCGCAAAACCCAGGCGGTGCATGCCGGTGTCAAACTTGATCCACGTCTCGACCGCGCCGAGCGCCTCGAGCCATTCGAGTTGGCGCTCGCGGTGTACCACCAGGGCCAGACCGGCCTCGCGCGCGAGCGCGAACTCGCGCGCGTCACGGCAGCCCTGCATCACCAGGATTTTTTGCGGCACGCCGGCGCGCCGCAGCGCCAGACCCTCATGGACGCACGCAACCGCGAAGCCGTCCGCGCCGACAAGCGCCCGCGCCGTCTCAAAGAGGCCGTGGCCGTAGGCGTCGGCCTTGACCACCGCCATCAGGCGCGAGGAACCGCAGACGCGGCGCAGGTAATCACAGTTGGCGGCCAACGCCTCGCGGTGCACGCTCCTGACGATCGGGCGCGCCGCGCCGGGCGCGTCACATCTGCTCGAAGTCCGAGACGACGACGTCATCAAAGGCACCATGGGACGCCCTGCCGACGTGCTCCTCAGGGAAGTAATTCTTGAAATGGGTGTATTTGCCGATGAAGGTCAGCTTGCTCTTAAACGTCGGGCCGTTGCGCTGCTTGACGACCTCGACGTTGATGACGCCGCTGTTTTCGTCCTCGCCGCGCTCGTCGCCCCGGTAGAGCACGGCGATCAGGTCGGCGTCCTGTTCGAGCGCGCCGGACTCGCGCAGGTCGGACATCTGCGGTTTTTTCTCGGGGCGGCTCTCGATGTTGCGATTCAACTGCGACAGCGCGACGACCGGCAGGTTCACTTCCCTCGCCAGCGCCTTCAGCGCGCGCGAGATCTCGGAAATCTCGACGGCGCGGTTTTCGACCGAGTTGCGCGAGCGCATCAGCTGCAAATAATCCACGACGACCAGCGCCAGGTCGCGGTGTTCGCGGTGCAGGCGGCGCACGCGCGCGCGCACCTCGGTCGGCGTCAGGCTCGGGCTGTCGTCCACGTAAATGCCGACGTCGGAGAAGCGCGTGTACCACTCGGTCAGCCGCGCCCATTCCTCATCCGCGAGCCTGCCGGTGCGCAGGTGCATCTGGTCTATCCGGCCGAGCGACGAATACAGGCGCGTCGCGATCTGGTGCGCCGGCATCTCCATGCTGAAGATCGCGACCGTGCCGCACCGCTGGCGGACCGCGGCGTGTTCGGCGACGTTCAGCGCGAAACTGGTCTTGCCCATGGACGGGCGCCCGGCGACGATCACCAGATCGCCGGCTTGCAGGCCGCTGGTCTTCTCGTCGAATTCGGTGAAGCCGGTGGCCACGCCGGTGATCGCGCCGGGCGATTTGCGGCGCTCGTCCACCTGCTCATAGACCAGCTTGCCAAGATGATGCAGTGGCTGAAATTCCGCCGACTTGCGCGCGACGCGGTCGGCCAGGCCGAAGACGCGCTGTTCGGCGCGGTCGAGCAGTTCGCTGCTGCCCTCGCCGGTGCTCGCGTGCGCGTCCTCGATGATCTCGGTCGCCTCCTTGATCAGGCGGCGACGCATCGCGTTCTCGTGCACGATGCGCGCGTAGGCGGCGATGTTGGCCGAGCCTGGCACCTCGCCGGCGAGTTCCGACAAATACGACAGCGTCTTGTCGCCGCCGGCCTGCTTGTCGCCCCTCAGACGGTCGGCGACGGTGACCACGTCGCACGGCTGCCCGGCCTCGGCGAGATCGCTTACGACGCGAAACAGCTCGCGGTTCTGCCGCGAGTAGAAATCCTCCTCCGACAGAACGTCGGAGACCTTGTCCCAGGCCTCGTCGTCCAGCAACAGCCCGCCGATGACGGCCTGCTCGGCCTCGACGGAATGAGGCGGCACGCGCATGGCCGCGACCTCGCCGCCGTTGCGCGCGGGTTCCGACAACGCCGCCACCGCCGTCTATCCTATGGTGCCCTCGGCCGACGCGACGCGGCCTACTCCCGGCCGCTCTCGCCGCCCGCGCCGGCTATCGTCAGGCGGACGACCGCGTTGACGTCGGCGTGCAGGTGCAGTTCCACCGGGTACTCGCCCAGCTCGCGGAACACGCCGTCCGGCAGGCGCACTTCCGACTTGGCGACGTCCACGCCGCAGGTCCTCGACACCGCGGCGGCGATCTCGGCGGTGCCGACCGAACCGAACATCTTGCCCTCCGCGCCGACCTCTACGGTGACCACGACCGCGGCGTCGTTCACCTTGGCCGCGCGCTCCTCGGCCTTGGCGCGCTCCTCGCGCATCTGCTGCTCGAGCTCGGCCTTGCGGCGCTCGACTTTGGCGACGTTTTCCTCGGTCGCAGGCTCGGCCTTGCCCGACGGGATCAGGTAGTTGCGGGCGTAGCCCGGGCGCGTCCTGACGACGTCGCCCACGTCGCCCAGTTTCTCGACTTTGTCGAGCAATATGATTTCCACGTCGTCCTCTTCAGTCGTTTTCTCGTTCGCCGCCGGCGCGCGCCGAAAGACGGCGCAAACCGAACAGGCTGTCACTCCATCCCAGCACCACCACCGCAAGCAGCAGCAGCGGCTCGAAGACGGACAGCGCCAGCAGCACGTAGAAGACGCGGTGCCACAGCCGCCCGCGCGCAAGGCCGGCAAGCCAGCCGTGCACCACGGCCACACCCTGCAGCAGGAACAACGGCATCATGACCAGCGCCAGCTGCCGCAACACCGGCGCCTCGGCCGGCACCGAGACAACCGCCGTCGCAATTCCCAGAACCGCAACTCCCCTGCCGACGCCAAGCGACGTGAACTCGTCCCTGAAGCACCCCGGCGCGTCCAGCAGCGACTGCCACCAGCGCCCCAATAATAACATCAACGACCAGATCAGCAGCAGCGACGACAGCGCGATGCCGTTCATCAGGGGCGCCATCGCAAGCAACGCGGCCGTCACGGGGTCGCCGACGCCAAGCAGGCGCGCGTAGCCGAGCAGCGCCTCGCGCCACCAATCCTCGACACCGGGTAGCTGCGCCATCACGACCACCGCCGCCGCCGTCACCGCCGAGGCCGCGACCAGCGGCCGCGACGGCGAGCGGCAACGCCGCAGCAGCGCGGCCAGCGGCAGCAGCGGCAGCCACTGCAACAGCGACACACCGACAATCGGCGGCAGGCCGCCGCGAAAACCATGCAGCAGGTAGAACAATACCGCCAGCACCGCGCACGCGCCCGCGACCACCCCGGCGGCGCGACGCCAGTCGAGCGCCAGCGCAAGCAACGCGACGCAGCCGCCGGCGAGAATACCGACGACCGGCAACAGCACCGACAACAGCGCAAAACCGAGCACCGCGGCCAACGCCTGCGGATAGCCCGTCATGACGAAGGCGGCGATCTTTCTCATGACCAGGAGCAGGTTGAAGACGTCGGGCGCCCCCGTTCGGGAGCGCCCGTATATGGAAACGCCCTGAGCGAGGGTTCGGGTCGCCGCTACTTACCGAGGTTACAGCCGTCCGGTGGCATGGGCGCCGACGACCGCGGCCCCCGTTGCGAGCGCGCTGGCCCCGGCCCCGACCGCGGTAAGGGCGCCGCCGATCGCGAACAGTATCGTGACGATAATCTCGCCGCCGGAAATGGCCCGCAACTGTTCGTCGGTCAAATCGGAAAAGGATCTGTCGAAGCTATCGTAACAAGGCAACGCGACGTGCACGGTGTCCGCGGTATTCTGCACCAGGCGCACGTTCATCCCGTCCGCCAGCAAAACGCCTCTGTCGGCGAACGTCTTTCTGACGTCCTTTTGCAACTCCGCACGGAAGTTTTCGTCGCGACGGCAAGTATCGGCGAGCAGCGCCGCGGCCACCTCGTTCATCGCCGGAATTCGAGTTGTTGTTGATTCGGGTTGTTGATTTGGCATTGTCAGCACCTCATTATTTTGCGTAGATTGGTTTCTTTATGATAAACCGGATGCAGACAAAAAACCGAAAACCGCCGCCACAATAAAGTTCGGCAACACTTGGCAGTCCCCGAGAACGCGGCGGGCGCCGGCCCCTCGCGCTCCCGCGCCGCACCCATGGTTTGCGCATAGCCTGCACATTTGTAATAGGGGGAAGGGACTGGAAAACCCGTCCCGTCCGCGACTCATGGTCAGTGGCGATCCGTGTAGGGCAACAACGCCAAGTAGCGCGCGCGCTTGACGGCGGTGGCCAGTTGACGCTGGTAGATGGCCTTGGTGCCGGTTACGCGGCTCGGGATGATTTTGCCGGTGTCGCTGATGAAATCCTTGAGTAGCGCGACGTCCTTGTAGTCTATCTCGGTGACCCCGGCGCGCGTGAAACGGCAATACCTGCGGCCTTTGGGATAATTCGCCATCTGCTCCTATTCTCCCGCTTCGTCACGCCTTCGCGGAGTCGTCGCCGGTGTCGCCATCAGAGGCCGCGCCGGGGGAATCGGCGGCAGTGTCCGCGGGCGCTTGCGCGCCGGCGGCGGCCTTCGCGTCGGCGGCAGTGTCCTCGGGTGCTTGCGCACCGGTGACGGGGTTCGCGGGCGCTTGCGTACCGGCGGCGGCCTTCGCATCGGCAGCATTGTCCGCGGGTGTTTGCGCGCCGGCGGCAGCCTTCGCATCGGCGGCGGGGGTCGCGTCCGCTTGCGCACCGGCGGCGGCCTTCGCACCGGCGGCCGCGGCGGGCGCCTTCGCCGCCGCTTTCACGCGCGCTTCGTCCTCTTCGCGCGCGCGCTCGGCGGCGCGCGCAATCGGAGAAGGCGCCGTCACCGCGTGTTCGCGCCGGATTACGAGGTCACGAATCACGGCGTCGTTGAACTGAAACGAACGGGAAATCTCGCCGACCGCCTCGGACGTGGTCTCGACGTTCATCAGAACGTAATGCGCCTTGTTGATCTTGTTGATCGGGTACGCAAGCTGGCGCAGGCCCCAGTCCTCGAACCGGTGCACGGCGCCGCCGCTGCCCTTTACAATCTCGCGGTAGCGCGCGACCATCGCCCCGACCTGGGCGGTCTGGTCCGGGTGCACCAGGAACAGAATTTCGTAGTGACGCATTATTTGTGGCTTTCCGCGGGAAGCTTTTTATTATAGGAAAAAGAGCCGCAGGAGTCAAATCGCCGTCTGCTATAGTAGCGGACGAAGGACGCGGTGACGCAACTATGATTACCACGACGCTGATGGGCGGACTCGGCAACCAGATGTTTCAGTACGCGGCCGGCAAAGTACTGGCGGAGAAGCATCGGACCTCGCTGCAACTATACTCGCGGCGGGCAGCGGACTATCGCCTGCACCCTTTCGATATAAAGGGAAAAGTGGTCTCCGACTATCCGCCGACGCCGCTCATGAGGCTGTGCCCGAAAGCAATCCGCTACGAAACGCGGCCATTCACCATGGTGCTAGGGCGCTGCCTGGGATTCTGCTCCCTGATAACACGCGACGCGAAGCGCCGAATGACGAGACAGGTGATCTTGAACGAATTGGCATCACCCACTTCTGAATCCTTCCTCGGCACAAAGAGTCACGTTTTCTTACGCGGGTGTTGGCAAAAGCACGCTTACTACGAGCCTATCGCCGACGCGCTCGCGCGCGACTTCACCGTCAAGACGAAACCGAATGCCGCCAACCGTGACGTGCTGAGGCGCATTCGCGCGTCGTCCGAAGCCGTGGCCGTGCACGTACGGCGCGGGGATTATCAGTCCAGCTCGTACCACTACCTATGTAGTCCCAATTACTATCGCGCCGCCTTTCGGCACCTCCGTGAGGTGCTGACCGACCCCGTGTTCTTCGTATTTTCCGATGACATGCAGTGGGCCAAGCGCCACCTGTCGCCGCCGGGAGAAACGCATTACATAGACAACAACGGACCGTCGCAGAGCCATGAAGACATGCGCCTGATGCAGGCGTGCTCGCACTTTGTCATCGCCAACTCGACCTTCAGCTGGTGGCCGGCGTGGCTTGCCGACGCGCCCGATAAGATCGTCATCGCCCCCAAGATGTGGCACACGCCCGAGGTGGATGAAAGAAGGTGCCTCGGCAAGCATTGTCCAGAAGACTGGCTGCGCCTGTAATAGACCCGCCAATGGGCCTGTAACGGCGCGCGTCTCACCCCGGGCGCACGCCGCGGCGTCGGTTCAGGCGATGGAAAAACTTCCGGCGCGCGGCCTCGCCCGGCGGTGCCAGGTCAATTTCGCGCTCGCGCGGGGCGACGCGCATCAGCGTGACCTCCAGCGCGTCGCCCAGGCGGTATTCGCCGCCGCGCTCGCCCACCAGCCGGTGGCGCGCCGCGTCGTGGTGGTAGTAGTCGTCGTCTAGCAGACGCACGTGCAACAAGCCCTCGACGTAAAGGTTCTCCAACTCGATGAACAGACCGAACGACGTGACGCCGGTGACGACGCCGGCGAACGTCTCGCCGACGCGCTTTTCCAAAAACACGCACTTGAAGTAGCTTTCGACGTCGCGGCTTGCGTCGTCGGCGCGCTTCTCGGTGAACGTGCAATGCTCGCCCTGGCGCTTGAGCGTGCGCTCGTCGTAGGAGGCCCCCGCCGGCGAACCGAGCACGTCGTGCAGCGCGCGGTGCACGAGCACATCGGGATAACGGCGGATCGGCGACGTGAAATGCGCGTAGGACTCGAGCGCCAGGCCGAAATGCCCGGTGTTGAGCGGCGCGTACACCGCGCGCGCCAGCGAACGCAGGACGACGCCGGTGATCACGCGCCGGCGCTCGTGCCCGCCCGCGTGCGCCAGCACGCGCGCCACGTCCGCGACTTCGCCGGCGCCCAGGTCGAGACCGAAGTCGCGCAAAAAGCAGGCGAGATCGTCGCCGGCGCCGTCCTTCAGCCCCTGGTGGACGCGGTAGAGAAAACGCCGGTCGTGGCGCTTCAGAAAAGCCGCGGCGGCGACGTTGGCGCAGATCATGAACTCCTCGATCAGGCGATGCGCGTCGCCCCGCACGAGCGGCACCACGTCCCGCAGACGCCCACGCGCATCGAGACGCACGCGCGCCTCGCAGGTCTCAAAGTCGAGCGCCGCGCGGCGCGCGCGCGCGGCGCGCAGCGCCTGGTAGATTTCGTGGGCACGGCGCAGCATCTTCCGCACCGGCGCCGTACACGACGCCGGCAGCGGCGCGGCGCGCGAGAAAAACGCGCCGACCTCGCTGTAGCGCAGGCGCGCGCGCGAACGAATCACGGCCGTGCAAAAGTCGTGCTCGAGCAATTCGCCGGCCGCCGAGACGCGCATCCGGCAGACCAGCGCGGCGCGCTCCTCGCGCGGGCGCAGCGAACACAGGTCGTCCGACAGCAGCGGCGGCAGCATCGGCACGACGCGCCCCGGGAAATACACCGAATTGCCGCGCGCCTCGGCTTCGCGGTCGAGCGCGCCACCCGGGCGAACGTAGCTCGCGACGTCGGCGATAGCGACCCACAACGTCGCCGCACCGGCGTCCTCCTCGCAGCAAATGGCGTCGTCGAAGTCCTTCGAGTCGCTGCCGTCTATCGTAACGAACGGCAACGCGCGCAAATCCCGGCGCCCGGCGCCGGCGAGCGGCGGCGGCTTGCGTTTGATGGCCTCGCTTTCCCGCAGCGCCTCGCGCGGCCATTCATCCGGCAGGTCGAAAGCCCGGATCGCCAGTTCGATCTCGAGAGCGCCGTGGTCTTGCCGCTCGAGTACCCGCACCAACGTGCCCGTAAGCCGCGCCGACGTCGGCGACGGCGGTTGCAGGCGCACGACGACCGCGGCGCCGTCGGCGGGCGCAAGCCCGTCATCGTTCACCGGAACGCTGCCCAGGCCGCGCTCGCGCAACGGCACGACGCAGCGACCGCGCCGCGAAAACAGGCCGACCAGTTCGTGGCGGCGTTCGAGCACCTCGACCGCCACCGGCTTCGCCTCGCGCGGGCCGGCGTCCGCGATCACGCGCAGACGAACGCGGTCGTCGGCGAACAAGCGGCGCGCCAGTTTAGCCGGAAGCGCCACGCGCGCGCCGCCGTCGTCGCGGCGCAGCGCCAAGCCACCGTCGTCGCGCTCGACGCGGCCGACGACGAACACGGGCTTGCGCCGCGTCGCGTACGCGCCGCCGGCGTCGCAGCGGATCTCGCCGTCGCGCTCCATCGCCGCGAGGCGCCTTGAAAAAGCGGTTTTTTCGTCGTCGCCGTCCAGATCGAAATGGACGAGCAGTCTGGGCAGGCGCAGCGGCTTCGCGCTCGCGTCTATCGTCTCGTAGATGGATTGCCTTTCCGGGATAACGGTCTTGGCCAACGGTGTGCTCCGGGAACGGCGCCGCGGCGAGGGAGAAATACGCGCCGACTCCTGTATAATCGCGCCATTCTAACACATGCCGAGGTGGCGGAATTGGTAGACGCGCTGGCTTCAGGTGCCAGTGGGGGCAACCCCGTGGAGGTTCAAGTCCTCTTCTCGGCACACGGATTCATCCGTCGCGCTCGAGCATCCGCAGGACTTGCTTATACAGGCGGTTGCGCGCCAAGCCGCTCAATTCGGAGACGACGCCGGCGGCGACGCCGGGCGGCAGATGCCGCGCCAGGCGCTGCAACAAGTCTTGCGCGGACACCGTAATTTCCTCCGCGGGCGCGGCGTTCGCGCCCGCGACCAACAACACGAACTCGCCCTTGCCCCGGGCCGCGTCGGCCGCGAGCCACCGGCGCACGCCGGCGGGCGTGCCGCGCACCACGGCCTCGTGCACCTTGGTCATCTCCTTCGCCAGGCACACCTCGCGCTCCTCGCCGAACACGCCGCCCAGGTCCTCGAGCAACGCCGCGATCCGGTGCGGCGCCTCGAAAAAGACCATCGTGCGGCGTTCGCGCGCGAACTCGCGCAGGCGCGCGACGCGCGCCCGCGGCGTCGCCGGCAGAAAGCCCTCGAACACGAAACGATCGGCGTCGAAACCGGCGCACGACAGCGCCGCCGCCGCGGCGCTGGCACCGGGCAACGGCGCGACGCGCACGCCGCGCGCGTGGGCCGCGGCCACTAGGCGGCGCCCGGCGTCGCGCACCAACGGCGTGCCGGCGTCGCTCAGCAACGCGGCGTCCTCGCCGCGCGCAAGGCGCGCGATCAGCGCCGCACATTTGCGCGCCTCGTTGTGGCGGTGCAGGCTTTCGGTGTGCGCGCCTATGCGGTAGCGCGCGAGCAACACCGCGCTGGTGCGCGTGTCCTCGCACAGGATCCAATCCACGCCACGCAAGATCTCGACCGCCCTGAACGTGAAGTCGCCAAGGTTGCCTATCGGCGTCGCCGCGACGTACAAAGTGCCGCGACCATCGGTGTGTTTCGCCATCTGTAGTAGAATGAATCGTGCCAGCCAGATCTTTCAATGCCAGAAGTAACACGCCCCGCCCGGCAAGGCAACCGCCGCCTCGGTGCACGCCTGGGCGCGCGCTGCCTTGCCGCGCTGCTGTGCGCGAACACCGCCGGCTGCGGCGGAGTGCTGCAACTCGACTTCGTGCAGGACATGTGGACGCAAAAAGCGTACCGCGAGGCGACGCAGCTCACCGAGCAAGGGCGCTACGCGCAAGCCGCGGAAATTCTGTGGAACACCGCGCAGGACCTGCCGCCGCCACACCGTGAAAAAATGCAGGTCGAAAGCGCACGCGCGCTGCTCGACGGGCAATACCTGCTGCACGCGCGCCAAAGCCTCGCGTTGATCGACGAAAGCGCTCTGGACGCGCCCGGCCTGCTCGACAAGCGCGTGCTCGAGGCAGTGTTCTACCGCGAGGCCGAGCAGCCCGCCAGGATCCTGGAACTGCTGCCCGACGCGATCGTCACGCGCGGTGCGGCGCCGGTGCGCGCCGCCGCACTCGAACTGCTGGCGGCGGCGCTGTTCGACCGCGGGCGCTATTTCGACAGCGTCACCGCGCGCCTGCGGCGCCGCGAGTTGTTGGACGCGGACGCCGCGCGCGAGAACACGATGGCATTGTGGAAGGCGCTCACCGCCGCCGACCCCGCCGACATGGCCGCAAGGCTCGCGACGCTGAACGACGACGGCGGCGGCGACCTCCGGCTGCGCGCGTGGCTCGAACTGGCGGCGCTGGCAACGCCGCGGGAAATAGACCGCACCCGGCTGGAGCAGGCGTACGCCGGCTGGCGCGCGAAAAACAATTTCCTGTCGGTACCGGAGGCGGTCACCCGGCAGCTGCACGCGCGCTGGGACTATCTCGACTTCCGCCCGCGCAAGGTCGCGCTGCTGCTACCGCTGACCGGACGCTACGGACGCCACGGCAAGGCCATCCGCGGCGGGTTCCTGCGGGCGCACGCCGCGGCTTTCACCGATCTCGAGGTGCGCTTTCACAACACCGACCAGGAGCGAAGCGTCACCGAACTGTACCGGCGGGCGGTGGCGCGTGGCGCCGAAGCCGTCATCGGGCCGCTGCTCAAGCACGAGGTCGAAGAGCTGCTCGAGGCAGGCGCGGCCGAAGCGCCGACGATCACGCTGAACTACCACAACGACGGCGGTTTCCGAGCGCGCGGAGAGTTGTTCCAGTTCGGACTGCTGCCCGAGGACGAGGCGGTGCAGGTCGCGGAGAAAATGCACGCCAGGGGTCTCGACCACGCCATCGCGCTGACGCCCGACGACGCGTGGGGACGGCGGCTCTACCGGCGCTTCGAGGAACGCTACACCGAACTCGGCGGCCAGGTGCAAGAAATCCGCCGCTACGACGTTCACTTCGAGGACTACGCGACGATCGTGCAGTCGCTGCTGCGACTCGACGACAGCAAAAAACGCCATCGCGCGCTCGAACGGATAGTCGGCGAGGAGTTGCGCTTCACGCCGCGCATACGCGGCGACGTCAACGCCGCGGTGTTGTTCGCGCCCCCGGAAAAAGCGGCGCTGATCTACCCGCTGCTCAAGTATTACTACGCCGAGGAACTGCCGGTCTATGCGACGTCGCACGTCTATCAACCGGGCCGCGAGAAGATCCTGCGCGAACTCGACGGCCTGATCTACTGCGACGTGCCGTTGATGATAGACGATGCCCCCGAGAACGCGCGCCCGGACGAATATCCGAGGCTGTTCGCACTCGGCGCCGACGCCTATGGCCTGATGGGCGCGATCCGCCGCATGGCGGTGAGCAACGTGCGCATGCCCGGCGCCACCGGCGTCCTCTCGGTCGGCGCCAACCGCCGCCTGTTTCGGCGGCTGTCGTGGGCGAGGTTTGCCAGAGGCAAGCCGGTGCCCCTGGGAGAAAGCTGGTGACGGACGGGCACGCCGTCGGGCGCGCCGCGGAAGACGCCGCGCTGGCGCGCCTGCGGCAGAGCGGCCTCAGGCTGCTCGAGCGCAACTACCGGGCGCGACGCGGCGAGATAGACTTGGTGATGCGCGACGGCGACACCCTGGTATTCGTCGAGGTGCGCTACCGCAGAAGCACCAGTCACGGCGCCGCCGCCGAGACCGTGGACCGCCGCAAGCGCGCAAGGCTGATCGCCGCGGCGCAATCCTATCTGCAACAAAACCGCCGGAACGACGCCTGTCGTTTCGACGTCGTCGCACTACAGGACGGACGCCTAGACTGGATGCGCGACGCCTTCCGCTGCGACTGAAACGGGCCGCGCGCCGACCAGGGAGCGGCCTGCACTCCCGGTATAATTGCCGAGACGACCGCGACCGCCGCCGATGAACGCAGACGACAAAAACGACGCCCGCGAGCGCGTGCGCGCGCTGTTCGCCGCCAGCATCGAGACCCACCGCAAAGCCGCGGACGCGCTCACCGAGGCGATAGTCGCCGGCGCCCGGCTGATCGCGCGCACCCTGTCCGGCGGCGGCAAGATCTTAAGTTGCGGCAACGGCGGCTCGGCCGCGGACGCGCAGCATTTCGCCGCCGAGCTGGTCAACCGTTTCGAGAGCGAGCGCCCGGCGCGGGCCGCGCTGGCGCTGACGACCGACTCTTCCATCCTGACGTCGGTGGCGAACGATTACGACTATTCGAGGGTTTTCGCACGCCAGGTCGAGGCGCTCGGGCGCGCCGGCGACCTGCTGCTTGCGATCAGCACCAGCGGCGGCTCGAAAAACGTCAACGAGGCAATCGCAAGCGCCCACGCCGGGGACCTGCGCGTCCTGGCGCTCGGCGGCGGCGACGGCGGCGCCATGGCCCGGGCGCTGCACCCGGGCGACGTCGAAATCCGCGTGCCTTCGGACTCTACCGCCAGAATCCAGGAGGTGCACGTGCTGGCGCTGCACTGCCTGTGCGACCTGAGCGACCGCCTGTTGGCGAACGGCCCGAGACCGGAGTGACACCTTGGCGCTGAACGCGCGCTTCCTGGGCCTGCTGCAAGCCGCCTGTCCCGGGCGCGTGGTGACCGAGGAGGCCGCGTGCTGGACCTACGGTTACGACAACAGCCGCCGCCACGCGCGGCCCGAGGCCGTGGTGTTTCCGGCGAACCACGACGAGACGCTGGCGCTGGTGCGCGCCTGCCGCGAGCACCGCGTCGCGCTGACGCCGCGCGGGCGCGGCACCAACACGACCGGCGCGTGCGTGCCGGTGCACGGCGGCGTCGTCGTCTCGTTCGAGCGCATGAACCGCATACTCGCCCTCAGTGCCGCCGACCGTTCGCTGCGCGTGCAACCGGGAGCCACCAACCAGGAGGTGCAGGATCGCTGCGCCGGCGCCGGCCTGTTCTGGCCGCCGGACCCGGGCAGCGCCGCGTATTGCTCGATCGGCGGCAACCTCGCGTGCAACGCCGCCGGCCCGCGCGCGCTCAAGTACGGCACCGCGCGCGACAACGTGCTGCAACTGAAGGCGGTGACCGGCGCCGGCGAGACCCTGGTAACCGGCGCCCGCACCACGAAGAGCGTCGTCGGCCTCGATCTGACGCGGCTGCTGATCGGTTCCGAGGGCACGCTCGCGCTGATCACCGAGGCGCTGTTGAAGTTGACGCCGCGCGCGCCGCACAAACGCACGCTGCGCGCCGTCTATGCGGGCGCCGAGGCGGCCGGCGCCGCGGTGTGCTCGATCACGTCGCAACCGGAGACGCCGTGCGCGCTCGAACTGATGGACGACGTGTGCCTGCGCCTGCTGCGCGAGCACGGCGGCGCCGACGTGCGCGACGACGCGCGCGCGATGTTGATCATCGAGGCCGACGGCGGCAAGGCGGCCGTCGCCGAGGCCGCGGCGGCGCTGCGCGAGGCGGCGCGCAATCCGGGGCTGCTCGCGCTCGACGAGGCCGCGCCCGACGACGGCGAGCGCCTGTGGCGCGCGCGCCGGGAGCTGTCGCCGGTGCTCAGAAACTTCAAGCCGTGCAAGATCAACGAGGACGTCGTCGTGCCGGTGTCGCGCGTCGCCGATCTGCTGCGGCGGCTCGGCAACGTCGGCGAGCGCCATGACGTCGCCGTCGCCGCCTTCGGTCACGCCGGCAACGGCAACCTGCACGTCAATGTACTGTACGAACCATCCGAGGAACGGGCGGCACGGAGCGCGCTTGCCGAAATTTTCGCGGCCGTCCTGGAACTGGAAGGCTCGATCTCGGGCGAGCACGGCGTCGGCTTGAGCAAACGCGACTTCGTGGCGCTCGAACTCGAGGCGCCGACGCGCGCGGTTATGCGGCGCGTTACGCGCGCGCTCGACCCCGACGACGTGCTGAACAGCGGCAAGGGATTGCCGCGGGAGTAGCACCGGGAAGGGGAGGCGCGGCTACCCTCGCCGCACCTCGAACGCCCGGTGTTCGAGGCACGGAAAACTGCACCGCAGCCGGCGCTGCTCGGCGCGGTCTATGATCGCCGACACGACGCCGTCGCCGCCGGCGGCGGCGGCGCGGATCACGCCCCAGAAATCAACGACGCAACTGTGGCCGTAGCATGATCTGCCGTTGGCGTGCGTGCCGCTCTGATTGGCGGCGATGACCCAGGCCTGGTTTTCGATGGCGCGCGCGCGCAGCAGCGGCTGCCAATGCGCCGCGCCGGTCGCCGCCGTGAACGCCGACGGCAACGCGATGATCTCGGCGCCGCCCGCGACCAGCAGCCGGAACAATTCGGGAAAGCGCAGGTCGTAGCAGACGGTCAGCGCGACGCGCCCGAACGGCGTATCGGCGAGCACCGGCTCGGTGCCCGGCTTGTAGGCGGCGGACTCGCGGTAGCGCTGGTTCTGTTCCGGCAAGTCCACGTCGAACAAATGAATCTTGCGATAGGCGGCGACGGTCTTGCCGTTCGCGGCTATCAACGGCGACACCGCGTAGGCGCGTTCGTCGTCCGGCGACTCCACCGGCACGGTGCCGCCGATCAGCCACACGCCGCGGCGCACCGCCTGCTCCGCCAGAAAATCCTGGATCGGCCCGCGGCCCTCCGGCTCGCGCAGCGCGAGCTGATCGCGCTGCTCGCGCCCGATGAAAGCGAAGGTCTCCGGCAGCACGATCAACAACGCGCCGTCGCCGGCGGCGTCGGCAATGGCCGCGGCCGCGTGGCGCAGGTTCCTGGCGACGTCGTCCGTCGAGTTCATCTGAATCGCGGCGCAACGGAAGCGCTCCATAGCGTCGTCGTTCATAGCGCCGTCCACCGCAGCGGGTCGCGGAAATTGCGCGGCCGCGGCCGCGCGCTCCCGGCGACGACGGTCACTCGCGCCATTCGGCCAGGCGGCGGCTGAACTCGCGCCACGTAGGACCCGGCGCGCCGTCGCCGACGGCTTCGTCGTCTATCGTCGTCACCGGCAGGATTTCGCGCGTCGAACTGGTCAGCCACACCTCGGTCGCGGTGAACAGCTCGGCCGCGGCAATCGCGCGCTGCTCGCAGACGACGCCGTGCGCGGCGGCGATCTCGATGACGACGCCGCGCGTGATCCCGGCCAGCAGGCGCGGCCCGGCCGGAGGCGTCGCGAGGTTGCCGGCGATGACGACGAAGACGTTGCTGGCGGCGCCCTCGGTGATCTTGCCGTCGCGCAGCAGGATCGCCTCGTGCGCGTCGCGGTCGCGCGCGCGCCGGCGCAGCAGCACGTTGGCGAGCAGGCTGACCGACTTGACGTCGCAACGCCCCCAGCGCGTGTCCTCGGCCGTGATCGCGCGCACGCCGCGCTCCGTCCGCGGTTCCTCGGGCTGCGCCAGCGTCATCGCAAACACCGTCGGTTCGAGGGCCTCGGAGGCGACGTGATCCCTGGGCGCCACGCCGCGCGTAACCTGTACGTAGATTGCGAGATCGGACAAACCCGAACGCTCGATCAACCCGTCGCAGACGCCGCGCCACCGTTGCGGCGGGTACGGGTTTTTTATCTCGGCCTGGGCCAGGCTGTAGGCCAGGCGCTCGACGTGCGCCTGATAACGAAACATCCGGCCGCGGTACACCGGCACCACCTCATAGACGCCGTCGCCAAACAAAAAACCGCGGTCCAGCGGATTGATGCAGCACTCCTCGAGCGCCAGGAAGCGGCCGTCGTGATAGGCGGCGGTCATTCAAACAGGCGGATGAAACCGTCTCCGATGCGGGTGAATATGCCTCCCTCGGGCACCGCCCGCGCGGCCACCAGCGGCGCCGCGTGCAACAGGCGGTCGCCAAAAAACGCGCGCGCGGTACCGAGCGCTTGGTGGCGGGCGACCGGCGCCTCGATATCCTCCCGCACCGACAGCTCGGTCCTGATCCCGGCGCGGCTGACTTTCGGCCAAGTCGCGTAGAAATCGTTCAGCAACACCAGATCGGCGTAGTCGTCCTCGCCGCCCCAGACGCGCGCGCGCTCCAACGGCTTCCCGTGCTCGAACAGGCGCGTGGTGCGGTAGAAACGAAAACCATAGCGCAGCAGCTCCGCGGTCTGCCGAAAACGTTGCTTGTCGCCGTCGCTGCCGAGCACGACCGCTATCAGGCGCATGTCGTCCTGCCGCGCCGACGCCGCCAGGCAGTAGCCCGCGGCCTCGGTGTGGCCGGTCTTCAGGCCGTCCACGCCGAGGTTGCCGCCGCGCCACAGCAACTTGTTGCGATTGTGCTGGGTGATGCCGGCGTAGGTGAAACTGCGCTCGGCATACAGCGCGTAGTGGCGCGGGAAGTCGCGGATCAGCGCCTGCGACAGTCTGGCGACGTCGTAGGCGGTCATGTAGTGGCCGGTCGCGGGCAGGCCGCTGGTGTTCACGAAGTTCGAGCCGTCCATGCCGAGCGCGTCGGCGGTCTCGTTCATCACGTCCACAAAAGTCTCCTCCGAGCCCGCGACGTGTTCGGCCAGCGCGATGCTGGCGTCGTTGCCGGACTGGATCACGACGCCGGCGATCAGGTCGGACAACGCGACCGACTGCCCGACCTCGATGAACGTGCGCGAGCCCGGGGCGCGCCACGCCGCTTCGCTGACCACCGCCTCGTCGTCTATGGACACCCGCCCGTCGGCCAGCGCCTGGTAGGCCACGTAGGCGGTCATCAGCTTGGTGAGGCTGGCCGGCTCGAACGATTCCCCGGCGTTCTTCTCGGCCAGGATCGCGCCGCTGTGGTAGTCCATCAGCAGGTAGCCGCGCGCCGTCGAATCGGGCGGGCGCGGCGCCCAGTCGTTTGCCGCCGCGCCCGGCGACCACGCCGCGCCCGCGACCCAGGCGGCCGCCAGCAGGCGGCGCGCGCTCACCACGGCAACACCAGGTAATCGGCAAAGCCGCGCGAACGCAGCCGTTTCTTGATCGCCGCCAGTTCGCGCAACGCGTAAGGCCCCAGGCGCACCTGGTTGACGCGGCGCCCGCGCGCGCGCGTCCTGACGACCGACGGCCTTAGATCCTTGAGTTTTTCGGCAACCACCTCGGCGCTGCGCCGGCTGGAATAGGCGCCGACCTGTATCCATCGGTCGCGGCGCCGCGCCGGGGGCAGCAGCTCGATCTCGACCGGCACGACGCCGTCTTGGACCATCCCCAATTTGCGCGCCGCCGCGTACGACAGATCTATGATGCGGCCCTCGACGAAAGGCCCGCGGTCGTTGACGCGAACGACGACGCTCTTGTCGTTGTTCAGGTTGACGACGCGCACGTAGCTCGGCAGCGGCAGCGTCTTGTGCGCGGCGCTCAGTTCGTGCATGTCGAAAATCTCGCTATTGGCGGTGGGACGCCCGTCAAACCGTTTGCCGTACCAGGAGGCCTTGCCGGTCTCGCGGTAGCCGATCGGGCGCGGTCTCACGTGGTAGCTGCGACCCGCGATCTCGTACGAATACCTCGGGCCGCGAGGCCGCCAGGCCGTGGCTTGCGCACCCTGGCGCTTCGCGCCGGGCGCGTGCCCGGCGGCGGCGTTCTCCGAGACGTGTGCGTAGGCGCCGCCACCCGGCGTCGCGCAGCCGCCCAACGTCCACGCGCCGACCAACGTCGCGCACACGCCGAGCGCGCAGGCGGCGTTTTTGGTCCTTGCGTTGCGCGTCTGCACGTATCGAAATCGGCGGTTCGTCTATTCGGCGTCACGGTACGCCCGGTGGATGAGTTGCCCCAGGCGGTGCACCGCCATCGCGTAGCGGCGGCTCGTATTATAGCGGGTAATCACGTAGAAATTGTTGTAGCCGACCCAGATCCGGCGGTCGCCGTTCTCGTGCACGAAGCCGAACAACGCGAAGCGCGGCTCGCGCGGCGTGAAGCCGTTCACGCGCACGCCGTGCCCGGCCAGGTCCGCGACCGAAAGCCAGGGCTTCAGTTCGCGGTTGAGCAGCGCCTCGTAGTCGCCGGCGCCGATCTCGACGTATTCGCCGAGCGGCGCGTGCCGGTCCCAGCCGTGGCGCGCCAGGTAATTGGCGACGCTGCCGATGGCGTCCGCCGCGCTCCACAGATCGCGCGCGCCGTCGCCGTCGAAGTCGATTGCATAGGCGCGGTAGCTACTCGGAATAAACTGTCCGAAACCCATGGCCCCGGCGTAGGACCCGGTGAGCGCCCCGCAATCTATGCCGTCGCCGCGGCACAACAGCAGAAACTGGGTCAGCTCGCGGCGGAAAAACGCGGCGCGGCGCGGATAATCGAAACCCAGGGTCACCAGCGTGTCGAATACCGGAAAACCGCCGGTTCTGGTGCCGTACAGGGTCTCGACGCCGAGGATCGCCAGCACGATCCGCGGCGGCACCGCGAACCGCGCGGCGGCGCGCTCGAGCAGGCCGCGGTGCTCGCGCCAATAGCGCACGCCGGCCGCAACGCGCGCGTCGGTCAGGAAGATCTCGCGGTACTCGTGCCACGGCAGCGCCTCGGCCGGACGATCCATCGCCGCAATCGCGCTCTCCTGCCTGACCGCGCGCCGGAACAGGTCTTCGAGCGCCGCGCGCTCGAACGAGTGCCGCGAGACGAGCTCGTCCACGTACGCCTTGACGTCGGCGCGCTCGTGGTATGACGCGGGCGCGGCCTGCACGAGCGCGAACGGCAGGCACAGCGCCGCCGATACCGCGCGCGCGGCCGTTTTCAACGCCGGGTCCAGGATCATGGAATACGCCTTATCATCGGGCGGTACCCCGACACCGCCATGAGAATACCGAACGAGGCCAGCAGCGTGACCGCCGAGGTGCCGCCGTAGCTCAACAGCGGCAGCGGCACGCCGACCACCGGAATCAGGCCGCTGACCATGGCTACGTTGATCAGGAAGTACACGGCGAACGAAAAAGTCAGGCTGCCCGCCAACAGGCGGCTGAAATCGTCCGGCGCGCGCAGCGCTATCATGGCACCGCGAACGGTGACGCCGACGTAGACTGCGAGCAGCACGCACGTGCCGATGAAACCGAACTCCTCGGCAAACACCGAGAACACGAAGTCGGTCGAGCGCTCGGGCACGAAGCCCAGATGCGCCTGGGTGCCGTTCATCCAGCCCTTGCCCCACAGTCCGCCGCCGCCGATCGCGATCTTCGACTGGATGGCGTGGTAGCCGACGCCCAGCGGATCGCTCTGCGGATCGAGAAACACCAGCACGCGCTGGCGTTGGTATTCGCGCAGCGCGTCCCACAGGAACGGCGCCGATAGCAGGCCGCCGGCCAGCAGCAGCAGTATCCAGCGGTAGCGCACGCCGGCGAAGAAGATCACGAACATCCCGGAGACCGCGACCAGGAACGCGGTGCCCAGGTCCGGCTGCCACAGGATCAGCCCGACCGGCAGCGCCAGCAACGGCAACGCGAGCGCTATCCTGGGCAGCGGCGGGCGCTCTCCGGCGTGCCCGGCGAGCAACGCGCACAGCAGCATCGGCGTCGCCAGCTTCAGCAACTCCGACGGCTGAAAACGCACCAGCCACACGTCGAGCCAGCGTTGTGCGCCCTTGCTGACGTCGCCTGCAAACCACACCACCAGCAGCAGGACGACGGTGCCGACGTAGAGCGTGGGCACCCAGCGGCGGTAGGTTGCAAGCGGCACCGCCGACAGCAGTACCATCAGCGCAAAACCGAGCGACAGGCGCACCCCCTGGCGCACGATCAAGCGCGCGTCGTCGCCCGCCGAACTGAGCAAGGTGACGACGCCGATGGCGACCAGCGACAGCAGCAGAAAAAGCAGCGGGTAGTCCAGGCGCACCAGCCGCCACCCGGCGCGCCAGGCGGCGGCCACCGACGGCATTGCAGAAGACGCGACCATCAGCGCACCGCGCCAAGCGACAGCCGCACCCGACTCAGGTCGAAATAGGCGTCGAATATCCTGCGCGCGGCCGGGGCCGCGGCGCGCCCGCCGCTGCCGCCGTGCTCGATCACGACGGCGACCGCGATCTCCGGCTCCTCGACCGGCGCGAAGGCTACGAACATCGCGTGATCCTCCGGATCATTCTCGCGTTGCTCGGCGCTGCCGGCCTCGTCGCGCACTATCGTCTTTAATTGCGCGGTGCCGGTCTTGCCGGCGACGAAATAGGACAGGTCGTCGCTGATGCGAAAGGCGGTGCCGTTCGGGCTGTGCACGACCGCGACCATCGCGCCGATGACGTAATCCCAGTGCTCGGCGGCGCCCCCGAAGACGCGCTTGCGCGCCGCCGGCGGCAGCGCCCGCCACGCCTGCTCATGCGCACCGCGCACCGCCTTGACCAGTCTGGGCGCGGCCTGCTCGCCGCGCATCGCCAGCACCGCCGTCATCGCCGCCATCTGCAGCGGCGTCGCCAGCATGTAGCCCTGGCCGATGCCGGCGATGACCGTCTCCGCCGGGAACCACGGCTGGCCCAGCGCGTGGCGCTTCCATTCGGGCGACGGCACCAGGCCGGGCAACTCGGCGGTGGTGTCTATGCCGGTCGCGCGGCCCAGGCCGAAGCGCCTCAGAAAAGCGGCGAGCCTGACGATACCCAGACGCTGCGCGGCGTCGTAAAAAAAAACGTCGCACGACTGCGTGATCGCCTTGCCCATGTCCACCCATCCGTGCCCCTCCTCGCGCCAGTCGTAGTAACGGCGCGAATAACCGGGCAACTGGTAGTAGGGGCCCGCGAACAGGCGCCGGTGCACGTCGCCGGTACCGTTGTGCAGGGCGGCGAGCGCGACCACCGGCTTGATCGTCGAACCGGGCGGGTACTGCCCCGACACCGCGCGGTTGAAAAAAGGTTTCGAGGCGCTGTCGCGCAACCAGTTGTACTCCTCGTCGGACAGCCCCCCGGAAAACAGATTCGGGTTGTACGACGGCCTGCTGACCAACGCCAGCACGTCGCCGTTGCGAGGATCCAGCGCGACGACCGCGCCGTGGTGGCCGTCGAGCGCCGCGTACGCCTGTTCCTGCAACGCGGCGTCCAGGGTCAGCATCAGATCGTCGCCGGCGCGCGGCTTGCGTCCGCCGACGTCGCGAATCACGTGGCCACCGGCGTTGACCTCGACGCGGCGAAACCCGGCGGCGCCGTAGAGCACGCGCTCGTAACGCCGCTCGACGCCGGTCTTGCCGATGTAGGGCGCGCCGCGGTACTTGGACGCCTCGAAATCGCCCAGGTCATCGCGGCTGATGGCGCCGACGTAACCGATGGCGTGGGCGAACAGTTCGTCGTAGGGATAGTCGCGCGCGAGACGACCGACGATATCAACGCCGTCGAGACGGTGGCGCAGGATCGCAAGACGCGCCACTTCCTCCTCGCTCAGATGCGAGCGCAGCAGCACGCCGTGGCGCGGCGGCGCGGCGGCGAGCATCCTGCGAAAGCGCCGCACGTCGTCGTCGGTGACGGCCACGACGGCGCGCAGCGCGCGCAGCGTCGCGTCCACGTCGCCGACCAGCGACGGCGTTATCTCGATACTGTAGGCGGTGCGGTTGCCGGCCAGCAGCAGCCCGTTGCGGTCGTAGATCGAACCACGCGCCGGCGGCGACGGCAGCAGGTTCAGGCGATTCTCCTCGGACAGCGTGCGGTAATGGTCGTGCTCGCTGACCTGTAGCGTGAACAGGTGGAACAACACCGCGATCACCGCCGCCAGCGTGGCCAGCGCGGCGACCACGACGCGCCCGAAAAACAGGCGCCGCCGCGCGCGCGCGCTCATCGAAACGGGCGCGTTGCGCGCGCCGTGCGCGTCATCCCGAATGACGGCGCGCGCTCGCCGTGATCTCGCGCCGCGCCGCGTCGGCGTCGAGCCAGCCCTCGACCTTGACCCATTTGCCCGGTTCGAGTTTCTTATAGTGTTCGAAGAAATGAACGATCTGGTCGCGCAGGTTGGCGGGCAGCTGCTCGAGCGTCTCGACGTCGTCGTAACCGCCATTGGCGCCGCGCACCGGCAGCGCGACGATCTTCAGATCGCGCCCCGATTCGTCGCTCATGTCGAGCGCCGCCAGCGGGCGGCAGCGCACGACGCAGCCGACGACGAGCGGCGTCGGCGTGATCACCAGCACGTCGAGCGGATCGCCGTCCTCGGACAGCGTGTTCGGCACGAAACCGTAGTTCGCCGGATAGTGCATCGGCACGTTGATAAAGCGATCCACCAGCACGGCGCCGCTTCTTTTGTCCACCTCGTACTTGACCGGCGCGGCGTGCGCCGGAATCTCGATAACGACGTTCAGCACCTCGGGCAACGGATCGCCCGGCGTCAGTTCGGCCAGGTTCATCGCGCGCCGCGCGTCGCGCGCCGCGGGCTAACCGTCGCCATGCGCCGCGTCCACCATTTTTTGCAATTCGCCGCTGGCGGACAATTCCAGCGTGATGTCGCAACCGCCGACCAGTTCGCCGCCGATGTACAACTGCGGAAACGTCGGCCAGTTCGCAAACCGCGGCAGGTGCTCGAACACCTCCGGGTCGAGCAGCACGTTGACGTAGGCGAACTCGCGCCCGCATTCCTGCAACGCCGCCGAGGCGCGGCTCGAAAACCCGCACTGCGGCATCTGCGGCGTGCCCTTCATGTAGAGTATGACCGGGTTGTCCGCAACCTGCCCCCTGATTTTGTCCATAACGTCCATATGCGCCTCCAGTAAGGTTGACCGCGGATTATAGCAGCTCACTCCCCACCCTCTCCTAGGGGGAGAAGGTTACATTATTAGCCTGCGGGCACCTTCTCTCTCTGAATAAAGAATGGCCGAAGCCTCCCCACCAAACCCTCTCCCAGGGGGAGAGAGAAGGATTTGCTCGGGATCACCGACGTTGAGGACATGTTACAATCCGTTCCTGATCATGAGCACGATAGATCTTTATCAACTGCTCAGACGCATTCCCGACGTCACCGACGATGAGGCGAAGGCGGCGGCGGACTTGATTGCCTAAGCCGACGAAGTGGTTACCAAGGCCGATCTGGAGGCTGCGCTTTCCCGGCTTGAGGCCAGGCTGACCAGATTGATATTCGGCGTCGTTTTCAGCGCCGCCGCCGTTATTATTGCCGCGGTCGGCGCAATAACGAAGCTCACCTGACACGCGCCGCCGGCGCCGCCTGGCGTCGTCCCCCTTCGCTTTCTTCCGACCTGCGCCCACCCAGCGTGCGCTATCATGGCCGCATGATGCGGCCACGACCACTACGCGCGGCACGCCTGGTGCGGGCGTGGTGCCACGAACTCGGCTTCGACGACGTCGGTTTCTCGCACACGCGCCTCGATCGCTACGAGGCGCGCTTGCACGACTGGCTCGCCGCCGGCATGCACGGCGAGATGCGTTACATGGAAGCGCACGGCGACAAGCGCAGCCGCCCGGCGCACCTGGTGGCGGGCACCGTCAGCGTGATCTCGGTGCGCATGAACTACCTGTCCGCGGCCGCCGCGCCGGCGTGGTCGGTGCTCGGCCAATCGCACAAGGCATACGTCTCGCGCTACGCGCTCGGGCGCGACTACCACAAGCTGATGCGCAAGAAGCTGCAAAAACTCGCCGACCGCATGACCGAAGCCTTCGGCAGCTTCGGCTACCGCGCCTTCGTGGACAGCGCGCCGGTTCTCGAGAAACCGTTGGCCGAGCAGGCCGGCCTCGGCTGGATCGGCAAGCATACCTGCCTGATCTCGCGCACTTCCGGATCGTGGTTTTTCTTAGGTGAGCTATACACCGATCTGCCGCTGCCGGCGGCGACGCCGCAACAAGACCATTGCGGACGCTGCCAACGCTGTATCGACGTCTGCCCGACGCGCGCCATCGTGGCACCGTACAAACTCGACGCGAGGCGTTGCATTTCGTACCTGACGATCGAGCTGAAGGGCGCGATCCCGGTCGCGTTGCGGCCGCTGATCGGTAACCGTGTCTTCGGCTGCGACGACTGCCAGCTGGTATGCCCGTGGAACCGCTACGCGCGCCACGCCACGGAGGCGGGTTTTGCGCCGCAAGGCGGCATAGACGACGCCGAGTTGTTGGAACTGTTCGCCTGGAATGAAGAGCAGTTTGAGCGCAAACTGGCGGGTTCCGCGATCCGCCGCATCGGCCATGAACGCTGGCAACGCAACGTCGCCGTCGCTCTCGGCAACGCGGACTATTGCGCCGACGTCGCCGCGGCACTGGCGGCAAAACGCAACCATCCGTCGCCGCTGGTGCGCGAACACGTGCGCTGGGCGCTGCTCGAGCAGCAGCGCAAAAAAAAGGGAATTATGTATCCAAATCTACAAAAACATGAAAATTACTCATCAGGACAATAGCTTGTATGTAATCTTCCTCGTTTATTCAGTGTTTATTCAGCATTTTGTATAAATATATGTTATCTCTCATATTTTCTAACACCTTGCAGATTTTGCTACATAATTCCCTCAGAAAAGACTACTTTGGCCAAGCCGCCAGGATGCCGGCATCAGAATGGACAATATCCTCTTCATGCCTGTTCCTGCAAGGATTGTGCCGCAAAGATGGTCAGGCACAGCTCATCGCCATACATCCTGTAGACCGGCTTCCTGCCGCTCAGTTTTTCACTTTCGCGCAGAATAATGCCCACACCCTCGCCTCTGCGTTCCAGGAAATACCTTCTCCCTACGGTACCGCCGAGCCGTTCTTCTACGGCCAGCTCAGACAACAGCCGAGACAGTAGTTCATTACGAGTTGCCTGGTTGTCCACTAAAGCTTCAACCGTCATGGTATTTGCAAGGGCACCGGGGGAGTAGAGTTCCAGTCTGTCGGCGAACAGGAACAGGCGTATTTTTGAACCGTGTATAGAGTAGTCTCTGTGCATGACGGCGTTCACCAGGGCTTCAAAAACGGCGCGCGCGCTGTACTGTGGCCGTTCCCGTCGCCCCACTTCCTTACGCGCGGACTTCTGATTATGCTTCTCGACGAACTTACAGGAGTCCATGATCTGCTGGTCCAGCGGCCCCTTGAAATCCTGGGCGTCCAGTTGATAGTTGGCGTCTTTATGCAGTCCTCTATAACGGACGGCACATACAAAACTGTTGTACAGATGCTCGTGAGACCGGTCGCTGCACATCAGCAACCCGGCCACGGAAGCCCGATAAACACCATTGTCGTCAACCAGCAACCAGCGCTTCAGAAGCTGCTCAGTTTCTTGCTGCTCGGCGTCTTGCTGCTCAGTTTCCGCCCTGGTGATAAATCTTGCGAATAAATGTTTGCTTAGAGTCGCCTTGTCGGTAGAAGGCACAAACTGTTCATCAAACTTGATAGTCCTGGCTTGTGATCGGGCTTGCGATATCCTGGCCAGCTGCTCCGGTGTCATTTCGCGCTTGGCGTCTCCCTGCCGCAAATAGTACCCACCGACGCTTCGGTGCAGCCACAGACTCTTCTCGACGTCTATATAGACCAGTCGCTTTTCTCGTCCCATTTCATCTGGCATAAGGACGCTGTCGACGAAAAAGTTGGTGATGGACGGCTCTATCGAGTCGTGACATATCTCACTGATAAAGTGAATCAATAGCCTGGGGTCATCGCCGATTCCAAGAATATCTTTATCATCGGAAACGCCAAAGATGATCACGCCACCTTGATGATTTGCAAAAGCCGCAATTTCATCCGCAAGATCGCCTCTGCCCGGATCTTTTACTGTATTACCGGCAATTCGTACTTCCTTGAATTCCATCGCCGAGCTTTCGCCCGCGCCAATTTTTTCCAGCAATTGAGCGGCACTAAACATTGGAATACTCCAGGTGGATGCGCCTGTAACGCTGCTCGAATGCTTTTTCTCCGCCTTCCAGAATATCGCATATCGCTTGTCTGACCTGCTTATTCTGTATGCTGGCGGGTTCTTGTACTCGAGTTTGACCATCTTCTACTTTCAGGGGCAGGACCATCTCTGCATCGCCATTTACCACAACGTTGGCGTTGTGTGTGACGACGATGACTTGTCGCTCGCTTTTGACGGCACGCAGCTCGTGGTCGCTCAGGTTCATGGATGGGAATTATGCCCCATGATCGGGGTCATTCTTTGTCGGAAACATTCCCGTCAACCCACCCTTGAACCGACCCGTGGGAAAGGGCGGTTGAACCGCCCGAGAGCGCGCGTTCGATGGTTTTGGGATCGAGTTCTCGCCAGGCGCCGGCGCACAGCGCGCGCGGCAGCGTGACCGGGCCGAAACGCACTCTGATCAGACGGTTCACCTGCAGGCCCTGGCTCAGCCACAGGCGGCGTACCAGGCGGTTGCGGCCCTCGCGCAGGCGCACGCGAAACCAGCGGTTGCCGCGGCCCGCGCGGCCGTGTTCCTCGACGCCGTCGAAACGCGCGCGGCCATCTTCGAGGGGAACGCCTTCGCGCAGACGCTCGAGCGCCGCGGCGGTCACACGGCCGTGCACCCGGGCCAGATACTCGCGCACCAGGGCCGAGGATGGGTGCATCAGGCGATGGGCGAGTTCCCCGTCGGTGCAAAACAGCAGCAGGCCGGAGGTGTTGACGTCGAGACGTCCCACCGCGATCCAGCGCGCACCGGTGAGCGGTGGCAGATGATCGAACACGGTGGGTCTGCCGCCGGGGTCGTCGCGGCTGGTGATGACGCCGCACGGCTTGTGGTACGCGAGCACGCGGTTCGTGCCCGCGACGGTCGGCGCGACGCGCCGTCCCGCGACCGAGATCGAATCCCCAGGCGACGCCTTGTCGCCCGGCACCGCGACGCGGCCGTTGACGCGCACCCGGCCCTCGGCGATCAGGCGCTCGATGCGTCTGCGCGAACCGACGCCGGCGTCAGCCAGCAGCTTCTGTATCCTGGTCGGAACTTCGGGGGGAGTGTGCGGCATCGTCGGCAAGCGCGGGCGCGGCGGCGCCGTCGTTCGCGGCCTTCGCGGCCGGCGCGCCGGTCGCCCCCGCCGCGCCGGCCACGGGCGCGGCGGGTGGCACGCCCGTGCCGTCGCCGCCGAGCGCGGCCAGCGCCGGCAGTTCATCTAGCGAGCGCAGGTTGAGGTCGTCCAAAAAAGCGCGCGTCGTCGCGTAGAGAGCCGGGCGTCCGGGCGTCTCCTTGTGGCCGGCGATCTCGATCCAGCCGCGCTCCTCAAGGATGCGCAGCGTGCCGCTGCTGACCGAGACGCCGCGTACTTCCTCGATCGCGGCGCGTGTGACCGGCTGGCGGTAGGCGATCAGCGCCAGGATCTCGAGCAGCGCCTTGGAGTAGCGCGGCGGCTTTTCCTCCCACAATTTCGCAAGCCACGGCGCGTAGTCCTCGCGCGTCTGGTAACGGTAGCCAGACGCCACCTGCGTAAGTTCGATGGCGCGCCCGGCGCACTCGGCCTCGAGCGCGGTTATGGTCTCGCCGAGCAGCGCGCGGTCGGGCGCCTTGCCGTCGTGCGCCAGCAGCCTCGCCAGCTCGTTGAATTGCAGCGGGCGCGGCGACGCCATCAGCAGCGCCTCGACCACCCGCTTCATTTCGGCGGCGTCCACTCAGGCGGCACTCAGGTGTATCGGCGCGTATGCCGCGTTCTGCTCGACGCGGATCATGCCGGCCTTGATCAGTTCGAGCAAAGCCAGAAAAGTGACGATGACGCCGGCGCTGCCTTCGCGCGGCGCAAAGCAGTCGGCGAACGCGACCGACCCGTCGCGCCCCAGCAGCGCGAGAATGTTCGCGATCCGCTCGCGCACCGGCAGCGGTTCGCGCGCGACCGCGTGGCGCCGGTGAAACTCGGCGCGGCGCAGCACCTCCTGAAAGGCGCCGACGAGGTCGTCGAGGGCGACGCGCGGCGGCGGCTTGACGATCTTCAATCCGGCGCACGGCGTCTCGAACTCGTGGAAGTCTCGCGCCGCGCGCGGCAGCCGGTCGAGGTCGCGCGCGGCCTTGCGAAAGCGCTCGTATTCGAGCAGGCGGCGCACCAGTTCGGCGCGCGGGTCTTCCTCCTCGGCGTCGGCGTCAGGCGGGCGCGGCAGCAACGTGCGCGACTTGATCTCGGCCAACGTCGCCGCCATCAGCAGGTACTCGGCGGCAAGCCCGATTTTCATCTCCTGCATCACGCCGATGTAGCGCATGTACTGCTCGGCGACGCGCGCAACCGGCAGACTCAGTATATCGAGGTTCTGGCGCCGAATCAGATAGAGCAGCAGATCGAGCGGGCCCTCGAAAGCCTCGAGAAAAATCCGCAGCGCGTCGGGCGGGACGTACAGATCCTCGGGCGCCGCCTCGAGCGCGCGCCCTTCCACGACCGCGAACGAGCGCTGCGCGCCACCAACCGCCCCGGCCACCGTCAGCCGCCCCCCAGCTTCATCGCGCGGCACACTTCGTCGAGCGTGTCGCGCGCGACCTCGCGCGCGGCGTCGTTGCCCTCGGCGATGATCTTCTGCACCGTGCCCTTGTCGTTCTCGTAGTCGCGCGCGCGCGCGCGTATGCCGGCGATCTCGGCCTGCACGTCGTCTATCAGCGAGCGCTTGCACTCGAGGCAACCGATGCCCGCGGTGCGGCAACCTTCGTCCACCCAGGCGCGACGCTCGTCGTCGGAATAGATCTTGTGCCACTCCCACACCGGGCACTTCCCGGGATCGCCCGGGTCGGTGCGCCGTTTGCGCGCCGGATCGGTCATCATCGTGCGCAGTTTCACCTCGATCGCGTCCGGCGACTCGCGCAGCGAGATCGTGTTGCCGTACGATTTCGACATCTTGCGGCCGTCGAGGCCGGGAATGCGCGAGGCCCCGGTCACCATCGCCTGCGGCTCCGGCAGCAGCAACCGCGCCTCGCCGTCGAGATAGCCGCACAGGCGCTCGCGATCGCCGAGCGAGACGTTCTGCTGCGATTCGACCAGGGCCACGGCGACGTCGTGCGCGCGCTCGTCGCCCTGCTCCTGGTGCTTCCTGCGCAGCTCGCGGTAGAGTTTCGCGTTCTTGTGGCCGAGTTTTTCGATGGCGCCTTTCACCCGTTTTCGGAAGTCCGGCTCGCGCCCGTACAGATAATTAAAGCGGCGCGCGATCTCGCGCGAAAGTTCGACGTGCGCGACCTGGTCGTCGCCGACCGGCACGAGGCCGGCCTTGTAGATCAAAACGTCGGCGGCCTGCAACAACGGATAGCCGAGAAAACCGAACGTCGTAAGGTCGCGCCCCGGCAGCCTTTCCTGCTGCTCCTTGTAGCTCGGCACCCGTTCGAGCCAGCTCTGCGGCGTGATCATCGCCAGCAGCAGATACAGTTCGGCGTGTTCCGGCACCTCCGACTGCACGAACAAGGTCGCGGTGCCCGGATTGACGCCGCAGGCGAGCCAGTCAATGATCATCTCGATGGTGTTCCCGGCGACGTCGGAGGTGTCCTCGTAGTGCGTGGTCAGCGCGTGCCAGTCGGCGACGAAGAAAAAGCACTCGTGGCTCAGCTGCAACTCGGCCCAGTTTTTGACGACGCCGTGGTAATGGCCGAGATGCAGCCGCCCGGTCGGGCGCATGCCGGAGACGACGCGCTTGCCTTGCGCCTGGGACAAGTTCAGCCGGGCAGGCCGCGCCGACCTGGAAAATCCGCGAACGCGCGGGGTGAATACATTATGGACTCAATCGGGCCGTGGTAACCAAGCAAGGGTAGCGCACGCGCCAGGGTTGTCAAGACTGGCGCGCGCTTCTCTTTATTTGAACCCCCCGGGTGCCCCCGAGAGCAAGGAAACGCCCCACGGGCGTTCCCCCCGAGGGGCAAGGAAACACCCCCACGCCCGCCCCCGAGAGGCAAGGGAACGCCCCCACGGGCGTTCCCGAAGTATATAATGGAAGGCGGCCTTTCGCAGTGGCGCCTTTGCAGCGGAGAATTGCCAATCCCGCCAGGTTCGGAAGAAAGCAACGGTAACAATTTTGCCGCGTGCCGAAGAACCGCCGCTGCGGGGGGCTTGGACAACGACGATGAGTTACCAGGTACTGGCGCGCAAATGGCGCCCGCGCAACTTCGAGCAGGTCATCGGCCAGCAGCACGTCATCCGCGCGCTCCAAAACGCGCTCAAGCTCGGACGCCTGCACCACGCCTATCTGTTCACCGGCACGCGCGGCGTCGGCAAGACCACGCTGGCGCGCATCCTCGCCAAGTGCCTCAACTGCGAACGGGAGGTGGGCGCCTCGCCGTGCGGCGAATGCACGGTCTGCCGGCAGGTGGACGGCGGCAACTTCCTGGACCTGATGGAGATAGACGCGGCGTCGCGCACCGGCGTGGACGACATGCGCGAGCTGCTGGACAACGTGCAATACGCCGCCGGCGCCGGGCGCTACAAGATCTACCTGATAGACGAGGTGCACATGTTGTCGGTCAACAGTTTCAACGCGCTGCTGAAGACCCTCGAGGAGCCGCCCGAACACGTCAAGTTCTTCTTCGCGACGACGCATCCGCAGAAAATCCCGGTCACGATCCTGTCGCGCTGCCTGCAATTCAACCTGACGCGGCTGCCGCACGAGCTGATCCGCGAACATTTGGCCAAGCTGCTTGCAGCCGAGGACGTCGCCTACGAGGAAGCGGCGCTGGGCGAGATCGCGGTCGCCGCCGAGGGCAGCGTGCGCGACGCGCTGAGCTTGCTCGACCAGGCCATCGCCTACGGCGACGGACGCCTCAAGACCAGCGAGGTCGAGACGATGTTGGGGCTGGCCGCGCGCCAGCAGGTGATGGCCCTGGGACGCTGCATCGCCGACGGCGACGCGCCCGGACTGTTCGAGATTATCGAGCTTGCGTACCGCAAGGCGGTGGACTTCGAGAGCCTGCTGAAGGACGTGATCGCGCTGCTGCACCAGGTGGCGCTGCGCCAAGCCCTGCCCGGCGCCGAGATTGCGCCGCAACTGAAGGAGCAAGAGGTGGATCGGCTGGCCGCCGCCATCAGCGCCGAGGACCTGCAACTGTGCTACCAGATCGCGATCAACGGCAGGCGCGACATGGCGTTCGCCGCGGACGACAAGGCGGCGTTCGAGATGACGATGCTGCGGATGCTGCACTTCACGCCGCTGCAAGCGCCGGCGCGGACGCGCCGCGACAACGGCGCACAGGCGGCCGCGGGCGCCACCGCGGACGTGCAAGACGTGCCAGCGGCCACGCCCCCGGGGCGGCGCGCGACACCGCCGCAGGGCGCGCGCGACGCACCCGGTGCAACCCGGGGCCCATCGAAAGACACGCCGCAAAACGCACCCGTCGCACCGACCGAGACCGAGACGGACGGCGCGCGCGCGAACTTCCGCCTCACCAACGGCAACGACGTACCCGGCTGGATGCGGCTGATCGAAGCCTGCGGCCTGCAGGGCGCGGCAAAGGAAATCTGCCTGCACTCGCTGCTGACGCCGCGCTCCGAGACCGAAGCGACGCTGGCGGTGGACGAGCGCATCGAGGCGTTGTGCAGCGACGAGCGCAAGCGCGAGATCGGGGGCGCCCTCAGCCGGCTGCTCGGGGTCGAAGTCTCGCTTGCCTTCGAGACGGCCTCAGCGGCGCAAACACCAGCGCAGATGACAATGCGCGAAAAACTCGAACGCCACCGCAAAGCCGAACTGGCGATAGACCAAAACCCGCAGGTGCACTCGCTGAAGGAACGCTTCGGCGCGCGCACCATCCCCGACTCGACGCGCCCGATCGAGCCGGAAAGCTGACGCCGCCCCATCCCCGGCCCCGCCGCAATGGCGCACAAGAACCTGCTGAAACAACTGACGGACACCTTCACCTGCCTGCCGGGAGTCGGCCAGAAGACCGCGCAGCGCTTCGTCTATCACCTGCTCGAGCGCGACCGCCCCGGCGGCGTGGCGCTCGCCGAACTGCTGGCCGCGGCCATGGAAAAAATCGGCAACTGCGAGCGCTGCCGCATGTTCACCGAGGACGCGCTGTGCGCAATATGCAGCGACCCCGGGCGCGACCGTTCGCTGCTGTGCGTGGTCGAGAATCCCGCCGATCTGGTGGCGCTCGAAAGCAACACCGACTACCGCGGCCTCTACTTCGTGCTGCACGGCAGACTGTCCCCGCTGGACGACGTGGGGCCGCAGGAGATCGGTCTCGACCTGCTCGAAGACACGCTTAGGAAAAATGCCGTCAGCGAACTGATACTCGCCACCGGCACCACGGTCGAGGGCGACGTCACCGCGCACGTCATCGGCGAGCTGGCGGCGCGCCGGCACACCAGGACGACCAAGATCGCACAAGGGGTGCCGGTCGGCGGCGAGCTTGAATACGTGGATGCCTCGACGCTGGCGCAGGCCTTCACCACGCGCCTGCCGGTCGGCAACGACGGCGAGGCGCCCGACTAAGGCGCGCGACCTCGTCCGGCCGCCCGCCTTGCGGCAGGCGCGTGGCGGACGAATCAAGGCCCCGGTCACGGCGCGCAAACGGCGCGCCGAAGCGGCGCGCCCATGCACGTACGTCAGCCGCCGTCGAAACGATAACCGAAGTCATGCGCCATCCGGCGGCACAGCACGGCGATGCGCTCCCTGGAATAGTCGGTGTAATAGCCCCGGTAATCATCATTGCGCTCCCTGACTCCGGTCTTCGTGCGCGGCAGCGTCCGGCGGGGCAACTGCAACAGCCGGCATACCTCGTCGTAATCCCGCTGCAAGTTCTCGAAACGCAGGTAGCGGTCGGCGTAGCGGCGCCCGCGACTGAAATAAAACTCCGGAATCTCGGCGACCAGCGGGGCGAACAGCCCCCGGCGCAGCGCGAACTCGACGCTCTCCTTGCGGCGCCCGCACTCAAGATCGCGCCGGGCGCGGCGCAGGTGCCGGCGACGGCGCACGTTGCCGAGCCAGCCGCGCACAAATCTGCCGCCGTCGTGCTGGATGTTCGGCCAATCCACGAGCAGCTTGTAGCGGTAAAAAGACACGAACAAATCCCACGGATTCCTGACCACGGTGAACTTGAAATACCGCTCCCAGACGCCGGCGCCGACCTTGTCCCGAATTACGTCGGGCAGGACGTGCGGCGACAGCCAGCCGGCCACGGCGGTGTCGGCGAAAGCGTCCGTGTTTTGCGCGGACAAAACCCCGAAATCGTCGGCGTCCAGGTCGCGGCGAAACGTTTCGTCGCCGATGATGACGTCGTCGGCGCCGCACTGGCTCGACAGCGCGACGCGCACACTGGTGCCGGCGACCTTGCGCGGACACACGAAGATGAACTTGTGCCGATGCGAGACTATCGTCACGACCAGCGATCCAGCAGCCGCCCCAACGAGGCCCTGGCGCGGCGCATCGGCGTATAGCCGGGCGACGTCTTGACGAGGTCGCCGACGTGCAGCGCGGCGATCGCGCGCCGCGACAACAGGCTACGGTACGCCAGGTGCGCGGCGCACGCCGAAACCATGGACGGCGCCCCTTCGCCGCCGGATTGCAGTTCGACGCGCGCGAATGGATAGGCGCGGTTCAGGCGACGATTGACCTTGACCGCGACCAGCGACATGAACAGATCCTCGCCGTTCCACAGCGGTTCGCTTTTGTCCCTCACCAGGGTCTCGACCAACGGCGCGTAGTCGAAAAATGCGTTCGCCAAGCGCTTCGGAAACAACGCGGCGCCGGTCAGGGCGTAGGTGACGTCGCCGAAACGCGCACGGTCGCAGTAACGCAGGTTTTTGTCGGGGTCGCGCCCGTAGAGACTGTGGATGAGGTGCGGGTCGCGTGCAAAACCGTCGTACAACGCGGACAAGCTCTCCGCGGGCACGATGACGTCGTCATCGAGCGACAACACGACGTCGTTGCGCGCCTCGGCGGCCGCCAGAAAACGACGCGCCAAGCCATATTTGCGGGCCGCGTCGTGATCGCGCCGATGGACGACGCGGCAGCGCTCGCCGGCGTAATCGAACGCCGTCTCCGGGCGCCCGTGGGAAATAATGATTTCGTCGACGTGCGGACACTGCTCGAGCAGCGGCAAAATGACGTGCTTCAGGTTGTAGGCTCTTTCCCAATTCGGGATAACCGCCGAGACGCCGCCGGGAGGGGATTCGATATTCACGCCGTGACCATGTTTGCGCGCCCGTTCCAATACACTTTCAATACGCGATTTTGAAAAACCGTTCCGGGTCCCGCTCGGGTTCGACGCAAGTGTATGCACCGCTTTTGCGATAAGGCGCGTCGCGGGCAAGTATAAGCCAAAACCTGCGCGCCGCGCATTGTAGGGTTATCATGCGCGCATGGCCCCGCAATGCAAAGCAGCGACTTCCACTTCGACCTGCCGCAGGAACTGATCGCGCCGTATCCCGCGCCCGCGCGCACCGCCAGCCGGCTGCTGCACGTGCGCGCCGACGGCGGCCTGCGCGATAAGAACTTCGGCGATCTGCCGGCGCTGCTGCGGGCCGGCGACCTGCTCGTCGTCAACGACAGCCGCGTGTTGCGGGCGCGGCTGCGGGCGCGCAAGGAACACGGCGGCGCGGTCGAGATCCTGATCGAGCGCGTGCTCGAACCGCGCTTGGCGCTCGCCCATGCGCGCGCCAACAAGCCGCTCGCCGACGGCTGCACGCTGGCCGTCGGCGAGCGCCGGCTGCATCTGGCTGGGCGGCGGCGCGACCTGTTTTTGTTGGCGCTCGGCGACGGCGACTTCGAGACACTGCTGCGCGAACACGGCGAGGTGCCGCTGCCGCCCTATATCAGAAGACTGGCCGAGGCGCTCGACGAGGAGCGCTACCAGACGGTGTATGCAAAACAACCCGGTTCGGTGGCGGCGCCCACGGCCGGCCTGCATTTCGATCAGGCAATGTTGTCGCGGCTGCGCGCCAAGGGCGTCGCAATCGCCGCGCTGACGCTGCACGTCGGCGCCGGCACTTTTCAGCCGCTGCGCGACGACAACGTCGAACGCCACCGGATGCACCGCGAAAGGCTGCGCGTGGACGAGAAGTTGTGCGCCGAGATCGCGGCCTGCCGGCGGCGGCGCGGGCGCGTCGTCGCGGTCGGCACGACGGTTGTGCGCGGCCTCGAAAGCGCCGCGGCCGACGCCGGCGGTGTCGGCGGCAACGGTGTCGGCGGCGGCGGGCGCCGCGTGCGTCCCTACGACGGCGAAACCGAAACGTTCATCAAGCCGGGCTTTCGCTTTTGCGTCACCGACGCGATGATCACGAACTTCCACCTGCCGCGAACGACGCTGTTTGTATTGGTCTGCGCCTTCGCCGGACGCGAGCGGATGCTCGCGGCCTACCGCCACGCCATCGAGAAGCGCTACCGCTTCTTCAGCTACGGCGACGCGACGTGGCTTGAAAAAAGCGACGGAGAGCAAAGATGAGCGCGATGCAATTCACGGTCGAGGCGAGCGACGGCCACGCGCGCGCCGGGTTGCTGCGCTTTGAGCGCGGCGCCGTCGAGACGCCGGCGTTCATGCCGGTCGGCACCGCGGCCACGGTCAAGGCGATGACGCCGGCGATGCTCGAGGCCGTCGGCGCCGACGTCATTCTCGCCAACACGTTTCACCTGATGCTGCGCCCGGGGGTCGAGATCATCCGGCGCGGCGGCGGGCTGCACCGGTTCATGGGCTGGCGGCGGCCGATACTGACCGATTCCGGAGGGTTCCAGGTTTTCAGCCTCGCCGGATTGCGCGAGGTGTCCGAGGAAGGCGTGCTGTTCCGCTCGCCGGTGGACGGCGCGAAAACGTTTCTCGACGCCGAACGCTCGATTGCGATCCAACACGGCCTCGGCGCCGACGTCGTCACGTGCTTCGACGAATGCACGACCTACCCCGCCTCCATAAACGAGGCGCGCGTCTCGATGGAGCGCTCGGCGCGCTGGGCCGAGCGCTCGCTTGCGGCGCACGACCATCTGCCACGCGCCAAACGCGCGGCGCTGTTCGGCATCGTGCAGGGCGGCGTGTACGCGAGGCTGCGGCGCGAGTCGGCGGCGCGCCTGTGCGAGATGGGCTTCGACGGCTACGCATTAGGCGGGTTGTCGGTCGGCGAAAGCGAAAGCGAGCGCCTGCGCGTGCTCGACCGCGCGCCGCTGTGGCTGCCGCCCGCCAAACCGCGCTACCTGATGGGCGTCGGACGCCCCGAGGACATCGTCGAGGCGGTGCGCCGCGGCCTCGATCTGTTCGACTGCGTGATACCGACGCGCAACGCCCGCACCGGCTTCCTCTACACCCGCCGCGGCCTGCTCAGATTGCGCAACGCGCGCTACCGCAACGACCACGCGCCGGTGGACGCCGACTGCGCGTGCTACACCTGCCGCCACTTCACGCGCGCCTACCTGCACCACCTCGACCGCTGCAACGAAATTTTAGGCGCGACCCTGGGCACGATACACAACCTGCACTACTACCGACAACTGACGCGCGGCCTGCGCCAGGCGATACAACAAAACCGCCTCGAAGACTTCACGCGCGACTTCTACCAGGCCCGCGCCGAAGCCCCCGCCCGCCCCTGAGCGCCACCCATTCGAGGAGAGGTTCGATGCACAACGAAGCCGACAACAGCGACCACACCGAAAAAAACGCGCGGCAAACGCGCGAAGCGTGGGGCAAAACAAACAACGAGAAAGGCGAATTTCATCCGCTCGCCCATCACTGCATGGACGTCGCGGCGGTGTTCGCACGAATGATGAAACTGCCGGTCATCCGCAACCGCATGGAAACGGCGGCGGAGCGCCCGTTGACCGACGTGGACAGCGAGCGATTGTCGGCCCTGGTCTTCCTGCACGACGTCGGAAAGTTGCATCCCGGTTTTCAGGCCAAGGGTTGGCCGCCCGCACTGTGGCGCAGGGAACGATGCGGGCACTCGAAAGAGGGTTGGGCATTCTTGCAGTTAGCCGCAAGCCTGCCTGAGCATCCATTCCACAAAACCATGCGGGAGATGATGACATGGGGGCAGGCGGTGGTCGGACTCCTCGGCGCCGCCCTGGCACACCACGGGCAACCCGTTGGTCAACCGACCGACCCAACACTTGTAGATTGGGACCGACCATCCCTGCCCCACTACCAATGGCGCGAGGAAGCAGGCGTCATGGGAAAAGCCATGCGCAGATGGTTCGCCCGCGCCTTCGAGACGGGAGGTGCGGACTTGCCGGACAAACCACAATTCCACCACCTGGTCGCCGGACTTATCGCGCTCTCGGACTGGATTGGTTCGGACACGAGATTCTTCAAGTATCAGGCGCCTTTCACCTTGGACTACGACTCCGAGGCGCATGGAAACGCAGCGACGGCGCTGAAAGAAATCGGATTGGAACTGGATGAGGCGGCTTTCCAGCCTGCGCCGAGTTTTGCGAAGCTGACGGGACATACCAAACCAAATGCGGCGCAGTGTGTGGTGGGCAACGTCGAGCCGGAGGCGCGGCTTCTGATTCTCGAAGCCGAGACGGGATCGGGCAAGACCGAAGCCGCCCTGTGGCACTTTACGCAACTGCTCGCCGCCGGCAAAGTGTCCGGCCTTTACTTTGCAGTGCCGACGCGCGCCGCGGCCAGGCAGCTGCACTTGCGCGTCCATAGGATGCTGTCGCATGCGTTCGATGAACAATTGCCTGAAGCCGTGTTGGCTATTCCGGGCATGTTGCGAGCGGGAGATTTCGAAGGCCGACGCCTGCCCGATTGGAAAGTCCTGTGGGATGACGCCGACTCGCAATCAGCCCCGCGACGATGGGCCGCCGAGCATGCGACGCGGTTCCTGGCAGCGCCGGTCGCCGTCGGCACGGTGGATCAGGCGATGCTCGCAAGTCTTCAGATAAAACATGCGCACCTGCGAGGCAGTGCGCTGAACCGCAGTCTTCTGGTCATAGACGAGGTTCACGCGTCCGATGCCTACATGACCGAGATTCTGAAACGGCTCACGGAGGAACATCTGGCCACCGGGGGATACGCGATGCTGATGTCCGCAACGTTAGGCGCACGGGCGAGGTCGCGCTTAACCGGCGAGGTTCTGCCAAGCTTTAAGGTTGCCAGTGAAACACCTTACCCGGCTGTCTGGATCCAGGGAGAGCCTGGCCCGCGCGCCGTGGCGAGCGCGGAACACCCCAGGCAGGTACATCTCGAAACCGTCCCGACGATGGATCCGGCGGAGGCGGCAAAGAAAGCGATTGCGGCGGCGGAACGAGGCGCGCGCGTTCTGGTAATCCGGAACACGGTGGATAAGGTGGTAGAGACTTGGCGCGCGACGAGGGAGGCGGGCAAGAGTTCTCTGCTGTGGCAAGTGGCGGGAGGTCCGGCGCTGCACCATGGACGTTTTGCGGTCGAGGATCGCGCTCTGCTCGATGAAGCGGTCGAAAAAACACTCGCCCCATATAGATTACGAAAGACGCAGGGTTGCATCGTGATTGGCACGCAAACACTGGAACAGTCGCTCGATATTGACGCTGACCTGCTCATCACCGATCTTTGCCCGATAGACGTGCTGCTACAACGGATCGGGCGGCTCCACCGCCACGACCTGCCCAGGCCAGACGGTTTTGAAACCGCCCACACTTGGATATTATTGCCAGAGAATGGTTTGGAACCTCTCACGAAACCAGATTTCTGTAACGGGTTGGGTAGATGGAAAGACAAAGATGGAATTAACGGTATTTATCAGGATCTTGCAGGACTGGAATTGACCAATCGGCTGATCAAGGAAAGTCCCGTCTGGAGAATACCGGAGATGAATCGCGCATTGGTGGAGGGCGCCACTCACCCGAACTGCATTGAAGCACTAATAATGGAAATGGGGAGAGAATGGGATAAATATAACAAGGACTTACATGGTTCCGAAATGGCGCAGAGGATGATCGCCGAGATCAACGTGTTGGATCGAGGGGAGGAGTATGGCGGTGAAAGCTTTCCCAGTGCAGATGAAAAAATTATGACTCGCCTGGGCGAGGAAGGAGTAATCCTGTCATTCGAGCCATCGCCCGGCCCCTTCGGCAAACCAGTGACCCGAATCGCTTTGCCGGCACGACGGTCTCATGGAATAATGGAAGAGGACCTGGTAAAAATTGAAAAAGAGGAAAATGGCCTGATTTTATCGGTCGCCGAGAAGCGATTTCGATACTCGCGTGAGGGGCTGATATACTTAAAGGGTTTATAAGATAGACCTTTTGCAATACCCATTACTCGGCGCTATACTGAAAAGAGAGAAGCCCGCGGTTGTCGAGCAGTTTATCAAGTGAATCTCATCACAGACCCAATTCTGACCCTCACGCTCACCGACGCGTCGGCCCCGACCGCGACTGGAGGCGACAAAGTGTCGTTGCCCGGCCTTTTTGCGGCGATGGCTCGAGAGGAAGTGCGAGGGTTTCCGGCCCTGCGTCCACACCAGCGCCCGGCGTGGCATATGTTCCTGGTACAACTTGGCGCCCTTGCCCTTTGGGCCTCACGACGTGAACAACCATCGGAGGATACAAGCGATTGGGCGGCAATGCTGCGTAAATTGACTCCGGATTATGCCGACGACGAACCATGGCGATTGGCGGTCGCAGATCCATCCAAACCCGCCTTCCTGCAAGCTCCAGAACCGCAAGAAAAAATAAATTGGAAGGCAGTACCGACCCCGGATGCCCTCGACATGCTCATTACATCCTGCAATCATGACGTAAAAAAGGCTATCGCCAAACAGGCCGCAGCGGAAGATTGGGTTTATGCATTGGTATCACTGCAAACATGCGAAGGTTACAGCGGACCCAAAAACTACGGTATCGCCCGTATGAACGGCGGATCATCCAGCCGCCCGATGTTGGGGCTTGTGCCTTCCCGGAACGGGGACGCTTCTATCAATCCTTCTTCGTGGTGGACACGAGATGTGCGAATATTGATCAAAGATCGCGCGGATCCCGTGACACATACGAATAGCGGGATTGGCAAAACAGGTGGGCACGCTCTTCTGTGGTGCTTGGACTGGCCAGAAGGGGAACAACTCGAACTGTCTGAGCTGGATCCATGGTTCATTGAGATTTGTCGCCGAGTACGACTGCTGGAAAATAACGATTTGATTTCCTCGCAACGCGGTACGTCGAAAACAGAACGAATCAATGCCAAAGACTTTCAGGGTAATCTGGGCGATCCGTGGGCGCCTGTTGAAAAAAAGGAAGGTAAGAACCTTACCCTAAGCAGCGCAAACTTCGATTATAGGAAAATCAATGATTTACTTTTCTCCGGAGATTGGAAGGTGCCGTTACTCGCCCAGGCACAAGATGATGAAACCAGCGATATGCTTTTAGTGACCGAAGCTTTTTCGCGCGGAAACGCCAAAACCGAGGGTTTCAAATCCCGCGTCGTGCCGGTCCCAGGCCATATCGTACCGCTGTTTTCGTCAGATACCATGGCAACGCTTGCCGAGTCCCAGATAAAGGAAATCAAAGGCTTCGATAAGGCTTTGCGATACGCAATCGCGTTGGTCGCCGCCCACGGCGACCGGGAAAACATACAGCGTTCGCACTATAGCTTCGCCGATTCTGCAACCGGGCATCTCAATCGCGAGGCGGACAGGCTGTTTTTTCGACACTTGTGGTGGCGAACCGCAGCCCACTCGCAAAGCGACGAGCAACGCTTTGAAGCCAAATGCCGCTTCCTCAAATCCATGTATGAGGTAGCGAAATCTTCATTAGAGGCCGCACTGCCGACAATTCCCTGTCCGACAATGCACAAAATGAAAGCCAGAATCCGGGCGCGGCGTGCGTTCTTTCAAAAGCTGAGAAAAGACGAAGGCTGTCGTGATCTGTTCAACTGCCCTGGTCTGTTTAACAGGGAGGAATCCGATGTCGCAGTATAACGATACGATAAGAAAGACGGTTCTCAATGCAACCGAAACGATTCAACACCTCGGGCCCGGCCCGTTGGCCGAGTTACGACGGATGAAAGAAGAACGAATCGCAGCGCCTGCCTTCTGGAAGCTGGCCGTTGCCCACCCATACACAATAGGACGCGAGGAAAACGGGCAGACGTGGGTGGCCATCGTTCGCATCATCGCCATATTGATGCCAAAAGGAGATCCCGGCCGGCGCCCACCTCTGCACGATTCCAAACGGCCATTAGGTGAAGTGCTGTGCGACGGCGGTAACCCCGATTGGCGGCCGGACAGCGCCGAAAATCCGAAGCCGGTATTCAGCGAACGACGTCTGATGCAACTTCTTTCGGCACGTGGCCGGCAGCGAGAAGTTCTACTGACCCGCGCGGCACGAGCCATCGCGCACAGCCGTAGACCAGACAGCGGGGTCAACACTGTGGACGTGGCGTACACTTTGTTGATGCCCAAAAGCGAAAGACAGTTGGCAGAACCGTACTATCGCCGTCTTGACGGCGGCAAACGGAGCGCCAATGAACCCAAAGGAGAAACTGCCTGATGAACCAACCACGCTTCCTGCAAATCCACACGCTGACCCCCTACACCGCCGTCCTGCTGAACCGGGATGACAGCGGACTGGCAAAGCGCCTGCCTTACGGAGGCGCGCTACGCACGAGAATATCGTCTCAATGCCTCAAGCGGCACTGGCGGATCGCCGAGGACCCGTACGCGCTTGGCAACATCGAAGGTGTGAAGGCCGCAACTCGGTCGCGTGAACTGGTAACCAAAAAAGTTATAGACCCTTTGCGCGAACAATTCTCTAAGGAAATCGTTGATGCAATAGAACCGGCATTCCAGGAGGCCGTCTATGGCAACAAAGGCAAAACTAAGGATAGCCGTCCAACTCTGCTATTCGGCGAACCTGAGCTGAGGTGGCTCAAGAAAGAAGCAGAACGCTTAGCCAAAGATGCAAAAGACAATGTGGAGACCGCCAAAAAGAAAGCCGAAGAATGGAAAGGGAAATCCAGCAAAGAGAGCGGCAAGCACGCCTTGAAATTCAAGCAGAACATCAAAGCCATGCGTAAAATTACGGCTCTGCCGGCCGGCCTGACGGCAGCGTTGTTCGGACGAATGGTGACATCGGATCCCGATGCCAACATCACGGCGCCAGTACACGTCGCCCATGCGTTCACCGTCCATGAAGAGGAACCGGAAAGCGATTATTTCACGGCCGTTGACGATCTCTCTTGCGACGAGCCGGGCGCGGATACGATTCAAGAGACCGAACTGACCTCCGGACTTTTCTATGGTTACGTGGTCGTTGATCTTCCGGGGTTGTCGGGAAACCTCGGAGAGGATGACGAGTTGGCGGGGCGGGTATTGCACAACTTGATTCACCTGATTGCGGAAATTTCTCCAGGTGCGAAGCTCGGCTCCACGGCTCCCTATGGTCGAGCGTCCTTTATGCTGCTGGAAGCCGGGGACAGACAACCGCGCAGCCTGGCGGAAGCCTACCGCAGTCCATGCGAACCTCATCTCGGACGCGCCATCGAGGCATTGTCCGAACATCTCGAGACGCTGGACAAAACCTATGCTACCGGAGAGGAGCGACAGGTATTGTCACTGCTCGAGAGCAAAGTACCGCGAGCCGACCGAGGATCGCTGGCCGAGCTCGCAAAGTGGGCACAAAATCTTCCGAGCAGGATGGCCTCGTGACACATCGTTGGCTTGTCTTGCGATTTGAGGCGCCGTTAATGGCTTTCGGGGGCGTGGCGATAGATCAGGTCGGCCCGACACGGGACTTCCCGGCGACTTCGATGCTGGCCGGGCTTATCGGCAATGCGCTCGGCTGGCACTGGTCGGAAGGCACAAAACATCAGACGATCCAGGATCGCATAATTTTCGCCGCCCGACGCGAGCGGGAGGGTGAGTTATTGATGGACACCCAAAACGTGAAACTTGAGAAGAATGACAAAGGTTGGACGACTAGCGGCGAGCGGGAGGTTCGAACTGTGGGCAAGGAAAAGTATAGTGCGCCTCATCGGCGTCGGCGCGACTACCATGCAGACCTCTCGTTGCGCGTTGTGCTGCGTCTTGAACCGGCGACGGAAACGCCGACGCTCGACGAGCTGGCGGATGCTCTCGAGCGACCGGCACGCCCATTGTTCCTCGGACGCAAACCCTGCCTTCCTTCGACGCCTCTGCTTGCAGAGGAGGCATCCAGATGGGTGTCAGGTGATACCGCCTACCAGGCACTTCAAGCCGTACCTAAGAGGCCCGATTGCCGAGACAATGATCGTCTGCGAGCACTCTGGCCTATTGGCGAAGGACCTGACACCGGCGACGACGTGGACTGCATCACCGATTTGCCGGACTTGCGGAATTGGCGCACCGGCCTGCATGGTGGTTCGCGCCAAGTCGTACAAGGTTGGATTGCCTCGCCCACGGACAAATAACCATGCTGAATCTGGTTCGTGTGCCAATAGATACCAACAAGCTCGCACGTTGGGGGGCGGAGCGCGGTTGGGCACGGCACAGAGGCCGCAACGTCGCCTTTGATGAAGGGCGCGCATTGCATCACCTAGTGCATGAAGCATTAGGCCCCGGCGTCTTCCGGTCATTTCGATTTTTCGTTCCACCCCGGCGAACCAACGGCAATCTTTACGCTTATTCGGCGTTGGATTCGGGAGCACTGCGCGCCGCTGCTGAAAATCATGCCTTGCCGGATCACCTCAAGGTTCTGCCTCCTGATCAGATAGAGAGCAAACCAATGCCAGAAAGTTGGCGCGCAGGACAACGTTTGGGGTTTGATCTCCGCGTGCGCCCAATCCGGCGGCTTGCAAGCCCGTCAGGAAATTTCAGCAAAGGCAAAGAAATTGACGTATTTCTTGCGGATGCTTTGCGCAAACGTCCCGCCACCACCGCCAAGGAAGCGGCGACGGAAAGCCGAACGCGTGAAGTCGTATATCTTGACTGGCTGACGGAACGCCTTGCCCCCGCCGCCAAGCTTGCCCCCTCCTCAAGTCGCCTGACTCGTTTCCGCCGCGTCCGCGTCGCTCGCGGAGACCGGGCTCCCGAAGGCCCGGATGCGACTATTCACGGAACACTCGTCGTTGCCGATCCGGCTGCCTTTTCCGCTCTGTTGGCACGCGGGGTGGGACGACATCGAGCCTACGGCTACGGCATGTTGCTTCTGCGTCCGCCAAACCGTCCCGCGCCAAAGCAATAATGCTCAAGGGTCGGCTCGGCCTTGATAGCGCAAAGGTTCCGCACAAGGATCGAGCGGGGCTGCTCTACCTGGCTCGCGGGGCATTAACCGCGAAGGATGGTACGCTCGCTTTCGTCCAGAAAATGACGACAACGGCCGATGCACTCTCGCCTGGAGATTACGCCATCCCGCTCCAAGGCATTTCAATGATCCTGCTCGGTCCCGGCTCCACCGTCAGCCATGACGCACTAAGGCTCCTTGCCTATGCCCGCACGGCTCTTGCGGCGGTCGGGGAAGATGGCGTACGGCTTTACACCGCCCCACCCCTGATATCAGACCAATCTGATCTGGCGCGGCGGCAAGCGCGATTTTGGGCCGACGATAAGCAACGGCTGGAGATTGCACGGCGCATGTACGCCTGGCGCTTAAGAGAGGTTCTTCCACATCGTTCCCTTGACGTACTTCGCGGAATTGAAGGTGCACGCATGAAAGAGAGCTATCGCTTGCTTGCCCAAAAGATCGGCGTAGCTTGGCACGGCCGCCGCTATGACCGCGCCAGGCCATACGCCGCGGACCTGCCTAATCAGGCGATAAACCACGCATCCAGTGCGGTAGAGGCCGCCGCCGCCATTGCCGTCGCCGCAACTGCAACCATCCCACAGTTGGGCTTCATACATGAGGACCCGGGACAATCGTTTGTTCTGGATATCGCCGACCTCTACCGCGATGCCATAACGATTCCATACGCCTTTCGCGCCGCCAGGCATGCCGCCGAAAAGCCTGGCGTGAATATTGAGCGTATTACCCGTCGTTTGACCGGACAAGCACTGGCCCGCAAGCAAATCATTCCTGCGATGATTGGCCGCATTAAATCCCTATTCACGGAATAGACAGAAAGAGGATAAACGTTCGATGCCGATGGCTATAGTCATCACTCGCAATGTCGAAGCCCGCTATCGTGGGTTCCTTACTTCTGTAATGTTAGAGGCTGCACCTGGCGTCTATGTAGGGCCAAATATATCCTCAGGTGTCCGAACACGAGTTTGGAACGTACTTTCAGATTGGTGGGCGACGCTTGGCACGGGATCAATAATTATGATTTGGCGCGACCCGAAAGCCGTAGGAAATCTCCGTATAGAGACCCTTGGAGAACCTCCGAAAGAGATCGTAGATGCCGACGGTGTTTTGCTCGTAAAATAAACATGGAGGCGATACAATTCGCCTCTCGTTCTTTAACAATATAGTAAAATCAAGCACATATGGGATAGGGGTTCCCCCGCACGCGCGGGGATAGACCCTTCGACAAGGGCGTCGTCGCCGACACGGTCGGGGTTCCCCCGCACGCGCGGGGATAGACCCAATGACCAGTGGGCATCAATACCCGATCTATTGGTTCCCCCGCACGCGCGGGGATAGACCGCAGCCCTCGCCGGCGCACCACGTATCGTCGAAGGTTCCCCCGCACGCGCGGGGATAGACCCTTCTTAAGATAGTTGTAAGTTCTCCGGCGGCAGGTTCCCCCGCACGCGCGGGGATAGACCCGTAGGCCCTGCCGTAGGCCGCTTCCGCGGCGCGGTTCCCCCGCACGCGCGGGGATAGACCTGGCTTGAAGGGCATCAGGTGAATTAAAGTACGGGTTCCCCCGCACGCGCGGGGATAGACCGTAGTCGTATCTTCAGAATTCAACAACCATGTCGGTTCCCCCGCACGCGCGGGGATAGACCCGCGCGCGCCGCAATGAGCGGCAACGGGAGCGAGGTTCCCCCGCACGCGCGGGGATAGACCCAACGGGAATATCGCCGACGCCGACTGCTGTTGGGTTCCCCCGCACGCGCGGGGATAGACCGTCGCCCCACGCGTTGGCCGCGGCCTTGAGGATGGTTCCCCCGCACGCGCGGGGATAGACCCTTGAGGAACTTTTGCGTTTTGACGAGACCGAAGGTTCCCCCGCACGCGCGGGGATAGACCTTTGGCGAGTGATGATCCGGCAGGCATTCGGTCGGTTCCCCCGCACGCGCGGGGATAGACCCAAAGCAGATACTGCAAGATGATGTAATGTCCAGGTTCCCCCGCACGCGCGGGGATAGACCCGATTAAAGAACAGGCAATACGTGATATGCGGCGGTTCCCCCGCACGCGCGGGGATAGACCTTTATTCTGTAGTGTATTTATGGATGATTGGCAGGTTCCCCCGCACGCGCGGGGATAGACCCTTACAAAGACAGAAACTTTTGATCTATCCGATGGTTCCCCCGCACGCGCGGGGATAGACCTGTTGGAGCTGTTGGGGTTATACGCAGACTGTAGGTTCCCCCGCACGCGCGGGGATAGACCCTATAGATGAGTTTGTTGCTGACAGGCAATACGGGTTCCCCCGCACGCGCGGGGATAGACCCTCGATGACGATCAAGATGCGGAGTTTTGGAGTGGTTCCCCCGCACGCGCGGGGATAGACCCAGCTGCTCAGCAGTGGCAGGCTCCACAACTGAGGTTCCCCCGCACGCGCGGGGATAGACCCGCGCCGCAGCTTCGGCGCAGGCCTAACTTTAGGGTTCCCCCGCGGGGATAGACCCTGACGAGTCTATTAAAAGACTTGTCGGACATACGCGCGGGGATAGACCGCGAGCGCAAGAGGCTGCTGCTTGCCGGCGACGGGTTCCCCCGCACGCGCGGGGATAGACCTTTCCCCCCTCGTCTGCTCAGGGGAAGTATGGCGGTTCCCCCGCACGCGCGGGGATAGACCGTCGTCGAGCGTGCCGTCGCGCACCGTGCGCCCGGTTCCCCCGCACGCGCGGGGATAGACCTTTATCGTATCGCCCGACGTCACATTGCCGTCGGGTTCCCCCGCACGCGCGGGGATAGACCCGAGTCGGTGATCAACCTGAACGCTGCGGGTGTGGTTCCCCCGCACGCGCGGGGATAGACCCTGACGAGTCTATTAAAAGACTTGTCGGACATAGGTTCCCCCGCACGCGCGGGGATAGACCCTACGCGGCCAACGGCGCCAAGACGAACGGCCCGGTTCCCCCGCACGCGCGGGGATAGACCCGATGTCGCCGCTGCTGGATTGCGCCAGCGAGTGGTTCCCCCGCACGCGCGGGGATAGACCCTTTGTGCGCAACCAGTACATCGAGATGCTGAAGGTTCCCCCGCACGCGCGGGGATAGACCTGAGGACGGGATACGACGAGCCCGCGACCCTGGGGTTCCCCCGCACGCGCGGGGATAGACCCTGCTGCACCGCGGCGTATATCACGCTGGTGCCGGTTCCCCCGCACGCGCGGGGATAGACCCCGCTCGGTGGCGCGCTGGCTGAGGGATTGGAAGGTTCCCCCGCACGCGCGGGGATAGACCCCACTTCAGCATCGCATGCGTGTCATCGATCCCGGTTCCCCCGCACGCGCGGGGATAGACCCGGTGTAAGCCCCACAGTCTCGAAATCAAAAGCGGTTCCCCCGCACGCGCGGGGATAGACCCAATGCGCGCCAGAGTCGTCTTGCCGACGCCCGGGTTCCCCCGCACGCGCGGGGATAGACCTAAATAGGTTGTTGAAAGATACGGACGCCGTTCGGTTCCCCCGCACGCGCGGGGATAGACCTTGATATGGCATCTCTTTCTTTGTGGCAATTTAGGTTCCCCCGCACGCGCGGGGATAGACCTTGATATGGCATCTCTTTCTTTGTGGCAATTTAGGTTCCCCCGCACGCGCGGGGATAGACCCCATCCGCGCGCATCCTCTATCCGCGGCGCAAGGGTTCCCCCGCACGCGCGGGGATAGACCCCTCGCAAAGGCCGATCAGCGCAGCTATCGAATGGTTCCCCCGCACGCGCGGGGATAGACCCCGTACACCGCTTTCAGCGCGGCGCGCACTTCGGGTTCCCCCGCACGCGCGGGGATAGACCCATGCCCACCCGAACGCCCGGACGCCGGCCCACGGTTCCCCCGCACGCGCGGGGATAGACCCTGCTCCGCGACCAGTTCTTTGAAGTGATCTTCGGTTCCCCCGCACGCGCGGGGATAGACCGCAAGGTCGGCTGGTCGCAGCTGCTCCGCGGGCGGTTCCCCCGCACGCGCGGGGATAGACCCTTGTAATCCGCGCCCGCGATCGCGACGCGCGGGGTTCCCCCGCACGCGCGGGGATAGACCCCGTCAACGGGTTCTGCGCGTCGGCCACCAACTGGTTCCCCCGCACGCGCGGGGATAGACCCCAGGTCGGGACTGGCGGCAGTACTACAACCCGGGTTCCCCCGCACGCGCGGGGATAGACCCCACCTGATGCGCGGGATCGGTATCCGACAACCGGTTCCCCCGCACGCGCGGGGATAGACCCTGAAGGTAAGAACCTGCCGCGCCGTGCTCGAGGGTTCCCCCGCACGCGCGGGGATAGACCCGAATGCCTTCGGCGTATTGATCAGGCGCCGTGGGTTCCCCCGCACGCGCGGGGATAGACCCACAAACCCCGCCCTCACAATCGAAAACGACGCGGTTCCCCCGCACGCGCGGGGATAGACCCACAAACCCCGCCCTCACAATCGAAAACGACGCGGTTCCCCCGCACGCGCGGGGATAGACCCCAGGTCGGGACTGGCGGCAGTACTACAACCCGGGTTCCCCCGCACGCGCGGGGATAGACCATCCGATCCCTGCGCGCCGTCGGCCTTGAAGTAGGTTCCCCCGCACGCGCGGGGATAGACCCGCCAATACGCCCCCCACGCGCGCGCGCCCAAGGGTTCCCCCGCACGCGCGGGGATAGACCCATTATCCTGACAACATCGGCAGCAAATACGCCGGTTCCCCCGCACGCGCGGGGATAGACCTCACCGCCTGTTTTCTTCTCCGGGGCGCGCACAGGTTCCCCCGCACGCGCGGGGATAGACCCCTCCTCTTTCAGCGTCGCGACGCGCCAGGAGAGGTTCCCCCGCACGCGCGGGGATAGACCCTATTGACCATGGTGCCGGAGGGCACCCCTATAGGTTCCCCCGCACGCGCGGGGATAGACCCTCCTCGAGATACTCCATGCCCTTATCCCCCGGGGTTCCCCCGCACGCGCGGGGATAGACCCAAATCAGGGCCTGCTTCTCGCTGTTCGCGCCGGGTTCCCCCGCACGCGCGGGGATAGACCCAAATCAGGGCCTGCTTCTCGCTGTTCGCGCCGGGTTCCCCCGCACGCGCGGGGATAGACCCGACGCAGGCCGGCGCGGCGGGCACCCAGGCGGGGTTCCCCCGCACGCGCGGGGATAGACCCTTGTGAGTATCCTGTGGATAAGCTGTTAGTCGGGTTCCCCCGCACGCGCGGGGATAGACCGCTATGAGATGCCGGATTCTTGGGCGTGTTCGGGGTTCCCCCGCACGCGCGGGGATAGACCCCGGCGCCCGACGGCAGCCGCTATCGCTACTTTGGTTCCCCCGCACGCGCGGGGATAGACCCGCCGTGCAGCTGCACTTCTTCCAGCGCGGCGCGGTTCCCCCGCACGCGCGGGGATAGACCTGTTGCAGGGCGTCGAGCAAAAGCGCGGCCTGAGGTTCCCCCGCACGCGCGGGGATAGACCCCGGTCGAGCGCCTGGCGGCCTTCGGTGGCATGGGTTCCCCCGCACGCGCGGGGATAGACCTGAAATATTCGGCGGCTGGATCAGGCCGCGCTTGGTTCCCCCGCACGCGCGGGGATAGACCCTACAGCGGCAAGTCTTTTATGCCCTTTCAGTGGGTTCCCCCGCACGTGCGGGGATAGACCGGACTGGTCCCGTCTTACCGGCAATGTGCCGTGGGTTCCCCCGCACGCGCGGGGATAGACCCTGACGCGCAGTAGCAAGCTCCACCACAGCCTGGGTTCCCCCGCACGCGCGGGGATAGACCTCTGCGTCACGAGGAGCCTGGACACTTTACCTCGGTTCCCCCGCACGCGCGGGGATAGACCCCACGGCTGAAGCCAAGTCAGCCTCATCGAGAAGGTTCCCCCGCACGCGCGGGGATAGACCTTTTACCCTCAGAAAACAAAAGCACAGCACGAGGGTTCCCCCGCACGCGCGGGGATAGACCAGATCCAGCTTGTTCGAGGCAATAGCCACCTGGGGTTCCCCCGCACGCGCGGGGATAGACCTAGAGGGCCGTTGAGTCTTTCCCCCCGGAAACGGGTTCCCCCGCACGCGCGGGGATAGACCTCTTGCCTTCAGAAAACAAAAGCACAGCACGAGGGTTCCCCCGCACGCGCGGGGATAGACCGTGATCGACTTGATAGACGCCGCCGCGGCTAAGGGTTCCCCCGCACGCGCGGGGATAGACCTCCGTCCTACAGCCTGGCCACCCTCGAGCAGGCGGTTCCCCCGCACGCGCGGGGATAGACCCTTGGGCAGAGCCGGTATAGAGAGTATCTATGCGGTTCCCCCGCACGCGCGGGGATAGACCGGTAGCTACGCTGGTTGTTGCCGCGCTTGTGGCGGTTCCCCCGCACGCGCGGGGATAGACCCGAGGCCGGCCCCGGAAAGCTCGGGCCGCAAGTGGTTCCCCCGCACGCGCGGGGATAGACCCGTGTACGACCTGCCGCCCAAGCGCACCGTCAGGGTTCCCCCGCACGCGCGGGGATAGACCCCGAAGCCGCGGTAGGGCACCAGCGCGCCCGCGGGTTCCCCCGCACGCGCGGGGATAGACCCTTGCACGAGCCCCGCGACGGCGCGGTCGTGAGGGTTCCCCCGCACGCGCGGGGATAGACCCTTGTGCAGGGGCCGCCGGCCGGCGACGGATACGGTTCCCCCGCACGCGCGGGGATAGACCCCTGAAGCGCATGACCGCGGATTATCACGACCTGGTTCCCCCGCACGCGCGGGGATAGACCCCACCCTTCCCTTCCATCATCACCAGACAGACGGGTTCCCCCGCACGCGCGGGGATAGACCCCTGAAAAGGAGAAAAAGGATGACAAACAACGAGGTTCCCCCGCACGCGCGGGGATAGACCTCGAGAAGCCGGCCCGGAATCCGACGCCCTCAGGGTTCCCCCGCACGCGCGGGGATAGACCCTTTCCGCGCACAGCGCGCCCGTACGCGTGCACGGTTCCCCCGCACGCGCGGGGATAGACCCGCGAGCTGGTCTTCGATCCGCACGAGGATCTGGGTTCCCCCGCACGCGCGGGGATAGACCTATCACCGGCAGCGCCGGCGATCAGCAAACGCAGGTTCCCCCGCACGCGCGGGGATAGACCCTCCAAGTCGCACGCGCGCGCAACTCTGCGTGAGGTTCCCCCGCACGCGCGGGGATAGACCCTCCAAGTCGCACGCGCGCGCAACTCTGCGTGAGGTTCCCCCGCACGCGCGGGGATAGACCCTTTCGCCGCTGCGCCCGGACGCGGTGCTGACCGGTTCCCCCGCACGCGCGGGGATAGACCCGCGGACAGAGTTGACGGCCTCGAGCGCGAGACGGTTCCCCCGCACGCGCGGGGATAGACCCGAGGGCGCGATCGCGCGCGCGCTGCCCGGCGAGGTTCCCCCGCACGCGCGGGGATAGACCGTATGACGCGCTCAGCGGCTTTCCGATGGGTGCGGTTCCCCCGCACGCGCGGGGATAGACCTTGACGAGGCCGCGCTGCGGCGCTGGGCGGTCTGGTTCCCCCGCACGCGCGGGGATAGACCTTTCCTGAAAGAACGGAAGCCAGCAAGGCCAAGGGTTCCCCCGCACGCGCGGGGATAGACCCCCTGCTAAGCAGTTTATTTTTGATCTTGAGCTGGTTCCCCCGCACGCGCGGGGATAGACCGGCTGCGGGCGATTTTCTTTTCCGCAAGCGTGGGGTTCCCCCGCACGCGCGGGGATAGACCCGTGAGCTGACGACGGAGCGGCGAAAGCCGAAAGGTTCCCCCGCACGCGCGGGGATAGACCCGCAGCACGCACTCAACCCGGCGCGCCGGCGGTGGTTCCCCCGCACGCGCGGGGATAGACCCGTCTGCGGCTCGCGCTCGCCGGGCCAGCGCACGGTTCCCCCGCACGCGCGGGGATAGACCGTGGTCGGGACCGACGACGGCGCGCGGTTCGCGCGGTTCCCCCGCACGCGCGGGGATAGACCCGGGTGGGCGCCGGCGGCGCTCAGGCGCTACGTGGTTCCCCCGCACGCGCGGGGATAGACCCCAGGCGTTCGGCCAGGCGCACACGCCGTTTTAGGTTCCCCCGCACGCGCGGGGATAGACCCCAGCTCTTTGAAGTGATCCTCCGGATAGTCCGGGTTCCCCCGCACGCGCGGGGATAGACCCTGATGATCCGCCCGACCGCCGAGCAGGCGCGGGGTTCCCCCGCACGCGCGGGGATAGACCTCGCGCGCCTTGTATCCCATGCCCTCTATAATCGGTTCCCCCGCACGCGCGGGGATAGACCCTTTCTCCCAAAACCTTGTGCGCCGCGAAGCCCGGTTCCCCCGCACGCGCGGGGATAGACCTCTTCCGAGCGGTTGTGGGGCCGGGGCGGCAAGGGTTCCCCCGCACGCGCGGGGATAGACCCAGGCGCCGTGGGCGCCCCATCATCGGCGACGCGGTTCCCCCGCACGCGCGGGGATAGACCCTCGTTCAGGTCATCCGAAAAAGCATAGCAACAGGTTCCCCCGCACGCGCGGGGATAGACCTGCCCGCCGGCACGTTGCGGGGCACGTCGCGGGGGTTCCCCCGCACGCGCGGGGATAGACCATAAACATTGAAAAACTCACGCATGGTTGGATTGGTTCCCCCGCACGCGCGGGGATAGACCTTAAAAATTTCATCGAATACTCCATAAATCAACGGTTCCCCCGCACGCGCGGGGATAGACCATAATGGCAGATTTTAATTCTGCTTCTGCATCAGGTTCCCCCGCACGCGCGGGGATAGACCCTGCCCCGCCGAAACGACGCCGTATTTCCATTTGGTTCCCCCGCACGCGCGGGGATAGACCTTATTATAGCCGCCCTGGAGGAAGGGTGCTTAGGGTTCCCCCGCACGCGCGGGGATAGACCCTTTCTTAGCTCTCCCGGACGGACTTTCTAATTGGTTCCCCCGCACGCGCGGGGATAGACCTCAATCGAAAAGGCCTTTTGCGATTGGAAATTCGGTTCCCCCGCACGCGCGGGGATAGACCCGAAATCTTGCAGCAACCCGGCACACTTCTACCGGTTCCCCCGCACGCGCGGGGATAGACCCAGGGGCGAGTCGTAGCAGCTCACCCTGCCTGGGGTTCCCCCGCACGCGCGGGGATAGACCCTTGCCGCTGAATCTCTCCGGGATCTCCCCGGCGGTTCCCCCGCACGCGCGGGGATAGACCCGCGCCCGCTGAGCTTCAAAAAATCCTGGCTGGGGTTCCCCCGCACGCGCGGGGATAGACCTTTGGCAGGCAACGAGAGCGCCGGCTACGCGCGGGTTCCCCCGCACGCGCGGGGATAGACCGTGAAACGGACGGCGACAATCAAAGAGTCCTCGGGTTCCCCCGCACGCGCGGGGATAGACCATTGAAACTGATAAAACAGTAGCGGGCTTAGTTGGTTCCCCCGCACGCGCGGGGATAGACCCGCGGTTTTGATAAACCGGGTTAGCGCTATCATGGTTCCCCCGCACGCGCGGGGATAGACCCGGCGGCTATCACTAACTAAAAGGTGAAAAAATGGTTCCCCCGCACGCGCGGGGATAGACCTCGGTTTTCCTGCATTTCTGCCAGCGCGTATAGGGTTCCCCCGCACGCGCGGGGATAGACCCGAGCTGGAATACTTGTGGTGGGAAATAGACACGGTTCCCCCGCACGCGCGGGGATAGACCTTGAATAATAGTTTGGAAGTGTTGAAAGATATTGGTTCCCCCGCACGCGCGGGGATAGACCGTCATATGCCAATAACGGATGCCACGCGATACCGGTTCCCCCGCACGCGCGGGGATAGACCCGAAAGAAATATCTCGTGCGTGCCGCCGGGCGAGGTTCCCCCGCACGCGCGGGGATAGACCCGTAACGCTGGCGGGGCGCCCCACGATCGTCGCGGTTCCCCCGCACGCGCGGGGATAGACCCGGGCGGTGCGCTTCAAGCACGGCGGCGCTTGGGGTTCCCCCGCACGCGCGGGGATAGACCGAAATATCTCTCGATCCAGGTCTGCGCGCGCGAGGTTCCCCCGCACGCGCGGGGATAGACCCTTTGGCCAATGAGCAGCGCCACCCAACCGCAAGGTTCCCCCGCACGCGCGGGGATAGACCCAATAATCACAGTACCGATCCCGATAAGTAACTGGTTCCCCCGCACGCGCGGGGATAGACCCTTCGCAAATCCCGATATTCTCGTTCTGTAAAAGGTTCCCCCGCACGCGCGGGGATAGACCCACGACAAGGGCATGATCGAGCACATCAGTGGCGGTTCCCCCGCACGCGCGGGGATAGACCTGATGCGTAGCATCGTCTTGTGGTTTGTCAGACGCGGGGTGGTGTTCTGGATTCTATTCTTTCCTTGCCTCTTCTCTCGTGGGCTGGATCATCGTTGCCACACCAGCGATGCTCGATTTCACCAGTATAGCCAACTCCTTAGCAACTGAAACCGTAAAACGAAGTGTAGAAAGCCCATCCGAAAGAAGTCTCACCAGTATAGCCAACTCCCTAAATCATTGAAAGACCTTCAGCGCAATGGCGATGAGCACCGCGGATTGAATGCCCGACACCCAGAATATGTACCTGACCTGCGCCTTCAACACGGCGATGTCCGACCGCATGGCCGCCATCTCATCGCGCACGGCTGCAATTTCGTCGCGCACGGCTGCAATCTCCGTGGTGAACTTGCCGCTATCGCGGCTGCGGTCAACGACTAGGCTTATGGCTTTGGCTTGGTCATGCGTGAGGCCGACGGCCTCGAGCTCCTCGGCCGCGCCCAGGGTGTCGAAATGTCGGGCAGTCGCTTCCATGGGGCAGATTATAGCAGATTGGCGGCGGCCGGGAAAAACGGTGTACGGGGCCACCACATTCTGGACAAATGGGGTAGTTGTTTTTGGATGGCTAGTCACGGGGTGATATTCCCCAGGCTCCGGTGCGGGCGCTCGCCGTTGTAGCGTTCCAGATACCTGAACAACGCATCGTTGAAAGCATACAGATCATCAAATAATCTGTCTTCCCGGTAGTCCACGAACTCCTCCTGCACGGTTCTGTTGAAGCGCTCGCCCAGTGTTCATCTTTGGGCGTTCCTCTTCGGACAACGCGGGTAAGTGTAACAGTGTTCTATACCCGCACGCTTCAGGTATTCGTCGAACTCTCCCTGATACTCGCTGCCGTTGTCCGTCAGCACTTTCTCGATGCGCCCCGGAAACAAGGGTTCCCTTCGCAAGCCTTAGGCTTGCTTGCCTCTTCGCAACCCCGGATGAGGAGCGTTCAATGGCTGCGTCGCGACTGCTGGCGCGGCGACTGGCCAACGCCAACGCAGGACGACACTTCGGGAACGCCCGTGGGGGCGTTCCCTTGCTTTTGTTCTGGGCGAAGCGCACTATCGTATCAACCGCCACGCAATGGCCCGCATGCCCGGCATGGAAGTCTTTGCCCAAGCGCTGGCGCTGCTGGCGCTTGAACTCCTTGCGCCGACCGCGACTGTCCAGGCGAACCGCCACCTTGCGCAGTACGACACTTCGGGAACGCCCGTAGGGGCATTCCCTTGCCTTGGGGCACCATCAGGCGAGAGAGCAATCCCGCGCCGCACTCGAAGCGCATCCTACCTAAATTCGGATGGCGCTCACGCAAGCGTCTGATCTCTTGGACCACCGCCACCGGCCACCGCCGCACCCGCCTGTTCTTGGGCGCCTTGCTGACGTCGTGCAACCCACTGAGACCGCCTTCGCGGTGGCGCTTGCGCCATGCATACAGGGTGCTGCGCGAAACCCCGAAGGCGTCTTGGGTTGCAGGCAAGCCATGATTATCCCAGAATATGAGGGCGTCGTATTTGCGTTCGGCACTCGTTGCCATGAGCCTCCATTTTGAAAGCGTAGGAAGCTATTTTACGCAACCCTGGGACGCGGTAGCCGACGTGCTTTATTTGCATGTCGGCTACCTTTCTGCGGCTAAGATATTGTCCAGAATGTTTCTGGCCCTATACAGGTCCGCTGCCGGATATGCCGGGGGATGCTATAATCCCTCCCCGATCATGAGCACAATAGCCCTCTACCAACTGCTCAGGCGCATACCCGACGTCACCGAAGACGAGGCGCAGGCCGCGGCAGACTCGATTGCCCATGTCGACGAGGTGGCGACCAAAACCGATTTGCTCAAATTAAAAACTGAGCTCAAAGACGAGATGCACATCCTTGAGACGAAGCTGATCAAGCTGATACTCGGCTCTGCCGGCTTTGTTGTCATCGCGGTCAGCACAATAGTGAAGCCCACCTGATATGCGCCGCCGGTGGCGCCCGGCGCAGGCCTTCCATCCTCTCGGCCGCCCGAACCGTCGAACTCCGACGACCTGTAGCATTCCCGAAAATGCTTGTTTTGCGCGACATCCTCAATTCCGGGGATAGGTATCTGTGCTTGTACTTCCACCGGTATAGCCCCATTGAACGCAGTAGTTGTAGCCGGGCAGCCGTCTTTTACAGTACTGGGTTCCCGAAGGGACTCATATACAACAATGCACCAAAACCAGGGGAATAAGTTTGCGGCAAGTGCGACGTTTTAATAGTCATATGAGAAGGCTTCGATATCCCTTGCAAAACAGCGGCGCACGACGTCTATGCCGGCGTCGTCGTAATAGTCCCGGTAGTGGCCGCGTTGCGACGCGTTGACGTGGGGTAGGACGGGCGCGGTCATCCGTCTATTAAAAACATGACCGCATATCGTCGCAAAGTCGTCGTTCAAATTCTCGAAACGGGCGACAAACGTGACCAGGACCTTGCCGTCTTCGTCGCTGATCCAATCCATGCAGGGCATGAACATCTTGGGATTGTCGTAGTAGCGGGAATCGCGCCTGCCGTAGGCCAACTCGACCCAGCGGTTGAAGGGCACGGGCTTGGTCTCGAGCAGCGTCGCGTCCTTGCCGAGACGGTAATGATAATGGGAAACCACCCTGTCGAACGGATTGCGCACCACCGCAAACGTATATTTCCGGCACCACCGTCGCAGGCCGATCCTGGCAATCTTCTCGCGCGCGGTGACGTGCTCAAACGGTATTTTCAGAGCCGACTCGATACTGCGTCCGGCGGTCTTGTTGATGTGGATGAAGGCAAAATCGTCGAAGCGCTCGTGGCGCCACCTGCTCGCGGCGTCCTGCCAACGGCGGATTCTTTGCGCGCGAAATAACTTCATCGGCTGGCGTGTCCGCGTCCATCGCGGATACTCGCGCCATTATCGCACGCATCCACCCATTCGCTGCCCGTCGCCGTCGCCCTCCCGTGCGCGCGACGGCGCGAAATTGTGCGATAATGGCGCGCCATGTATCCCCTGATAAACGACGCGCACGCACAGGCCGGCGCGACCGGTTCGGCCGGCATGGAGTTGCTGATCATGGTCGGCATCTTCTTCCTGATCATGTATTTCATGATCATCCGCCCGCAGAACAAGCGCAACCGCGAGCACAAGCAGCTGCTGGCGTCGCTGTCGCGCGGCGACGAAATCGTCACCTCCGGCGGTCTGTTCGGGAAAATATCGCAGGTCGAGGAAAGCTTCGTGCGCCTCGAGGTACAAAAAGGCATCGAGGTGAAGGTGCAGAAACAGGCGATCAACTCGGTCATGCCGAAAGGAACGTTCGGCGAAGAAACCGGCAAGGAAGCCGCCGCCGGCAAGAAGACGTCCGCCAGGCCCTCCGCCAAAAATACCCCCGCGAAAGACGGGCGCTGACGGCGCCGCCCCGAAAGCGTCGGGACGAACCATGCCAAACCGTTACCCGCTTTGGAAATACCTGTTGATCGTCGCGGTGCTGGGCGGCGGCGCGATCTACGCGCTGCCGAACGTCTATCCGGAGGAACCGGCGGTGCAGGTGTCACATTCCAGCGGCCAGGTCGGGCGCGAAGCCGTAACGCGCATCCGCAAACTCATCGGCGACGGCCGCGTCAAGGCCAAGGCGATGGAGCGCACCGCCACCGGCCAACTGCTGATTCGCTTCGACCGCCCCGAGGATCAACTCACCGCCGCCGAGCGCATCAAGGAGGCGCTGGGCAACCGTTACATCACCGCGCTGAACCTGGCACCGGCGACGCCGCGCTGGCTGCGCAATCTGAATGCGACGCCTATGAACCTCGGCCTCGACCTGCAGGGCGGCGTGTATTTTCTGCTCGAGGTGGACAACGACGCGGCTCTGCGCAAGGCGATGCAGCGCTACCGCGACGACGTGCGCGCGCTGCTGCGCGAGGAACGCATCCGCTACCAAGGCGTGACCGAGCAGGCCGGCAAACTGTCGCTGTCGGTGCCGTTCGCCGATCCGAACCAGCGCGACCAAGCGCTCGACCTGATACAAAGGCAAATGGTGTCGGCCCTGGACGTCGAGGAGCGGGAGCGCGACGGACAGTACATCCTCGATTTGACGCTCGCGCGCGACGAGATCCGCGCGGTGCAGGATTTCGCGGTGCAACAGAACGTGCTGACGCTCAGAAAGCGCGTCAACGAGCTCGGCGTGGCCGAACCGGTGATCACGCGCCAGGGCAAAAACCGCATCGCGGTGCAACTGCCCGGGGTGCAGGACACGGCCAAGGCCAAGGAGATATTAGGCGCGACCGCGACCCTCGAGTTTCGCATGGTCGCCGAACAACACGATCCGGCGCGCGCCGCCGCCACCGGGCGCGCACCGCCCGGCGCGCGGCTGTTCCGCCAGCGCGACGGCGAGCCGGTGCTGCTGAAGAGACAGGTGATGATCACCGGCGAATACATCATAGACGCCGCCTCCGGCCTCGACGGCGAGACCGGACAACCGGCGGTGCACATCACGCTCGACGGCAAAGGCGCGAGCCTGTTCAGCCGCATCACCGGCGAGAACGTCAAACGCCTGATGGCGGTCGTGTTCATCGAAAACAAGAGCGAGACCTACCGCGACGACGACGGCCGGCTGCAACGGCGCACCAGAACCATCCAGGAAGTCATCAGCGTCGCGCGCATTCAGGAGCAGCTCGGCAAGCGCTTCCAGATCACCGGCCTCGACTCGCCGCAGGAAGCGCGCAAACTGGCGCTGCTGCTGCGCGCCGGAGCGCTGGCCGCGCCGATAGAGATCGTCGAGGAGCGCACCGTCGGCCCCAGCCTCGGCCAGGAAAACATAGACAAAGGCAGGCGCTCGATCATCCTGGGTTTTCTGCTGGTCATCGTGTTCATGGCCATCTATTACCGCCTGTTCGGCCTGATCGCCGACCTGGCGCTGGCCGCGAACCTGGTGCTGATCATCGCGGTGATGTCGCTGATCCCGGGGGCGACGCTGACGCTGCCCGGCATCGTCGGCATCGTGCTGACCGTCGGCATGGCGGTGGACGCCAACGTCCTGATATTCGAGCGCATCCGCGAGGAACTGGCCGCCGGCGGCAGCTTGCAGGCGAGCATAGACAACGGCTACCGCCAGGCGTTGTCGACCATCGCCGACGCCAACGTGACGACGCTGATCGCGGCGCTGGTACTGTTCGTGTTCGGCACCGGCCCGATCAAGGGCTTCTCGGTGACCCTGTCCATCGGCATCGTGTGCTCGATGTTCACCGCGATCATGGGCACGCGCGCCGTCGTCAATCTGATCTACGGCGGGCGCAAGACCAAGACGCTGGCGATATAGCGCGATGCGCATCCTGGGCAAGACCAGCTTCGAGTTCATGCGCTACCGCCGCGCCGCGCTGGCCGCGTCGGCGCTGCTGATCGTGGTCTCGGGCGCGTCGCTGGCGCTGCGCGGGCTTTCGTTCGGCGTGGACTTCACCGGCGGCACCATCATCGAGGTCGGCTACCCCGAGGCGGTGGAACTGGAACCGCTGCGCGAGCGGCTGGCGCAGGCCGGCTTCGGCGACGCCCAGATACAGCACTTCGGCGCCGCCAGGGACGTGCTGATCCGGGTGGCGCCGGACGAGAGCGTAGCGCAGTCCGAGCTGAGCAACCGCATCATAGGCGCGTTGCGCGCCCACGATACGGTCACGTTGCGCCGCGTCGAGTTCGTCGGCCCGCAGGTCGGCGAGGAACTGCGCGAGAGCGGCGGCTTCGCGATGCTCTACGCGCTGCTCGGCATCCTGATCTACGTCGCCTTTCGCTTCGAGCACCGTTTCGCCCTGGGTTCGATCATCGCGCTCGCGCACGACGTGCTGATAACCATCGGCTTCTTCTCGGTCACCGGCATCGAGTTCGATCTGGCGGTGCTGGCGGCGATACTCGCGGTCATCGGCTACTCGCTGAACGACACCATCGTCGTCTTCGACCGCATCCGCGAGAACTTCCTGAAGATGAAGAGCGAGGCCGTCGTCACCATCAACAAGTCCATCAACCATACGCTGGCGCGCACCTTGATGACGTCGCTGACGACGATGTTGGTGCTGCTCGCGTTGCTGGCGTTCGGCGGCGAGGTCATCCGCGGCTTCACCGTGGCCCTGATGGTCGGCGTCGTCGTCGGCACCTATTCCTCGATCTACGTCGCCAGCGCCTCGGTGCTGGCGTTCGGCGTCAAGCGCGAGCACGTGGTGCCGGCGAAGAAGGAAGGCGCCAACCTGGGCGGCCCGCTGTGACCGCGACGTCGGCGGCGGACGACGTGGCCTACACCAGCGGCGTCGCGGCCTTCGAGTCCAAGCAGTTCGCGCGCGCGATGCAGCTGCTGTCGCCGCTGGCCGAGGGCGGCAACGTCGAGGCGATGTACCGTTGCGCGATCATGCACCAGAACGGCCTCGGCGTGATCGTCAACCGCGAAACCGCGGCGCGCATGATGCGCGCCGCCGCCGAACAAGGCCACGCGCTGGCGCAACACGGATTGGGCTTTATGTACATGGAGGGGGACTGCGTTGAGCAAGACGGCGCGCGGGCCGTGCACTGGTTCACAAAGGCCGCCGAACAGGGCCTGGCCGGTTCACGGACGACGCTGGCGATGATCTACGAGGAAGGCACCCTGGTGGAAGCCGACCCCGAAAAGGCCAGGCACTGGATGAAAAAAGCCGGCTTTTGACGGCGCCTCGGGCCGGGCGCGCGACGACGGGCGGCGCGACGCTGCCAGCCGCTACAAACGCGTCGGGTTCGGGCGCCCCTTGTAGACCACTTCCGGATCGAAGACCTTGGCGTCGTGCGTGAAACGCAGGCGCCCCGCGGCCGCGATCGGGACTTCGCGGTAGAAACACGAACGGTAGCCGACGTGGCAGCTGGCGCCACCCTCGACCTCGACGCGCAACCACACTGCGTCCTGGTCGTCGTCTATCAGAATCCGACGGACTCTTTGCACCAGACCGCTGGTCTCGCCCTTGCGCCACAGGCAGTTGCGGCTGCGGCTCCAGTAGTGCGCCTCGCCGGTTTTCATCGTGCGCGCCAGCGCCTCGCGGTTCATGTAGCCGTGCATCAGCACCTCGCCGTCGGCGTCGTCGGTGACTATCACCGGCAACAAACCGTCGGCGTCAAATTTCGGGGCGAGAACGTCGCCCTCCTCGACCTGCTCGACGCTCACGCGCGCGCCAAATGGAAAATCACTGCTGCTCATCACCGCTCTCACTACCGCTCATTGCCGCCCGCGGGGCGTGCTTCATTGTAGCACGCGGCGCCCGCGGCGGCGGCACCGGATCATAGCCGCCGGGCGAGAACGGATGACAGCGCAGCAGCCGGCGCAGCGCAAACCAGCCGCCCTTGCAGGCGCCGTGCACGGACAGCGCCTGCAAGGCATAGTCGGAGCAGGTCGGATGGAAGCGGCAGCACGGGCCGAACAACGGGCTCAGCAACAGACGGTAGCCCTTGATCATCGCGCCCAGCACGCGCGCGGGCAGGCGCGCCGCGTTCACTGCCTGAGCCAGCGCGTGCCGTTGGCGCGATCCTCGAGCACGACGCCGGCTTCGAGCAAGTCGCGGCGTATGCGGTCGGCCTCGGCGTAGTCGCGGGCGGCGCGCGCGCGGTCGCGCGCGGCGATCAGCACCTCGACCTGGGCCGCCGGCAGGGCCGCGGCCGCGGGCGGCTGCCAGTGCAACCACTCCCGCGGCTCGCTTTCGAGCAGGCCCATCATCGCCGCCGACGCGCGCAACGACGCCAAGTATCGCGCTCGCCCCGGCGCGGCCGCCGCCGACGCCTTGTGCGCGATCTCGTGCAGGCGCGCGCTCGCAAGCGGCGTGTTCAGGTCGTCACACAAGGCCTCGACGACGCCCGCGTCCGGGGTTGCGTCCGCCGCTTGCGCGCGCTGCGGCGCCTCGAGCAGCAGGCGGTACCATCTTTCGAGCGTGCGGCGCGCGCGTTCGAGCAAATCGGACGACCAATCGAGCGGCTTCTTATAATGCGCGCTCAGCAACGCGAAACGCACGCACTCGCCGTGAAACTTTTGCAGCACGTCGCGCAACGTGCGGAAATTGCCGAGCGACTTCGACATCTTCTCGCCCTCGACCGTGATGTAGCCGTTGTGCACCCAGTAGCGCGCGAGGGGCTTGCCGCCATGGGCGCACGTGCTCTGCGCGATCTCGTTCTCGTGGTGCGGAAACACCAGATCGCAGCCACCGCCGTGTATGTCTATCGTCTCGCCCAGATGGGCCGCGGCCATCACCGAGCACTCCAGGTGCCAGCCCGGACGTCCGCGCCCCCACGGGCTGTCCCAACCGACGTCGCGCGCGCCCGCGGCCGGCTTCCACAGCACGAAATCGGAAGGGTGCTTTTTGTACGACTCGACCGTAACGCGCGCACCATGCAGCTGCCCGTCCACGGTGCGACGCGACAGGCGCCCGTAGTCGGGCATCGCCGGCACGTGAAACAACACGTGGCCGGCGGCGGCGTAGGCGTGGCCGCTCTCGAGCAGACGCTCGATCATCGCGATCATCGGCCCGACGTGCTCGGTGGCGCGCGGCTCGACGTCGGGAGGCAGCACTCCGAGAGGCACGACGTCCTCATAGAAGGCGGCGGTGTAGCGGCGCGTCAGCTCGCCCATCGGGACGCCCTCGGCGCGCGCCGCGGCGATGATCTTGTCGTCCACGTCGGTGACGTTGCGCACATAGACGACCTCGCGGTAGCGCCCGCGCAACAGACGGTAGAGCACGTCGAACACGACTATCGGACGGGCGTTGCCGACGTGAACGTAGTGATAGACGGTCGGCCCGCACACGTACATCGTGACGCGGTCGTCGCGCAGGGGCGTGAACTCCTCCTTGTCGCCGCTCAGCGTGTTCGACAGGAGGATTTTCATTCCACCGGCGCGCGATCCTTCTCGCTGGTCTCGACCTGGGTCATGCCGGACGGCGCGACGGGCAGGCGCTCGTCCCGGGCCGGCGCCTTGGCGAGCGCGCTCTCGGGCACGTCCGACCAGTCGGACGTCGCGGAAGACCGTTGCCGAGACCGCTCCGGTGACGGCGCGGCGGCGGGCGCGTCTTGCGCCGCGCCCGGCGGCGGCGCGGGCGGCGCCTGCTCCGCGGCCGCACGCGGCTCCTCGGCAACCGGCGCAGGTGCGGATTGCTCCCGGTTTTCGACGCGCACGGCGGCGGAGCTCCCGTCACGCTGATGCGACTTGTCCTCGCGCCGCCGCCCGCGTTCAGCCGGCACCCGGCGCCCGCCACGCTGCGGCCGTTGCCTGGTGCGCTGACCGCGCTCATCGCTACGGCGATTGTCGGCCGCTTCGTCGCGCTGACCGCGCTGTTCGTCGTGCGCGCCACGCTGTTCGCCGCGTTGGCCGCGCTGTTCATCGCGCCCGCCGCGCTGTTCGCCGCGGCGGGCGCGCTCATCGTCACGACGGCCTCTGTGGCCGCCGCGTCGTCCACGCGCCGCCTCGCCGGAGCGCCGACGCCGCCCGCGCCTCGACGAGGCGTCCCGCGCACCGCCTTTCGCCGCCTCGTCATCGCGTCGCGCGTCCGCCTTCGGTTCGGACTTCTTCTTGAACAGACGCGACAACGACGACAAAAAGCCGATGGCGAACGGCTTTTCGTCCGCCACCTTGGCCGAGACCGCGGCCTCCTCGGGCAACTCCCGGCGGTGCGGACGCGGCATCTTATGCAGCGACTTCGGTTCCCTCGCGGCCACCAGTTCGTAGCTGCTCTTGTCCTTGTTCGTCGGGTCGCCCTCGCGGTAGCAGTTCACCCGGTAGTGCGGCGTCTCCATCTGGATGTCCGCGACGATGATCAACTTCACACCGTGGCGGTTCTCGATTTCGTTGATCGCGGCGCGCTTTTCGTTCAACAGAAAACTATCGATCTCGACCGGCACCTGCGCGACGACGCAGCGCACCTTTTGTTTCAGTGCCTCCTCTTCCATCAGGCGCAACACCGCGAGCGCGCTCGACTCGACCGTGCGGATGTGGCCGTGGCCGTTGCAACGCGGGCACGTCTGCCGGCTCGAATCGTCGAGCGACGGGCGCAGGCGCTGGCGCGACATCTCGAGCAGGCCGAAGCGCGAGATGCCGCCCAGGCGAATGCGCGCGCGATCCTCCTTCAGCGCCTCGCCCAGCCGGTTCTCGACGCGCCGCTGGTTGGCCGGCGGCGTCATGTCTATGAAGTCGATCACGATCAGGCCGCCCAGGTCGCGCAGACGCAGCTGGCGCGCGATCTCGTCTATCGCCTCCAGGTTGGTGTGCAGGGCGGTTTCCTCGATGTTGCGGCGCCGCGTCGCGCGCGCCGAATTGATGTCTATCGTCGTCAGCGCCTCGGTGCGGTCAATGACGATGGCGCCGCCGGAGGACAGCGAGATCTCGCGCTCGAACACTTTCTCGATCTGGCTTTCGACCTGCATGCGGCTGAACAACGGCACCGCGTCCTGGTAATGCGTCAGCTTGCCCGCGTCGCGCGGCGCGGTCATCTTGAAGAACTCCTTCGCCTCGTTGTACATCTCGAGATCGTCTATCAGGATCTCGCCGACGTCGGCGTGCGCGTAGTCGCGCAGCATCTGCATCACGATGTTGCCTTCCTGGTAGAGGAGAAACGGCGCCGGACGGTCGGCGGCGTCGCGGATCGTCCGCCACAAATCGCGCAGGTATTCGAGGTCGCCCTGCAACAGGCGCGCGTCGCGCCCCATGCCGGCGGTGCGCACGATGACGCCTTCGTCGTCGCGGCGGTCGAGTTGTTGCAGCGCGTCGCGCACCAGGTCGCGTTCCTCGCCCTCGATGCGCTGCGACACGCCGCGCGCGCGCGGATTGTTGGGCATCAGCACGAGATAGCGGCTGACGAGGCTCACGAACGTGGTCAGCAGCGCGCCTTTGTCGCCGCGCTCCTCGCGCGCAATCTGGACTATCAGTTCCTGGCCTTCGCGCACCAGATCGCGCACCGAACCGCCGCCGTTGTGTTTGCCGAGGCAGGCGAAGGAAATCTCCTTGAACGGCAGGAAGCCGTGACGCGCGGCGCCGTAGTTGACAAAGACCGCGTTGAGGCTGTGCGCAATGGAGGTGACGACGCCCTTATAGATACTGCCTTTTTTCCGCCTTAGTGCGGGCGTCTCTATATCCAGGTTGCAAAGCTTCTGGCCGTCGACGACGGCCACGCGCAACTCTTCCTGCTGAGTCGCGTTGACTAAAATTCTTTTCATTGATTTTTTGTATTCTCATATTGAACCGAACAAACGCCGGGCCGCGCGCGTCGTGACTGGCCGCCGCGGGGCGATGCGACGTAATGAAAGCGGTACGTGGGGAAAAGCCCGTGGCGCTGATTATCCGGTTGGTCATTATTCTGCTCACTGCGAGGCCCCTAATACGACGCCGGGCGACGCCGACGCACAATCCGCGGCGGGTCGACGAGCTGCCGGCGGTGTCGCGCGCGATCTTCCTGCCGGTCATTGTTCCAGTTCGGCGTCCGGAGCATACTATCGCCTTTCGAACCGCCGGACACCCAGGTATCCGGCGGGTTTTCTCATTGTAGCACAGTATCAGGGGCAACATGCGATTGCGCGCCGCCCCGCGGCAACGCCGCCCCGTTCTGATACAGTGGCGCCATGCACACCGGCAAAACGACGCGAACGCACGCCGACGAGCGCGTCGTGCGCCACCTCGAGATCGGCGAGAGAAACAGCGGCCAGCGGCTCGACAACTTCCTGCTGGGGTTGTTCCGGCACGTCCCGAAGAGCCGTCTCTACCGCACGATCCGCAGCGGCGAGGTGCGCGTCAACAGCCGCCGCGCGAAACCGTACCAACGCCTCGGCGCCGGCGACCGCGTGCGCCTGCCGCCGCTGGAAACCAGGGCGCGGCGCGCGCCGCGCGTCGGCGACGACGCCGTGGCCGCGGCCGAGCGGCTGGTGCTGCACGAGGACCTCGACCTGATCGTCGTCGACAAACCGGCGAACACGGCGACGCACGCCGGCAGCGGCCATAGCTACGGCATGATAGACGTGCTGCGCCGGATGCGCCCCGACGACGACGTGCAACTCGCCCACCGCCTCGACAAGGGCACCAGCGGCTGCCTCGCGTTCGCCAAATCGCGCGACGCGCTGCTGGCGCTGCACCGCGCCTTCCGCGCGGGGCAGGTGGAAAAGGAATACCGGGCGCTGGTCGTCGGACGCTGGCACGCTCCCGCGGAAGTATCGCAACCGCTGGCGCGCGGCGCGCGCGGACAACGAACCGACGAAGACGGCAAACCCGCCGTCAGCCACTTCCGGGTGCTGCGTCGCTACGGGCGCCACACACTGATGGCGGTGCGCCTGGCGACCGGGCGCACCCACCAGATTCGCGTGCACGCCGCGCGTTGCGGCCATCCGGTCGCCGGCGACCGGCGCTACGGCGATTTCGCGGCCAACCGGGCGCTCGCAAAACGCGGGCTGAAACGCACGTTCCTCCACGCCCGCCGGCTGTCGTTCGAGTGGAACGGGCAAAGACTCGAATGTGAGGCGCCGCTGCCGAAAGAACTGCGGCACTTGCTGGAGCACCTCGAGCGGGAGTAAACTGCACCGACGCAACGAGGAACACCGCGAATGAACGACAAAGACAACGCCGGCGACCGCTGGGAACGCGACGCGCTGCGCCAACTGGCGCGGGCGGCGCTGGACGAGCAGCGCCGCGCCAGGCGCTGGAAAATTTTTCTGCGGCTGCTGACGCTGGCGCTGATCGCCGCGCTGGTGGTGATCGCCGTCACCGACCAACCACGGCTGCCCGCGATCGCCGACGACGGCGCCGCCGAACACGTCGCACTGGTCAAGCTCGAAGGCGTGATCTTCGAGGACACGCCGGCGTCCGCCGACAGCATCACCGAGACGCTGGAGGCCGCGTTTGAAAACGAGCACTCGAGAGCCATCGTGCTGCGCGTCAACAGCGTCGGCGGCAGCCCGGTGCAGTCGGCGCAAATCAACGACGCGATCCGACGTCTGCGCAAGCAGTATCCGGACAAGCCGGTATACGCGGTGATCACCGACGTCTGCGCGTCGGGCGCCTACTACGCGGCGGTCGCGGCCGACGCGATCTACGCCGACGCCTCGAGCCTGGTCGGGTCCATCGGCGTCATCGCCAGCGGCTTCGGCTTCGTCGAGGCCATCGCAGAACTCGGTATCGAGCGCCGCGTGTTGAAGGCCGGGCGCCTGAAGGACATGCTCGACCCGTTTCTGCCGCAGGACGAAGAGGCGCGCGCCCACCTGCAAGCGGCGCTGGACGAGGTGCACCGGCACTTTATCGAGCGCGTGCGCGCGGGCCGCGGCGACCGCCTGAGCGACGACCCCGACCTGTTCTCAGGCCTGGTGTGGAGCGGCGAGCGAGCGCTCAAACTGGGGCTGACCGACGGCCTAGGCGACGTCAGCTACGTCGCGCGCGAGATCGTCGGCATCGAGGAAATCGTCGCCTACGAACCGCCGGAGACGCTGCTCATCACCTTCACCCGCGAGTTCGGCGCGCGCGTCGCACACGTGCTGCTACACCATCTGGCGCCGCCGACGTTGCGCTGACGACGACGCCGCGACCAGAACCCACGGTTTCGACGGTTGCTTCTCTACGGAGAACAAACGCCGCAAGCCGTGGCGGCGTCATTGACGATAATGAAAATCCCGTCGGCGGCGAGAACGTCGCCGTCAAAATCCAAGTCGACGTCCACGACGTAACGGCCGGCGGCGGCGGGGCTACCGTAGTGATCGCCACCGATGGCCGCCAGGTTGTTGGCCCGAATAATACCCCAATCATCGGAATCAATAATACCGTTTCGGTCTATATCACCGACCACCATCGCAAATACACCGTTGGCCACTTCCCGCTGACCGCCTTCATGAGACTGCTCGCGCGTGAAATCAACACAGTATAGAGCGTCACAACCGACACTGGCGTTGGTCAACGAACTCGACGACATGATGGACAGATGATTACGATGGTGTATCAACAGGTACAGGTCCCGCCCGTCGTGAACTTCCACGCCAAAACGCACGCCCGCGGTTTCAGCGGCATCCGCCGCCGTGGCGGCGCTTTCTCTAACGCCCACGACGTCGCCGTTGTTCAATAATAATGCCGCTCGCCTGCCGTTGGTAATGGAACGGGCGGTTGCGGCACTGGCGCCTTGCGTGGTGGCTCTCAGCTCTAACAACACCCAATCCACGATGGCGGGATGAACGTCCGACAGGCCGTTCACAACGTGCGGGACGGTGGTTGCCGGCGGATGGTTCCACGGTCTTACATGGTACGGTTGACTCGCCGGCAGGTAGTCTATCAAGGTGGTCTTCATCGTGCCGCGGCCCCGATCATAGGCGCCCTGTAGCCAGGCCCGGGCCTTCACCGTCACCGTCCGCGGCGCCACGCGGAAGCCGCGCGCGGCACCATAGGAGCCGCCACCGGGGATCTCGCCCGGGTCGAGCGCGGACAGTGACACGGTGAAGTGTTCCACGTCTTCGTCCCTCCCGTCTTCGACGATACCGAAGCTACAGTCGGCCATCGCTGCTCCGACGGTGAAGACGGCGACGGCGGTGGTGAAGGTAAAGTCGTCGGCTTCGGCGGTGGTGCCGCGGATACCGTCGTGCCCGATCGTGCACAGAACGCTTGCACCGGCGGCAGGAACGGGGTCAACGGTCACGACGACGGTCAAAGTGGTGTTTTCCGCCACCGCGTAGCCGGCGGCGGGAGCCGCGATCGAGAATACGGGACGGCCGTGGGCCGGGATGGTGGTGACGGTGGCGGAACCGACGCTTGGCACCGTCAGCCTTACGCCGCCGCTCAACGACTCATGCAACGTCACCCGGAAGCTTTCCGCGTCTTCTGCCTCGTCATCGCGATAAATCGGCAACCCGAAGCTCGCCGAGGTCGCCCCGGGCGCGATGGTCACGGTGCCGCGCGGGAACGTCATACGTCGCAGGCCGCCGGCTTCGGCAAAGTCATCCTCCTGAACGCCGTTGTCGCCGGCGGCAGCGATGCTCCAGGTTACCGTCACCGCCTCCGAAACGGCGTCGCTCAGGTGTATCGTATAAATCGCCGTCGTGCCCTCCGAGGCTGTTTCCGGCCCCATTATCGTCGCCGTCGCCGTCGCCACCACTACCGGCACGAACAGCGTGAGCGGTGCGCCAACGCGAACGTTGTAGCGATACGGCAAAACGTCGCCCAGACTGACCATGACCGGCTCGTCTCCGTTCCGGGTAACCGTAATATCCGTGCTCGCGGTGGTGCCCAGCGTTATCACGGCCGCGTCGGTGGACAACGTGCCTGCCGACGCCGACAGGTTAACCGCCACGTCGAACGGCGCGCCGGAGGCGAGGATCACCCTGACGGCCGCGGTGTTCGACGATGCTGCCACGGTATCGCCCACGCGCTCCAGCTCCAACGTGAATCGAATCCCACTGTATAACAGACTTGCATTCTTAAGGTCAAAGAGACCGGCGAACAAGCCCGCCGGCAACGGCTTGGTGTCGGGCTCGAAGGCGTTGAATCTCAAGTCCAACGACTCCAGCTGCGAGAGGCCGGCAAAAAACCCCGCCGGCAATCCGGCCAGAGAGTTATTGGCCAAGATCAGATTTCTCAAGTTGGGAAGGCCGGTGAACAGACCCGCCGGCAATTCGGTCAGATGGTTGTATGATAAAGACAGCGTTTTCAGGCTCGAAAGACCGGAAAAAACGCCCGCCGGCAAGCCACCGTATCCCAACAAGTTGGCGGACAGACGCAGCTCCGGCAAACTGGAGAGATCCGAAAATACGCCCGCCGGCAATGTCTCTAACTGGTTGACGATCAGCCCCAGGCTTGTCAGGCCCGAAAGACCGGAAAAAACGCCCGCCGGCAGCGTCTTAAGACGGTTTTCCTGCAAGTGCAGGAATCGTAAACTGACGGAATTGGGGAACACGGTCGCAGACAACGTGGTCAGCTGGTTTTTCCGCAAATCCAAAAACACCAAACTGGTCAGGCTGGAGAACGCGTACTCCGGCAGCGTCTTAAGGTCGTTTTCATAGAGATATAACAAATTCATCCTGGTAGTATCGGCGAATATGCCCGCCGGCAGCGTGGTCAACCGGTTGTTTATCAAGGACAAGGTGTTCAACCTGGTGAGGCCGGAGAACACGCCCGCCGGCAACGCCTTCAGTCCATTAGAGCCCAGATCCAGGTACCCCAAGTTATCTAGGCCAAAAAACACCCTTGCCGGGATCGTCCTCAGGCCGTTGGAATCCAATATCAGGCTACGCAAGCCGGTAAGGCCCGCGAAATCACCCTCTCTCAAGGCGGTAATACTGTTCGCTCGAAGATCCAAAAACTGAACCTCAGCCAATTGCCCGTCGGTCACACTCGCGCAAGCCGCGGCCGCGTTTGCAGTCGGAGTGACGGCCCTCGTGATCGCGTCGCTCACCAGGGAGCTGCGTCCACAGACGCCCGCATCCGCAACTTGGCGTACCGCGACCGGCCGTCCGGCCACCGTAAGCGTGCTGGTGCGGACCGCGACGCCGCTGGTGGCGCCTACCTCGACCGTGACGAAACCGGGGCCGCTGCCGGGCAGATTGGACACGAACGCAAGAGATTCCGCGTCGCTCTCCGCCTCCCACAAACAACCGGGGGTCGTATGCACCGTGAATTGGACGAGGCCGCCGTCCAACGAAGTGAACCGCACCTGCGGCGACACGGAGAAGTTCGTACACGAGCGCGAACGAAACGAAGTCACGAGGCGCCGCGTGCGGTTCAGGGTTCGCCTGGCATCGGCCGGCCCGGCCACCTCTCGGGTGCGTTCATCGCCCCGGGCGCCCATCGGATCACCGTTATGCGTCAAATCCGGGTTGGAAAATCGGCGCAGTTGGGCGCACCCGAAGGATCCTTGCTCGCGACACTGGAGGTCATAAGCCATGATCGTTCTCCAGCGGGCGGATTGCGGAGCGCCCGGTTCAAACGCCCGCTGGTTGACGTAACCGAAGCTGTATGGGTGTAGCGACTCGTCCAGGATAACCCTGCTCTCATAGCGATCATGGTGCAACCCCATGCTGTGGCCCAATTCATGTGCGAAGGTGTATCCGCCCCCAAGACATGCAACACGGGAGATGCTGAAGGCGTCCCGCTCCTCCCATGGACTTTCGGCGTTCATTATGTACGCGGCGCCACAGTCGTCCCCATACCTGACGATGAGATGCACTATGTCGGCCGCATACCGGTTGCGGATGACGTGGGCCTCATCCAGAATGCCATCGGACGGGTTCCACAGGCTCCGCAGATCATCACCGAACGACCCGGTTCCGGTAAAAGTTACCATCTGCGAGTGCGCCAGGTGCAGCCACTGGTGCACTCCGCTCTCCCGATAAGCCGCGTTGGTGTCCACGATCAACATGTCTATCAGCGCCTTGATTCCCGTGGTTCCACCTCGCGCGTCCCTTGCGGCCGGCGTATAGAGAACGAGCACGTCGATCCGCGAGGACTCTTCGGCGGGGTCGGAGTCGGCCTGCGCCTGCTGCATGCTCACCGCCACCTTCGCGCCGCCCGTGGCGACGGGCGGGGCGGCGGGCGCGGGCGCCGACGGCTTACGCGGATGAACGTCCGGCGGCAGCAGAGATGGATTCACTTGACGAACCACGTGCAAACCCGAACTCGTCGGCCGAATCGTGTAAGTCGCGCCGATTGTCCGCACCGCGCCCACCACCACGGCGCCGTTCACCGCCAAGGTCACCTCACCCTCCGGCGTACCCGCAAGATGACCCGACAAGACGTAACCGGACGCCGTCGGATGCACGCGCCCGACCCTGGCCTCAAACGTGGCGTCATCGAAGAGATTCAGTGTCAGCGGTCGGCCTCGTCCACGCGCCGCAAAGAGCTTGGTGAAATCAACCCGGACTACGCGGCTGCGAAGCGTCGTACGCGCCGTCGAAGGCTCCTGTCGCGTCGCGGAAACCGCCTCGACCGCGGTGAACAACCCTTGCGCAGGAGCATGTGCGAACGCGGGCTGCACCCAGGTCGCGACAAAAACAGCCAGCAGACAAGAACAAACGGTCGAGAAACAATCGAACCGCCCGCTATGGCAATGGTTTGCCCGGAACGTAACGCCTTCGCCCGACGACGAATCGTCGCAAGGATAATGCTTACATACGCAATATATGACAAAGCCAATGGGCATTTTCATTCCCTTTGTATAGCGCAGTTGCCGCGCGGCTCCCAAACGAAGCGACACACCGTCACAACAAATGGAACCCGGCCTTCTCAAGCAACCGCGACAACGCGATCACCGGCAGGCCGGGCAGCGCGGTGGGGTCGTCGCTCTCTATGCTCTCGCACAAAAACCCGCCGAGGCCCTCGGAGCGAAAACTGCCGGCGCAATCGTACGGTTCGTCGCGCCTCAGGTAAGACTCGATGCGCGCGCGCGTAAGCCGCCGAAAGCGCACGCGGGTTTGGACGTTCTCGAACCAGTGCCGGCGCGCGCGCGCGTCGAGCACGCAAACGCCAGTGTGAAACACCAGCGTCCTGCCGGAACAGGCGAGCAACTGGGCGCGCGCACGCGCAAAGCCGCCGGGCTTGCCGATCAGTTCGTCGTCGAGGCTCGCGCACTCGTCCGAACCGATGATCAGAGCCTCGGGATAGCGCGGCGCGACGGCCTCCGCTTTCGCCTTCGACAGGCGCTCGACCAGGCTCTCGACCGACTCGCCCGCATGCGGTGTCTCACGGACGCCGGGCGTGCACGCCACGTGCTCGAGGCCCAGGCGACGCATTTGCGCGCGGCGGTATTTGGAGCTTGACGCCAACACCAGCGCCGGCTGCTTGTTTTCGTTCACGGGCGTCTCCCATTTTTGACGGGTGCGATGGTAGCCTATAAAATCTGAAATTCCATGAGAAATACCCATGCTTGACAAACTTCCCGCACGCGCGCGCCCGGCGATGCTGGCAAAACACCGTACGCGGCTTGGCGGACGTTTGTGCGCGGACGAGTTGCCGCGGCTGGCGGAATTGTGCCGGTCGCGCGCGGCGCGCGTGGACGCGGCGCTCGAGTTCGCGTTCGAGAACGCAGGCGGGCGCTTGGTGATGCAAATACACGTGCGCGCCGAGCTGCGTCTGACGTGCCAGCGTTGTCTGGCGGCGATGACGTGGCGCGCGGATCACCGAAACCGCGTCTTCATCGTAAGCAACCACGAAATCGCCAGAAGCCTGCCACGCGGCGCCGACTACGTCGTGTGCGCGTCGCAGGATATTGCGCCCGCCAACGTGGTCGAAGAGGAAGTACTGCTGCTGTTGCCGCAGATACCGGCGCACGAAAACGTCGAACAATGCGATTCCGGCGTGATCGCGCATCTGCGCGACGGCGACACCCGCAACGACCCGCGCGGCAATCCATTTGCAGTCCTAGAGAACGTCCGACTATAACCGCAGGAGAAAAAAATGGCCGTACAGAAAAACAAAAAGACCCGCTCGAAACGCGACATGCGCCGTTCGCACGACGCGCTGAAGGCGCCGACGCTGTCGGTGGAGCCGACCACTGGCGTGCGCCACCGCCGCCACCACATCAGCGCCGACGGCTACTACCGCGGCCGGGAGATTATTCCCGACAAGACGCCCGCGGACGAAGACGAAGAAGAGGAAGAAGCCAGCTGACCTCGCGGCAGCCCGCGCGCGGCCGCAAGCGAGCAAAAACATCGTGGCTGAACCCATCCACGTCGCGATAGACGCGATGAGCGGGGATCACGGCATGGATGTAATCATCCCCGCCGCGCTCGACGCCACCGCCGGTTTTGGCGACCTGCACCTGATACTCGTCGGCGACGAGCAGCGCATCGCCGCCAGGCTCGCCGACAGCGGCGCCACGCGGACGGCGCGCCTGCAATGCGTCGCGGCGACGCAGGTGATCGGGATGAACGAGGCGCCGGCGCACGCGCTACGCGCGAAAAAGGACTCCTCGATGCGCGTCGCCGTCAATCTGGTGCGCGAGGGGCGCGCGCAGGCGTGCGTCAGCGCCGGCAACACCGGCGCGCTGACCGCAATCGCGCGCTACGTGCTGCGCACGCTCGCCGGCATAGACCGTCCCGCGATCACGACCGCGCTGCCGACGGTCGGCGGCCACACCCACATGCTCGACCTCGGCGCCAACGTGGACTGCAAAGCCGAGCATCTGTTTCAGTTCGCGGTCATGGGTTCGGTGCTGGCAAACGCGGTGGACAACCTCGGCAGCCCGCGCGTCGGGCTGCTGAACATCGGCCAGGAGGCGATCAAGGGCAACGACCAGGTCAAGGAGGCGGATCATCAGTTGCGCGCGAGTTCGCTGAATTACATCGGCTACGTCGAGGGCAACCATATTTTCGAGGATCGCGCCGACGTCATCGTCGCCGACGGTTTTATCGGCAACGTCGCGCTGAAAACCAGCGAGGGCACGGCGCGCTTCATCTCGAACATGGTCAAGGAGGCGTTCGCCAGGAACCTGCTGTCGAAATTCGCGGCCACCGTGGCCACGCCGGTGCTGAAATCCATCGCCCGCACCACCGACCCGCGCCGCTACAACGGCGCCAGCCTGCTCGGCTTGCAGGGCGTCGTCATCAAGAGTCACGGCGGCGCCGACGCGCTCGCGTTCCGGCGCGCGATAGAGATCGCGCGCACCGAGGCGATCAAGCAGATCCCGCAGCTGATAGACAAGCGCCTCGAGGAAATCCTGCTGCACTGATGCACCGGGGGACGCCGTACGAACCATGAACGTCTACGCCAGAATCACCGGCACCGGTTCACACCTGCCGGACAAAGTGCTGACCAACGACGATCTGTCGAAGATCGTCAATACTTCGGATCAATGGATCCGCGAGCGCACCGGCATCAAGCGCCGCCACGTCGCGGCCGACGGCGAGACCTGCTGCGACCTGGCCGAGCGCGCGGCGCGCGCCGCGTTGGACGTGGCCGGGGTCGCCGCGCGCGACGTGGATCTGATCGTGCTGGCGACGACGACCCCCGACAAGGTCTTTCCGAGCACCGCGTGCCTGCTGCAAAAACGCCTCGACGTCCACGGCTGCCCGGCGTTCGACGTCCAGGCCGTGTGCACCGGCTTCGTCTATGCGCTCGATATTGCCAAGCGCTTTATCGAGACGCGCGGTGCCACGCGCGCGCTCGTCGTCGGCGCCGAGGTGCTGTCGCGCATTCTCGACTGGAGCGACCGCGCAAGCTGCGTGCTGTTCGGCGACGGCGCCGGCGCCGTCGTCGTCGAGGCCGGCGACGAACCCGGTATTCTTTCGACGCACCTGCACGCCGACGGCCAGTACGAGGAACTGCTGCACGCGCCCGAGGACTACATCCGCATGCGCGGCAGCGAGGTCTTCAAGATCGCGGTCAAGACGCTGGAGCGCGTCGCCGACGAGACGCTCGCCGCCAACGGCCTGAGCCAGGCCGACGTCGACTGGCTGGTGCCGCACCAGGCGAACTACCGCATCATCGCGGCGACCGCGAAGAAACTGAAACTGCCGATGGAGCGCGTCGTCGTCACCGTGGACGAGCACGGCAACACGTCGGCGGCCTCGATCCCGCTGGCGCTCGACCGCGCCGTGCGCGACGGCCGCATCCAGCGCGGCGAGACGCTGCTGCTCGAGGCCTTCGGCGGCGGCTTCACGTGGGGTTCGGCGCTGCTGAAGTTTTAGCGGCGCGCGCGTCGCCCCGCACCACGTCTGTCCCACGTTCGTCCCACGTTTGTCCCGGCCACGTGTCTTGAGCGCGAACGCGCACTTCGACGCGAACTGCAAGCGCTGCAAGCGTCTTGCGCGCCATCTCCGCGAAGTCCGGCGCCTGCACCCCGACTACCACTGCGCGCCGGTGCCGGCGTTCGGCGACGCGCGCGCACGGCTGCTGATCGTAGGCCTGGCGCCGGGGCGCCACGGCGCCAACCGCAGCGGGCGCCCGTTCACCGGCGACTACGCCGGCACCCTGCTCTACCGCACGCTGCACAAGCACGGCTACGCCGACCGCGCGGCGTCGCAAAGACGCGGCGACGGCCTGACGCTGACCGACTGCCGCATAACCAACGCCGTCAAGTGCCTGCCGCCGGCCAACAAACCGAACGCCGCCGAAATCCGCGAATGCAACCGCTTCCTACGACAAGAACTGGCGGCGCTGCCCGCGAACTCGCTGATCATCGCGCTCGGACGAATCGCGCACGGCGCGGTGCTGCGCGCGCTCGGCATAGTGCAGGCGCGCCACCCCTTCCGCCACGGCGCAACGCACAAACCGGCACCGGGACTGACGCTGCTCGACTGCTACCATTGCAGCCGCTACAACGTGCAGACAAAGCGCCTGACCCCGCGCCAGTTCGACACCATCTTCCAACGCGCCAAAAAAATCCTGGCAGCGCAACGCACCACAAAGAAGCGATGATGGAAAAGATCATGGAAAGTTCCTCGAGGAGCGTAAGCCATCCATTGTCGAGATATTCAAGAAGTGGGGAATGACAACGCATGAACGAAGCCAAACTCAAAGACACGTTGCGCTCGCTGATTCACCGATACGGTTTCGAGCGAGTGAACCGGTCTCTACATCGGATCGGATCCTCGGAGTATCGCCGCAAGAGTACCGCAAAGGGCAAAGAACCGCCTGCTAAGACCGCGCAAACGAAGTCTCGCAAAAAGAAGGCGAAAACCAGCGCATCGGAATACGTCGCAAAATTGGACGTTCCTGCGGGGAAAAAACCGGTGGTGATCGAGCTGGCGAAAAGGTTTGAGGACAAATCTTTTTTGCCGAGCCTCGGCGACGTCAGAGAATTTTTCCGGGTATATGGAATTACCGAACCGGTGCCCAAATCTCGCGCCAGTGCGGTCCCGAAGGTTTTCAAGTTCATAGCGAAGATGGAGACAAACGAAGTCCAGGGCATACTCGAAAACGGGATGTTTTCCGGCCCGTCCCGACTCGGACCTATCGCGGACGCAATTCTGCGAAGGGGCGACGCCTCCCGCAGGCAAAAATTATAGAAAAGACAGTTGGGCGCCGCCGCTGCCGGGGGCCTGGAACAAATCGGTTCTCAGGGGCGGCAGGCGTGTCTTGTCCAGGCCGTGTTTGCGGCGCGCCGCGGCGAAGCGCGCCGCCAGCAATTCCGCGAACGGGCCTTGGCCGCGCATGCGCCGCCCCCACGTCGGATCGTTGGCCTTGCCGCCCCGGGTGTCGCGCACGGCGTTCATCACCCGTTTGGCCTTCAGCGGGTAATGTTCGGCGAGCCACGCCTCGAACAAATCCTTGACCTCGAGCGGCAGCCGCAACAGGATGTAGTGCACCGCCCGCGCGCCGGCGGCCGCAACCTGCTCGACTATCGCCTCCAGTTCATGATCGTTGATGAACGGAATCATCGGCGCCGCCATCGCGCCCGTCGGCACGCCGTGTTCGTGCAACCGCCGGATGGTCGCAAGCCGCGCCGCGGGGCTTGCGGTGCGCGGCTCCAGTTTTCTCTTCAATTCGTTCGACAGGGTCGTGACGCTGACGTAGGCGTGCACCAGTCGCAGGCTCGCCAGCTCGGCCAACAGATCCGCGTCGCGCAGTATCAACGTGCCCTTGGTAACTATCGTCACCGGATGCCGGTGTTCGAGCGCCACCTCGAGGATCGTGCGCGTGATCGCCAGGCGCTTCTCGGCGGGCTGATACGGGTCGGTGTTGGTGCCCATCGCAATCGGACGGCACTGATACGAGGGGCGCCCCAGTTCGCGGATGAGCTTCTCGCGCACGCCGGTCTTGTAGAAAATCCTGGTCTCGAAATCGAGGCCCGGAGAAAGATCGAGATAGGCGTGCGTGGGGCGCGCGAAACAGTAGATGCAACCGTGCTCGCATCCCTTGTAGGCGTTGATCGAACGGTCGAAGGATATGTCCGGCGAGCGGTTGTAGGTAATGACGCGAACCGCGTCGTCCGCCGTCAGCCGCGTCGCCGGAGAAGGCGCCGCCTCCTCGTCCGCCTCCCAGCCGTCGTCCACCGCCTCGACGCTCGTCTTCAGATAGCGCCCCTGCGGACTGATCGTGGCGCCTCGGCCTTTGTGTACAGTGTCGCGGGTCATTGCAGACGGCGCTACGCCCTGCCTGATAATTTTTGCTTATACATGGCCAGGTCCTTGTCGGTCACGGCCTCAGGCGGCACCAGCCGGTAGTGTCGCTCTGCGACTACCCGCACATCGTCGTCTTGCCGCCCAAACTCGAACAGCGCGATGCAATCGTCCCGCATCAGCTGGGTTCCGACGGGCCGACAGATCAGAGTCGGCAATTTGTCGGCACACAACGCGATATCCTGTTCGATCTGCACCCGATTGAGCTTGTCACTCCCACCTTTGGCCTGCACGGGCACCACGTAATGAGACCCTCCTTTGTCCACGCCCACGTATATCTCGTCCGTCTCTACTTGCCCCATGCCGGGAACCGTCGTCCGAAAATGGTTCTGGAGGGACAGACAGGCGATTCCGAGGAAGATATCTATCAATCGGTTGTAACGCACGCGGGCCAACACGGCTTGCTCGTCGTTAAACGAATACCTGGCGATGATCCCGGGGGTCGAGTCAGGCACCTTCGTGACCGCAAGGTTTGGATTGGGAACGAGCGGCGCGTCGCCGACCAGGACGAACCGGTATTTGCCTCGCCCCGCCGCTCGAATGATCCAGGTTTCGCCCGCGGGTGCCCGTGCCAGAATCTTTTCCGGGAGATCCGCGCGGTAGCGGAAGGTATATATCAGATCGCCCAGATTCTTGGGCAGTTCGATATGCAGCCGGGACGCGAACGTGACAATGTCTTCTCGTTCAAAGTCCACCTCGCGTTGCCCGCGCCGATACCTGGCCTCGAAGATAGCCTCGATAATCGCCGCGTAGCGGCTTTGGGGAAGAACAGGCGCCATCTTTCCTATTCAACGACGACCCGGCCATTCCAGCAGAACCACTTCTTCGCGCAGTTGCTCGCCGGTCACCGTCGACGTCCTGGTGCGAAACAAGTCAATGCCGATGACTTTGTAGTGCAATGATTGGGCCAAATCGGCAAGAAGTCGGCCGGTGCGAATCATGACCCGCAGATAAGACGCCTGGTCGCCCACCACGTAGGCGAGCCTCGCGCCTGGTTTCAGGGCCGGACGCAAGGACGCAAGATGCCGCAGCATGCCGCCAAAATACAGCTGGGTAACACGCGGATACAGGCGCTCAAAGCCGGAGGTCTTGCCCAGCTCGAGGCGGCGCCTCTCGATGGCATCGGCAATTTTCCGTATCTCGGCGTTGTCCGCCACCTCACGATCGTCCACGTCGGATTTGTACACTCCTCTGGTATTGGATCTGACCAGGTCTTGTTTCAGCGACCGTAATTCCCGCCTGCTGCGGATGAATCCAAGAACGACGGATTCCAACCGCGTCGTACGCGTATAATCTTTCTCATTCGGATACGGCGGAGACGTAATCACAACGTCAATGGATCCCGGTGCAAGCACCGCACCGGTTTCCCGGGCATCGGCCTTGACCACCCGAACGGGCACGCCGGCCCGGTCGGCGCTACGGCCGACGTCGCCGGCGATTGCCCGCATGCCGTCGAACCACGTCCCGACGACCGGGGCATCTTCCTTGATCCGGCCAACCCCCACTTCCGGCCCGAATTTCAAATTGCCGATATGCCGCACAAGAGCGTTCGCAAGCGCGAGCCGTCCATACCGCCGCTCGCGATGCCCGCCATGCCGGTCAATGGCATCGAGTAGCACCAACGTTTTGTGCAGCGGCAGCGGACTGATGGAATTCTTCAGCAACAGTTTCGACCGTTCGGGCGGGAGCACACGAAGCGGATTGCGGATGACCCGCCGCCGCAGGGCGCTTTTTGCCGCCGCCGCGACGGTTTCAGCGTAGTCCGTAAGCTTGGCGCAGTCAGCCGACCAGTCAACCTTTACCGTGCTTGCGAAATGCGCGACGGGGTTTGATTCCATCCCGATGCTCCCGATGCCGAGTTTCTTGCACGCAACCAGGGTGGTGCCGGTTCCACAGAATGGATCGAGAACCGTAGCGGCGGAACCGGCCACAAACCGGTCCACGTAGTCATGCACCAGATGCGGTGGAAAAGACAAAACGAAACGATACCAGTCGTGGACGGCGCGGTCCTCGGAACGCAACCTGTTCCGGTTGGCTTGAGCGGCGACGGGGAGGGTCTCGGCCAACGTCGGTTTCCTATGCATCGGTATCGAGCAAATATGCGCCGGCAAGAGGGGGGACGGCCGGTCGGAGCGCAAGGAGCAGCATAGCGGTAATGAAGTATGCGCGAACATGGTCGCAGAGTAAAGGCCTTATAGGGCGCTATCTGCGAGCACCTCGGGGGCGCAGGCATACGGATGATTATCGCTTGAGGAAACATTGATCGGCACCGATATAGTAGCGTACCAAGTCTGCTATAATCGCTCTCATGGCAGTTACGGCACAACATTTCGACACCCTCAGGGCGGCGGAAGAATTAGAAACCGCCGGGCTTCCGGCGCCCGCGGCCAAGGCCATCAGCATGGTCATTGATCGCAGCCGGGAGAGCGGTGTGCGTGAGAGCAGGATCGAAAAGATCGAGAACGATATATTGATACTCAACGACAAGGTGGAGAGACTTGATAACAAGGTAGAGAAACTTGATAGCAAGATAGAGAAACTCGACGGCAGGGTAGGGAGACTTGAAACCAAGGTGGAGAGACTTGACAGCAAGGTGGAGAGACTTGATAGTAAGATAGAGCAACTTGACGGCAAGATGGAGAAACGGATTACGGAACTCGAAACTCAGTTGATCAAGTGGACGGTGGCGGTTGGTGCCGTTGTCACCGCCGTGATCAGTGTGGTCGTAAAACTGTAGGTTTGTTTCGCGTCTGGACGAGGGATAATCCCGACGTCCCCTCAATCATTGTCAGCGAAGGACGGGTTACGCCCCGCCTGACAATCTCCGCTTATATTCAGCCGAGTCCTCGCCGACCACGGCCACGCGCGGCGTCGGATGGAGATTGCAGTATCGCCGCGTCATAGATACCGCAGACGCCGCGCCCGGCGTAACCAGGCTCAAGTAAAGATGCAAGCAGCCAGGACGCTCCTCGCCCGTGCCAACGGCAACGGGCGGATACAGATACTGAAAAGCCCGCCAACAAATGCTCAAACGCGATCGTCAACCGCGACTATGCTCAAAAGTTCCCTGTTTCTCAGAAGCTCCCAAAATTTTTCAGCAGCCCCCGCAGGCATCTTAGTCTCGAGCACTTCGGGATATATCAGGGTAGACATGACCAGCTTAAAAGAACCGCTATTCAGACTTTGTACAACCGATCTTATTCTCTGAATTCTGCTTGTATCTTCATTATCCCCCTTGATCCAGCTGATGAAAAACGACGAATCCCAACAAATCAAATCCTGCTTCATTGTGGACCCTTGTTCCAGGCATTGCGCGATTCTTTTACAAATTCTTCCGTAGTCTTGTCCCCGGTCGCCTCGGGGGCCACTCCATACAAATCCTCCAAAGACGGAAGTCTTTCGCTTGGGGGCAAAACGGACATCTCACGCACGTCTATCTTGTAAGGAAATGGCGCCTCGGGACGATACCAGCACTCACCAGAAACGGAAACAAACTTCCCTAGAGAGTTCTGCACTTTCCCCAGCAAATCCTGTGGAAATTTGCACCTCACGGAAAAGACGGCCGGCAAGGACGCATAAATCTTGAACGTGTTCGCTCCGTTGTGGATATTGATTTGCTCAAGCTTCCCGTCAATGGTATTGATGACCGTTCGCTCGTCGCTTCGAACCCTTCGCAATTTCTCGTTAAAGCGGTCATCCAACTTGTAAATGGCCGGCTCTTCACGAACTCCGCCTATGGTTCGTATTTCAGCACGGGCCACCTTATCAGGACTTAATTTTGCCAGTTTCTCAAGAGCAGAAAGAGAGTCATCAGAAAGACCCCGGCCTTCACACTTCTGTACCGAATCGAAGATTTTATTGATGTGGCTAAAGGTGGCGTTATCAACGAGACGACGCGTATCACTGAATCTTGTCTCGCACACTATTGTCGCCGGACTGGAGTGAGAAAGCTTTACGACGTGGAACGTAACTCGTTTGTCGCTGTCTTTTACACGGCTTTTCAAAGTGTCCAGAAATTGCCCGACTTTTTCGGCGAAAACGGACAACTCCAAATGATTGCCGTTTGCCTCCGGGCCTTCAAGGATGAAAGCAATTTTCTGCTCTGCCATGGGCGGATGATTCTATCAAAAATACAGCCACCGACAACCGCCCGGTTGTCTGGTTGACAGCGTAACCCTTTGTTGCAAAGACCGCCATAGAGAGATATATCGGATCGCGCCCCCGCCCAATCCGGCCTCGCCGGATTTTCGCTACAATGGACGCGGACGATGAGCAAAACTTCACTGCCAGACGAGCGCTTCGACGCGGCGAACTTCACGGACACCCTGCCGCGGGAACCCGGCGTCTATCGCATGCTCGACGCCGACGGCGCGATACTCTACGTCGGCAAGGCCAAAGACCTGAAGAAAAGAGTCTCGGCCTATTTCCGCAGGCGCGGCCTGAGCCCGAAGACGCGCCGCCTGATGGAGCGCGTCGCCGACGTCGGCGTCGCGGTCACACGCTCCGAGGCCGAGGCGCTGTTGCTCGAGAACAACCTGATCAAAAAGCACCGTCCGCGCTACAACGTGCTGCTGCGCGACGACAAAAGCTACCCCTACATCTACGTCTCGGAACAAGACGAGTTCCCGCGCATCGGCTTCTACCGCGGCGCGCGCAAGGCGCCGGGACGCTACTTCGGCCCCTATCCGAACGCGGCCGCGGTGCGCCAGACGCTGAACCTGCTGCAAAAACTGTTCCGGCTGCGTCCATGTCAGGATTCGTTCTTCCGCAACCGCACGCGCCCGTGCCTGCAATACCAGATCAAGCGTTGCAGCGCGCCGTGCGTCGGCCTCATCGGCGAAGACGACTACCGCGCCGACCTGGCGCTTGCGACCGAGTTCCTGTCCGGCAACAGCCGCAAGATCATCGAGACGCTGATCGCGCGCATGGACGACGCCGCGCGCGAGACGCGCTACGAGGACGCGATCCGCTACCGCGACCAGATCGCGCTGCTGCGCCAGGTCGCCGAGCAGCAGTCGGTCAGCAGCGACGGCGGCGACAGCGACGTCATCGCCTGCCACCTGCAAGGCGGCTTCGCGTGCGTGCAGGTGTTCAACGTGCGCGGCGGCGTCAACATCGGCAACAACGCGTTCTACCCGATCCTGCCCGACGACGAGATCGGCGCGGCGGCGCTGCTGACCGCGTTCGCCGGCCAGTACTATCTGACCCACGAGGTGCCCGGCGAGATCGTGTGCAGCCACGCGCCCGACGACGCCAAAGCACTCACCGAGATGCTGTCGGACAAGGCGCGGCGCAAGGTCGCGCTGACCACCGCGCCGCGCGGCAAAAAGCGGCTGTGTCTTGCGACCGCGCGCAACAATGCCGAAATCGCGCTGCACTCGAGACTGGCGTCGCGCGCCGGAATGCGCCGGCGTTTGCAGGCGCTGCAAGAGGCGCTCGACCTGCCGACGCTGCCGACGCGCATGGAGTGTTTCGACATCAGCCACACGATGGGAGAAAGACCGGTGGCCGCGTGCGTGGTGTTCAACCAGGAAGGGGCGGCGAAGCAGGAATACCGCCGCTTCAACGTCGACAACGTCGCCGCCGGCGACGACTACGCCGCGCTGCGCCAGGCCATCGAGCGCCGCTACCGCCGTCTCAAGCGCGGCGAAGCGCGACTGCCCGACGTGCTGTTCATAGACGGCGGCAAGGGACAGGTCAACCAGGCCAGGGCGGTGCTGAGCGAACTTGCGATCACCGGCGTCGAGGTCATCGGCGTCGCCAAGGGCGAGGCGCGCAAGGCCGGGCTGGAAACCATCGTCTACGGCGATTACGGCGAGACCACCAGACTCAGGCCCGATTCCACGGCGCTGCATCTGATCCAGCAGGTACGCGACGAGGCGCACCGCTTTGCGATCACGGGCCACCGCCGGCGCCGCAACAAGGCGCGGCGGCGGTCGCCGTTGGAAGACATCGCCGGCCTGGGCCCGAAGCGCCGCCGGCAGCTGTTGCGCTACTTCGGCGGGGCGCAAGGCGTCGCACGCGCCAGCACCGACGAACTCGGCAAAGTGCCCGGCATCAGCCGCCGTCTCGCGGCGTCCATCTACGAGACCCTGCACGGCCAATGATGCACCCGGCGGCATTGCCGAACTTCCTGACCATGCTGCGCGTGCTGCTGACGCCGGTGTTGGTCGTGCTGTTCCACCTGCCGTGGGCGTGGAGCGGCGCGGCCTGCGCCGGCGCCTTCGTGCTGGCGACGTTGACCGACGCGCTCGACGGCTGGATCGCGCGCCGCCTAAGGCAGGAGACGCGCTTCGGCGCCTTTTTGGATCCGGTCGCCGACAAGCTGATCGTCAGCGCCGCGCTGGTCATGATTGTAAGCCGCGATCAATCGCTGATAATCACGGCCCCGGCGATGATCGTGATCGGGCGCGAGATCGCGGTGTCCGCGCTGCGCGAGTGGATGGCGCAGCTCGGTCAGCGTAAACTGATAGACGTATCCCAACTCGGCAAAGTCAAGACCGCGGCACAGATGGTGGCGATCAGCCTGCTGCTCTACAACGAGCCGCTCCTCGGCCTCGATACCAGGCAGGCAGGCCTGGTGCTGCTCTACGTCGCCGCGATCCTGACGCTGGTCTCCATGACCGCGTACCTGCAGACCGCTTGGCGGCACCTGCGATAACGGTCGGGTTTGCGGCGCCGGGAGGCGCAAAGCGATTCGTCGGGAAAAGACCGGGAGCCTCGCTCGCGCGCATAGGCCCGGCGCAACGGAGCGCTGGAGCGGGAAACGGGGTTCGAACCCGCGACCTCAACCTTGGCAAGGTTGCGCTCTACCAACTGAGCTATTCCCGCGCCACTTTCGCGGGCGCCATTTTCCACCAACGCCGCCACTCAGTCAACACGATGTACGGCTGCTTCGGGAACGCCCGCGGGGGCGTTCCCTTACCTTTCAGGGGCGCTCATGGGGCGTTTCCTCGCCTCGGGTTGCTATCAGGCGAGAGGGTGACTCCGCGTCGCACTCGAAGTGCGTGCCACCTGCATTCGGATAAGGTGCTGCGGCTGACCCCGAATGCGCCTTGGGTTGCAGACAAGCCGTGTTTGTCCCAGAATAGTAGGGGAATTATATATCTAAATCTACAGAATAGTGGTGAAGTACTTGATTTTCTATAGGAATATGGTATGATGTTTTGTGATGAAAGTCCATAGAACAATCCGGTATAGGTTGCATCCTGGTACGCAGGCCAAAGCCCGCAAGTTGGCGGGATTGGCGGGGGCGTGCAGGTTTGTATGGAATCATTTCGTAGGGAAGTTAAGGGACGAATATCTGGCATATGGATGCTGTAAGCCTTGGTATTTTACATTGGGCAAGCAGTTCACTCTGTTACGTCGCCACTGTGAACCCTGGTTGCAGGAATACTCGGCCAACATAGTAAAGGCATCTTTGAAACAGTTGGAAACGACGTACAAGCAGTTTTATAAGAAAGAGGGCGGATTGCCGAGGTTCCATGCAAAATATATGCATCCCGATAGTTTTCCCTTGGTGACGGGGACGTTCCATCTGAAAGGCCGTTACTTGCACATCGCCAAGATAGGCGAGGTGCTGTTGCTTGGCCACTATCCCTATCCGGACGGCGTGCCGAAGTCCGGCGCGGTCAAGCGGGAATGCGGCAGGTGGTATGCGTATATCACGTATGAAGTGGAACAATCCGAAGCATTGAAACCTGTAAGAGAAGTCGGCATAGACCGCAACGTCGGTCAGGTAACATTATCCGACGGGACGATGTATCGTATGCCGGATACGGCAAAACATGAACGTCGCGTCAGGCGTTATCAGAAGAAGATGGCCAGGCGACAGGGGCCGAACCGCAAGAAAGGGATCAAGGCGTCGAACCGGTGGAAGCGCGCACAGTTGCTTCATCAGAAGGCACAGGCCACGTTGCGACACGTCAGACGGAATTGGTGCCATGGCGTATCGAGGGAAGTGGCCGATAAATACTCCCTTGTGCACCTGGAGCAGTTGAACAATCCAGGGATGACAAGAAGCGTCAAGGGAACAAAGGAGAAACCCGGAACCAACGTTCGCGCGAAGAGCGGCTTGAACCGCGTGATCCTGGCGTCATGCTGGGGCAAGTTTCACCAGTGCCTGGACTACAAGACGAATACGAATTACATAAACCCTGCATACACAAGTCAGACATGCAATAAATGCGGGAACGTAGATAAAGAAAACAGAAAGACGCAGGCGGCGTTTATTTGCACCGCTTGCGGTCATCGGGACAATGCGGATGTAAATGCCACATCGAATATATTGGCCTTCGGGAATGGGGCTACTGGACGTGGAGGCGGCGAGGTTACTCGGCCTGTGAAGCGTCAAATGGATACCAGAAATCAACAAGAAAGTCTTGTAGATTTAGGTATATAATTCCCAATAGTAGAACATCCCATTGGCGTTCGGCGCTTGTCGCCATGGGCTTCCATACGGTTTGCACAGGAAGCTATTTTACGCAACCCTGGGACGCGGTAGCCGACGTGCTTTATCTGCACTTCGGCTATCTTTTTGTGGCCAGGATATTGGCCAGTACGTTTCTGGCCCTATACAGAGTAATCCGCGCCGAATAGTGGTAGTCTTTGCGCCATGGGTTCGTCGCGGATTTCACAAGCCCGTGCGAGGATCACCTATACGGGGGCTAGTTGGCAGAGTGGTTATGCAGCGGCCTGCAAAGCCGTGTACGCCGGTTCGATTCCGGCACTAGCCTTCACCCGCACCGTCGCCGGCGACGGCGAAAAACGGGGACGTGGCGGAATTGGCAGACGCTTTGGACTTAAAATCCAATGGCTTGAGAGCCGTGCGGGTTCGAGTCCCGCCGTCCCCACCGCTTCGGCGCACCGCCGGTGACACAAAGCGCCGGCGCGAGAAAAACCCGCGTCGTGATCGTCGGCGGCGGCTTCGCCGGCGTGTTCACCGCGAAATACCTGCGCCGCTACGCCGCGGGCGCCGACGTCGAGCTGATCAACGGCAACAACTATTTCGTGTTCCAACCACTGTTGCCGGAAGTCGTCGCCGGCACGATCGGCATTGCCGACGCGGTGTCGCCGCTGCGCCTGCTGTTGCCGAAAACCCGCTTTCGCATGGCCGACGTTGCGTCGTTGGACCTGAAGAAACAGATGGTGCGCGTGCTGCAGGGCATCAAAACCCGCTACATCCGCGTACCCTACGACCACCTTGTCATCGCCTGCGGGCTTGCGCCCGGCCTGGAGTCGCTGCCCGGCTTCGCCGAGCACGGTTTGGCGCTGAAGAACGTCGCCGACACCTACGCGCTGCGCAACCACCTCATCCAGTGCCTGGAACACGCCGACGTAACCAACGACCCGGAACTGAAGAAGAGACTGTTGACCTTTGTCGTCGCCGGCGGCGGTTTCTCCGGCGTCGAGACCGTCGGCGAAATCCACGAGATGCTGCGCCGCACGGTGCGTTACTACCCGTACGTGTCGCCCGCCGAAATCCGGCTGGTCATCGCGCACGGCGGCGCGCGGCTGCTGCCGGAGTTATCGCCGGCGTCGAGCCGCTACATACGCCGGCTGTTCGAGAAACGCGGCATCGAGGTTCTGCTCGACCGCCGCCTGGCCAGCGCCACCGGCACTTCGGTGCGTTTCGAGGACGGTGGCGAAATCGAGACGATGACGCTGATCACGACGGTCGGCATGACGACGGCGCGGGTGATCGCGTCGTCGCCGCTGCGCCTGAGGCGCGGGCGCGTCGTCACCAACCGCCTGCTCCAGGCCGACGGCTACGACAACGTCTGGGCAATCGGCGACGCCGCCTGCATCCCGCTCGACGACGACGGCGGGGAATACGCGCCGCCGACCGCGCAATTTGCGGTGCGCGAGGCGAGGCAACTCGCAAAAAACGTCGCGGCGTCCATCGCCGGGCGCGCACCGGCGCCGTTCTCGTACACAAGCAGGGGCGCGCTCGCGTCGCTCGGCAACCACCGAGGCATCGCCGAAGTCTTTGGCGTGCGCCTGTCCGGTATCTCCGCGTGGCTGTTGTGGCGCAGCCTGTACCTGTCCATGCTGCCGGGCGCCGCTACGCGGCTGCGGGTTGCGATCGACTGGCTGTTCGATCTGTTCCTGCCGCGCAGCATCGTCCAGATCGAGCAAAAAACGGGGCACGCCTGCCGCATGCTGCGCTTCCGGAAAGGCGACCTCGTCTCGCAACCGGGGCAAGTGACGCGGGGGCTGTACACGGTCGTGTCGGGGGCGCTCGAGGAATATTCTCGGGATCCGCGGACTGGCGAGGAACTGGTGCGGGTGCTCGGCGCCGGCACGCACTGGGGCGAACGCACCGCCAGCGACGAGACGCCGACGGTCGGCACGTTGCGCGCGATCAAAGACAGCGTCGTGCTGGTGCTCGACAAACGGGACTTCAGACGGCTGCGCCGCTCGTTCAACGTGCTGAACGAATACTTCGAGCAGCTGCCCGAATCGCTCTACCCGAGGGAGCAGCAACACCGCGTGCCGCACTCCGACGACGAATGAGGGACGCGCCCGACTACCCCGGCGCGCGGTATTTCCGCCGCGCCTGCAACAACAGATCGCACGCCTCGCGCACCGCGCCACAACCGCCCGCGCGCGACGCGACCCAATCGGCGCACGGCAGCACCTCGCGGTGGGCGTCGGCGGGCGCCAGCGCAAGCCCGGCGCACCGCATCGCCGGCAAATCCACCAGGTCGTCGCCCATGTAGGCGGCCCGCGGCGCGTCGAGACTGAGACGCACCAGCAACGCGGCAAGCACCGCGGCCTTGTCGCGGCAGCCTTGGTACACGTGCGCGACGCCGAGCTCGCCCATTCTCGCGGAGACAACGGCCGACTCGCGCGCGCTGGCGACGGCGACCTCGACACCGTGGTGCAGCAACAGACGAACGCCGTGCCCGTCCTTGACGTCGAAGCGCTTGATCTCGCCGCCGTTTGCGCCGAAATACAACTTGCCGTCGGTGAGCACGCCGTCCACGTCGAACACCATCAGGTGCACGTTCGCGGCCTTGCGCAGGATGCCCTCGTCCATCGAAAAAGAACCGACGGCGAAACGCGCGGCCAACGGTGATAAAATCGCCCCGTATCGCCGGCCCGCCTCGGCGCGCACATACTACAACAATGCTGGCAACCGCTCCACTGCTGAAGACCTCCCGGCGCCTGGCGCTGACGCCCGGCGTACAACAAGCGCTGCGGCTGCTGCGGCTGTCCGCGGCCGAGTTGCGCGAAGAGGTGCAAAGCGCGTACGAGGCCAATCCGCTGCTCGAGGCGGAACACACCGACCCGGGCGAAACGCGCGTGTTTTCCGGCGCCGCCCCACAAGACGCACCTGCGCTCGAGCAGCTCGCAAGTGAAAACCTGAGCCTGTCGCAACACCTGCTGCGCCAAACCGCCATGCTCGGCCTGGACGAACGCCGCCAAGCCGCGGTCGAGACCATTGTCGGGGCGCTGGACGACGACGGTTATCTGCGCGAGCCGCTCGAAACGCTGCAAGATCACCTGCGCGCGCCGCCGCCTTCGGCCGCGGAGCTTGAGCAGCTGCTGCGGCTGGTGCAAAAACTCGACCCGGTCGGCTGCGGCGCGCGCTCGCTCTCCGAATGTCTGGCGGCGCAACTCGGGCAGCGCCCCGCAAACCGCGCGCACGCCGCACTGGCGAGGAGCATCGTCGAAAAGCATCTCACGGCGCTGGCGGCGCACGACTACCGCAAGATAAGGCGCGCGTGCGGGTGCGGACAGACCGAGCTGGAGGCGGCGGTGACACTGATCCGCGCGCTCAACCCCAGGCCCGGCTCGCAAATCGGCGACGACCACTCGATCTACGTGATTCCCGACCTGATCGCGACCCGCGACGACGGACGCGGCTGGAGGCTGCGGCTGAACCCGCGCCTGCTGCCGCGCCTCTCGATCAACAAGAATTACCGGCGATTGCTGACACAAAGCGCCGCCGCCGGCGACCGCGACTACTTGAAAAAGTGCCTGGCGCAGGCACATCAGCTGATCTACGGCGTCAACGGCCGCAACCGGACGCTGCTCAGGGTCGGACGCGCGATCCTCGAGCGGCAACGCGGTTTCATCGAACACCGCGAGCTTGGCCTCAGGCCGCTGACGGCGCGGCACGTCGCGCAGCGCTTGTCGCTGCACGAGTCCACCGTGTGTCGCGCGACCAAGGAAAAATACATGATGACACCCGCCGGATTGTACGAGTTGCGGTATTTCTTCTCGACCGGCCTCGGCGGCGAAAACGGCCACTCGGCGGCGGCGACCAAGGCGAGGATACGCGAACTGCTGGCGCACGAAGACCGCGCCGCGCCGCTCAGCGACCGCCGGATCGCCGAACGCCTCAACGCCGGCGGCGTCCGCATCGCGCGCCGCACGGTCGCCAAATACCGCGAAAACATGCGCATTCCGACGGCCTCGGTGCGACGCGCGATGCGATTCGCAATATAATCGCCGTTTGTCACCGGAAAAACCAGGAGCAGTCCATGCAAGTACAGATCTCAGCGCAGCATTTCGACATGACCGAAGCCATCGAGCGGCACGTGCACGACAAGCTGGCACGCCTGAAAAAACATTTTGACCACGTCGTCAACGCCCACGTCGTCCTCAAGGTGCAAAAGAGCGGGCACGTCGCCGAGGCGACGATACACGTCAGGCACCACGACTTCTTCGCTGACGCCCGCGCCGAAAACCTGTACACCGCGATAGACACGCTGGTGCACAGGCTAGACCGCCAGATCCTGAAGTACAAGGAAAAGGTCAGGGATCACCACAACCAGGAGAGCCAGCACCACCTGCCGCCCAGGTAACGCCGCGATGCACTTCAGCAGCTACCTGAACACTGACCACATCAGGCTACTTTCCTCGATCAGCAGCAAGAAAAAGACTCTCGAGCTGCTGGCCGAGCTGCTGGCGTCGCAAAACGGCGCGCTCGACGCGCACCGGATTTTCAACCAGCTGGTCGAGCGCGAGCAGATGGGCAGCACCGCGATCGGCCACGGCGCGGCGATTCCGCACTGCCGCCTGGCCGGCCTCGACGCGCCGCTGGCGGCGCTGCTGCGGGTGGACGCCGGCGTCAACTACGACGCCGACGACGGCCTGCCGGTGCGCCTGTTGTTCGCGCTGCTGGTGCCGGAAAACGCGACCAAACAGCACCTCGAGCTGCTGGCCGGGCTGGCGACGCTATTGAACGAACCGGTGTTCGTGCGGCGCCTGCTCGAGGCGGACGGCGAACAACAGGTGCTCGACCTGCTCAAACGGGAGGCGCAACCGCAATGAGCGACTCGCTGACCGTCGCCGAACTCCACGACAATCTCCGCGACCAGTTGAAACTGGAGTGGATCGCCGGCAGGAACGCCGACGACAGAAAATTCATCAAACTGCAGGAAGGCTCGCCGATCGGGATGGCCGGATATTTCAACCCGATCCATTCGAGCCAGGCGCACGTGATGGACGAGGCGGAGATGAACCACCTGCGACGGCTGGAGCCGGACAGGCGCGAGATTGCGTTCGAGAGGCTGTTCGGCAAGGCGTGCCTTGCGGTCATCATCACCGGCGGGCAGGCGCCGACGCCGGAAATGCGCGCGCGCGCCGACGCCAGCCACGTCGGCCTGTTCACTTCGAGCGTGTCGGGGGAACACGCGGTCAACGATCTGCGCTATTTCCTGGCGCGCTCGCTCGCCGAGAAAGTCACGATGCACGGCGTGCTGATGGAGATCACCAGCGTCGGCGTGCTGCTGACCGGGGAAAGCGGCGTCGGCAAGAGCGAACTGGCGCTCGAACTGATCACGCGCGGACACCGCCTGATCGCCGACGACGCGCCGGTGTTCACGCGCATCGCACCGGACATCGTCGAGGGCCGCTCGCCACCGGTGATCCAGGACCTGCTCGAGGTGCGCGGCCTCGGCATACTCAACATCCGCAAGATGTACGGCAACAGCGCGATCAAGAAGAGCAAATACCTGAAACTGATCATCCACTTCGAGAGCGCGCGTTCCGGCGGCGGCGACCGCATCACCGGCATTCGCGCGGGCCGGGACGTGCTCGGGCTGCCGATGCCGGTGTTCAAACTGCCGGTGGCGCCGGGACGCAACCTCGCGGTCATGGTCGAGGCCGCGGTGCGCAACCACCTGCTGCAAGTCGAGGGCGACTTCACCGAAAAAGAAATCAGCGAACGCCAGAAAGCCGCGATGGCCGCGGGTGCATGAGGATCGTCATCATCAGCGGCCTGTCCGGCGCCGGCAAATCGGTGGCGATGCACACGCTCGAGGATCACCAGTTCTACTGCATAGACAACCTGCCGCTCGATCTTTTCGGCGGCTTCATCAGCGGCATCGTCGGCGGCAAAACCTCGCTCGGCGACAACGTCGCAGTCAGCGTGGACGCGCGCAGCCTGCACGCGCCCGGCGCCGACTTCAAGGAGGCGCTCGAGTGCCTGAAGGAGGCCGGCATAGAGACCGACGTGCTGTTCATAGACGCCGACAAGGAGACCCTGTTGCGGCGCTACAACGAGACGCGCCGCCCGCACCCGATGGCGGTGTATCAGCCGCACAAGAGCCTCGAGGAACACGTCGACAACGAAAAGGAGCTGCTAGGCGACGTCCTGATGAGCGCGACGATAAAAATAAGCACCGCCGACCTCAACCAGAATCAACTGAGGGACCTCGTGGCGCGGGAGTTGTGCCGAGACAAAACGGCGCTGTCGGTACTGCTGCAATCGTTCGGCTACAAGAACGGGGTGCCGTCGAACTCAGATTACGTGTTCGACGTGCGCTGCCTGCCCAACCCGTACTGGCAGCCCGAACTGCGCAACTACACCGGCAACGACGAACAGGTGGCGCGGTTTCTCGACGGCGACCGACACTGTAGCGAGCTGCTGGAGGACGTGTACCGTTTTCTGCACAAGTGGCTTCCGCAATTCAGCCTCGACGCGCGCAGCTACGTGACGGTCTCGGTCGGCTGCACCGGCGGGCGCCATCGCTCGGTGTACGTGGTCGAAAAACTCTACCGGCGGCTGCGCCGAGAAATACCCGAAACGCAATGCATCACCGCCAGACGGCACCGCGATCTCGCCGACGCCCACGCCGCTGGCGGCACCGGGACGCAGTGAACTCCCCATGCCCACGCCGATACTGCTGATCACACACGACGGCATCGGCGAGCAGCTGCTCGAGACGGCGGCGGCGATCCAGCCGCTGGCGACCGAGGCGCGCGTGCTGCCGGTGCCGTTTTCGTGCGATCCGGAACGAGCCGTCGAGAAGGCGCGACGCCTGTGCGACGAGATGGACCGCGGCGCGGGCGTCCTGATTCTGACCGATCTCTACGGCGCCACGCCGTGCAACGTCGCCACCCGCCTGTGCGCCCCGGACAAAAGGCGCGTCGTCAGCGGCGTCAATCTGCCGATGCTGCTGCGCTCGCTCAACTATTGCGAGCTCGGCGTCGAGGAACTGGCGGCCAAGGCCGCCGAAGGCGGGCGCGACGGCGTCGTCGCCCTCGCCCACCGGGGGCCGCCGGCGTGATCGAGAAACGAGTCACCATCGTCAACAAGCTCGGGCTGCACGCGCGCGCGGCCTCCAAACTGGTGACGCTGGCGTCGAACTTCGCAAGCGACGTGCAACTATCGAAGAGCGGACAGACCATAAACGGCAAAAGCATCATGGGCGTGATGATGCTGGCCGCGTCCCAGGGCACGACGCTGGAAATGACCGTCAGCGGCGAGGACGAGCAGGAGGCCGCGGCGCGGCTCGAGCGCCTGATCCGGGAACGTTTCGGGGAAGACGAGTAATGACTCTGCTGCTTACCGGCGTCGGCGTATCGCGCGGCATCGGCATCGGCCCGGTGCACGTGCTCGAGCGCGGCAGGCCTGAAAGCATCCGTTACGCGATCGCCGACGACCGCCTCGGGGAAGAAGTCGCACGTTTCAGAAAAGCGCACCGCCGCGCGTTGAAACATTTGAAACACATCCGCAGCGCGATCCCCGACGACGCGCCGCGCGACATCGCGGCCTTCATAGACTCGCACCTGCTGATGATAGACGACGCGCTGCTGAAAACAACGCCGGCGGAAATCATCAGGCGCCAGAAATGCAACGCCGAGTGGGCCCTGCAAACGCAGGAAAACGAACTGGTGCGCGTGTTCGACGAGATGCAGGACGGCTACCTGAAGACCCGGCGCGACGACGTCGAACACATCATCCGCCTGATACGGGGTTTCCTCGACGACGAACACTACGCGCTGAAGGATCCGCACAAGAACCTGAAGGGACACGTCATCGCCGCCGACGACCTGACGCCGGCGGACACTATCATGCTCGAGCACCGACACATCGCCGGCTTCATCACCGAGTGCGGCGGGCCGACGTCGCACACCGCGATTCTGTCGCGCAGTTTCGGCATCCCGTCCATCGTCGCGGTCGCGGGCGCGCGCGCGCACCTGGTCGAGGGCGAGCGCGTCGTCATAGACGGCACCAGGGGGCTGCTGGTGATCGGCGCGGACAACAAAACCCTGCGCGAATACCGGCGCCGTATAAAACTCGAAAAAGAGCACCAGAAAAAGCTCGAGACCATCAAGGACAAGCCGACGCGCACGCGCGACGGCACCCGCGTCGCGCTGATGGCGAACATCGAGCTGAACGAGGACATCCGCGCGCTCAGGCGCCACGGTGCCGACGGCGTCGGGCTGTACCGCACCGAGTTCCTCTACATAGATCGCCACCGCGCCGCCGACGAGGACGAGCAACTCGCCGCCTACCGCAGGATATTGCGCGCCGCAAACGGCAACCCGGTAACAATCCGCACGCTCGACCTCGGCGCCGAGAAGGAATTTGACCCCAACTATTCCGGGCCGCTCGCGCCCAACCCGGCGCTCGGCCTGCGCGCCATCCGGCGCTCGTTGAAAAACCCGGAGCTGTTCCTACGGCAGCTGCGGGCCATCCTGCGCGCCTCGGCCCACGGAGAGTTGCGCATCCTGATACCGATGCTGACCAGCAGCCACGAGGTGTGCCAGATCATGGAGCTGTACCGGCTCGCGCAAAAGCAGCTGGCGACGGCCGGGAAACGCTTCGACGAAGGCATCGCGATCGGCGGCATGATAGAGGTGCCGGCGGCGGCGGTGGCGGCGGAGACGCTCGGCCGCGACCTCGACTTCCTGTCCATCGGCACCAACGACCTGATCCAATACGCCCTCGCGATAGACCGCATAGACGAGGAGGTCAGCTATCTCTACGACCCGCTGCACCCGGGCGTGCTGCGATTGATAGACGCGGTCATCCGCGCCGGTCGGCGCCTGAAAATTCCGGTCGCAATGTGCGGGGAAATGGCCGGCGACCGGCGCTTCACCCGGCTGCTGCTGGCGATGGGCCTGCGGGAATTCAGCGTCCAGCCGAACGACCTGCTGGAGATCAAAAGCATCATCCTCGACAGCGACGTCCCGGCGCTGCAACGCAAATACCGCCGCGTCCTGGCGTCGCGCAAACCGGAGCGGGTGGCCGAAATGATGGACGACTGCTGACGTGGAAACCATCACCTACCTGGTCGCCAATTACAACAACGCCCGCTACGTCGAGGACTGCCTGGTGTCGCTGAAAAACCAGAGCTGCGACCGCTGGCGGTGCATCGTCTGCGACGACCACAGCACCGACGACTCGGTCGCGATCATCAAAAGACACCCGGACTCCAGGATTCGTTTGCTGGAGAACTCGAGAAACGTCGGCTATATCAAGACCCTGAAAAGGATGATCGCGGCCGCGCCGAGCGATATCGTCGGCATTCTGGACTCCGACGACGCCTTGGGAAAAGACGCCACCGCGTGCGTGCTGCAAGCATACGCCGACGACAAAAACGCAGGCTTTGTGTTCACGAGATATACGACCATGGATGAAAATCTATCACGTCAAATCAGAGGTCCTATCACCCCCAGCATTGAAGGCGGCAAATATTCGGCGCTGCTGGACACCAGCGGCGTCGGCCAACTGAGAAGCTTCAGAAAATCGCTTTATTACCGCACGCAGGGACTCGATGAGAGCATGCTCTACGCGGAGGACAGAGACTTGATCTACAAGATGGAAGAAGTAACCCCCCTGGTTTTCGTCGACGAAGTCCTGTACAAATACCGCCTAGTCGGAAATTCGCAATCTCACGACCCGGTAAAGGTCGTAATCGGCGCGCGCAACCACCTTAGGGCGCGAAAAAACGCACTGCGCAGAAGGAACGTCACAGGTCCGTATTATGCCCTTCACTTCGTTTACAATACGGCCGTTCACTATCGCTATCTGTATGAGGGTTCTACCAAAATACATCTGCGGTGTCTGGTAAATATCCTCAGGAAAATCGAGTACGTGTTTCTGCGCGTCCTGCGCGCGGGATGCCGCGGATGGGGAACATAGCCACCCCAGAAATATCAACGGAACTACACCGATGGGAACCATCACCTACCTGGTCGCCAATTACAACAACGCCCGCTACGTCGAGGACTGCCTGGTGTCGCTGAAAAACCAGAGCTGCGACCGCTGGCGGTGCATCGTCTGCGACGACCACAGCACCGACGACTCGGTCGCGATCATCAAAAGACACCTGGACTCCAGAATTCGTTTGCTGGAGAACTCGAAAAACGTCGGCTATATCGGGACCCTGAAAAGGATGATAGCGGCCGCGCCGAGCGATATCGTCGGCATTCTGGACTCCGACGACGCCTTGGAAAAAGACGCCACCGCGTGCGTGCTGCAAGCGTACGCCGACGACAAAAACGCAGGCTTCGTGTTCACGAGATTCGCGTACATGGATGAAAACCTGCGATGTCAACTGCGCGTTTCCGGTGCCCCCGACTTCACAAACGCCAGACCTTCGGCGCTGTTGGACACCGACGGCGCCAGCCACCTGAAAACCTTCAGAAAATCGCTTTATTACCGCACGCAGGGACTCGATGAGAGCATGCTCTACGCGGAGGACAGAGACCTGGTCTACAAGCTGCAAGAAGCAACCCGCCCGGTCTTTATTGACGAAGTCCTGTACAAATACCGCGTAACCAGAAATTCGCAATCTCACGGCGACCCGGTAAGTACCGTAATCGGCATGCGCAACCATCTTAGGGCGCGAAAAAACGTGCTGCACAGAAGGAACGCCACAGGTCTATATTATGCCCTGCACCTTGTTCACTCCACGGTTTACTGCCATATGTACGTGTACGAGGCTTCCACCAAAATACATCTGCGGTGTCTGGCAAGTATCCTGAGGAAAATCGAGCCCAGGCTGCGGCGCACCCTTCGCGCCAGACGCGGCGAATCGGATGTATAGCCGCCCCGGGAATATCAACGGAAATACACCGATGGAAACCATCACCTACCTGGTCGCCAATTACAACAACGCCCGCTACGTCGAGGACTGCCTGGTGTCGTTGAAAAACCAGACCTGCGACCGCTGGAGGTGCATCGTCTGCGACGACCACAGCACCGACGACTCGGTCGTGATCATCAAAAGACACCCGGACTCCAGGATTCGTTTGCTGGAGAACTCGAAAAACGTCGGCTATATCGGGACCCTGAAAAGGATGATAGCGGCCGCGCCGAGCGATATCGTCGGCATTCTGGACTCCGACGACGCCTTGGAAAAAGACGCCACCGCGCACGTGCTGCAAGCGTACGCCGACGACAAAAACACAAGTTTTGTGTTCACGAGATTCGCGTACATGGATGAAAACCTGCGATGTCAACTGGGCGTTTCCGGCGTCCCCGGCAGCAGGGCCGGCGGACATTCGGAACTGCTGTTGACCTGCGGCAACGTCAGCGCCTTGAGAAGCTTCAGAAAGTCACTTTATTACCGCACCGAGGGACTCGATGAGAGCATGCTCTACGCGGAGGACAGAGACCTGATCTATAAGCTGGAAGAAAAAACCCGCCCGGTTTTCATTGACGAAGTCCTGTACAAATGGCGCGTAATCGGCGATTCGCAATCTAACGACCCCGTAAAGAACAGAATCGGCAGGCACAATCACCGCAGGGCGAGAAAAAACTCGCTATGCAGGAGACAAATCCGGGGTGCACAATATTTTCTTTTGCGCGCCTACCTGAGACTGATCGCACATTCCCCCACCTCCCCCAAGGGGGAGCGATGGCCGAAGCGCCTATGCAGAACCGTGATCAGGGCCGCGCAAAACGGACTTGCACGGCGCATTACGCCCTTGGGCACTCACGCGGCCGCTGATCAGGCCACAACCGGGAAAATGCCGGCTGGCTGCGGCGACGCCAAACACGCCCCGCGCCGTCTCTGAACGGCCGCTATACCATCAGGTCGCTTTCCGCGGGCAGGGAGACTCCGCGCAGGTCCCGCGCAATCGCCCGTGCTTTCAAATAGGGCAGCAATAAATCGAACAAGAATTGAGACCGAAACTTATAGCGGGCGCCGACAAAGGGCAGGACAAATTTTCCTAGAAACGGCCTCATCCAATGATATTCGAGTACGTGCCTTAAGGTTGCCCGCCGCGGGATTTGCAACACGCGAACGTCGGGAAGAAGCCGGCTGTCCCGACCGCCGAACAAGGCGACGAATTCCTCAAACGAGACAACCTCGAGATCGCGCTCGAAGGCGGCGACGTAACCGTGCCACTTCTCGCCGCCGCACGATGGCCCTGCATCCCGGCTGAGACCGTAGTACCCTTCCTTCACTATCGAATCGTCGGTCTGGTAGCGTCGCAGCCACTGGTGCAACCCGTAGTGCCGTTGCAGACATTTCAGATGCCAGAATCCGAAACCAGCGTCTACGTGCCGACACCGCGGCAGGTGCAGCACTTCATATCGGTCGGTATGGACAAAGTACGTGTCCCGTGACACCGGGAAAAACATCAGGTCACCGCCGCCGCAGACCGGGTAGCGCAGGTACACGCCGAGGCTGCCCGCGCGCGAACGCGCCAGATTGACGCCCAAGACGTGCACGACGCCGTCGTCGGCGCGACCGCTGCGCACGAAATCGGCAATTTTCGCAAAACGCGAAAAATACAAGTGGTCAGCGTCGTGCTTGATGACAAAGCGCCGCGTAGTCCTCGCCAGCGCGTAGTTGCACAGCGCCGCGATCGTGTGCGGCGATTCGGCACCCTGCGCCGCGTGCTCCCTGGTGTTCGGCGGAAAAACCTCGTGCGGGTACTCGTACACCTTGAACCGATCCGGGTACGCGGCCGCGTATTCATGCAGAATTTGCGGCGTGTCGTCGCTGCATTGGTGATGCACGGCGACGATCTCGTCGAACACGTCGATGCACGAATCCAGGCCGATACGCAGAAACTGCGCGCCGTCGCGCACCCGCAGCATCGCGCTGATACCGTCGGCGCGCTTGTCGCTCACGATACGTGGGGGGCGGCCGCCGGCGGCGCGGGCGTCAGGCGCGTACGGTTCATGGATGCGTTTATGGGTTTCCGTCGCCGCCTGCAGCGGCATTGTCGGAACGGGCGACATTATAACAGTGGGAAAACCCCGCCAATCCGTTTACAGGAAAACTTGTATAATTCCCTTCCCTTTTTATCCACCCTTCGGAGCGGTGAGCAACGAAGCCACAGTCGAGAATCTGACCGAGTTCCTGCAGGACGGAGCGACGCTGCACGTGCGGGAGACCCTGGGCGGCATGCACCCCGCGGAAATCGCCGATCTATTGGAAGCGCTGCCGATTCCGCAACGCCACGTCGTCTGGGAACTGACCGATACACGACGGGAAGGCGAGGTGCTGGTGCACGCCAGCGACGAGGTGCGCGCCAACCTGATCGAAATGACGAACGACCACGACCTGGTACTGGCGACCGCGGGACTGGACATAGACGACCTCGCCGATCTGATGCGGGATCTGCCCGATACGGTCACCGACCGCGCCCTGGCCGGCATGGACCGGCAGCACCGCAGACGCCTCGAGCGGGTACTCGCGTACGACGAAAATACCGCCGGCGGCCTGATGAACACCGACGTCGTCACGGTGCGCGGCAACGTGACGCTCGACGTCGTGCTGCGCTATCTGAGAATGCGCCGCAAGGTCCCGAAGCAGACCGACAAACTGATCGTCGTGGATTACTCGAACCGCTACCTGGGCACCCTGCCGCTCGCCAGACTGGTGACGAAGGAGCCGCGAACCCGCGTCGCCGAAGTGATGGAGACCGACACCAGGCCGATACCGGTCGCGACGCCGGCGTCGGAGGTCGCGACCCTGTTCGAGAACCGCGACCTGGTGTCGGCGGCGGTCGTGGACGAGGACGGAAAACTGCTCGGGCGCATCACCGTGGACGACGTCGTCGACGTCATCCGCGACGAGGCGCACAAGGAACGCAAGGGTTTCACCGGCATGTCGGGCGAGGAGGATCTGTTCGCGCCGGTGTTCGCGTCGGCGAAGAGACGCGCCGTGTGGCTAGGCGTGAACCTGGCGACGGCCTTCCTGGCGGCGTGGTTTGTGAGTCTTTTTCAGGACACGCTGGAGAAGGTCATAGTGCTCGCGATACTCGTACCGATCGTCGCCAGCATGGGCGGAATCGCCGGCGGTCAGACGCTGATCGTCGTCATTCGCGGCCTTGCCACCGGCCACGTCGTCGGCGGCAACTCGCCGCTGCTGCTGGTCAAGGAACTGCTCGTCGGGCTGCTGAACGGCCTGTTCTGGGCGGCCATCGTCGCGCTGTTGACCGTGTTCTGGTTCGAGGATCTGAGAATCGGCGGCATCATCGGCGTGGCCATGGTCGCCAACCTGCTGTGCGCGGCGCTGGCCGGCGTCTCGATCCCGATCTTCTTAAAGAAACTCGGCATAGACCCGGCGCTGGCCGGCGGCGTCGCACTGACGACGGTCACCGACGTCATCGGCATCATCGCTTTTCTCGGCCTGGCGACGCTGTTGCTATTGTAGGCGGGATGAAGACCGGCGACGCCGTCGCGGTTGGTGGCGGCGCTGCCGCCCGATTTCTTGACCGGATTCCGCTTTCGCGGGGACGACGCGCGCGGGAGGCGGGGAGCCGGTGCGGTTATGCGGCTTCCATCGCGGCGTCGTAGGCGCCGTCCGACGCCGCGCCGTTCAGGCGGGCGCGTTTGCAAATTGCCTCCTGCGCCTGCGTCGCGCGCGACGCATCTCCGCCCCACACCGTCAGCGCGCGCTGCTGCAGGGCGCGCCCGTAGGAAAAAGTAATCCGCCACGGCGCGCCCTCGGCGGCGGCGAGCCGGTTGATCGCATCGAGGTTCGCGGTCGCTTCCTCGTCGCCCTGGCCGCCCGACAAAAACGCGACGCCGGGCACCGCCGCCGGCACCGTGCGCTTCAGGCAGCGCAACGTCATCTCGGCGACGCGCGCGCAACCGGCCTGCAGCGGGCACTCGGAGCCGGAAACCACCATGTTCGGCTTCAGCACGATGCCCTCGAGCACGACGCCGCGCGCCGCCAGTTCGGCGAACACCGCGCGCTGGACAAATTCGGTCGCCTCGAAACAGCGCTCGATAGAGTGGCCGCCGTCCATCAGCACCTCCGGTTCGACGATCGGCACCAGGTCTTGCTCCTGGCACAACGCCGCGTAGGCCGCCAACGCCTGCGCGTTGGCGCGCGCGCACGTCGCGGACGGCAGCCGCTCGGCGACGGCGATGACCGCGCGCCACTTGGCGAAACGCGCGCCGAGGCCGGCGTATTCGGCGAGGCGCTCGCGCAAACCGTCCAGACCCTCGGTCACCTTCTCTCCGGCACAACCGGCGAGCGGCTTCGCGCCCTTGTCCACCTTGATACCGGGAATGATGCCGGCGGCCTCGAGATGCCCGGCAAAAGCGGCGCCGCCGTCGGTGCGCTGGCGTATCGTCTCATCGAACAAAATCGCCGCCGAGACGTGGCGCCCGAGACCGGGGGCGGTGACCAGCATCTGCCGGTAGCAGCGGCGGCTGTCGGCGTTCGCCTCGACGCCGATCCGGTCGAAGCGCTTCTTGCAGGTCGGGTGGCTCTCGTCCATCGCGAGAATGCCCTTGCCGGCGGCCACCATCGCGCGCGCCGTCGTTTGCAGTTTGTCCATGTTCATGGGAAGTCCGTGGTCGTGCTCGCTTTTGCGGTGCGTGTAGTGTAAAGTATATAACTCCCGCAGTGAACGACTCGCTACAGTCAATCCGCTACGACACCGTAATGATCTTCATCGTGTTGGTGCCGCCGTGCAGGCCGACGGTCTCGCCGCGCGTCATGATGACGCGGTCGCCGTCGGCGACCGCGCGACGGCCGCGCAACGCGCCGATGACCTCGTCCCTGACGTGGCGCCCCGGGTCGCGCTCCACGAGCACCGGATAGACGCCGCGGTACAAGGTCACCTTGCGGCAGGTCTCAAGGTGCGGCGTCACCGCGTAGATCGGCGTGGCCGAGTCGAAGCGCGACATCCACAGCGCGGTCGCGCCCGATTCGGTCAGCGCCGCGATCACCGCGACGTCCATCTGCGTCGTCGCGTATATCGTCGAAAGCGCTATCGCCTTGTCGAAGCGCTCGACCTTCCGCCCCGGCGCGCCCGGGTCGAGCGCGCGGTACTCCTCGCCGCGCTCGGCGCCCTGGCAGATGCGGCTCATGGTCGCGACGGCGCGCGCCGGATGGCGCCCGATCGCCGATTCCGCCGACAGCATCAGCGCGTCGGAGCCGTCGAGCACGGCGTTGGCGACGTCGGAGATCTCGGCGCGCGTCGGCACGGCGCTGTCGATCATGGACTGCAACATCTCGGTCGCGGTGATGACGATGCGCTCGGCGCGCCGCGCCTGCCGGATCAGGCGCTTTTGCACCGCGGTCAATTCGGCGTCGCCGATCTCGATGCTGAGGTCGCCGCGCGCGACCATCGCGCCGTCGGCGACCTCGAGTATCTCCTCGATGCAGCGCAGCGCCTCGACGCGCTCGATCTTGGCGATCAACGAGGCCGAACTGCCCGCCGCGCGCAGCAAGCGTTTCGCGTGGGAGATGTCGTCGGCGCTCTTCGGAAACGAAACCGCGAGATAATCCACGCCGATTTGCGCCGCGAGCTCGATGTCCCTTTTGTCCTTGTCGGTGATCGAGGGCGCCGACAAGCCGCCGCCGGCGCGGTTGATGCCCTTGTTGTTTGACAACTCGCCGCCGACCACGACCGTCGTGACGACGCCGTCCTCGCCGGAGGACGCGACCTCGAGGACGATGCGCCCGTCGTCGAGCAACAAGGTGTCGCCGGCCGCGACGTCGGCGTAGAGCCGCGGATAGGTGATGCCGACCGCGTCCACGGTGCCGGCGTCGCGCCCGAGAGACGGGTCGAGCACGAAGCGCCGTCCGGCCTCGAGCGTAACCGCCCCGCGCTCGAACCGTTGCAGGCGGATCTTCGGCCCCTGCAAGTCGCCGAGTATGCCGATGTGGTAGCGCTTCGAGTCGGACAGCTCGCGCACCATGCGCGCGCGCCGCACGTGGTCCTCGGTCTCGCCGTGCGAAAAGTTCAGGCGCACGACGTCGACGCCGGCGTCAATCAGGTCGAGCAACACCCCCCGGTCGTCGGTGGCCGGGCCCAGGGTTGCGATGATCTTGGTCCTTCTCGGCGAAATCGCCTGTCGAATCTCGGTCATTGCGGCTATTCCGGTCGCTTCCGCAATCGCGGATTCTCTTTTCTTTTGCGCAAAATCTCAATCGCGGGAAGGCGGCGCCCGGCGACGAACTCCAAAAACGCGCCGCCGCCGGTCGAAACGAAAGAAACGTCGGCGCCGACGCCGAAGCGGGCGATGGCCGCGAGCGTGTCGCCGCCGCCGACCAGCGACCACGCGCGGCTGCGCGCGACCGCCTCGGCCAGACGCCGCGTCGCGCCCGCAAACGGCGCGTACTCGAACGCTCCGAGCGGCCCGTTCCACAAAATACGGTCGGCGGCGGCGAGCACCCGCTCGATGCGTTCGAGCGTGCGCGGTCCGACGTCGAAGATCCCGTCGTCGCGCGCGAGCGCGTCCAATTCCTTGACTTGCGCGCGCGCCGTGTGCGTCAACTCGCCGGCGCACACCACGTCGCAGGGAAGCAGCAAGGTGCAGCCGCGCTCGCGCACGCGCTCGTACAACGCGCGCGCCGCCGGCAGCGACTCCTTTGCGTACAACGAGCGCCCGACGTCGTGGCCGCGCGCCGCCAGCAGGGTGTTGGCTATGCCGCCGCCGACGATCAGCGTTTGCACGCGCTCGGCGAGCGCCTCGAGCACTTCCATCTTGCCGGCCACCTTGGCGCCGCCGATGACGGCCACCGAGCGCGCCGCGTCGCCGCCCGCGAAGAATTTCTCGAGGCTTGCGACTTCGCGCGCGAGCAGCGGTCCGGCGCACGCCGCCGCGGCGTGTGCGGCGACGCCGTGGGTCGAGGCGTGGGCGCGGTGGGCGCAGCCGAAGGCGTCCATCACGAACACGTCGCACAACGACGCGAGCGTGCGCGCGAGGCCGTCGTCGTCGTCGCACTCGCCGTGCTGGAAGCGGATGTTCTCGCACAGCACCGCGCGCCCGGGCGTGGCGCGCACCTCATCGACAGGCCCCTCGTGCAACGCGACCTCGGTGCCCAGCAATTCCGACAGGCGCGCCGCCACCGGGCGCAGCGAGAGTTGCGGATCGCGCACCCCGGCGCGCGGGCGACCCAGATGCGACACCAGCACGACCGGCGCGCGCGCCTCCAGCGCGCCGCGGATCGCCGGCAGGCTCGCGCGGATGCGCGCGTCGTCGGCGACGCGCCCGTCGCACAACGGCACGTTCAGGTCGCAGCGCACCAGCACGCGCCGCCCGGTCAGCTCCAGTTCGTGCATTTCGGTGAAGTCGGCCACCGGCGCGCGCCCGCTTCCTCAGCGCGCCCGCATCAGCGCGAGCGCGGCGTCTAACATGCGGTTGGAGTAACCCCACTCGTTGTCGTACCAGGCCGACACCTTGACCAGGCGCTCCTCCATCACCTGGGTCAGGGTCGCGTCGTAGATCGCCGACGCCGGATTGTGATTGAAGTCGGCGGACACCAGCGGCTCGTCGCAAAACGAAAGCAGCCCGCGCAGCGCGCCGTCGGCGGCGGCGCGCACCGCCGCGTCCAACTCGTCCGTGGCGGTCGCACGCGCGGCGGTGAAGGTGAAATCCACGACCGAGACGTTGATCGTCGGCACGCGCACCGCGTAACCGTGCAGCTTGCCGGCAAGCTCCGGCAACACCAGCCCGACCGCCCGCGCGGCGCCGGTCCTGGTCGGAACGATGGACGACGTGGCCGAACGCGCGCGCCGCAGGTCCTTGTGCGGCGAGTCGATCAGCACCTGGTCGTTGGTGTAGGCGTGGATCGTCGTGATCAGGCCGCATTCTATGCCGACGGCCTCGTGCAGCACCTTGGCCACCGGCGCCAGGCAGTTGGTCGTGCACGACGCGTTCGAGACGACGGTGTGCGCGGCGCGCAACACCTCGTGGTTGACGCCATAGACGATGGTCGCGTCCACGTCGTCCTCCCCCGGCGCCGAGATCAGCACCTTGCGCGCGCCCGCCCCGATATGCGCCGACGCCTTCGCCTTGCTTCGGAACTTGCCGGTGCACTCGCACACGACGTCCACGCCGACCTCGCCCCACGGCAGGCGCGCCGGGTCGCGCTCCGAGAAGAAACGAATCGGGTCGCCGTTTATGCGCACCGCGTCGCCCTCGACGTGCACCTCGCCGCCGAAGCGCCCGTGCGTGGTGTCGTAGCGCGTCAGGTGCGCCGCGGTGTCGACGCCCGCGGTCGCGTTGACCGCGACAATTTTTGCCCCGTCGCGTCCGCCACCCTCATACAAGGCGCGCAAGATGCCGCGCCCGATGCGCCCGTATCCGTTGATCGCAATTCTAACCGCCATGCAAGATGCCTCCCGGGCAATCGTACCCCGTCCGTGTCCCGCCGCGCCGCGCGCGCGACGTCATCCGTCGCCGTCCATCAACGAGACGCCCGCCCGGTACACCCGTTCCGGCGTGAACCCGAAATGCGCGAGCGCCTCGCCGCCGGGCGCCGACACGCCGAACTCCTCGAGGCCGACGACGGCGCCCTCGAGACCGACGTAACGCCGCCACCAATCGCCGCGCCCGGCCTCGACGGCCAGGCGCGGCACCCCCGCCGGCAGCACCGACTCGCGGTACTCTTGCGGCTGGCGCTCGAAACATTCGGCGCACGGCATTGCGACGACGCGCGAGTTGCGTCCCTCTTCGCACAACCGCTCGTGCGCGGTGAGCGCCAGCGAGACCTCCGAACCGGTCGCAATCAGCACCAGCCCGGCGGCGCCTTCGCAGTCGCGCAACACGTAGCCGCCGCACTCTATGGCCGCGAGCTGCGCGTCGTCGCGCGCCACGTGCGCCAGCGTCTGGCGCGAAAACACCAGGGCGCTGGGCGTCGTCTTCGATTCGAGCGCGGCCTTCCACGCGACCGCCGACTCGACCGCGTCGCACGGCCGCCACACGTCGAGGTTCGGGATCAGGCGCAACGCCGCCAGGTGCTCGACCGGCTGGTGCGTCGGCCCGTCCTCGCCGAGGCCGACCGAATCGTGGGTATATACGAAGACGACGCGCTGTCTCATCAGCGCCGCCATGCGCACCGCGTTGCGCGCGTAATCGGAGAACGTCAGAAAGGTCGCCGCGTACGGGATCAGGCCGCCGTGCAGCGCGATGCCCGACGCGATCGCCGACATCGCGAACTCGCGCACGCCGAAATAAATGTAGTTGCCGTCGCCGCCGTTGCCGTCCACGGCGCGGCAGCCTTGCCACAACGTGCCGTTTGAACCGGACAGATCGGCGGAACCGCCGATCAACTCCGGCAGTTCGCCGCTGAAGGCGGCGAGCGCGCGCTGCGACGCCTTGCGCGTCGCCAGGTCCTCGCCGGCGGCGTGCACGCCGACGACGAAGGCGCGCGCGCGCGAGTCCCAGCCGCGCGGCAGCCGTCCGGCGACGCTGCGCTCGAATTCGGCCGCCGCCTCGGGATGCGCGGCGCGGTAATCCTCAAAAACCTCGCGCCAACGCCGCTCCGCGGCCGCGCCGCGCGCACGGGAGTCCCACCCTCGATAGACGTCGTCGGGCACCTCGAACGGCGCATACGGCCAGTCCAGCGCCTCGCGCGCCAGCGCCACCTCCTGCCGGCCCAGCGGCGCACCATGACAGGATGCACGCCCCTGCTTGTTCGGCGCGCCGTAGCCGATCACGGTCTTGCAGCAGAGCAGGCTCGGACGATCAGCCTCGTCGCGCGCGCGTTCTATCGCGGCGCGCACGGCGTCGGCGTCGTGGCCGTCCACGTCGCGCTCGACGTGCCAGCCGTAGGCGCCGAAGCGGCGCGGCGTGTCGTCGGTGAACCAGCCCGAGACCTCGCCGTCTATCGAGACGCCGTTGTCGTCGTAGAAGACGATCAGTTTGCCGAGCCGCTGGGTGCCGGCGAGCGAGCAGGCCTCGTGCGAGACGCCCTCCATCAGGCAGCCGTCGCCGGTGAACACCCAGGTGCGGTGGTCCACTACCGGGAAACCGTCGCGGTTGAAACGCCGCGCGAGCACGCGCTCGGCGAGCGCCATCCCGACCGCGTTCGCAAGCCCCTGCCCGAGCGGCCCGGTGGTCGTCTCGATACCGCGCGCGGGGTCGTATTCGGGGTGCCCCGGCGTCCCGGAATGCAACCGGCGGAAACGCCTGAGCTCGTCCATCGGCATCGGATAGCCGCTCAGGTGCAGCAGCGAATACAGCAGCATCGAACCGTGCCCGTTCGACAACACAAAGCGGTCGCGGTCGAACCACGACGGATTGCCGGGATTGTGCCTCAGGCAATCGTTCCACAAGACCTCGGCGACGTCGGCCATGCCCATCGGCATGCCGGGGTGGCCCGAGCGCGCGCGCTCGACCGCGTCCATGCTGAGGGCGCGCACGGCGTTGGCCAGTCGCCGGCGCGTCGCTCCCGAAGAGGAGCCGCGTGATGGCAGGGGTGGCATTTGTCTGACTACGGTTTCAAGCGTCCGGCGGCGGCGTAGCGCCACCGCGCATTGTCGCAAAAGCGGCGGCTACCGGGCAAGTCCGGCGTCCGTCTCGGCGGCGGTCTCGGGAGCGGCAAAGCGGGCGACGCCGCTCATGCCGATCAGCAGTTTTTCGTCGGCGTCGAGTATCCGCGCGACCGCGGCGACGCTCTTGTTCAGCGCATCCGCCTCCGGCGCCAAACGCTCGAGGCGCGCGCGGTAATCGCGCCCGGCGACGCGCACGTCGAACTCGTGGCCGGGCGACAGCCACGCCAACCAATCCCACGGCAGCAGCAGGTGCAGGTGAGGCGCCGCGTCCTCGGCGACTTCGACGACCGGCTCAAGCGCCTCGACTTCCTCGTGCTCGGCGACGAACACCTTGATCACCAGCGCGTCGAAGGGGGCTACTATCGTGCAGTACTTGGACAGGGCGCGCGCGTGGTTGAGCGCGGCCAGCGCGGCTTCGGCCTGCAAGCCCGCCAGTTCGACCTGCTCTTTCGAGACCTCGCGGTTTTCGGCCTCGCGCCTTTTCGCGTTGTGGTTGAACTTCGCGAGCCGGTGGGCGATGCGCGCCTCCTCGAGCGCCGCGCGCTCGACCGAGCAATCAAACTCGACCAGCACGTCGCCGCGCTGGAAGCGCCGGCCCTGCTCGGCGTGCAACACCGAAACCGCCGCGTCCAGGCGCGCGCCCAGGCGCGCGCGGCGCGTCGGCGCGACGATGCCGTCGCGCTGATAGACCCGCGGCGCGGCCTGCTCTTCGGCCACCGCGTCTTGCGGCGGTGCCGTGGTCGCCGTGGTCGCCGTGGTTGCCGCGGTCGCCGCGGTCGTTGCGGTTGTCGTGGTCGCCGTGGCCGTCGCGTCCATCACGGTGGTCGTGGTCGCCGTGGTCGGCATCGTTTCCTGCGCCGGCGCCCACGCGCCGATCGAGGCCAGCGCCAGCAACGCGGCGGCGCGCAACCGCGTCATTCCGGTATCCTGATTGCGAAAAAGCGCGACCTTTCCCCGCGCACGACGAGCAACGTCGTAAAGTTGCCCGTGGGCAGCGACTCGACGATCTCGGCCAGTTCCGAGGGCGTGCGAAAACGCTCGTTGTTCATCATGACCAACACGTCGCCCTCGGCAATGCCGGCGTCGCGCGCCGCGCCGGGGCCGACTTTCTCGACGACGAGACCGCCGTCGTCCAGCCCCGGGCGCTCGCGTTCGCCGGGCGTCAACGAACGCAGCGACAAGCCCAGAACCTCCTCGGACGCGCGCTCCTCGCGCGCGCGCCCGGCGAGCCGCTGCTCCGCCGGCAGCTCGCCGACGACGACCGGCAGGCGGACGCGCTCGCCGTCGCGCAGCAGTTCGACCGTAACGCGCTCGCCCACCGGCGTACGCCCGACCAGCGGCGGCAACGACGAGGACAAGCCGACGTCCTCGCCGTCGAAACGCAGCACGATGTCGCCGACGCGCAAGCCGGCGCGCTGCGCCGGGCCGTCCTCGACGACGCGCGAGATCAGCGCGCCGCGCGGCTTGTCGAGGCCGAACGACTCGGACAGGCCGTGCGTGACCTCCTGGATGAACACGCCGAGCCAGCCGCGCGCCACCTCGCCCTTGTCGCGCAACTGCCCGACGACGTCCATCGCCAGGCCGATCGGCACCGCGAACGACAGGCCGCTGTAGCTGCCGGTGCGGCTGTAGATCTGCGAATTGACGCCGATGACCTCGCCGTCGAGGTTGAACAGCGGTCCGCCCGAATTGCCGGGATTGATGGCGACGTCGGTCTGGATGAACGGCACGTAGTTGCCCGACGGCAGGCGCCGCCCCTTGGCGCTGACGATGCCCGCGGTCACCGAGTGCTCGAAGCCGAACGGCGCGCCGATGGCCAACACCCACTGCCCGACCTTGATCTCGTCCGAGGAGCCGATGCGCACCGCGGGCAAGTCGTCGGCGTCGACCTTCAGCAGCGCGATGTCGCTCAGCTCGTCGGTGCCGATCAGCTCGGCGGGCAGCTCGCGGCGGTCGCTCAATTTGACGGTAATCTCCTCGACACCGTGGACGACGTGGTGGTTGGTGATGACGTAGCCGTCGCCGGTAATGATGAAGCCGGAACCGACCGAATTGGGCGGCCGCGGCATGGGCAACGGCGCGCGGTGCTCGAAAAATTTCTCGAAAAACTCATGCCACGGAACGCCGGGCGGGGCTTCGGGAGACTCGTCGTCCTGGTCGCGCGACGGCGGCTTCCTGAGCGTGCTGATGTTGACGACGGCGGCGACGTTGGCCTCGGCCAGCGCCGAAAAATCAGGCATGCCGCGCGCCTCGGCGGGCGCGGCGAAAACCAGCACGAGCAACGACGCCGGCCACGCCCGGCGCCCGGCGCCGATCACCGGGCGCCGGGCGACAATCCGTGAAAAAGCAGACATATTGCGCATAGTACCATCAAACCGGGATCCCGGCGGCGGTCGCCTGACGCCTGATAGAGCGTCCCAGCGACGGCACCGCAAAGGAGTACCGGCCATGGCGGTTTTTGAACACCAGACCCTTGTCGCCCATGGCCGCCAACATCTGGCTCACGTGACTGGCGCTGAACGGCTTCGAGCGACCGGCGCGCGATTTTTCCACGATTTGCCGCACCGCGAACTCCTCGTCGCAATGTTCCAGCTGCGCCACGACCGATAACAATTCGCGTTGGCGGTCGGTCGCGTTGGCCCAGCGCCCGGCGAAGAAATCCGCGTCTAATTTCTGCACGACGGGAATGAGAGAGACCGCGGCGTCGCCGCCACGTTCCGTCTGCTGCAAATATGCGTCATATACTTCGCGGCAGATGAACTGGATAAAATAAGGATAGCCGCGGGAAGCCTCGCAAATGGCATCTACCGAGCGTCGGCTTAGACGAACCGGGCAGCGTTCGTCGGCGATCGGTTTTTGCACGGCACTGACGCTTTCCTCACGCGACAGCCGGCCGAGGAACAGCACCCGAAACATTCTCTCGGAGAACGTCCGCGCCTCGACGAGCTTGGGGAACAGAGTCGGCAGGCCCGTCAGCGCCAACATCAACGGCAACCCCTTCCTCTGAACGCCTTGAAAGGCATCCAGCGGCAGCGACAGCGGAAATTCGCCTGCGCCATGATCCGAAAGATTCTGCGCTTCGTCGTACCCGAAAATAACGCCGCGCGACACCCCGTTCACCGCGGACAACGCAGCCCACGTCGTCTCCAACACCGCCTTGAGTTTGTCCACGGCCAGCCCCGGAGTTCGCCGGTATATCCCCGCCAACAGCTCGTAATCGAGGGTCTGCCCGCTGCGGGTGCCCTGGGCGACAAAACCGATACCGCGCAGGACTTTCTTTCGGACGACGATATCGCCGGTAACCAGCGACAGATCGGCGCACAATCGGACGGCGACGCGCTCCTCGCTGGCGCTGCCGACTCGGAAAGATCGGCGCCGACCCAACGCCAACCCTGCCGAATTGCGTCCTGCTTGAAGACATCCAACGGCACGGTTTTCCCTATGCCACGCAAACCCGTCAAAATAAGATTCTCCAATATCGTACGCTGCTCCAGCAAACGCCGAAACTCGGCACACTCGGCACCGCGCCCCGCCAGATGGGGCGGCGGATGGCCGGCGCCGGGACGGAATGGATTCTCAAAAGTAACCATAGAGACAAGGGAACACCTCACGGGCGTCCCCGAGAAGCAAGGGAACGCCCCCACGGGCGTTCCCGAAGCAGTATTCAGAATATTTTCTTAATTTTATCAACGATTGCCCCCCTTCCCATACAATCGCCACATGGATGATCGCACGCCCAAATCGCGCTACGACGTGGTCATCGTCGGCTGCGGTGCCGCCGGGCTGAGCCTGGCACTCGAGTTGGCGGACGACGTCTCGGTCTGCATCCTGGCCAAGGGCGAGCCGACGCTGAGCAGCACCTGGCACGCGCAAGGCGGAATCGCCGCCGCCGTCAGCGAACTCGACTCGGTTGCGGCCCACGTCTCGGACACGCTGAAAGCCGGCTGCGGATTGTGCGACGAGCACGCGGTGGCGACCATCGTCGGCGAGGCGCCGGCCACGATAGAGTGGCTGGAGCGTATGGGGGTCGAGTTCACGCGCGAGCAGCAGGGGCGCGGTGCGACTTTGCATCTGACGCGCGAAGGCGGTCACCGGCGGCGGCGCATCGTCCACAGCCGCGACACCACCGGGCGCACGGTGCAGGGCGTGCTGCTCAAGCGCGCGCGCCAACGGCGCAACGTGGAGTTCCGCCACGGCCATATCGCGGTCGACCTGATCACCGCGCGCGCACCGCGCGGCGAGAGCAAACGCTGCATCGGCATCTACGCGCTGAACGCGCGCGACGGGCGGGTGCACGCGATTGCCGCCGCCAGCGTCGTGCTGGCGAGCGGCGGCGCCGGCAAAGCCTATCTCTACACGACAAACCCCGACAGTTCGTCCGGCGACGGTATTGCGATGGCGTGGCGTGCGGGCTGCCGCGTCGCCGGCATGGAATTCATGCAGTTCCATCCGACCTGCCTCTATCATCCGAGCGCCAAATCCTACCTGATCAGCGAGACCCTGCGCGGCGAGGGCGCGCGCCTGACGCTGCCGGACGGCACGCCGTTCATGCACCGCTTCGACGCGCGCGGAGTGCTGGCGCCGCGCGACGTGATCGCGCGCGCGATAGACCACGAGATCAAGCGCTTAGGCCTCGACTACGTGCACCTCGACGTATCGCACAAGCCCGAGGCTTTCGTGCGCGAGCGTTTCCCGGAAATTCACCGCCGCTGCCTGGCGTTCGGCTTCGATCTTGCGCGCGAACCGATTCCGGTGGTGCCGGCGGTGCACTACACCTGCGGCGGCGTCGTCGCCGACACCGACGGGCGCACCGATGTAGACGCGCTCTACGCCGTCGGCGAAACCGCGCACACCGGACTGCACGGCGCCAACCGCCTGGCCAGCAACTCGCTGCTCGAGTGCATCGTCTGCGGGCGGCGCGCGGCGCGCGCGATGGGCGGCGACCTGGCGGCGCGGGCCGTGCGCACGCCACAAACCGAAGGCGCCGAGACGCCGCCGTGGGACGAAAGCCGCGTCACCCAGTCGGACGAGGAGGTCGTCGTCGCGCACGGCTGGCACGAGTTGCGGCGCGTGATGTGGAACTACGTCGGCATCGTGCGCAGCGAGCGGCGCCTGCTGCGGGCCAAGAAGCACGTCGAGCTGCTGCTCGAGGAGGCCGACGAATACTACCGCCGCTACCGCATCAACGGCGATCTGATCGAATACCGAAACCTGGCCCAGACCGCGCACCTGATCGTAGTCTCGGCGCTGGCGCGCAAGGAAAGCCGCGGCCTGCACTACGTCAAGGACTACCCGCAAACCAACGCCGCCCTCGACGGCAGGAACACGGTGCTGGCGCCGGCGGGCGGTTCTATTCGCTGTTCGCTCCGGAGTTGAAACGCAACAATTTCTTCCACTGGATCAAACCATCCTCACAAAAACGCTCGATAAAAGATTGGGAGAATTTATTGATAACGCGAACGTAATTTTCCATAAATGCTTCATTTCTCTCTTTCGCCTTATGCCCCAAAGGTTCGATTATCTCAACGTATAAATCAGAATTACCGGATATGAATTCCCAAAATCTCTGCCCGCAGTACTTGAGATAAATACCTTTGTCCGGCTGATTGTCCTTTCCATAGCAACAACCGTTCACCGCCTGGATATTCATGTTTCCACCACCTTGCCTAAGAATTCTTTGCACTTGAACAAAATTCTCCTTCATCCGTTTAATCTGGCTGCTGTTGCCCCAATTTGGGCCGGATTTTATCGAAACCACGTAGCGAATATCTTCCTTGTTGAACTCGAGGTCTATCCCCTCGGCAGATGATTTCCAACCTCCGTACACGCTTTCATTTACGAATACGGCAAGCCCTTCGAGAAACTTCCCGAACAATGACTCTTCCTGGGAAGACAAATGAGCATCGAGAAAGATCTTCACAAGATCGGGAGCAGTAATTACGTTTTTGGCCCTGAACAAATAAGGGTTTTTTCTTTTCAGAACCTTATCCAGTTCCAAATCTTCCAACTTTCTCAATCGCGTGGAATGAAAGTCTCCTATGTTATTCTCGACGTAATCTCTTACGTCATCAATCGTGATTTTGGGCATATCTTCCAGCTCTCTTTTCCATCAGTCTATGTTGCTTTTTCACTCCTTCCGAGATCGTAATCATGCGTTCATAAAAGCCCCGGTTGACCTCGATTCCGATGGAGTTTCTGTTGAGCTCGCCCGCCGCTTCCAGGGTCGTGCCGGAACCGGCGAACGGATCAAGAACCATATCCCCTTCTTCGGTGAACAGCCGGATAAACCACGCCGGAAGAGACTTCGGGAACACCGCGCTATGTCCCTTGTTAGCGCACTCCGTGGCCATGTGCAGAACGTTCGTCGGGAACGCCCTGTCCCTGCCGATCCAGTTGGAAATTTTCTTGCCGAAACCGCTTCCGACCTTCGACTCGTCTCTTATTTTGTCCGTAGCGCTCAAATTTCTAAGCCGCTTCTTTGCCCACTCCCCGGTCGGCACCATCACCGATTCCTGATACATGTGGAATTTCTTGCTTTTGTTAAACTGCAACAGCCGCTCCCATGAATCCCTGAATCGGTTGGGCCACTTGCCCGGATAGCAATTTTTTTTGTGCCAGACAAATTCTTCCGTCCAGTGCCATCCTTGCTTGCGCATCGCCAATATGAGTTCGATGACGTACGTGTGGCGTTCTCCACCCACGACTCTTTCCTTTATGTTGAGGATGAAGGTCCCGCTCGGTTTCAATACTCTCAAGAGGTGTTCGGAAATCGGCAGAAACCATTCGACGTACCGCTCCGGGGCAACCCCGCCGTAGCTGTTTTTTCTCTGGTCGGCATAGGGGGGAGAGGTGATTATCAGGTCGACGGAATCGTCCTCGATTTCCTCAAGCCTGCGCCGGCAATCTCCGAGCAGTATTCGGGGCGGCGCGCACGTGACTATCATCTCGGTATGATACGACCTTATGCGCCGGGTGGTGCCCTACGCCGATCCCAGGCGCAGAAAATTGCGGCGGTAGTGGCGCAGTTCCTCGATGGATCCGCGGATGTCGCTCAGGGCGCGGTGGCGGCTTTCTTCTTCCTTGCGCGCGACGATTTCCGGTTTCCAGCGCCGCGCCAGTTCCTTCAGCGTGCTGACGTCGAGGTTGCGGTAGTGAAAAAAACTTTCGAGTTCCGGCATCAGCCGCGCCAGGAAGCGCCGGTCCTGGCAGATGCTGTTGCCGCACATCGGCGACTTTCCGCGCACGGCGTGGCGCTTCAGGAAGTCTAGCGTGCGGCGCTCGGCCTCGGCGCAACTGACGCGGCTCGCGCGCACCTCTTCGACGAGGCCGGATGCGGTATGATGGTCGCGGTTCCACTGATTCATGCCGTCGAGAACGTCCTGCGGCTGATGGATCGCAAGCGCGGGACCTTCGACGGGATTTTCCAGATGTTTATCGGTTACCAGCGTCGCGATTTCGAGGATGGCGTCGGCAAAGGAATCCAGCCCCGTCATCTCGAGATCCACCCACACCAGGTTGGATTCGTCCGGCTGCATGGGCGCCATTCTAACGGAAAACGCGGTCGCTGCGCGCTGCTGTTGGCGACGCTGTGCCTGGCCACGGTCGCGGCCGCGGAAGCCACGGCGCCGGCGCACTACCAGGCGTCCTGCGTCGCGTGTCACGCGCGCATGGTCGGCGGCGACGGCGGCCTGCTCCACACCCGCCCCGACCGTCTCGCAAAAAATTACGCCGCGCTGCACGAGCGCGTCGTTTATTGCCAGAAGCAGCTGCGACTGCACTGGAGCGAGGCGCAGGTGCGGCGCACGGCGGACTACTTGAACGAGCGTTACTACCGTTATCCGCGTCCCGAATAGCGACGGCGCGGCGCCGGCGTCCCGCGCGCGGCGCGCCCACGGTCGTCCACGGTCGCCCGGGCACAGCACCTGCAAAGCGTCACGGCGGCTCGGCGCCCTCGTTCAAGATCGACAGATAGCGGTCATAGGCGAACACGCGGCCGCGCTTTTTGCCCGTGATTTCACGCACCATTCGGTGCTCGAGCAGCAATTGCAGCACCGCGGCGACGGTCGTAGTGGAAAGCCTCGTGCGCCGGCATATCCGGGACGGAGACAGGAGCGGGCGCCTCATAAACGCCGCATGCACGCGCAAGGCCGAACCGGCGCGGCGGCCCTGCCGCTGTATCCATGCCCGATCCGACTCGAACGTCTCCGACAAGCGACGCGCCGTGGCCACCGCGTTCTCCGCGGTCTCCCTTACCCCCTCGAGGAAAAAAGCAAGCCACGCTTCCCAGTCGCCGGTGCCGCGCACGTGCATCAGCAGGTCATAGTAGGTGCTTCTGTGCTGCTTGAAGTACAGGCTCAAATACAACAGCGGTTCGGGCAACAAGCCGGCCTGGTACAACTGAAGCGTCGTCAACAGCCTGCCGATACGCCCGTTCCCGTCGAGGAACGGGTGTATCGTCTCGAACTGCACGTGCGCAAGCCCGGCCCGCACCAGTGTGGGCAACTCGTCGCCATCGGCATGGAGAAAGCGCTCGAACGCGGCCATGCACTCGGGCACCTCGGTGTGCGGCGGCGGCACAAAGGCCGCGTTGCCGGGCCGCGAGCCGCCGATCCAGTTCTGCGACGTGCGGAACTCCCCCGGCGCTTTGTCGCTGCCGCGCCCGTGCGACAGCAAGACGCCGTGAATTTCCCGGATCAGGCGGTTGCACAACGGAAAACCGTCCGCCAGACGACGCAGGCCATGCTCCAACGCCGCCACGTAGTTGGAGACCTCGACGACGTCGTCGAACGGAACGCCGGGCGTTTCCTCCAGCTCATAGAGCAGGAGATCGGACAACGACGACTGCGTTCCCTCTATTTGCGAGGAAAACACCGCCTCCTTACGCACGTAAGTGTAGAGAAAAAGTTCCGGGTCGGGCAGCAGCGGCGAAACCGCGCCAAGCCCGCCGACGGCAACCGCCGCCGACTCGAGCGCCCGTTGCAGCGGGCCGCCCAGAACGAGGGGAGGCACGGGTGGAAGCGGTGCCGGGACGCAGGTACGGACAAGTTCGTCGCCGACGTTCATAGTCCGGTATCCTCCGTTTTCGCCACGTCGCATAGCAAAGATCTCCTGATAAGGGTTCAAGGCTTTTCTCTATTCAAAGCCTTCCACTGATTCGAATATTGGAATAAGGGATTCCGTTATTAAGTTTTCATAGTTGAAAGTTTAATAAGGGCTTCCACTAATCCAGTATCTTGAATAGCGTATTCTACTATTAAGTTCTCATGACTTAAAGTTTAATAAGGGCTTCCACTAATCCAGAATGTGGAATAAGAGAGTTCGCTATTACACTTTAAGATATTAAAATTGAGTAACAGCACCGATAATATATCCTAATATATGTGAATTCCCCTCCCCCTCAACCCAGCACCCGCACGTATTCCTCCATACTGATCACCCCGTCGCGCAGCAGTTTCAGCCCGGATTGCTCCAGACTCGACAGGCGTCGCGCGTTGATCAGCGTGTTCGCCTCGGCCGGTGCTTTGCCGTAGCCGGTGACGGCGCGGCGCAAATCGTCGTCCATCGCCACCATCTCGTACACCGCGCAACGCCCGGCGTAGCCGGTGTCGCGGCAATGCGCGCAGCCGCGGCCTCGGTAGAGCGGCACGTCGCCTATGGATTGCGCCAGCGGCGGCGCCTCGGACGCGGCCTGCGCTTCCTTGCAGTGCGGGCAGATTTTGCGCACCAGGCGCTGCGACACCACTATGGTGAGCGCCGCACCCACCAGGTATTCCGGCAGGCCGACGTTGATCAGGCGCGTGATCGTGCCGGCGACGTTGCCGGTGTGCAAGGTGCTCATGACCAGGTGGCCGGTCAGCCCGGCCTTGAGGGCGACGTCGGCGGTCTCGAAATCGCGGATCTCGCCGACCAGGATGACTTCCGGATCCTGGCGCAGAAACGCGCGCAGCGCGTCGGCGAAACCGAGCCCGATCTGCTCGCGCACCTCGACCTGGTTGATGCCCTCGATGCGCCGCTCGACCGGATCCTCGGCCGTCAGGATGCTGACGTCCTCGCCGTTCAGCTCGCGCAGCGCCGCGTACAGCGTCGTCGTCTTGCCGCTGCCGGTCGGCCCGGTGACGAGTATCAGACCCTGGCTCATGCGCAGCGCGCGCCGGAACAGCGCGAGTTCGCGCGCGCCCATGCCAAGGTTGTCCAGCGCCGAGTCGAAACCGCCGCTGTCCAGGATACGCAGCACGATGCGCTCGCCCGAGATCAGCGGCACCACGGACACGCGCACGTCGGCGGTGCCGCGCTCGCAGGCGAACGAGAAGCGCCCGTCCTGCGGCAGGCGCCGGTCGGCGATGTCCAGCCCGGCGAGCAGCTTGACGCGCGTCGACACGCTGGCGTATTCGTCGAACAAAAACGCGCCGGTCTCTATCTCGCGCAGCACGCCGTCCAGGCGATAGCGCAGGCGCGCGCGGCTCTCGTATTTTTCGAGGTGCGCGTCGCTGGCGCCGAACGAGACCGCCTGGCGCAGCATGCGCTCGACGAACACCACCGCCGACGTCTGCCCGGTCAACGCCGGACGCCGCGCGCCCTCGCCCGGCGCGCTCAACGCACGATCTCCGGCAGGATGAACACCATCAGTTCGCGCACGTCGCGCCGCGCCCTGGTGTCGCGAAACAGTCCGCCGACCAGCGGCAGTTCCCCGGCGACCGGCACGCGGCCTTGCGCGTCCACGCGCGTGTCCAGGCGGATGCCGCCGATGACCACCATGTCGCCGTCGGCGACGAGCAGGCGGCTTGCGATTTCGCGGCGCGTGATCGGCGGGTTCGGCACGCGGACGTCCACCGTGTCCTTGTTGATCTCGACGTCGAGCAGCAGATGGTCGTCGTCTATCACCGACGGCGTCACCGCCAGGCGCAGCCCGGCCTGCTTGAACTCGGTGCGCGTGCCGTCCTGGGAGACCGTCTGGTAGGGAATTTCATCTCCCTGGAAAATCACCGCCTGCCGGTTGTCGAGCGTGAACACCCTGGGGTTCGATATGATGCGGCTTTTGCCCTCGTTTTCGAGCGCCGTCAACTCGAGGCGGATGCGCGACTTGCCGAAACGCAGGCCGAGGCCGGTGGCGGCGCCCGCCGCCGGCAGGTTCACGAACGCGCCGTCGGCGCCGCCGACCGCGCCATAGACGCGCGGCAGGCGTCCGGGCGCGGCGTCGCGCGCCAAGCGCGCGCCCAAATTGCGCTGGAAGTCCTCGCCGGCCTCGACGATGAACGCCTCGATCAGCACCTGCCGGTGGCGCGTATCGAGTTCCCGGATCAACGACGCGGCCAGCGCGACGTCGCGGCGGCCGCCCTTGACGATGACCGCCTGGCTGCGCTCGTCGCTGACGACCACGGTGCCCTTGCGGCCCTTGCCGCCCTGGCGCTCGAACAGCGCGTCTAACAGTGGCTTGACCTCGGCCGGGCGCGCGAAACGCAGCCGAAACATCTCCACCTGCCCCGGTTCTTCGGCGCGCGCCGCAGCGCCCGGCGCGGCGTCGCCACCCGCGCGCAGAGCGATCAGACGCGCCGGCTCCCGCTCGTGCACGACCAGGCCGTGCATACCGGCGACGGTCGCCAGCGCGTCGCGCCAAGCCACCGCGTCAAGACGCAGGTGCAGCGCCGCCTCGGCAGCGGCGTCGGCGACGACGTTGTAGCCGCTCGCGCGCGACAACATGCGCGCGAACACCGGCAGCGGCAATCCCGCGGCGCGCAGCACCATCGGCGCCGAGGCGGTGACCGCACGCGGCGCCACGGCCGGCAGGATCGTGACGCGCTCCTCGAAGCTCCCCGGTCGCGCGCGCGGCGGCACCGGCACGCGCGTGCCCGGGGTGTCCAGGAGTTCGCGCGTGAATTGCCGCTCGTCTATCAGGTAGCGCGGCGCCGCCGGCGCGTCGTGTTGCAGCGGTGAACAGGCGACGCACGCGGCGCCGACGATCACGCAGGCGCAGGCGCGGAGCAGGAACGTCGAGACCGGCCCGGCCGACGGGCCTCGCCAAAAACCGGAACGCGCAGTCATGCCGGCGTGCCGTTCAAAACGCGGCCGGCAGGGGACGGATACCGCCCGCGGTGCGCACGTCGACGCCGGCCTCGGTGATCCGCGCCACCTCGCCGCGGTCGCGCCCGATGGTGTCGCCCACGCGCACGACGTGGAACTCCCCGTCGGGCGTCTGCAAGGCCGCGAGCGCGTGCCCGCGCAGCAGCAAAACGCCGCGCACCGTGTAGCGCTCAAGCGCGTAGCCGCGCGGCGCGGCGGCGGGCGGCGGCTCGTCGGCGACAAAAGGGTCGCGCGCCGGCTGCGCCCGAAGAGGGTCGTCGCAGGCACAGGCCAGCAGCGCGACGCAAACCAGGCGAACGACGCGAAAGGAGAAGGGACGCACGTCTAAGAGTCCTCCACGCCGTCGAAGCGGTAAAAAGAAAGCGTCAGATCGGCCGCCAGGCCGTCGCCGTCGCCATGCGTCAGGCGTTCGCCGGCGACGTGCACGATGACCGGGCGATAGGCCGCCAGGGCGCGCTTGAACGCCAGGTAATCGAAGTAGGCGCCGTGCAGTTTCCAGGTCGCGCGCGCGTGCGCGAACGGCGCCGTGGCCGCGTCCCACGCGGCCGCGACGTCCATGCCGACCACGCGCATGCGGCAGTCGCGCGCCAGGCGGTTCAGATCCCGGTGCACCTCGCGCAGCGGCACGTCGGCGCGCAGTTCACGCACCAGCGACAACGCCGCGGACCGCGCCGCGTCCGCGGCTTGCGCGGCCTCGCGGTGGCGCCGTTCGGCCGCGGCGGCGCGCGCCACAACCTGCGGTATCGCGGCGGCCGCGGCGCGTATGCGTTCGTTGGCGACCGCCGCCGGGCGCACGAAACCGAAAAAATAAACCGCCAGCAGGAGCGTGCAGAGCGCCGCCGACAGCGCCGGCGGAGTCAGCCACCGACGCACGCCGGGCGGCACCGAGACGACAGCGGGCAGGCGCCTCATGCGGCCTTCGCCCCCTCGTCTATCGTACATTCGATTTCAAAGCGCTTGGCGCCGCCGGCGCCCCCCGGAGAAACGCCGTCTATCGTGACCTTGCGAATGCCCTCGGTATTTTCGAGGCGTTCGGCAAAAGCCGCGATGGCCTCGTACGACGGCGCGATTCCGGTCAGGCGGCAGCGCGCGGGCGACGCGCAGTCGAGCCGCTCCAGACGCAGGCCGCCCGCGACCGCGAGGCCCAGGTTCTCGAGCAGGCGCGGGATACGCTCCTGGCGCCCGAACAAGTCGCCCGCGGCGGCGCGCATCTTGCTCCAGCGCACGAGCCGGCGCTCGGCGGCCTCGGCGGCCTCGGCGTGGCGGCGGTGCTCGGCGTCGAGCGCCGCGTGGCGCTCGGCGTGCGCGGCCAACGCGAAGCTTTGCGTATGCAGTTCCCGCTGCCACGCCGCGAGCGCCAGCGCCAGCGCCAGCGACACCAGACAATACGCCGCCGCGGCGCGGTAATCCGGTGCCTCGCGCACGACGAAGCCGGCCGGCGCCGGACGCCGTGCGGCGACCAGCCTCGCCGGCAGGGAAGCCGGGCGCGGCGCGACCTCGGTGCGCCAGCGCGCGAGCGCCAACGCGCGGCTCAGTGAATGATCGAGGTTCGCGTCGGCGTCGGCACCGACGGCGACCGGCGCCAGGCGAACGCCGGGCAACAACGGGCGCAACGACGCCAAGCGCGCCTCGCATACCTTCGAGTCGAGCGTCGTGGCAAGCTCGAGCGCGGCCGCCGCGGCCGCTTGCGGCGCCCGTGCGGCGCATCCCCGCAACTCGGCGGCCAGGCGACCCAGCGCCGGTTTCAACGCGGCTTCATCGGCCCGCCCGTCCAGGATCAGGCGCCGATCGGCGGCGCCGATCTCGAGCGCACTCAGATCGAAGGCGCGCGCGGCGAAGCACGCGACGTAGGCGTCGCACTCGTCGAGCACCAGAAAACGGCGCGGCTTCCCGCAAGCGAGCGCGGCGTAGTAATAATCGAGACACGCAAGCCCGACGACGCGCAAGCGCGCCCCGGTGGCGCGCGCGGCGGCGAACAACTCGTGACAGAAAGCGACTTCTTCCTTGGGCGCCACCATCAGCAATAGCGAGACGCGGCGCGACGCGGCGTCGCGCGACGTGACCTGCCAGGCGAGTTCGTGCGTGCCCGAGGTCACGCCGAAATGCCTGCGCCACAACTGCGCGCCGGCGACGACGCGCCTGAGCTCGCGCGATTTCATCCACGGCAGCGTCACGATCGAAGCGCGGCCGCGGCTGTACGGCAGCGTCGTCACGCAGCCGCCGCCGCGGACGCCGGCGTCGCCCAGGCATCGCGCCAGCGCCGCGCCGCACTCCCGCGCGCACTCGCGCATCCGTTCCCAATCGGCGTAACCCAGCGGCGCGTGTGCCGCCGCCAGAACCCGCCGCCCGCGACGATCCACGCGCACGACGCGAATCGCCGACGGCGACAATGCGACCCCGATGCTGTCTTCCGTTTGTGCCACGTCCGCGCCTCCGAGAGCAGTCTCGCGCGGCGCGGCGCGCGCGCCGCAATTTCACGGACGAACGCGCGCAAATAGCCGACGAACAGCAGGCCCGGGCGCCGCCGGGCGCGGGCGCCGCGCAAGACTCGCGCGAACGAACAATACCGGAAACGGCACAGCGGGCGCCGGTCGCTATTCGACGCCCCTCTGCAAGCGCCTGAGCCACGGCGAGACCGCAAGCAACGCCAGCCCGAAACCGACCCCGGCGTAGAACAGCAGCTCGAACAGCCCGCGGTAGGCGTCGAGCAGCACGGCCGCCTGCGGCGCGCCGGCGCGCACGTCCACGCTGGCCATGGCCGCGAGCACGCCGGACACGTAATCGGCGAAGGCCGTCGCCAGAAACCACGTGCCCATCATCATGCCGGTCACGCGCGCCGGCGTCAGCTTCGTGATCATGGACAGGCCGACCGGCGACAGGCACAGTTCGCCGGTGGTGTGCAGCAGGTAGGCCAGGACGATCCAGATCACCGCCACCTTGCCGGCCTCGTCGGCCAGCGCGATGCCGAGCACCAGCGCGCCGAAGCCCAGCCCGGCCTGGACGATGGCGAGCGCGAACTTCGCGGCGACGCCCGGTTCGCGCCGGCGCCGCGCAAGCGCCGCCCACAACGCGGCGAACGGCAGGCCCAACAACAGGATGAATCCGGCGTTCAGCGACTGAAACTGCGACGCGGCGATCTCGACGCCGGCCAGCTCGCGATCCACGACGCGGTCGGTGAACAGGTTCATGGACGACCCGGCCTGCTCGAACAACGCCCAGAAACAGACCCCGCAAAACGTCAGCACGATGACCAGCGTCATGCGCGCGCGTTCGTCGCGGGTGCAGTTCTTCAGCATGTACCAGACGAAGAAACCGTAGGCCAGGGCCAGCGTGGCCACCAGCGCCTGCCCGACCAGCGGCGGGCGCTGCACCATGAACCAGGCCAGCGCGGTCAGCAGCAGCGCGCCGAGATAAATCGCCCGCTCGCGGGTAACGCCCGGGACGCCGGCGACGACCGGCTCGAGCAACCATTGCGGGCGCGGCGGCTCCATGGTGCCGGCCAGGTGGCGCCGCCCGCGCAAAAACACCAGCAGCCCCGCGACCATGCCGACGCCGGCGAGACCGAAACCGTAGCGCCAGCCGTAGAACTCGCCGATGCCGCCGACGATCAGCGTCGAAAGAAAGGCGCCCAGGTTGATGCCCATGTAGAAAATGGTAAAACCGCCGTCGCGGCGCGCGTCGCCCTCGGCGTAGAGTCTGCCGACGGCGCTCGAGACGCTGGGCTTGAGAAAGCCGACGCCGGCGATGATCAGCGCGAGCGACAGATAGAAAATCTGCTCGACGGCGTCGTCGCGCCGCACCTCGCCGGCGACGACGACCGCGGGATCGCCCTCGACCGCCATCCCCAGATGGCCCAGCGACAGCAGCACGCCGCCGAGCACGACGGCCTTGCGAAATCCGAGCCAGCGGTCGGCGACGATGCCGCCGATGACCGGCAGCGCATAGACCATTCCCAGATAGGCGCCGTAGATATGGCCGGCTTCCTGGTCGGAAAACAGAAAGTGCCGCGTCAGGTAGAGCACCAGCAGCGCGCGCATACCGTAGAACGAAAAGCGCTCCCACATCTCGGTCGCGAACAGGACGTACAGCCCGCGCGGGTGGCCGAACGGCTCTCCCGGCGACGTCGCGGCGCGGATCGTGGCGGTCATCGTGGTCTTAGGTCGGGGCAGGCAATTTTCGCGGCAGGCGCACGTTCCGGCAACGCCGGGCTATAATAACGCGCCGCGCCGGGGTGGCGGAACGGCAGACGCGCCGGACTCAAAATCCGGTGGGGTAACACCCGTGTGGGTTCGAATCCCACCCCCGGTAGCAAGCCGACCACGGGCCTGCGTCCGGTTCGCGGGCCGCGCCACCGCGCGCAAAAGACGAACCCGGATCAACGCGCGTCGCGGCGCTCGCGCAGCGCCCCGACGAAGGGCAGATGGCGCCAGCGTTCATCGCAGTCGAGACCGTAGCCGACGACGAAACGGTCGCCGACGGTGAAGCCGACGTAATCGGCGCGCACGTCCGCGCGGCGGCGCGCGGGCTTGTCCAGCAGCGTAACGACGCGCACCGACGCGGCGCGCGCGCCGAAATAGTTCAGCAGCCATCGCAGCGACGCACCGGTATCTACGACGTCCTCGACGAGCACGACGTCGCGCCCGGCGCAGTCGGCGCGCGGCGCGCTTTGCAGCGTGACGCCGCCGGCCTCGCGCCCTCGATAGCTGGCGAGGCGCACGAAGTCGCACTGCACCTCCGTGCCGACGCGGCGCACCAGATCCGCCATGAACACCCAGGCGCCGGTCAGCACGCCAATGAACAACGGCACGCCGGCGTCCGGCAGGTCGCGCGAAAGTTCCCGCGCCAACTCGCCGACGCGCGTCTCGATCCGCGCCGCCGTGAACAAAACCTCGACCGGATCGTCCGTCACTTTGCGGTGGCGCCGGTCAAGGCGTCGAGCACGATGCGCACGGCGGCGCGGTCCCTGGCGTCGCGGCGGCGGCTTTTCTCGCGCGCGGCGGTGTTGGACATGAACGATTTCTTCAGCGGCCACACGTCCGACACCACGAACAACGCGCCCGCCGCTATGCCGGCCACGGCCGCGGCGCCGCACACCGCGGAACCTTCCATGTCGACGCCGATGCAGCCGTGTTCGGCGGCCATCCGCTCGAGATGCGGAAACTGCAACACGAGGCTGTCCACGCTGGCGACGACGCCGCGATGCAGCACCGGATCGCGCCCGCCGCCGCAGCGTTTGCGCGCGGCCGCGGCGACGCGCCGCGACAACTCCGGCGCGGGCGCAATCGGCGTGAACAGACAATCGGCCAGATCGGGCGCGAGGTAGCGCGAAAAACCCTCGCCGCGCAGCATTTTCTCCGGCAGCAACAGATCGCCGATGCGCATGTTCGCGTCAAGGCCGCCGGCGGAACCGGTCAGCATCAGCAGCTCGCACGGCGTGCACGCGAGCGCCGCGACGACGTCGCCGGTGCGCGCCGCGCCGATACCGGGGCACAGCAGCGTCACCGCCTCGTCGCGGTAGCGCAGCTCCCAGACCAAACCCTCGACCAGCGTATCCAGCCGTTGCGCGCACCGCCCGAAAACCTCGCCGCCCCAGATGGGCGACAGCACCACTTTGCGCCGAATCCGCCGCGGCTCGCAGCGCAGCAAAGCCCGGACGACGTCGGCGGCGGCGACGCCGTAGTCGTCCAGACGCAAAAAAGCGGGCAGACCCTTCGCCATGAACCGGTCGCAACGGCGGCCGTTCAGGCGCGCGCCTCGCGGCGCAGCGCCATCCAGACGCATACCATCATACCCAGAAGCACGAAGGCGAACGGCAGCCCGGTGATCAACGACGCCGCCTGCAACGACGTCAGGCCGCCGCCCAACAGCAACGCGATCGCGACCAGTCCCTCGAGGCCGCACCAGAACACGTGCTGCGCCCTGGGCGTGCCCAGCTTGCCGCCCGCCGAGATGTTGTTGACGACCAGCGAGGCGGAGTCCGACGACGTGATGAAGAACACCATCAGCAGGATGACGCTGGCGAAGGAGATCAGGCCGGCCAGCGGCAGCCGCTCGAGCATCTTGAACAGCACCAGTTCGGGGCGCCACGCGGCTATCGCCTCGGTCACGCCGGTGTAGCCCTCGACGATGAACTGGTGCAGCGCGGTGCCGCCGAAGATGCCCATCCACAACAGACAGCACAGCGTCGGCAGCAGCAGCACCCCGATCACGAACTCGCGGATCGTGCGTCCTTTCGAGACGCGCGCGATGAACATGCCGACGGCCGGCGCCCACGCGATCCACCAGGCCCAGTAAAACGTCGTCCAGCCGTGCATGAAATCGAGGTCGCGGCGCCCCACCCAGTTGCTCAGCGGCACGAACTTGGCGGCATAGTCGACCAGGCCGGCGCGCAGGCCGTCGAAGATGTACAGGGTCGGCCCGGCCGCCAGCACGAACAGCGCCAGCGCCAGCGCCAGCAGCGCGTTGAACTGGCTCAGGCGCTTGATGCCGACGTCGATCCCCGCCAGCACCGAGATCGTGGCGCAGGCGGTGACGACGACGATGAACGCCACCTGGGCGAACTCGTTCGACGGCACCCCAAACAGGTAGTTGAGGCCGGCCACGGCCTGCCCGGCGCCGATGCCGAGCGACGTGGCCAGGCCGAACAGGGTGGCGAAGATCGCGAGCACGTCCACGACGTGCCCCGGCCACCCCCAGACGCGCTCGCCGAACAGCGGCTGGAAGGCCGAGCGGATGGTCAGCGGCAGCCCCCGGTTGTACGCGAAAAACGCAAGGCTCAGACCGACGGTCGCGTAGAACGACCACGCCGACAGTCCCCAGTGAAAGGTCGAGGCGGATATGCCGATGGCGCGCGCCGCCTCGGTGTCGGCGGGGTCTATGCCGAGCGGCGGTTTGCGGTAGTAGTACACCGGCTCGAGCACGCCGTAGAACAACAGGCCGATGGCGACGCCGGCGGTGAACAACATCGAAAACCAGGCGCTGCGGGAGTATTCGGGGCGCGCCCGCGCGCCGCCGAGGCGCACGCGGCCCAGCGGCGACAGCACCAGGAACAGACAGAACAGGAACAGCAGGTTGCCGACGCCCATGAACACCCAGTCAAACTGCGTGGTGATGTCCACGCGCAACCCGCCCAACAATTCCGCGGCGCGCTCCCTGAACACCAGGGCCGCAAGGATGAACGCCACGGTGACGACCGACGAGACCACGAACACCGGGGCGTTGACGTCGAAACCGGGCATCCGGACGTTGCCGCTCCCGGCTTGAGGTGCCGGCACGGTGTCCATCGCCTATCGGTAGAGATCGAAGTAGTAGCGCACGTTGACGTTGTAGCGCTTGTGCCAACGGTCGTTGCCGTTGGCGCCGACGTGGTTGACGCCGTAGAGGCTGGTGTAGTCGTCCCCTTCGTTGCCGATGAAGAAGTTGCCCTTGGCCACGCCCACCTCGGTATAGACGTACAGGTCGCCGCTGAAATCCCACACCGCCCCGCCCGTCCACGTCGGGCTGTGTGCAAGACCGCTCCTGGTCTTCATCAGCGCGCTCCACTCGACAAACGGCGTGACGCCGTCCAGCCACGACAGCCCGGAGACGTCCGCGCCCCGGTAGCGCAGCGACAGCGCCGGTATCCAGCCCGCGGCCGCCACCGGCCACGCAAAATCATACGCGCCCATCGGGATCAGATCGCCGGTTCCCCACGGCGTGTCGTCGGTGACGTCGTACTCGTAGTAGGTGATCTGCGAAAGCAGAGAAAAATCGCCGAGCGCGTTCTCGGCGTGCATCGAGACCGCAAAATGATCGGCGCCGTCGTCCTCGACGTTGGTTCCGTCGAGCAGCCCGTATTGAAAGGACGCCCCCACGGTGCCGTAGTCCGCGGTCGCGTAGAGCAGGCGCAGGTTGAACTGGTGCCGCTCCTCGAAACCGTTGCGGCCGCAGGCGAAGACGGCACCGGCGGCGTCGGCGCAACTGCTCCAGCGCACCGGGTCGTAGCTGTAGCGCGCACTGTCGCGGCTGTCGCCGTCCCAGTGTCCCTCGTCGGCCAGATAGTAGGCGGCGTCGACGGTCACCTCGCCGAAGGATTTGGTCCAGCGCACGCCGAAGTCCCTGTCGTCGGACAGGCCGACGTAGAAATGCTGGTCGAAAAACCAGCTGGTCGAGACTCCCCACGGCCCGGGGCCGAAGGGCACGCGTACGATGCCGGCCTTGAACGTGCCGTAGTCCCGTGAGCGGTAGCCGAGCCACGCCGTGTGCATCATCGCGTAGGTGTCATAAAACCGGTATTCGGCCCTGCCGATAACGTTGCCGCGCTCGAGGTCGGCGTGAAAACGCAGCAACTCCAGGTCGACGTCGCCGATTTTGTCGCCTCTGCGGGTCGGGCGGCGGGTGTCGTTGTCGCGGTAGTCGCCGTAAACGTAGTTGACGCCCAACGCGCCGCCGACGCTCAGCGGTTTTTTCCGCGGCGCCGGCTTCGCGGCGGCACGGCGCGCCTCGGACTCGGCCAGCCGGCGACGCGTCTCGGCCAACTCGCGCGTAAGCTCGCCGATGCGCTCGCGCAAAACCTCGACGTCATCGGCCGCGGCCGCACGCGGCGACGGCGGCCAGGCGAGCAGCAACGAGACGGCGCAACCGGCGGCAAACCATCCCTTGTATATACGCTTAACGTGCATGAACGCGGACAATGGGGCGATACGATAACACGTCCGGGGGCGCCGCCTAAGCGCGGCACGCGCGCGGCGCGTACGGGTTCGGCGTCGCGTGAAACTCGAGCGAGACCGGGGTGCCGGTCAAACGCAGTTCCTTGCGCAGGTACGCGGCGAGATAGCGCTTGTAATCCGGCGCCAGCCGGTGCACGCGGCTGCCGTGGATCACGAAGTGCGGCGGATGGCTGCCGCCCTGGTGCATGTAGCGCAGTTTGACCGCGCCGCGCACGGCCGGCGGCGGGTGGCGCGCGAGCGCGGCCTGCAACAGGCGGTTGCACTCGGGCGTCGGCACGCGCACCGAGGCCTGGTCCCACGCCGACACGGCCGCGCGCAGCAGGCCGGCCACGCCGTCGCCGCGCAACGCCGACACGCGGCGCACCTCGACGTAGTCGAGAAAACGCAGGCGCGTATCCACGCTGCGGCGGACTTCGGCCTCGCCGCGCGCGGCCACCAGGTCCCACTTGTTGAGCGCCACGACCAGCGCGCGCCCGTGCTCGACGACGCGCGCCGCAAGATTCGCGTCCTGGTCGGTCACGCCCGCGCCGGCGTCGCACATCAGCACCGCGACGCCGGCGGAATAGACGTTCTCCAGCGTCTTCAACGTGCTGATCTTCTCGGCGCCGGCGGAGGTCCTGGCGCGGCGGCGGACGCCGGCGGTGTCCACCAGCGTCAGCGCGCGCCCGCGGAACGAAAACGGCACCGCGATCGCGTCGCGCGTCGTGCCCGGTTCGTCGCAGGTCACCAGGCGCTCGTCTTGCAGCAGGCGGTTGATCAGCGTGGACTTGCCGGCGTTGGGGCGTCCTATGAACGCGACGCGCACGCGGTGCCCGGCGGCGGCGCAAGCCTCGCCGCCGCGCCCCAACAGCTCGCGCGCGAGCAGGCCGACGCCGGCGGAGGTCGCGCGCCGCGCCGACGTGCAGAACACCGGCGCGACGCCGAGCGCGGCGAACTCGCCGACGAGCGCGCCGCGCTCGCGCCCGTCGCTCTTGTTGACGATAAGCCACGACGGCTTGCCGCATCTGCGCAGTTCGGCGGCGAGCAGTTCATCGCCGGGCGTCACACCCTCGGCGGCGCTGACGACGAGACAGACGAGGTCGGCTTCGGCGACGGCGAAGCGCGTCTGCGCCTCGACCGGTTCGGCGACGGCACCGTCCTCACCGGCGATGCCGCCGGTGTCGGCGAGCAACAGCGCGCGCGAGTCGCGGCGCACGACACCGTAGTGGCGGTCGCGGGTAAGGCCCGGCGACGCCGACACGATGGCCGCGCGGCTTCTCGTCAGCGCGTTGAACAACGTGGATTTGCCGACGTTGGCGCGGCCCAGCAGCGCGACCTTGAACATCGCGCGAACTCACCGTTTGCGGCCGCGCGGGCCGGCGACGGTCACCACCGTCAGGTCGCCGTCGCGGTCGAGCACCGCGACCTCGCGCCGCCCGGCGACGCGCGGCGGCGCCAGCGGCGACGACGCGACGTCGGTAAACTCGAGCAGCGCGCCGCTGTTGCGCGACAGCCAGTAGAGGTCGCCGCGCCCGGTGCCGACGACGACCAGCGGCCCCAGGCGCAGCGGCGCGCCCAGGTTGGCCCGCGACAGCCGCTCGTTGACCCACAACTCGCGCCCGCTGTAGCGATCGTACGCGGCGACGCGGTTGTCGACGGTAACCACGTACACGTTGTCGTCGTCCACCTCCAGCCCGGAGTGCGACGACAGGGGCACGCTCCACAGCAACTTGCCGCGCTTTACGTCGACCGCGATCATGCGTCCCTGGTAGGCGACGGCGTAGAAGAAGCCGCCGCGCACGACCATGCGCCCGTCTATGTCGACGATGCGGTCGAGGTCGCTGGCGCCGGCGCCGATACCGAGTTTCATCCGCTGTACAACGTTGCCGCTTTCGAGGTCGAAGACCAGCAGGCGCCCGCTGTCGAAACCGACGAACATCAGCTGCTGGTAAAACACCGGCGCGCTCATGCCCTTCAGCGTCAGCGACGGCAGCCGCTCCTGGAAACTCCAGTGCTTCTCGCCGTCCTCGGCGGCGAGCACGAAAACGCCGCCGTCGGCGGTGCGCACCGCGACGCGCCCGCGATGCACCGCGGAGATTGCGGCCACGTCCTCGCCGACGTCGCGCCGCCAGACTTCGGCGCCCGAATCCGCGGCCAGCGCGACCACCTCGCCCGCGCCCGTGGCCACCAGCAGCACGCCGTCGCCGCCGCCGACGCCGGCGCCGATCGAGACGCCGAGATCGGTGCGCCACAGAAGCTCGCCGTCGGCCGCGGCCAGCGCGGTCACGCGACCTTCGCCGTCGCTGACGTAGATGCGCCGCTCCTCCACCAGCGGCGACAGCGCCGCGTACTCGTCGCCCGAACCCGCGCCGACGGAACGCGACCACAGCGTCTTGACCACCAGGCGCGAGGGCACCTCGGTGACGTAACCGTCGTCCTCGAACCAGCCGTCGAACGCGCCGACGCCGCCGCAGCCGGACACCGACAGCGCGGCGGCGACGAACAACGTCCGCGACTTCGCACCCGGCGCGCGCGCGCGCGCGCGCGGACGGCGGCGGCGGCGCCACGCGCTCATCGCATCATGTTCGGTACGCCGGTGTCGCCGGGAGCTTCGACGGGCGCCTGCGGCGTCCTTCCCAACCCGCCCTCGTCGGACGCCGGGGCGCCCAGGGTCTGCAACTTCATCTCGATGAACCCCTGCTGATCCGACAGTTTCGACAGCGCCTCGCGGTAGGCCTCGATTGCCTGGCCGGGGCGCCGCTGCGCGTTGAGGACGTCGCCGTTGACGTCGCCGACGACGGCGTCGAAACCGCGCGGAAAATCGTTGTCTATCAGCACGTCGGCGGCTTCCTCGGTGTTGCCCATCTCGAGCAGGACGCGCATCAGCCGCACCAGCGCCAGCGCCTTGAATTCCTCCTGGTCGGCGTTGTCGGCGGCCCACCGCAGGCGTTGCGCGGCCGCCGCCAGGTCGCCGGCCTCGACGTGCACTCTCGCCAGCGCCAGCGCCGCTAGCACCGGATACGGCGTGTCCCCGAAGCCGTCGTGCAAATCGGCGAACAAACGCGCGGCGGCCTCGTGCGCCTCCGATTGCGTGGACGCTCGCGGCGGCGGCGCGGCGTCCTCATCGTCGGCGTCGGCGGCGAACGACTCCGCCGCGGGCACGGCGTCCTCGACTTGTTCGAGCAACTCGGCGTAGACGCCCGCGGCCTCGCGCATCGTCATCTGATGACCGTGTTCCCACACCCGCCAGCCGCCGACCGCGGCCAGGCCGATGACGGCGCTGACGACGAGATACACGCCGTTCTCGTGCCACCATAGCTTCAGCGCCTCGAGCGTATCGTCGCCGCCGCCGCCGGCCGCGTCGCGCGGTGGCTTGCCGCGCGGCGCGGCCGGCGGCGCGGCGTTGTTCGGTTTCGCCATCGTCAATGCACCCGGATCAATGCGCGCGTTCGCGCGCAAAGTGATTCTCTATGCACGACGGCAGTTCGCCCAGCGGCTTTCTCTGCTGCCCGCGGCCGCCGCGCAGGTCCTTGACGGTCACGACGCCGTCGCGCACCTCGTCGTCGCCGATAATCAGCGCCAGTTTCGAGCGCGATTTGTCGGCGTGGCGCAGCTGCGCCTTGAGGCTGCCGCCGCCGCAGTGCACCATCAGCCTGAGGCGCGGCATGCGCTCGCGCAACTGCCGCGCCACGCGCAGCGTCTGGCGGCGCGCCGGCTCGCCGACGGCCACCGCGTAGACGTCGACGTCGCCGCCGTCCGACGCGCGGCGCTCGAGCAGCAGCGCGATGCGCTCCACGCCGAAGGCGCAGCCCACGGCCGGCGTCGCGCGCCCGCCGAGGCGTTCGACCAGCCCGTCGTAACGCCCGCCGGCGCACACCGCCGACTGCGAACCGCCGTCGGGGACGACCCACTCGAACACGGTTTTGGTGTAGTAGTCGAGGCCGCGCACCAGCAACGGGTCCAGCGTGAACGCGACGCCGAGGTCGTCCAGCGCGCGTTGCAGTTCATCGAAATGGGCGCGCGATTCGGGGTCGAGGTAATCGCTGATCAGGGGCGCGCCGCGCGTCGCTTCGCGCACCGCCGGATCCTTGCTGTCGAGCAGCCTCAGCGGGTTGTCGCGCAGGCGCAGACGCGCCTCGTCGGTCAGCGCCGAGGCGCGCGTCTCCAGGTGGGCTACCAGTGCCTCGCGGTAGCGCGCGCGCACGTCCTCGGTGCCGAGCGAGTTCAGCCGGAGTCGCACGTCGCCGACGCCGAGGCGCCGGCGTACGCCGTCGGCCAGCGCGATGACCTCGGCGTCGGCGTCGGCGCCGGCGACGCCGAAGACCTCGACGCCGGCCTGATGGAACTGGCGCCGGCGCCCTTTTTGCGGACGCTCGCGGCGAAAGAACGGGCCGGCGTACCACAGGCGACGGCCACCGCCCAACAGGCCGTGCTCGATGGCGGCGCGCACGCAGCCGGCGGTGCCCTCGGGGCGCAGCGTCAGCGACTCGCCGTTGCGATCCTCGAAGGTGTACATCTCCTTGCGCACGATGTCGCTGGTCTCGCCGATGGAACGCGCGAACAACCCGGTCTTCTCGAGCAGGGGCAGGCGGATTTCCCGGTAGCCGAACGACTCGAACGTGTCGACGCAGCAGGCCTCGACGCGCCTCAGCAACGCGCTTTCCCCGGGCAGGACGTCGGACATGCCGCGCACCGACCGCACGCAATCGTTCATCGCGCCCCCGGAACCTTTTCCAGGTGGAAAAAAGCGGTGTGGTTGAGCGGATGGACGTGCCGCGACAGGTCGTATTCCCGGCCGTCTATCCACAGGCGGATGCCGCGCGCGTCGCCCAGCGCGAAGTACAGCGGCAGCGGCAGGCCGTCGAAGCTTCTATCATAGCCGGCGGGAATAATCCTGTGTATGACCACGTCGCGCGCGCCGTCGTGTATCAGCGCCCAACTGCGCGCGCCGGCGGTGATCTTCATATCCGCATACAGCGCGTCACCGCGGTCGGGCGCGGCCGCCTCCGCCACCGCGGGCGCCTCCGCCACCGTGGGCGCCTCTTTCTTGGCCGCGGCGGCGCGTTCCCAGGCGCCCGCGTCCGGGGCCTCCGGGGCCTCCGGGACGTCCGGAGCATCCGACGTGGCCGGGGCGTCCGGCGTGGCCGGGGCGGTCGCCGCCGCACTGACGCCGTTTGCGGCGGCGTCCACCCGCGCCGCGCCGTCGTGTATCGGCACCGTGTCCGACGTGCGTTGCAGTTGCGTCTCGCGCCACCACAAAGAGAGCAGCACGGTCACCACGGCCAGCACCGCGACCGTGCCCCAGACGCGCGTCAGCCTCTGGACGTGTTCGTTGACCACCGCGTCCTTCGGATGCGCGCCGGGCAGCGAATCGCCGCCCGACGCGGCGCCGCTCTCGTGCAGCGCCAGCACCGGCGCGGCGTCCACCCCGAGAAACTTGCAGTAGGAACGGATGTAGCCGCGAACGTAGACCGCCTCCGGCAGCTGCTTGTAATCGTCGCGTTCGAGACCCGCAATCGTCGCCGCCGACAGGCGCAGCGCGCGCGCGACTTCCGCGACGGAAATCCCGCGCTTCTCCCTCTCGTAACCGAGATATTGCCCCGGCAGCCCCTGTCCAGCCATCTGTCGCCAAGATAAACGTTGCATTATAGCAAGGTGTCCGCACGCCCCCGCCCCCTGCCGATCAATGCGCCTCATCCCAGTTGTCGCCGGCGGCGACGTCCGCGACCAGCGGCACCGCGAGTTCGGCCGCGCCCTCCATGCACGCGCGACACTGGCGCATCACCGGCTCCACCTGCTCGGCGGCCGCCTCCAGCACCAGTTCGTCGTGCACCTGCATGATGATCGCGGCGTCGGTGCCGGTGTGCGCGAGCCACCGGTGCAGGCCGATCATCGCGCGCTTGATGACGTCCGCCGCCGAACCCTGCATCGGCGCGTTGATGGCGGTGCGCTCGGCGTAGCGGCGGCGCTGCGGATTTTTCGCGTTGATCTCCGGCACGTAGAGGCGGCGTCCGAAGATCGTCTCGACGTAGCCGCGCGCGCGCGCCTCGTCGCGCGTGTGCTCCATGTAGCGCCGCACGCCCGGATAACGCTCGAAGTACGCGTCCACGTAGTCCTGCGCGGCGCGGCGCGCCAGCCCCAGCTGCTTTGCGAGACCGAAGGCCGACATGCCGTAGATGAGGCCGAAGTTGATCGCCTTGGCGATGCGCCGGCGGTCGGCGCCGACCTGATCCGGCGTCGTCGCAAAGACCTCGGCGGCGGTCGCCGCGTGCACGTCGCCGCCGCGCGCGAACACCTCGAGCAGGGCGGCGTCGCGCGACAGGTGCGCCATGATGCGCATCTCTATCTGCGAGTAGTCGGCGGCTATCAGCCTGCGCCCGGCGGCGGCGATGAACGCCCGGCGGATGCGGCGCCCGCGCGCGGTGCGCACCGGAATATTCTGCAGGTTGGGGTCGGACGACGACAGCCGCCCGGTGGCGGTAACCGCCTGGTGGTAGCAGGTGTGGACGCGCCCGCTGGCGGCGTGCACCATCGTCGGCAGCTTGTCGGTGTAGGTGGATTTGAGCTTGCTGAGCGAGCGAAACTCGAGAATGACGCGCGGCAGTTCGTAGTCGGCGGCGAGCTCGACCAGCACGTCCTCGGCCGTGGACGGCTGGCCCTTGGGCGTCTTCCTGATCATCGGCAGGCCGGCCTCGTCGAACAACACCTCCTGTATCTGCTTCGGCGAATCCACGTTGAACTCGCGCCCCGCCAGCTCGAACGCGCGCCGCGAGACGCGCGCCGCGTCGGCGCCCAATTCAGCGCTCAGGCGCACCAGCAGTTCGCGGTCTATCAGCACGCCCCGACGCTCGACGTCGGCCAGCACCGGCAACAGCGGCATCTCGATCTCGCGATAGACCGAGGCCGGCGCGCCCTGCTTTTCAAGGAGCGGTTGCAGATGCCGGTGCAGGCGCATGCTCAGGCCGGCGCCCGCGGCCGCGTAGTCGCAGGCGCTCTTGAGCGCGACGCGCTTGAACGACTTTTGTCTCGCGCCCTTGCCGGCGACGTCCTCGTAGCGCGGCGCGCGCACGCCCAGGTAGTGCTCGCCCAGGCCGGCCACGTCGTGGCGCGCCGCGACCGAGTTATAGACGTACGACTCGAGCATGGCGTCGTCGCGGATGCCGCGCAGCCGGATGCCGTGGTTTTCGAGCACTTGGCGCGCGTATTTCAGGTCGTGGCCGATCTTGGCCGGCGTCTTCGCCTCGAGCAACGGGCGCAGCCGCTCGAGCACGCGCGCGCGCGGCAGCTGCGCCGGCGCGCCGTCGTAGTCGTGCGCCAACGGCACGTACGCCGCCTGCTCCCCGGCGAGCGCGAACGCCACGCCGACGATCTCGGCGCGCATGTAATCGGCGCCCGAGGCGTGCACCGCGAACGCGAAACAATCGCAGGCGGCGAGCCTTTCGAGCCATTGCCGCAGCGATGCCTCGCTCAGCACGAGCCGGTAGTCGCAGCGCGCGGCGGCGGCGGCGGGCGCCGCGGCCGTCGGCAGTTGCCTGAGCCAGGACGCAAAGCCGTGCTCCTCGAACAGCGCGCGCAACGCGGCGACGTCCGGCGCGCGCGGCCGTAGCGTATCGAACGCGACCTCGAGCGCGAGGTCGCGGCGGATCGTCGTAAGCGTGCGGTACAGCGGCAACGCCTCGGCCGCGGCGCGCAGGTTTTCGCCGGCCTTGCCCTGGATCTTCGCGGCGTTTGCGATGACGCCGTCCAGATCGCCGTACTCGGCGAGCCATCTGGCCGCGGTCTTAGGACCGACGCCGGGCACCCCCGGAATATTGTCGGACTTGTCGCCGCTCAGCGCCAGGAAGTCGGCGACGCGCTCCGGGGCGACGCCGAACTTGTCGCGCACCCTGGCGGCGTCGAGGCTCTCGCCCTTCATCGTGTCGACCATGGTCACGCCGTCGCCGAGCAGCTGCGTCATGTCCTTGTCGCAGGTCGAGATGACGACCGCGCAGCCGCGCCGCACGCCGTCGCGCGCGAGCGTGCCGATGACGTCGTCGGCCTCGACGCCCGCCACCTGCAACAGCGGGTAGCCGGACGCCTCGATGATGCGAAACAGGGCCTGCACCTGCGCCTTCAGATCCTCCGGCGTAGGCGGGCGGTGCGCCTTGTAATCGGGAAACATTTCGTGGCGAAAGGTGCCGCCGCGCGCGTCGAAGACCACCGCCAGCCGCTGCGGCGCCTGCTGCCTGATCAACGCGCGCAGCATGTTGACGACGCCGTACACGGCCCCGGTCGGGCGCCCGTCGGGCGAACGCAACTCCGGCAGCGCGTTGTAGGCGCGGTGCAGATAGGAGGAACCGTCCACGAGAACGAGCTTTTCAGCCATCGGCATAGAATAACGTATCGGCGGCAACGCCGGCGGCGACCCGGTCGAAGAAATCAGGCGGCGACGCCGACACCGACGAAAAAAGTGGGGAATTGTGTGACTGGGTTCCCGCTTTCGCGGGATGACGGAGCGGCGGCTGCGCGTTTTGTCTTCAGCGCCGCGCCGGGGCGGGCGCGAGTTTCGTATTTATCGCTTGAAGTTGCTGATTTGGCAATGAAATATTCCCGACGAACGGTATCGTTTCAGCACGTGCAGCGGCGCCCCCACCGGAAAGGGGCACGGCCGAACTACCCGCTCAGGGCTGGCGGACGGCGCAGATCGCGCAGGCGGGGGCCGCGCTGCCGTTGGTATTCAGAATAATGTAGTAACGGTCCGCCGAGAGCACCTCGCCGTCAAAATCCAGATCAGCGTTCATGCCGTAGCCGCCGGCGCCGATGATCGCCAGATTGCGCGTACGGATCACGGCTTCGTCGTCAGCGTCTATGTCGTTGTCGCGGTCCACGTCGCCTGCGAACATCGCATAGCGGCCGCCGGCCAGCACCGCCTGCCGGCTCGGATGCGATTGCCGGCTCCTGAAGTCAAAGCAGTAATCGGCGCCGGCGCAGCCCGTGCTGGTGGCGGTCGCCATCACCGACAGGTGGTTGCGGTGGTGCACCAGCACCCACAAGTCCTCGCTGGCGTCGTCTATGTCGAGCGTAAAGTCCACGCCCTCGGTGCGCAGCCGGTCGCCGTCAACGCCGGCGACGGTGCCGTCGCTCAGCAGCAGCGCCGCGGCGCGCGCCTGCGAGACGGTGGCGGAGGCGGCCCGCGCGCCCCGCGCCGTCTTGCGCAACTCCACCAGCACCCAATCCACGACCGTGTCGGTCACCGCGGCCAGGCCGAAATCACCGGCGCTCAATCCGGGCGCGGTAACCGACGGCGCGTTCCACGGCGCCGCCCCGTAAGGCTGGCTCGCCGGCAGGCGGCGTATCAGATCGGTGCTCATGCGCCCGCCGTCATACGCGCCCTGCAAAAACACCCCGACCTGCACCGTGTACTGCGACGCGCGCATTATCTCCACGGTGTAAGTCCTGAAATATTCCGTCCCGCGCACCGTGCGGGTCACGGTTATCGTCGCGCGCGTCGTCTCGCCGGGGGTCAAATCCTGCGTTTCGCGGTCAAACCTCGCGCCATGGGTCCGTGTTACGTCGGAGACGGTGACCTCGGCGCTTCCCCGCGGCGTCCCGCTCACGGTCACCCGCGCCACGTCCGGCGACACTTCAACCGTGTAGTCGAGCGTAAGACCGTCGAAAGCGGGCGTCAGCGTGCCCGCCGACAGCGACAACGATTCCAGGCCGACCGTCAGATCGTCGCGCGCAACCCCCACCGTGTAGCCCCTTGTCGTTACCCCGTCCTGCGCCGTCACCACAAAGGTGACGCTGGTTACCGCGCCGCGCACAAGAGTAAGACTATGGCTCGCGCCACGCCCCAACGTTGCGTCGTCCACCGTAATCGTGGCGTTGCCGTCGTTGGCCACCGGCGTCACTTCCACACGGGCCACGGTATCGGTTACGCTCGCGCGATAGGCGAAGGTCGCGCTGTTGAAGGCCGGCTCCAATACGACACCGCCCGACAGCGCCAGGCTCGACAGGGTCGCATCCGACGACCCAGCCCGCGTCACCGTGATGACGTAGGCTTTCCTCGTAGTCCCGTCCTGCGCCGTTACCGTCGCCGTGACCGCGTTCGCACCGACCTCGAGTTCCACCGTCTCGCCCGGCTCGATCTCCACTTGAGCACCGGCGTGGCTCGCGGTCGCCGCAACCATCACGCTGCTGACCTCTGCGCCGACGCTCGCGCTATAGGCGGTGACCGCGCTGCTGAAGGTCGGATCCAATACGACGCCGTCCGACAGCGCCAGGGCCGACAAATTCGCATCCGACGACGCCGCGCGCGTCACCGTGATGACGTAGGCTTTCCTCGTAGTCCCGTCCTGCGCCGTTACCGTCGCCGTGACCGCGTTCGCACCGACACTGAGTTCCACCAACTCGCCCGGCTCGATCTCCACTTGAGCACCGGCGTGGCTCGCGGTCGCCGCAACCATCACGCTGCTGACCTCCGCGCCGACGTTCGCGCTATAGGCGGTGACCGCGCTGCTGAAGGTCGGATCCAATACAATGCCGTCCGACAGCGCCAGGGCCGACAGATTCGCATCCGACGACGCCGCGCGCGTCACCGTGATCACGTAGGCTTTCCTCGTCATCCCGTCCTCGGCCGTTACCGTCGCCGTGACCGCGTTCGCACCGACCTCGAGTTCCACCGTCTCGCCCGGTTCGATCTCGACCTGAGCACCGGCGTGGCTCGCGGTCGCCGCAACCATCACGCTGCTGACCTCCGCGCCGACGTTCGCGCTATAGGCGGTGACCGCGCTGCTGAAGGTCGGATCCAATACAATGCCGCCCGACAGCGCCAAATCCGACAGATTCGCATCCGACGACGCCGCGCGCGTCACCGTGATCACGTAGGCTTTCCTCGTAGTCCCGTCCTGCGCCGTTACCGTCGCCGTGACCGCGTTCGCACCGACACTGAGTTCCACCAACTCGCCCGGTTCGATCTCCACTTGAGCACCGGCGTGGCTCGCGGTCGCCGCTACCATCAGACTGCTCACCTCTGCACCGACGCTCGCGCTGTAGGCGGTGACCGCGCTGCTGAAGGCCGGATCCAATACAACGCCGCCCGACAGCGCCAGGGCCGACAAATTCGCATCCGACGACGCCGCGCGCGTCACCGTGATCACGTAGGCTTTCCTCGTAGTCCCGTCCTCGGCCGTTACCGTCGCCGTGACCGCGTTCTCGCCAACACTGAGTTCCACCAACTCGCCCGGCTCGATCTCCACCGAAGCACCGGCGTGGCTCGCGGTCGCCGCAACCATCAGACTGCTGACCTCCGCGCCGACGCTCGCGCTATAGGCGGTGACCGCGCTGCTGAAGGCCGGATCCAATACAATGCCGTCCGACAGCGCCAAATCCGACAGATTCGCATCCGACGACGCCGCGCGCGTCACCGTGATCACGTAGGCTTTCCTCGTAGTCCCGTCCTGCGCCGTTACCGTCGCCGTGACCGCGTTCGCACCGACCTCGAGTTCCACCAACTCGCCCGGCTCGATCTCCACCGAAGCACCGGCGTGGCTGGCGGTCGCCGCAACCATCAGACTGCTGACCTCCGCGCCGACGCTCGCGCTATAAGTGGTGGTCACACTGCTGAAGGCCGGCTCCAATACAACCCCGCCCGACAGCGCCAGGGCCGACAAATTCGCATCCGACGACGCCGCGTCGCGCGTTATCTCCACGGTGTAGGTCCTCGAATATTCCGTCTCGCCCACCGTGCGGGTCACCGTTATCGTCGTGCGCGTCGTCTCGCCGGGGGTCAAATTCTGCGTTTCGTCGGCAAAACTCTCGTTGTCATAGGTGCGTTTTACGCTGGAGGCGGTGACCTCCGCCCTGCCCCTCGGCGTTCCGCTCACGGTTACCCGCGTTACCTCATATGGCACCTCGACCGTGTAACCAAGCGTCTGGCCGTCAAACTCAGGCACCAGCGTCCCCGGTGTAACCGACAACGATTCCAGCCCGACCGTCAGATCGTCGCGCGTAACCACCACCGTGTAGCCGTTCGTCGTAACCCCGTCCGGCGCCGTTACCACGATGGCGACGGTGGCGCTCAGGCCGCGCCCTATGGAGATGCTGCGGCCCGCGCCTCCGGCTACCGCCACCCCGTCAATCTCGACCGTGGCGTCGCCATCGTTGGCCATCGGCGTCACTTCCACGCTGGCCACGGTATCGGTTACGCTCGCGCTATAGACGAAGGTCGCGCTGCTGAAGGCCGGATCCAATACGCCACCACCCGACAGCGCCAGGGCCGACAGGGTCGCATCCGACGACAACACCGCCGATCTGTCCACGACGATCCGATACGCCTGCGTGGTTTCGTCCTCGGCCGTTACCGTGACCCCGATGGTGGTAACCCCGCCTTCCACAAGACTCACCTGGTGGCCGGGAACGTCATCGTCGGCGTCCGCCGGGGTGATGGCCACCGTCGCGCGCGCGTCTATGGACACCGCCGTCACCGTTACCACGCCCACCGCCGGCTGCACCCGTATGGCGTGCTCGGTTACGCCGCCGGCAAGATCGAACATCCGGCTCACGCCGACACCCGAAACCCCCAACTCGCTCAAACCCGCCTCCGACGACGCCGCGCGTGTCACCGTGATGACGTAGGCTTGCCTCGTAGTCCCGTCCTGCGCCGTTACCGTCGCCGTGACCGCGTTCTCGCCGACACTGAGTTCCACCAACTCGCCCGGCTCGATCTCTACCCGGGCACTGGCGTGGCTGGCGGTCGCCGCAACCATCACGCTGCTGACCTCCTCGCCGACGTTCGCGCTATAGGCGGTAACCGCGCTGCTGAAGGCCGGATCCAATACAACGCCGCCCGACAGCGCCAGGGCCGACAGGTTCGCATTCGACGAAACCGCCCGGATAATATTCACGACGTAGGTGTTACTCGTACCGTCGCTCCCCGTAACCACAACCTCGACTCTGTTGGAACCGTGCGCCAAACCGTCGGGCAGACCGACGATCGTCGTCGCCTCGGCGGTCGCCGTCGTCGAACCGTCGCCCACCGGATCGATTATCCGTATCGTCGTGTCTCTGGCTATGGCCGTCGCCCCGACCCGCACGCTGGCCACCGTCTCGGCGACGTTCAACGTGTAGTCGGCCCGCGTGGCGCGGAATCTCAAGAGGCCTACGGAAACCCTCAAGCCCGAAAGACGCGCGCGGCTCTTCGACACCGCGACGGTGTACGCTTTCATGGTGCCGTCCTGGGCCGTTACCGTAACCGTCAGCGTCGTCACACCGACTGGCAGCAGCGATATTTCCGCCCCGCTCCCCGCGGCGTTACGCACGTTCACCCACGAATAGTCCAGCGTCGCCGCAGAATCGGCGGGCGCCGCAAACACCGTAACCTCGTCCACCGAAAGCGGCTCGACGATCAACCTGTAGGACAACGTGTCCGCGTCGAACTCGCCTATCGCAAACTCCCCTACCTCGGTCGCGGACACGCGCAAACTCCGCAAATCGGCGTTCGACGGCAACGGCCTGTCCAGCGTGATCCGGTAGGCCCGTCTTGTGGCGCCGTCCTCGGCCGTTACCGCGATATTGACCTCGGTTTCTTCGCCCGCGGTAAGACTCACTTGGTGGCCGGGAACGGCACCGTCGGCGTCGTCGGGCGTTATCGTCACGTCGGCACCACCGTGGCGGGCCACCGCGGTAACCGTCACAACGGCCGCCGCGGGCGCTGCCGTGATGGTGTGCCGGGTCACGCCGCCGGCAAGCTCAAATAGCCGAACCACACCGTCTCCCGAAGAAATACCCAACTCGCTCAACTCCGCGTCCGACGACACCGATCGCGTTACCGTAATGACGTAGGCTTTGCTCGTAACCCCGTTCTGTGCCGTCACCGTGGCCGTGATGACGTTCGCGCCGGGCGCAAGCTCCACCATCTCGCTCGGCTCGATACGCACCGTGGCATTGACGTCCCTGGCAGTCGCCACCACCGCTATACGAAACACCGAGACGCCCACCGTGGCGGTGTAGCTTGTGCGGGTGGAGTAGAAAGACTCCGACAGAGAACCCGGCGATATGCCCAACGCCGACAGGTCGGCGTCGGACGACGGTTCTGCCCGAATTATATCCACGTAGTAGCTTCCGATAGTAGAACGATCAACATCATGATTGGTGTTCCCCACGGCTATTCGCACGCTCGTCGTCCCCACCGGCAAATCGCCCACGTCCTGGGTGACGCGGTTCGATCCGGGTGCGAAGCTACGAGGGCGAGAAAGCAATAAGGTATCTCCTTGATAAAAGCGAATTCCATCGTAGGCTACGCCGCCCTCCGTATCCGGATTGAGCCCCATCGTAACCCGCACGCTCGTCACCTGGTTCGGCACACGCACGACGTATCGGTTCTCGCTCCCCAAGCGACCACTGGCAAACGGCGGCACCAAGTGCCCCTGCGACACGTCCAACGTGGAGAGACGACCAAGAAACCCGAACCCGACGGCAGCGCGCACGACGTTGACGACGTAGGTGTTTCTCGTGCCGTCGCTCCCGGTAAGCGCGATCTCCACTCTGTTGGAACCGTGGCGCAAACCGCCGGGCAGACCGATGATCGTCGCCGCCCCGCCGCTCGCCGTTATCGAACCGTCGCCCACAGGATCGGTGATCCGGATCAAAGTGTCGGCGGCCACGGCCGTGGCCGTGACCCGCAGGCTGGTCACCGTCTCGACAACGTTCAACGTGTAATTGGCCTGCACGGGGTCGAAGTTCAAGACGCCCGCGGAAACCATCAAGCCCGCAAGATAGTCGCGCCTCTTCGACATCGTGACGGTGTACGCTTTGTCAGTCCCGTCCATGGCCGTTACCGTGATCGTCAGCGTCGTCGCACCGACCCGCGGCAGCGATATTTCGGTGCCGCTCCCCATAACGCCGTTTGTGTCCACCCACGAGAAGTCCAACGTCGCCCCGACGCCGGCGGCCGTCGCGGACACCGTAACCCGCTCCACGGACGGCAACCCGACGAGCGTACCGTAGGACAACCTGTCCGCGTCAAACTCGCCTATGTCATACTCCCCTTCCTCGACCGACGACACGCGCAAACTCCGCAAGTCCGCGTTCGATGACCGCAACCTTTCTACCGTGATCTGGTAGGCTTTCCTTGTGACGCCGTCCTCGGCCGTAACCATGATATTGACCTCGGTTTCTACGCCCGCCGTAAGATTCACCTGATGGCCGGCAAGGTCGCGGTCGGCATCGGTGGGCGTTATGGCCACGTCGGCACTACCGTCGCGCACCACCGCGGTAACCGTCACAACGGCCGCCGCAAACGGCACGACGACGGTATGCCGCGTCGTCATGCCGCCGGCAAGATCAAATAGCCGAACTACACCGACCTCCGAAGAAATACCCAATTCGCTCAACTCCGCGTCCGACGACGCCGCGCGCGTCACCGTGACGACGTAGGCTTTGCTCGTCATCCCGTCCTGCGCCGTTACCGTCGCCGTGACCACGTGCGCACCGACGCCGAGCTCCACCGTCTCGCCCGGCTCGATCTCCACTTGAGCACCGGCGTGGCTGGCGGTCGCCGCAATCATCAGACTGCGCACCTCGGCGCCGACGTTCGCGCTATAGGCGGTGACCGCGCTGCTGAAGGTCGGATCCAATACGACGCCGCCCGACAGCGCCAAAGCCGACAGGTTCGCATCCGACGACGCCACCACGCGCGTTATCTCCACGGTGTAGGTCCTCGAATATTCCGTCCCGCCCACCGTGCGGGTCACCGTTATCGTCGTGCGCGTCGTCTCGCCGGGGGTCAAATTCTGCGTTTCGTCGGCAAAACTCTCGTTGTCATAGGTGCGTTCTACGTCGGAGACGGTGACCTCGGCCCTGTCCCTCGGCGTTCCGTTCACGGTTACCCGCGCCACCTCATACGGCACCTCGACCGTGTAACCAAGCGTCTGGCCGTCAAACTCAGGCACCAGCGTCCCCGGTGTAACCGACAGCGACTCCAGCCCGACCGTCAGATCGTCGCGCGTAATCACCACCGTGTAGCCCTTCGTCGTAACCCCGTCCGGCGCCGTTACCACGATCGCGACGGTGACGCTCAGGCCGCGCCCTATGGAAATGCTGCGGCCCGCACCTCTGGCTACCGCCATCCCGTCAATCTCGACCGTGGCGTCGCCGGCGTTGGCCATCGGCGTCACTACCACGCTGGCCACGGTATCGGTTGTGTTCGCGCTATAGGCGAGGGTCGCGCTGCTGAAGGCCGGATCCAATACGGCACCGTCCGACAGCGCCAAAGCCGACAGGTTCGCATCCGACGACGCAAGCCGCGTCACCGTGACGACGTAGGCTTTGCTCGTAACCCCGTCCTGCGCCGTTACCGTCGCCGTGACCACGTTCTCGCCGACACTGAGTTCCACCGTCTCGCCCGGCTCGATCTCTACCGAAGCACCGGCGTGGCTGGCGGTCGCCGCAATCATCAGACTGCTCACCTCCTCGACGACGTTCGCGCTATAGGCGGTGACCGCGCTGCTGAAGGCCGGCTCCAATACAACGCCGCCCGACAGCGCCAAAGCCGACAGGTTCGCATCCGACGACGGCGCCACGCGCGTTATCTCCACGGTATAGGTCCTGGAATATTCCGTCTCGCCCACGTCGCGGGTCACCGTTATCGTCGTGCGCGTTGTCTCCCCGGGGGTCAAATTCTGCGTTCCGTCGGCAAAACTCTCGTTGTCATAGGTGCGTTCCACGTCGGAGACGGTGACCTCGGCCCTGCCCCTCGGCGCCCCGCTCACGGTTACCTGCGTTACCTCATACGGCACCTCGACCGTGTAACCAAGCGTCTGGCCGTCAAACTCAGGCACCAGCGTCCCCGGTGTAACCGACAACGATTCCAGCCCGACCGTCAGATCGTCGCGCGTAACCACCACCGTGTAGCCGTTCGTCGTAACCCCGTCCGACGCCGTTACCTCGATCGCGACGGTGACGCTCAGGCCGCGCCCTATGGAGATGCTGCGGCCAGCACCTCTGGCTACCGCCACCCCGTCAATCTCGACCGTGGCGTCGCCGTCGTCGGCCATCGGCGTCACTACCACGCTGGCCACGGTATCGGTTACGTTCACACGATAGACGAGGGTCGTGCTGCTGAAAGCCGGCTCCAGTTCCCCGGGCGATACGCCCAGCGCCGACAGACTGGCGGCGGGCGAACCGGCCCGGATTACGTCCACGTAGTAGTTCCTCTGAAAGCCACCAACGTCATTGTCTATTCGCAGGCTTCTCGTGGCCCCCGCTCGCAGAGTAACATCCTGGTTGTATTCTCTGGTGCTGCCCGTACCATGGCCGCCCAAGAGGGCATTGCCTCCTCCTGTAACGTCATAATAATAAAGCTGGCTATAGTTCCTGGCAGTGCGCTGATCCTGCACGGTCATGAACCGGATGCTCGTCACGCGGTGCGGCACGCGCACGGTGTACAGGTTCCCGGCCCCATGCCGGTCGGTGGCGAACGGCGGCGTCAGCGTGCCCTCCGACACGCGCATCGTGGCGATATATCTCGAGGGACTCGCGCGCCCGCGCGTGACGTTGACGGTGTAGGCTTGTTGTGTGCCGTCGCTTCCCGTCGCCACGATTCCCACTGCGTTGGCGCCCAAACGCAAACCGTCGGGCAGACCGACCGTGGTCGCCGCCACGCCGCTCGCCGTCGTCGAACCGTCGCCCGCCGGATCGGTGATCCGTATCATCGTGTCGCCGGCGACGGCCGTCGCGGTAACCCGCAGGCTGGTTACGATATTGGCTACATTCACCGTGTAGGCGGCCTGTGTGCCGCGGAAGTTCAAGGTGCCCGCGGAAACCATCAAGTCCGCAAGGCGCCCGCGGCTCTTCGACACCGCAACGGTGTATTCTTTCTCGCTCCCGTCCTGGGCCGTTACCGTGATCGTCAGCGTCGTCGCACCGACCGGCAGCAGCGACAATGCGGTGCCGACGCCCGCTCCACCGTCCGCGTCCGCCCACGAGTAGTCCAGCGTCGCCGCAAAACCGGCGGTCGTCGCAAGCACCGTGACCTGATCGACCGAAAGCTGCTCGACGGTCAACTCGTAGGCCAAGGTGTCGGCGTCGAACGTGCCGATGGACAACTCGCCGACCCCGGCCGCCGATACGCGCAGACTCTGCAAGTCGGCGTTCGACGACAACGCTCTGTCCACCGTGATCCGGTACGCCTGCATCGCCATGCCGTCCTCGGCCGTCACCCGGATATTGATCGCGGTTTCCACGCCCGCCACAAGATTCACCTGATGGCCGGGAACGCCCGCGTCGGCGTCGTCGGGGGTTATGGTCACGTCAGCGCCAGCGTGGCGAGCAACCGCGGTAACCGTCACGACGCTCGCCGCGAACGGCACCGAAATGGCATGCTCCGTCGTGTCGCCGGCAAGGTCGAATCGAGTCACGCCGACCCCTGAGGAAACCCCCAGCTCCGCCAAGTCCGCGTCCGACGACGCCGCTTCCCGCATAGCCTTGATTTCGTATCTCTTCCTCGTGGTGCCGTCCTCGGCCGTAACCCGGATCGTGATGGTGGTCGTCGCGCCCGCCCTGAGATTCACTTGCTGATTCACTCGGTGGCCGTCGGCGTCAACGGCGGCGTCGGCCGGAGCTACGACGCTCAACCTGGCTCTGCGGTCGCGGGCGACCGCGGTAACCGTAACGATGCCCACCGGAAACGGCACGAGAACGGTGTGCTGCGTCGCCGCGGCAAGATCGAACCGTTGCATCACGCCGCTGTCCGTGGAAACTCCCAACTCCGCCAAGTCCGCGTCCGACGACACCGGGCGCGTTACCGTGATGACGTAGGCCTTCTCCGTTACTCCGTCCTGCGCCGTTACCGTGGCCGTGATGACGTTCGCGCCGGGCGCAAGATCCACCGTCTCACCCGGCTCTATGCGCACCGTGGCATTGGCATCATTGGCGGTCGCCGACACCGCCAAACGCGACACCGAGGAGTCCGCGGTGGCTGTATAGGCCGTGGTCGCGCTGCTGAAAGCCGGTACCAGTTCTCCCGGCGATATGCCCAACGCCGACAGGTTGGCGTCGGAACTGCCGGCGCGGATTACGTCCACGAAGTATCTTCTGTCAGTAGGATTGCGATGGCCACTACTCACGTCTATTCGCAGGTTCCTCGTCCCCACCTGCAGATTATCAACGGTCTGATCATGGCTCGAGAATAAGCCACCAAAATGGGAACCGAACGGGAGGCTAGGACTTCCTTCTGTGACATCGTAAAAGTAAACGCTATCATAGAGGGTGCTACTCGGAATGGGCCTTGCCGTGATCCTGAACTGGACGCTTGTCACCCGGTGCGGCACGCGCACCGTGTATGGGTCTTCCCTGCTCCCGAAGCGGTCGCCGGCAAACGGCGGCACCAGCACGTACCCCTGCACGCTCAAATCGGCCAAACGCCCACGGCCAGCCTGAGCGCGCACGACGTCGACGGTGTAGGTGCCGTTCGTGCCGTCGCTCCCCGTGGCCGTGATCTCCACCCTGTTGGAACCGGGACGCAAACCGCCGGGCAGGCCGATGATTGTCGTCGCCTCGGCGCCCGCCGTTATCGTACCGTCGCCCGCCGGATCGGTGATCCGTATCATCGTGTCGCCGACGACGGCCGTCGCGGTAACCCGCAGGCTGGTTACGATATTGGCTACATTCACCGTGTAGCCGGCCTGCGTGCCGCGGAAGTTCAAAGTGCCCTCGGAAACCATCAAGTCCGCAAGGCGCCCGCGGCTCTTCGACACCGCAACGGTGTATTCTTTCTCGCTCCCGTCCTGGGCCGTCACCGTGATCGTCAGCGTCGTCGCACCGACCGGCAACAGCGTCAGTTCGGTGCCGACGCCCGAACCACCGTCCGCGTCCGTCCACGAGTAGTCTAACGTCGCCGCATAACCGGCGGTCGTCGCAAACACCGTGACCTGCTCGACCGACAGCTGCTCGACGAACAACTCGTAGGCCAACGTGTCGGCGTCGAACGTGCCGATGGACAACTCGCCGACCTCGGTCGCCGACACGCGCAGACTCTGCAAGTCGGCGTTCGACGACAACGGTCTGTCCACCGTGATCCGGTACGCCTGCGTCGTCACGCCGTCCTCGGCCGTAACCCGGATATTGATCGTGGTTTCCGCGCCCGCCCCAAGAGCCACCTGGTGGCCGGGAACGTCGCGGTCGCCGTCGGCGGGAGTTATGATCACGTCGGCACCACCGCGGCGGGCGACCGCGGTAACCGTCACGACGCTTGCCGCGAACGGCACCGAAACGGTATGCCTCGTCGTCGTGCCGGCGACGTCAAACGATCGGTTCACGCCGTTTCCAAACACGCGCAACTCGCGCAACTTCGCGTCGGACGACGGCGCCTCCCGCATAGCCTTGATTTCGTATCTCTTCCTCGTGGTGCCGTCTTCGGCCGTAACCGTGACGGTGATGGTGATGGTCTCACCCGCCGGAACATTCACCCGGTAGCCGGAAGCGTCGCCGGCGGCGACGGCGGCGTCCGAAGTTACGTTCAGCCCGGCTCTGTCGTCGCGGGCGACCGCGGTAACCGTAACGACGCCCACCGTGAACGGCACGACAATGGAGTGCTTTGTGGTCGCGGCAAGATCAAATCGTTGCATCACGCCGACTCCCGAGGAAACGCTCAACTCGGCCAGATCCGCGTCCGACGACGCTTGCCGCGTTACCGTGATGACGTAGGCCCTCTCTGTATCCCCGTCCTGCGCCGTTACCGTGGCCGTGATCACGTTCGCACCAAGCGCAAGATCCACCGTCTCGCCCGGTTGGATATCCACCGTGGCACGGCTATCCGCGGCCGTCGCCGACACCGTCAAACTTCTCACCGAAGCATCAACGGTGGCGGTGTACATCGTGCGCGCGAGGTTGAAAGTCTGCGCCAAGGTCCCCGGCGAAATGCTCAAATCCGACAGGTTGGCGTTATTCGAGGGAGCTCGGGTTACGTCCACGTAGTAGGCCCGAGCTTGCTTGATTACCACGACTTCCCTCGTCATTCCAGTCATCGGCAAGGTCACATTCCTTGAATGGAAGGCGTTAATGGCAGTACTTCGATCACCATCAATGGTTATGGTCATAAATCCCTGCCGTTGAGATTCAGCAGCTGCCACCGTTTGTACAATGTTCCTATCCAGGAGGACGGTATACCTGCGATTACTCCCATACCAGTCGGCGGCGAACGGCGGTTCCAGCCGCCCCGGGGAAAAAGTCAGTTCATACACGAAACGCGCGTTAGAGGGGTCGGCGCGCACGGCGTTGATGGTGTAATCGCTCGACTGACCGCCGCTCGCCGTTACCGTGATAAAGAAGCTGTTGACGTTGTCCATGGCATTGCGGACACCCGCAAGCCTGTCGCGTGAACGACGGTGAAAGCCATCGGGCAAACCGACGGTGGTGGCCACAACGTCTCCGCCCGAGATGAAACCTTGCGTCCCCGGCACGTCGGTGATCGTGATCGTCGCGTTTCTTTCGAGGGCCGTCGCGGTAACCCGCAGATGGGTCACCACCTCGCCGAAGTTCAAATCGTACGTAGTTACCGCGTTGGCGAAGTTGAAACCAATGTTGCGGGAAGGCGTCAGATTATCAACGATCATCAAATTCGCCAGATGCGACGCACTCTTCTCGACCGTTACGACGTAGGTCTTGCTCGCCTGCGCGTTATGCGCGGTAACCACGACCGTGTTCGTAATCAGGCTGCCCGTACCGAAGCGTGCTTCTCCCGTGCCCGATTCGCCCGCGTCGTTGTTCCACGAGATGACCCTGGTCGCGCTGACGTAGTCGGTCTGCGCGGTGACCGTAACCCCGGTGGTGTCCTGGGAGACGTACGCGTCGTATCTCACGTTCTCGGGGGTAAATCTGACCAATGGCAAGGGCCCGACGCCGGGCGCCGATACGCGCAAACTGCGCAGGTTCGCATTGGCGGACAGGTCGCGGGTCGCGGTTATGCTATAGGTTCTTAAGGTCTCGCGGTCTTCGGCCGTAACCGTAATACGGATAACGCGGGGAACGCCCGGAACAAGCATCACCTGGTGGCCGGCGACGCCGCCGTTTTCGTCGTCCGGCGTTATCGTGAGCGACGCGTAGACGTCAGCGTCGGTACGCGCCACCACCGTAACGACGTCGGCCGTGAACGGTACCCTGATAGCGTGCCGCGTTACGGCGACGGCAAGCGACTGATTCAGACCGGCCCCCGAAAGGCGCAACTCGCTCAACTGCACAACGTCCGACGGCGCCTCGCGCGTGATTGTCAGCCGGTATTGCAGCCGGCTGCCGTCCGAACCGATGGCCGCGATATGGACCACGGTCTCGGTGTTTTCACCAAGCTCCACCTGGTGGCCGTCGGTGCCGGGATGCGCGTCGCGCGGCATTATCTCAGGCGGCGGATTGCCTTGTTGGAGATCCGTCTCCACCGTCACAACGCTCGCCCGGTGCGGCACCGTGACGGCGTGCTCGGTCGCGCCGATGGCAACGTCAAACGACTCGGTCACTCGCACGTCGCCGTCGTCCCACGCAATGCCCAAACCGGTCAGTTGCGCGGCCAGCGGCACGTTTCGCGTTATCGTGACGACGTATTCCCGCGTCGTGTAATCCTCGGCCTCGACCGTGATCGTTACCTGGGTGCTGGCGCCGGGGCTTAACGGCGACACCTGATGACCGGCGCGCACCCCATCGGCGTCGCCCGCCGCCGAGCGGATGACCGGGGGGTAGCGCCCGTCGGCGGCTGCCGCGGACACGGTAACGCTGTCCACGTCAACGACGGCAACCGAGTATTGCGTGGTCGCAGCGCTGAAGGAAGGAACCAGGAAGCCCGGCGTCACGGTCAGGCTGGCTAAGCGGTTCTCGCTGGAGGCGCGCGGCTGAATCGCAAATTGGCGGGCGGTGTCCACGACGACGCCCGACGACCCGTAGCGCAGCACCGGATACTGGGTGCGGTCGCCGAAATCCCACGGATAGTCGCCGCCGGCAACGCCGTTCAGATCGAGGTTCCAGCCGCTGTAAATGCCGGTGTAGGTGGTCGGCGCGCGCAGTTGTCTGCCGGTCTGGGCGACGCCGCCGTTCACGTCTAAGAAACCAAAGCCCACACCGCTTGATTGGCCCGTGGCTTCGCGGTCCCAGTAACTGTTTGAGATGATTCTGTTGCTGTTGTTTTGTCCCGTACCGGAAGTTCCCACCAAGCCACCCCGTCGAGCACCCGCACCCACCGGGCCGGCCGCATAACTGGCGGAAATAGTTATATAGCTAAATATACTACCCACCAGACCACCATGATAGTTGTTGTTTCCACCGCCGACACCGACAGAAGCTATCGCGTAACTGTTTCTGATCAGGAGAGGGGCTTGTACATTAGAGAGTACTGAGCCTATCAAGCCCCCGACACCTCTCGAGGAGCCTGCTCCTCCTTGGCTTCGGACGGAACCGGTAACGTAACAAGCAGAGAGGATCGAAACACTGCCACCTGCACTAGCACCTTGGGCAAAGGCTGACATAATCCCCCCCGCCCTTATTGATCCCATCACGTCCACGTTGACCAGACCGACTCCTTCCACGACGATTCCATTCCTAGTATCGTTTGCGATGCCTGCGAACAAACCGACGTTCTCAGTCGGACGATTGATGTACATGTTGGAAATAGTGTGGCCGTTGCCGCGGAAGTTTGTTCGAAACAGCCTGTCAATGACTAGGGAATTACCAGTATCGCCGATCGGAGCCCAACCCTCGGTGCTGCTCGCCTTGCTCCAGCGCGACCCGGCGAAGTCCAGGTCGGCCGTCAGTTCGTAGCCGATGCAGTTGCCCGCCGGGCAGCCCATGTGCGGGGTACTTTGCGGGTTGGGAAAAGCCCGCGCGTAGTTCTGGTTGTCTGCGCCGTTGTCGGCCCGCCCGTCGCCGTCCAGGTCGTAGCGTACCGCGTTCAGCTTCTCCAGGCTGTCTATATCAATCAGACCGTCTTCGTCCGCGTCGTACTTGCCCGCCTGCTGAGCATGCACCGCCGTCCCGACCAGCGATGCGACCAGCACCGCACAAGCCAGCGAGAAAGGCAAACCGAAGTGGGCCGACGCGCGCGCGCGCCTCGCGCCGTTTATACGGTCAACAACGGTGAACATTTTCTCCAGCAAAACACAGTCGGGCCTTCTTTGCGACCACCCCCGTCGCTGTGCCACCATATGGAACGCCCTCGGCAAGGACAAACACGAATGATCGGGGGAAGTAAAGGGGGCGCAGTATACCCCTTTCCGGCCCCCGCTGCAAACGCGCAAGATGATGCAGGAAAGAGACACGTATTTGGGCGCAGTATACCCCTTTCCGGCCCTATACAGGGAACGTCATTTCGTCGGAAAAAGTCGTTCGTCGGCCATATGCTACCGTTGGTCCGATGATTCATGCTATGCTCCGGGAGGCGCGTTACAACGCCCCTCTTTCAACCGGAAGGAGGAGCGGAAATGCCCCACACAACAAGCGTGATAGACAGTGTCCATACCCTGGAGCGCACCGACATGAGCCGGAAGCAGGCCGAGGCCCTGATACAACTGCTGCGCGATTCGATTGCCGAGGCCGTCCAGCATCTGGCGACCAAGGCCGAAGTCGAAGCGCAACTCCTGGCGATCAGGGCCGAATTCGACGCGCAATTTCTGGCGATCAAGGCCGAATTGGCCGAGCTCAGGCAGCACATGGCGACCCATATGGCGACCAAGGCCGAACTGGCCGCACTGGAGGCACAGGTCATGGAAATCAAGGCCGAGTTGGTCGAACTCAGGCAGAATATGGTGACCAGGTCCGAACTGGCCGCACTGGAGGCGCGGGTCATGGCCCATACCGACGCGCAGATAGCGCTTCTCAGAGGTGAGATCAACGAGAAGATGGCCACGAACCTGAAATATACAGTGCTTACCATAGGCTTTTCGACGGTCGCCATTATCGTGGCCATTTTCACGGCGCTTTTTGCCATGCCCACCGGCATCTGAAGACAAAGGATAGCCGCAGCCCACAAACCCTCCCTCTCCGGGAGAGGATAGCCGCAGCCCACAAACCAAACCCTCTCCCCCTAGGAGAGGGTGGCCAAGGAAGACTGGCCGAAGGCCGGGTGAGGGTGCCAGGTTCTGCAACAACCTTCAACAACCCTCTCCCAGAGGGAGAAGTCCTTGGTCGGGAACGCCGTGGGGGCATTCCCTTACTGATGTATAAGGCCGGCAAGGTCAACGGGGCGCCCCGCCGCCCCGGGGCGTGCCCCGCCCAGGCGCGCTGGGACCCCCGTCACCAGGCCAGATCTGAGAAAACCGCCCCCATACTGCCGCCTGCGCCGGCAATAATAGCGACGACGGCCACAAACACCTTCGTCCGCCCAGTCCGGCGATCATGGACGCGAACCAGAGTACAGCGACGAATCCCCGAAAGCCGCTCAGCACGGGGGGGGGGCGATGGAGACCGGGGGGTCGGTTATAATTTGGGACTCCCGCCCCACCCCGAAAATTGATGTCGGTATATACCAATATCTCCGGCGCCGAACTGGAGCGTTTCCTCGAACGCTATCGGTGCGGCGCGCTGGTCTCGTTCGAGGGCATAGGCGAAGGCATTGAGAACACGAATTATTTCGTGGAGGCCCGGTGCGGCTCCTACGTGCTGACGTTATTCGAGTGGCTCGCGTACGACGAGCTGCCCTACTTTCTCGAACTGATGGCGCACGTCGCCGACGCCGGCCTGCCGTGCCCGCATCCGGTGGCCGACGCGCGCGGCGAGTATCTGCAACGGCTGAAGAACAAGCCGGCGGCGCTGATCACGCGCCTGCGCGGGCGCACGGTCGCCGCCGCCGGCACCGCGCACTGCGAGCAGGTGGGCGGCGCGCTGGCGCGCCTGCACGCGGCGGCGCGCACCTTCCGCCGGCGGCGCCCCGACGGCCGGGACCTGGACTGGTTCCACGAACAGCAGCGGCGGCTCGCGCCGGTTCTGGACGCCGACGACCGGGCGTTGCTGCACTCGGAGATCGAGCACCAGGCGCGCGCGGCGCGCGCGTGGCCGACGCTGCCGGGCGGCACGATCCACGCCGATCTGTTCCGCGACAACGTGCTGTTCGACGGCGCCCGCCTGAGCGGGCTGATTGACTTTTATTACGCGTGCGAGGGGCACCTGCTGTACGACGTCGCGGTCGCCGTCAACGACTGGTGCCGGCGCGACGACGGCGGTGTTTCGCGCGGACGCTACGCGGCGCTGATCCGGGGCTACCACGAACGCCGCGCGCTGACGCCGGCCGAGGCGCGCGCGTGGCCCGACGTGCTGCGCCGCGCCGCGCTGCGCTTCTGGCTGTCGCGGCTGCGCGACCGCGCGCAGCCGCGCGCCGGCGCGATCACCCACGTCAAGAACCCCGACGTGTTCAAGAGCATCCTGCTCGACTGCCGCGCCGGGGCGCCGCCGCTGGCGACGACGCGAGGATGAACGTGCGCATCGGTCGCGCCGTGGCGTGGCTGGTTCCGGTCATGGCCGCGGTCGCGTTCGCGGTCGTCGTGCTGCGCTACGGTTTTCAATACGGGCGCGTGGATTTGCAGGAGAGCATCACCTATCTGCACGCCGCCGTGATCGCGCTGTGCATGGGCTACACGCTGGCGCGCGACGCGCACGTGCGCGTCGACGTTCTCTACAACCGGATGACGCCGCGCGCGCGCCTTGTAGTCAACGTTGCGGGCGACGCGCTGCTGCTGCTGCCGACCGCGGCCGCGATTCTCTACCATAGCTGGGACTACGTGATAATCTCGTGGAAGGTGCTCGAGAGATCGCCGGAAATATCCGGGCTGCCGGGCGTGTTTTTGCTGAAGACGCTGATCCCGCTGATGGCGGCGGCGTTGGTCGCGCAGGCGCTCGCGCGCATCCGGAGCGGATGGCGCGAGCTGCGTCGGTAGGGCGATGGCGCTGCTGCTGTTTGCGGCGGTGATCATCGCCGTCATGGCCGGCTACCCGGTCGCGTTCACGCTGGCCGGCGTGGCCCTGGCGTTCGCGCTGCTCGGCACGCTGACGGGCGCGTTCGAACCGAGCCTGCTGCACGCGATCCCGAGCCGCATCTTCGGCATTCTCACCAACGAGACGCTGATCGCGGTGCCGGTGTTCGTGTTCATGGGCACGGTGCTGCAAAAAAGCCGCCTCGCCGACGATCTGCTGCTGGCCGGCGCCGACCTGATGAAACGCGCCGCCGGCGGACTCGGCGTGTCGGTGGTGCTCATCGGCGCCCTGCTGGCGGCTAGCACCGGCATCGTCGGCGCGACGGTGACGACGATGGGGCTGCTGTCGCTGCCGGCGATGCTCAAGCGCGGCTACCATCCGGCCGTCGCGTGCGGCACCGTCTGCGCGGCCGGCACGTTGGGGCAGATCATCCCGCCTTCGATCGTGCTGGTGCTGTTGGGCGACGTCATCTCCTCGGCCTACCAGCAGGCGCAACTGAAACAGGGCGTGTTCGCGCCCGATGCGGTATCGGTCGCCGACCTGTTCGCCGGCGCCGTCGTGCCCGGCGTGCTGTTGGTCGCGTTGTACTCGGCCTACCTGCTGATAACCGCGCTGTGCAAACCCGAATGGATGCCGCCGCCGACGCGCGCGCCGCGCACGTCACAATGGGGCAAACGCGCGCGCGCCGAATGGGTGCGCCTTGCCAAGGCGCTGCTGCCGACGCTGGCGCTGATTTTCGTGGTGCTCGGTTCGATCCTGAGCGGCGCGGCGACGCCGACCGAGGCGGCCTCGGTCGGCGCCGCCGGCGCGCTGTCGCTGGCCGTCGCCAAGGGCGGCTTTTCGATGGGGCAACTGGCCGAGTCGGCGCGCGCGACCGCGAGGATCACGTGCATGGTGTTCATGATCCTGATCGGGGCGACGCTGTTCTCGCTGGTGTTTCGCGGCTTCGGCGGCGACGACGCCGTGCACGAGCTGCTGGGCGGCCTCGCCGGCGGCTTCGTGACGACGATGATCGTCGTCATGCTGCTGATGTTCGTGCTCGGCTTCGTGCTCGACTTCATCGAGATCACGTTCGTCGTCGTGCCGATAATCGGCCCGGTGCTGCTGGCGATGGGCGCCGACCCGGTGTGGCTGGGCGTCATGATCGCGGTCAACCTGCAAACGTCGTTCTTGACGCCGCCGTTCGGGTTTTCGCTGTTCTATCTGCGCGGGGTCGCGCCGCGCGCGCTACAGACGCGGCACATCTATAAGGGGGTGGCGCCGTTCATCGGCCTGCAACTGCTGGCGCTGCTGGCGCTCGCGCTGTGGCCGCAGGCGGCGACGTGGCTACCGTCGGTGCTGCTGCGCTGACGCGGCGACGCGCTTCCCGCGCGCGCACCGACCGAGAGCAGAGACCGGCACGGCGAGGACGTGGGCCAGCGCGCTTCCCGCGCGCGGACTGGCCCCGCTCATTGACGCCGGACGTCGAAATACGCCTCCTCCGAGATCCGGTTCCAGCCGCCGACGCCCGCCAGAAACTCGCGGTAGGAAGCATAGGTGCGCCGCGCCAGATCGTTGGCGCCCGCGACCTCCTCGACCACCTCGGCGGACAACTCGCGGAAACGCGCGAGCACGTCGGCGGGAAACGCGCGCAGGTGCACGCCGTGCTCGTCGCGCAGCACCCGCAACGCGCCGAAATTGCGCGCCGTGTAATCTGCCAGCATGTCCTGGTTGGCGGCCTCGCAGGCGCGGCGCACGACCGCGCGCAAGTCCGGCGGCAACTGGTCGAACGCGGCGCGGTTGACGAAGCACTCTATCGTCGTGCCCGGCTCGTGCCATCCGGGGTAGTAGTAGTACCTGGCGACCTTGTGCAAGCCGAACGCCAGGTCGTTGTACGGGTTGGTCCATTCGGTCGCGTCTATGGCCCCGGTCTGCATGGCCGTGAACAACTCGCCGCCCGGCAGCGCCACGGCGACGCCGCCGGCGCGCTCCAACACTTTGCCGCCGAGACCCGGGATGCGCATCTTGAGCCCCCTGAGGTCGGCGACGCCGTTGATCTCGCGGTTGAACCACCCGCCCATCTGCATGCCCGAATTGCCGGCCGGCAACGGCATCAGACCGAACGGCGCGTACGCCTCCCGCCACAGTTCGAGGCCGCCGCCCTTGTAGAGCCACGCGTTCATCTCCAGCGCGTTCATGCCGAAAGGCACGGTCGAGAAGAAATTGAACGCCGGGTCTTTCCCCTGCCAGTAATAGGCGCTGGCGTGCCCCATCTGCGCGACGCCGCCACGCACCGCGTCGAACGCCTCGAACGCCGGCACCAGTTCGCCGGCGCCATAGACCTTGACTTCCATCCTGCCGCCCGAGGTGCGCGAGATCAGCCGCGCCAGGTGCTCGGCGCCGGTGCCGAGACCGGGAAAATTCTTCGGCCACGCCGTGACCATCTTCCAACGGACGGTCTCGGGCGCGGGCGCGACCACGGCCGTGTCTGGTTGCCGCTGCTCGCGCTCGCAGCCGGCAAGCGGCGCGCCGAGCAACGCGCCGGCGGCGGCGCGGTGAAGGAATTGTCGTCGTTTCACGGGGTGCTCCTATGGGGAGAAACTACCGGTGATTATATAGGGAATTATGTATCAAAATCTACAGAATGATTGTGAAGTAATTGAATTCGCATAGGAATATGACATGATGTCTGGTGATGAAAGTTCATAGGACAATTCGATAATGTATCGTATGCCGAATACGGCAAGGCATGAGCGGCGCGTCAAGCATTATCAGAGGATGATGGCGAGGCGTCAGGGGCCGAACCGCAAGAAGGGGATCAAGGCGTCGAACCGATGGCTACGCGCACGGTTGCTTCACCAAAGAGCGCAGGCCACGTTGCGCCATGCCAGACGGAATTGGTGTCATGGCGTATCGAGGGAAGTGGCCGACGGGTATTCTCTGGTTCATTTGGAGAAGTGGAACAATCGGGGCATGACAAGAAGCGCCCAGGGCACGAAGGAAAATCCTGGAACGAAAGTCCGTGCGAAGGCCGGACTGAACCGAGCGATCCTGGCGTCATGCTGGGGCAAGTTTCACCAGTGTCTGGATTATAAGACGAATACGAACTACGTAGATCCTGCATATACGAGTCAGACGTGCAACAAGTGCAGGCACGTGGACAAAAAGAATCGGAAGACGCAGTCGGTATTTATTTGTACCGATTGCGGTTATCGGGATAATGCGGATGCGAATGCCGCATTGAACATATTGGCCTCCGGGAATGGGGCTGCTGGGCGTGATAAAACCAGAGGGGAGACTCATCCGGTGGAACGTCAAACGGGTATCAACAACCTACAGAATCTGGAGCACGACCGGCACAACGGTTCCCGCGCCAAGTCTGTAGATTTTGATACATAATTCCCTATAATAAGCTCCATGCGTCCCGTCGGACACACGACCTGAGAAAGAGTCAATGACCATCGAGCCACCGTCGCTTTCGTCATTCGTCGGCCAAATGCTACCTTTGGTCGGCGCGCGGGCCATGCCTGATCGAAGCGCACGTATAACCCGGTTTTCTGCAACGATTAACCGGAGAATACAATGACGGAAAAACACAACGAAGCAGTGCGGGAAGCCTTGCCGCAAGAGATCGAATGGGGGGCACCCATTACGCGAGGCGAGCACAAACGGAGCTCGGACGAACTTGAAAAGAAGTTCGTCGGGCTGCATGGCGAGCTCAGGGGAGACATAAAGGACCTGCGCGTCGAACTCATCGCGAGCATCGCCAGACTCGACAAAGACATCGTCAACTTGCGCGCCGAACTCAAACAGGACAGCGCCAACTTGCGCGCCAAACTCAAAGAGGAATTCGGCGAGCAACACGCCAAACTCAAAGAGGATTCCGATAAGCGATACGCCGAACTCATGGCGCACATCGCCAGACTCGACAAGGACATAGTCCGCTTGCGCGCCGAACTCATAGAGGAAATCGGCAAGCAACTCGCCAAACTCAAAGAGGATTCCGATAAGCGATACGCCGAACTCAAAGAGGATTCCGATAAGCGATACGCCGAACTCAAAGAGGATTCCGATAAGCGATACGCCGAACTCATGGCGCACATCGCCAGACTCGACAAGGACATCGTCCACTTGCGCGCCGAACTCATGGAGGAAATCGGCAAGCGCCACGACGAACTCAAAGACTATATCGCCAAATCCCAAATCAGGATGCTTCTGGCCACCACCGCTATCTTTGCCGGCGTAGCCGGCAGCATGTTGGCCAGTATATTGGCCATAGTTCGCTGACGGATAGGCGTCCGCTCAGACGACTTTCAGGTCGGCGAGCATCAGTATCAGCCACTTGGTGCCGGCGCGCTCGAACTTGACCTGGGCGCGGGCGTGGTCGCCGGCGCCTTCGCAGGCGATGACGACGCCCGTGCCGAAAGTCTTGTGCTCGACCGACTGGCCGGGGCGGATACCCGACGCGCGCGCCGGCGCGGCGCCACGGGTGCGCGGCGGGCGCGTGACGTGCAGGCGCGGGCGCACTTCCTCGATCAGTTCCCTCGGGATTTCGCCGAGAAAGCGCGAGGGTTCGTTGATCGTGGTCGCGCCGTAGCCGCGGTTGCGGGTCTCGGCGAAGGACATCGCCAACTCCTCCCTGGCGCGCGTGATGCCGACGTAGCACAGGCGGCGCTCCTCCTCGAGGTCGGTCTCGTTTGCCGATGCGCGCTCGTGTGGAAACAGGCCCTCCTCAAGCCCGACGATGACGACCGACGGAAACTCCAGGCCCTTGGCCGAATGCAGCGTCATCAGCTGCACGCAGTCCTGATCGGCGCGGCCCTGTCCCTCGCCCGCCTCGAGCGCGGCGTGCGCGAGGAACGCATCCACGACGGCCAGCTCCTCGTCACCTTCGTCGCGCCACGCGCGCTCGTAGTCGCGCGCAGCAGCCGTGAACTCCTCGAGGTTCTCGACGCTGGACAACGCCGCCTCGCTCTTGTCCTTGCGGTAATGCGCGGTCAGCAGCTCGGCGACGCGCGCGGCCATCTCCGGCAGCGACGGGGGCGCGCCATCGCCAGCCAGGTTTTCCAGCAAATCGTAAAAACCGCGCAGTGCGTTGGCGGCGCGCGCCGCGAGTTCCTTGCCCTTGAGCAGTTCGATCCCGGCGTCCCACAGGCTGCATTTGCGCGCACCCGCACACGCGCGGATTTCGCCGAGCGTGCGCTCACCGATGCCGCGCGGCGGGAAGTTGACGACGCGCTCGAACGACGGATCGTCGCGCCGGTTCATCATCAGGCGCAGGTAGGCGAGCGCGTTCTTGACCACGGCGCGCTCGAAGAAACGCAGACCGCCGTAGATGCGGTACGGAAGGTCCTCGGCGATCAGCGCGCTTTCGATGACGCGCGACTGCGCGTTGGAACGGTAGAGCACCGCGATCTCATCGTAGCGCCGCTCGCGCCCGGCCCAGGCGCGGACGCGGTCGACGACGAAGGCCGCCTCCTCGCGCTCGTTGAACGCGGCGAACACGACAATCGAGGCGCCGGCGTCGCCGTCGGTCCACAGCGACTTGCCCAGGCGCCCGCGGTTGTGATCAATCAGCGCGTTGGCGGCGTCGAGTATGGTCGCGGTCGAGCGGTAATTGCGCTCCAGGCGAAAGGTGGCGGCGCGCGGAAAATCCTTGACGAAGTTGCGGACGTTTTCGACGCGCGCGCCGCGCCAGCCGTAGATGGACTGGTCGTCGTCGCCGACCGCGAACACCGGAATCTCGTCGCCGGCGAGCACCCGGATCAGCGCGTACTGGAGCTTGTTGGTGTCCTGGAATTCATCCACCAGGAGGTGGCGAAAGCGCGCGCGGTAGTGGCGCAGCAGGTCGGCGTTGTCGCGCAGCAGTTCGAGCGCGCACAGCAGCAGTTCGGCGAAGTCCACCAGGCCCAGGCGCCGGCAGTCCCGCTCGTAGGCGGTGTAGACGCGCAGCAGTTGCACGAGGTTCGCGTCGTCACCGGGTTCCTGCACCGACGACGCGCGCATGCCCCTCTCCTTGCAGTCGTTGATGAACCACTGCGTCCGGCGCGCCGGCCAATGCGCCTCGTCCAGACCGAGCGCCTGCGTCACGCGCTTGATCAGGCGGCGCTGATCCTGCGCGTCGAGCACCTGGAAAGTGCGCGGCAGCCCGGCGTCGCCGTGGTGCAGGCGCAAAAAGCGGTGGCACAATCCGTGAAAGGTGCCGAGCCACATGCCCGAGACCGGATAATCGAGCAGGCTTTCGACGCGCGCGCGCATTTCCTGCGCCGCCTTGTTGGTGAAGGTCACCGCGACGATGCTGTACGGCGACAGGTTCTCGCTACGGCACAGCCACGCGATGCGGTGCGTCAGCACGCGCGTCTTGCCGCTGCCGGCACCGGCCAGCACCAGCACCGGCAGCGGGGCACTGGTGACCGCGACGCGCTGCTCGTCGTTCAGCCGCCGCAACAAGTCTTGCGCGTCGGACGCCCGCGCGTCGCCGAACCGCTCTTCGCCGATCAGCATTCGCCGGCCCGCGCCTCGCGCGCCTCTCAGAAAAGCACCACGGCGACGACGATCAGCACGATGCCGACGGCGAGCACCGTCGTCAGACCGCGGCGCAACGCGCGCAGCTCGCGCTGGACGGTCTCGATTTGCGCGTCGCGGCGACGGGCGTCGAACGACGCCCGCCCGCGCCCCAGCGCCTCGAGCATCTCGGGCGCGCGCTCGGCCAAGACGGGCAGTTCGCGACGCAGTTTTTTGAGCAGCGCGCGCGGACTCCGGCGCTGCGCCATCCAGCGCTCCAGAAAAGGCTTGGCGGTGTCCCACAGGTTGAGGTCGGGATACAGCTGGCGTCCCAGCCCCTCGACGTTGAGCAGCGTCTTTTGCAGCAGCACCAGCTGCGGCTGCACCTCCATGTGAAACTGACGCGCCGTTTGAAACAGCCGCAGCAACAACGCGCCGAACGAAATGCGGCTGAGCGGTTGTTGAAAGATCGGTTCGCACACGGTGCGTATCGCCGACTCCAGCTCGTCTATGCGGGTGTCGGGCGGCACCCAGCCCGAGTCGACGTGCAGCTCGGCGACGCGGCGGTAGTCGTGGTTGAAGAAGGCCAGGAAATTCTCGGCCAGATAGCGCTGGTCCTCGACCGCGAGCGCGCCGACGATGCCGAAGTCGACGCCCAGATAGCGCGGCGCCTCGGGGTTCTCGACCGACACGAAGATGTTGCCGGGGTGCATGTCGGCGTGGAAGAAGTTGTCGCGAAACACCTGGGTGAAAAAAATCTCGACGCCGATCGCGGCGAGCTGCCTCAGGTCAACGCCGGCGTCCTTCAGGCTTGCGACGTCGTTGACCGCAACGCCGTAAATCCGCTCCATGACCATGACGTCGCGGCGGCAGTATTCCCAGTGCACGCGCGGCACGTACATCAACGGCGAGTCCTCGAAGTTGCGGCGCAGCTGGCCGGCGTTGGCGGCCTCGCGCAACAGGTCGAGTTCGGCGAGTATCGTCTTCTCGTATTCCCCGACGACCTCGACGACGCGCAGGCGCCGCCCCTCCGACCAGTAGCGCCGCGCCAACGCCGCCATCATCTTCAGTACGGCGACGTCGCGGCGGATCAGTTTTTCGACGTCGGGGCGCAACACCTTGACGACGACGTCCTCGCCGTCCGCAAGCGTCGCCGCGTGCACCTGCGCCACCGAAGCCGACGCCATCGGCGTCTCGTCGAAGGACGCGAACAAGTCGCCTATGCCCCTGCCGAGCGAGCGCTCGACGATGGCCGATGCCTGACGGCCCGGAAACGGCGGCACTTCGTCCTGGAGTTTCGCAAGTTCGGCGATGACGTCGGCCGGCAGCAGATCGGGGCGCGTCGACAGCGTCTGCCCGAACTTGACGAAGATCGGCCCCAGATCCTCGAGCGCCAGGCGCAGGCGCACCGCCAGCGGGCGGCGCGCGGCGCGTCTTTTCCGGGACCAGTTCCACGGCAGCAGATAGAAGACGAAATGCACCGGGCGCAAAAAGTGAACCGCAAGGACGATCTCGTCCAAGCCGTGCCTGATCAACGTCCACTGGATGACGAACAGGCGGCCGATTATGGACAACGACCTCACGTCCCCACCGGTGCCTCAATCGGCGCGCAATCGGAGCGCGCGCACCCGCGCCTCCAGCCGCTCGAGCGCGTCGCGCAACTCGTCCACGCCCTCGATGAACTCGCGCAACTCGCGCGCGTCGGGCGTCGCGCGCAGCTCCTCGCGCAGGTACTCGCCGCCGCTGTCGGCGAGCGAATCGAGCGAGCGCTCCAGCCAGGCGGCGGCGGCGCGCGCACCGCGCCCCAGCCCGTGCGCGCAGGCGTCGCCGAACCACGCCGCCGGCAGCTCCTCCCAGTCGAACTCGAGATCCCGGAATACTTTCTGAAACTCCTGGCCGAGCGCGACGTCGCCGCGGATCTCGGCGCGCGCCGCGGCACGCCGCGGCGCGCGCCCGGCGAAGGACAGCTTGAACAAATCCACGACGCCGCCACGCACCCAGGTATCCGGTTCGCGCTCGCATTCGGCGGCGACCGTCACCGAGTCCTCCCCGGGCAGAAAATAGAGCGTCCGTCCGAACGTGGTCACGCACACCGCGATGACCTTGCCGCGCATCGCGCCGAGGCGGGCGGCGACCTCGGGGTCGGCTCGCAGCATGCGGTTGACGGCTTTGCCGACCAGCGCGGCGAGCGGTGAATCCTGCATCGCGACCTTCAGAGCTTGAAAGCCCGGTGCACCGAGGCGATGCCGCCGGCCAGGTTGAAACAGCGGCAGTCCGCGAAACCGGCGCGCGTTATGCGCTCGCCCAACTCGCGCTGATCGGGATGCCTGCGGATGGACTCGACCAGGTAGCGGTAGCTACCCTCGTCGCCGGCGACGACGCGCCCGAGCAGCGGGATCACGCGGAACGAATACCAGTCGTAGGCGGCGCGCAGCGCCGGCGACGGTCTCGAGAAATCGAGCACGACGAAGCGTCCGCCCGGTTTCAGCACGCGGTGCACCGAGGCCATCGCGGCGTCCTTGCGCGTGACGTTGCGCAGCCCGAAGGCCATCATCACGCAGTCGAAACGGTCGTCGGCGAACGGCAGATTCTCGGCGTCGCAGCGCACGCAGCCGGGCGCGGCGACGCCGGCGTCGAGCAGGCGCGCGCGCGCGCGCCGCAGCATCGCCCCGTTGACGTCGGCGACGACGAGTTCGCCGCGCTCGCCGAGACGTTTGCGCATCCTCAGGGCGACGTCGCCGGTGCCGCCGGCGAGGTCGAGAACGCGCTGTCCCGGGCGCACGCCCGCGACCGCCGCGGCGAAACGTTTCCACGCCCGGTGCGCGCCGAACGACATCAGGTCGTTCATCAGATCGTAGCGGTGCGCGACCGAGTCGAACACGCCCGCGACCAGCCTGCCCTTCTCGGCGAGGCCGACCGTGCGGTAGCCGAAGTGCGTGGTTTTGCGTTCCATCCCGAGGCGCGCGACGGCGCGGCGCTCAATTCAGCCGGTGTTCCTTGCGCCGGTGGCCGGCCTCGCGCAAGCGCTCGAGATAACGCCGCCAGCGCGCGTCGTGCTCGACGCCGAGCCGGTAGAGATAATCCCAGGTGTAGATGCCGCTGTCGTGGCCGTCGTCGAACGCAAGCTTCACCGCGTAATGGCCGACCGGCTCGACCGCGACGATCGCGACGTCCTCCTTGCCGACCTGCAACACCTCCTGCCCCGGCCCGTGCCCGGCGACCTCGGCCGACGGCGAATGGACGCGCAGGTATTCGCACGTCAGCTTGAAGTTGCGCCCGTCCTCGAAAGTCAGCTCGAGCACGCGCGACGCGCGGTGCAGGTGGATCTCCGACGGTTGCACGGTGCTCATCGCGACGCTCCGATCACAGTATGTAGCGGCTCAAATCGCGGTCGCGAGCGAGGTCCGCCAAGCGCCGGTTGACGTAGTCCACGTCCACCACCAGTTTGCCGCCGCTGTTGTCGGGGGCCGCGAACGAAGCCTCCTCGAGCAGGCGCTCCATCACCGTGTGCAGGCGGCGCGCGCCGATGTTCTCGGTGTGCTGGTTGATGTCGTAGGCGATGGCGGCAATCGTCTCCACGGCCTCGTCGGTGAACTCGATGGCCAGGTCCTCGGTGCCGAGCAACTCGCGGTACTGCCGGATCAGCGACACGTCCGGCTCGACCAGGATGCGCACGAACGCGGCGGCGTCCAGCGGCCCCAGCTCGACGCGGATCGGCAGGCGCCCCTGCAATTCGGGTATCAGGTCGGACGGCTTCGAGAAATGGAACGCGCCCGAGGCGATGAACAACACGTGGTCGGTCTTGATCATGCCGTATTTGGTGCTGACGGTGCTGCCCTCTATCAACGGCAACAGGTCGCGCTGCACGCCCTCGCGCGAGACCTCGCCGCCGACGCCGTGGTCGCGCTTTGCGAGTTTGTCGAGCTCGTCCAGGAACACGATGCCCCGCTGCTCGACGTTTTCGACCGCGGCCGCTTGCAGCTCGTCGTCGTTGACCATTTTTTCGGCCTCTTCCTGGGCCAGGGCCTTCAGCGCGTTGGCGACGCTCATGCGCCGTTCCTGCTTGTGCTCGCCGCCGAGGCTCTTGAAGACCTTCTGGATCTGCTGCGAGATGGCCTCGGCGCCGGGCGGCGACATGACCTCGACGTTGACCGACGTGGCGCCCACGTCTATCTTCAAGTCGGCGTCGTCGAGATCGCCCTCGCGCAGGCGCGCGCGCAACCGCTGGCGCGCGTCGTCGTCGTCGCGCCGACCATGGCGCGGATTCTGCTCCATCAGCGCGTCGAGCACCCGCTCCTCGGCCAAATCCTGGGCGCGGTGCGAATTCCTGCGGTTGGCGTGCTCGCGCGCGTCCTTGACCGCGACGTCGGCCAGGTCGCGGACGATGGACTCGACGTCGCGCCCGACGTAGCCGACCTCGGTGAACTTCGTCGCCTCGACCTTGATGAACGGCGCGTCGGCGAGGCGCGCCAGGCGCCTTGCGATCTCGGTCTTGCCGACGCCGGTCGGCCCCATCATCAGGATGTTTTTCGGCGTGATCTCGTCGCGCAGATGCCGCTCCAGCTGCATCCTGCGCCAGCGATTGCGCAGCGCGATTGCGACCGCGCGCTTGGCGTCGTCCTGCCCGATGATGTGCTTGTCGAGCTCCTGCACGATTTCCCTGGGCGTCATGACCGACACGATGCTCTCCTAGATGATCTCGTTTGTTTTTGGACGCGGCTACAGCCGTTCGACGACCAGTTCGCCGTTGGTGTAGATGCAGATGTCGGCGGCTATCAGCAGCGACTCGCGCACCACGGCTTCGGCGTCGAGCGTCGAATGCCGCAGCAGCGCGTGCGCCGCGGCGCGCGCGTAATTACCGCCCGAACCTATCGCAATCAGATTGTCTTCCGGTTCGATGACGTCGCCGGTGCCGGAGACTATCAGCGACGACGCCTCGTCGGCGACCGCAAGCAACGCCTCCAGGCGGCGCAGGCTGCGGTCGGTACGCCAGTCCTTCGCCAACTCGACCGCGGCGCGCATCAACTGCCCGCCGTACTCCTGCAACTTGTTCTCGAAGCGCTCGAACAGCGTAAAAGCATCGGCGGTGCCGCCGGCAAAGCCGGCCAGCACGCGGTCGCCGTACAGCCGTCGCACCTTGCGCGCGTTGCGTTTGACCACCGTGTCCCCCATCGAGACCTGGCCGTCGCCACCCATGACGACGCAACCGTCGCCGCGCACCGACAAAACCGTAGTACCGTGGAAGGTCTCCATCGAGGGGATTATATACGCAGCGCAAAAATCCCCGTGTCAGATCGGCAGGTTCGAAACGTAGGCCGCGGCGGCGACGACGGTGCCGATGAAGGCAATCAGCGTCATCACGTTCCACCGGATTATCCGCGACTCCAGGTCGGATATTCTCCGGTCGAGACGCAGCTCCACGCCCATGATCTGTCTTTCGAGATCGGCGCGCAGGGCCACCCCGTCGGCGCGCACCTCGGAACGCAGCACGCCCATCTCGGAACGCAGCGCGTCCATCTCGGAATGCAACACGCCCATCTCGGAACGCAGCGCGTCCATCTCGGAATGCAACACGCCCATCTCGGAACGCAGCGCGTCCATCTCGGAACGCAGCACGTCCATCTCGGAACGCAGCGCGTCCATCTCGGAACGCAACACGCCCATCTCGGAACGCAGCGCGTCCATCTCGGAATGCAACACGCCCATCTCGGAACGCAGCGCGTCCATTTCGGAACGCAGCGCGTCCATCTCGGAATGAAGCGAAGCCAGGTCACCGTGAACGGCGGTCATGGCGTTTTCAAACCGGCCGCGTGTGACCGGTTCGTTCCAGTTCACCGAGGACGCCTCCAGTTGCCCCGTTTGCGGGTTTGTCGGTGTTTCTTTTGTCATTGTTTTTCGCATTGCGGTTCTCCTTGTTGCTCGCGCAAAAAAGAAAACCACTGTGCCGTCGGCAAAGGGCAGCATAACCACAACCGGAACAAAAGGCACGCTTTGGCCGACGAACGGTAAAAAGCCAGTCGGCAAAGGGCCGACCGGCGCGCACAAAGAAACGGGCCGGCCGCCGTCCACGTCATCGCCGTTTGCGCGCGCGCGGGTGTGCGCGGTCATATACCCCGGCGAGATGCTGAAAATCCAGGTGGGTATATACCTGCGTCGTGCCGACGTCGGCGTGACCCAGCAGTTCCTGCACCGCGCGCAGATCGCCGGACGATTCGAGCACGTGGCTTGCGAACGAGTGGCGCAGCATGTGCGGGTGCAGGCGCCGCGCCAGACCGTGGCGGCGCGCGAACAGGCGCATGCGTATCTGCACCGCGCGCGCGCCTATGCGCCCGCCGTGGCGGGCCGTGAACAGCGCCGGTTCGGCGGCGCCCGCGCAATCGGCGCGCGCGCGCAGCCACCCGCGTACGGCGTCCACCGCGCGCGCGCCGACCGGCGTCTCGCGCTGTTTCGAGCCTTTGCCAGTTACGCGCACCAGGCCGGCGTCGAGGTCGAGGTCGTCCACGTTCAGCGACACCAGTTCCGCCAGGCGCAGCCCCGAGGAATACGCAAGCTCGACCATCGCAAGATCGCGCACCGCCAGCGCGTCGCCGGCGGCGGCGGCGCCGTCTAGCAGGCGCGTGATCTGATCCACGCTCAGCGTCTCGGGCAGGCGCTTGTCCGCGCGCGGCGGCGTGACCGTCTCGGCCGGATTGCGCGGCGCAAGGCCATGCTCGACGCAGTAGCCGAAAAAGCGCCGCAGCGACGACAGCTCGCGTTGCAGGGTGCGCGCGCCGATGCCCGCCACGAAGCGCCACGACACGTACTCGCGCACGTGCTCGTCGCCGACGCGGTTCCACTCGAGGTGCGCGTCCTCGAGGTAGCCGAGAAAACGCCGCACGTCGCGGGCGTACGCGTCGAGCGTGTGCGCCGAGTAGCCGCGCTCGCCACGCAGCATCTCGAGAAACCGGCGGCAGGCTTCGCGCGGCGGCGTCACGCGACCAGGCCCTCGCGCCGCGCGCACGCCTTCAGCGCGCACCCGATCAGTTCGCCGTACTGCACCAGAAACATCGTGCCCTTGCCGGCGCGGAAACTGTCGCCGTCGGCGCTGCCGAGCGCCAGCAGGCCGAAACAATCGTCGCCGCCGGCGAGCGGCGCGACCACGGCCGAGGCGACGCGCCGCGCGAAATGGCCGAACAACGACAGCTTGATCGGGTCGTCGAACGGCCCGCAGTCGGGCTTGCCGGCCGCGGCCAGCGCGCGCAGCAGGCGCACGACCCTGGCGTCGCCGCCGTCGTCACCCAGGCCGTCCTGCGCGTCGTAGCGGCGCACCAGCCGGATCACGACCTGGTTGCCGGGCAGCCGGCGCCGCAGTTCGGCGCGCGCCACGGCGGCGACCTCGCGCGGCGTGTCCGCGTCCATCAGTCTCAGCGACAGGCGGTGCAGGCCGATGCCCAGGTTCTCGTTGGCGCGCGCGGTTTCGATGAGCGCGTCGAGCCGCTCCTTCAGCTCGCCGTTCTTGCCGCGCAACAGCGCGACCTGTTTCTCGATGAGCGACGGTATCCTGACGCCGCCATCTTCCGCGTCGCGCACGCGCCCCAGTTCGAGGCTTTCAAGCAGGGCCGCGTGGCGCTCGAAAAAGGAGGGGTTTTCGCGCAGGTAGCGCGCGACTTCCGCGTCGCGCCGCGCGCCGTCGGCACCTTGCGCGCTCATGCCGCCAGCACCCCGTCGTACACGTGCTCGCACGGTCCGGTCAGCTCGACGCCGCCCTCGTCGCGCGCGACCTCGAGCACGCCGCCCGGCAGGCGCACCTCGACGCGCGCCCCGACCAGGCCGCGGCCGGCGGCGACCACGGCCGCGGCGCAGGCGCCGCTGCCGCAGGCCGCGGTCTCGCCGACGCCCCTTTCGTACACGCGCAATTCCAGACGGCGTTCATCAACGCGGCGCATGAAGCCGGCGTTGACGCCGGCGGGAAAACATTCGTGCGCTTGCAGGCGCGCGCCGATCTCGGCGACCGGGCAGTCCTCGAGATCCTCGACCTCGGCCACCGCGTGCGGGTTGCCGAAGCCGACCACGCCGAAACGCAAACGCAGGCCGGCGGCGTCGAACGGAAAATCATCGCCGGTGTCGCCGGCGAAGGGCACGCGCGCGGCGTCAAAAACCGGCGCGCCCATGCCGACGCAGACGCGGCCGTCGTCGCGCACGCGCATCTCGACTATGCGCTCGGCGGTGCGCGCGCGCAGCGTCGTCTTTTCACTCAGTCCGCGCGCGCGCACGAAGCGCGCGAAGCAGCGCGCGCCGTTGCCGCATTGCGCGACCTCGCGCCCGTCGGCGTTGAACACGCGGTAGCCGAAATCCACGCCGCCGTCGGGCGGCGCCTCGACCAGCAGCAGCTGATCGAAGCCGACGCCGGTGCGACGGTCGGCCAGCGAGCGCACGCGCGCGGCGTCCGGCTCGAACGGGCGCGCGACCGCGTCGACGACCATGAAGTCGTTGCCGAGGCCGTGCATCTTGGCGAATTCGACCGTCATGGGGAAACCGGGGGGAACGGGGGCGGCTGCGACACCCTTGGGATTATACCGGCCGTGCGCGGCTCAGCGCACGGCCTCTATGCTCTTGTGCGGCAGGAATATGCCGCAGCCGAGCTTTTGTCCGTCTCCCAGACCCTGCTGCTGCAAACGCACCGTCTCGTCGAACGTCAGGCCGCCGACCATCAGGCTGGACACCACGATGTCGCCGTCGGGAACGCGCACGACGCGGCGGCGGCCGCTCATCATTTTGCGCGCGACGATGCCCTTTTGCCGCAACAGGGACGCGGCCCGTTCGAGGAAGGCGTGTTCACCGCCGTGCGCGGGCGCCGCCAGGCGGCGCGTGAACAGCGTCGTCTCGCGGCTGAGCGGATGCACGGCGGCGGCGCCGACGGCAATCTCGTAGCCGCCGGCGTCGAGCGTCGCGCCCACGAGAGCGCGCGCGTCATCGAAGCGTTGCTTCGGCAGGCGCAGGCGCAGGCGCGCGCGCCGCGACAGGTGGATCTCGTCGCGCCCGCCCTGCGGGCGCATCCAGCCGCTGCCCGACTCGGCGCCGTGGATCGAATGGATGGCCGCGAGCGGTTCGTCGTCCAGCCACGGCAATATCTCGACCAGCGCCCGGTACAGATGCCAAGCGTGGTCCGAAGGCAGGCGGCGGCAGACGACGCGAAAATGCAGGTCGGCGACGTCGTCGGGCACGCGCAACGGCCGATCTTCTTCGCCCGCCTCTCGCCAATGCGGATTCATCGGACGTTGTCGGCGGCCGAAAAGGCGGCTTCCAGCCGCGCCTCCCAGTCTTCGGGAGTATCCGCAAACGGCGGGCGCACGTCCATCTCTATGAAAATCTCGCCGGCGCGCGCACGGCTTTTGACGTATTCGACGAGTTCCCCGAAACTAGACCAGTCGCGGTTGCTCATCAGTGCCTCGCTGATTGCGAGCATCGCTCAAGTTCGACCCGATTCCGCTTTGGCGACGGGTTTGCCCGCCGGCGCCTTCCTGGCAAGTCGCTCGACTCTAGTGACGTACAGGGTCTGACCATCGTGGGTGGCCAGCCGCCAGGCGCTGACCGAAATGGACTTGGCGACGGGTCTTGGACGAGACAGCGCAACCGCCCGTGCCGTCGTGACACCCAGCTTCAATTCGCACCCGTCGCCGTTGCTTGCGAGTTCCGACAGGATTGACTGCGCTGACGGGGGAGGTGTGACGAGGCTATGGCCGGCCCTTTGCGGGCCGTCGGCCATTTTGGCCGCCATGGCCTGAAGATACTTCGCATCCTGAACTTGCAGCCAAGGCGACGGCAACCACTCGACGCCGGCAAGACATCCCAGCAGGCCGCCGGCCATCGCCGCCAGAGTATCGGTGTCCGCCCCCTTCTCGAAGGCTGCCCTGAGGATGCCTTGAACCGGCTGCGCCGCGTGTCGCGCCGCAAGGTACGCCGCCGCCGCCGCGCTGCTGGTTCCCGCTCCTTTGGCGCGCCCGAAGCACCCGAGATGCTTAAGAGTCGAGTGATCGTCGGCAAGCGCCCCGGCTTGCAGTCCCTTTCGCGCCGCTTCGAGCAGTTCGCGCATTTCGCAAACCGTGTTCTCCCAAAGTTCGCCATAACGACCGTCCGTCGCCTCCTCCGCCGCCTCGAACCACGCACCGCCCTGGCGCTCGGATTTCGGCAACTGACTCCACTCGGGCGTTTGATCAATCAACAGTTCCAGCAATTCGCCGAATCGAAGCGTGCTGCGGTTGCGGGTCAGGCACCAGGCGGCGTAGGCGTATGCCGCCGCCCCGACGAGGGCGCGCGGGTGGCCATGGGTGGCGGAACCGTCCAAAATCACGTCGTGAATAAGGGTGGCGGCGTTCGCCTGCCCGGCGAGAAACAACGCATGCGGCAGGGCGCGCATGGCCACGCCGTTGCCGCCGGCCTCAAAGTATTGGCGAACGCTGTTTTTCCGGGTGGACTTCCACGGCGGACACCCGTCGGCCCAAGCTGCGGCGGCGCGCCTGGTGGCGCCGCCGCCACCCCGCTCGTACAGCGTCCACAACGGCAGTTCTACGCGAGTGAACGCCTTCCACCAAGCCGGGCCATGGTTCGCCCTGCTACGCGCCACCGCAAGCGTCAGCTGCGTATCATCGCTGTAGTCTCCGGCGTGAATGACTTCCTCAAACGGATGGAAACGTCCGCCGCTACGCCGCGTCCATTGCGTGAACTCCACCTGAGGGTTTGCCGAAACGATCTTGCGGACGCTCCCCGGCATCTCTTGCGGCCAGCCCAGCGCGTCGCCGGCGGCCAGCGCCAGAAAGGCGCCCTCGGCCTTCGCCAGCAGCGACAAACCCGGCCCCCGCGGCTCGTGCCGGCTGCTATCCGGCATTGCCATCTTCATCTCCTTGTCGAAACTTGTGCTCCTTTGGAATTTCTCCGGAACGGAGCATATCCCTGAGCTTTTGCGGATCAAAAAAATCCGGAACAATCAGGATAGGAAGCGGGTCGGCATGAAGCATCTGCATCCGCACCGCCTCTCTCTTGGCCTGCGCTTCATTGTACACTGCAACTCCAATCACATCCCGCCATTCGACACGGTCGGGAATAAGAACCTCCGCCTGTTGGTCAGTGGGCAGAAAGGCGGGATGGAGCGGACCGCGTATGAACGTTCGGTTACCTTCTACAGTTTTTTCAAAAAGACCTTCGAATGCCTGCTCACCCTCCTGAACATATTTGCCAACCCCCGCCGCCGCATTGCGGGGGCAGAACTTCGTGCCGGGGCGCCATAGATAGTAGCACCTGATCAACAGCACGACCCAGTCTTTGAAGAGACACTTGCCTGCACTGTCGAACGGGCCGGGCGACCCCGAACCTTGCACGACGCAGTCTTTGAAGAGAGGCTTGCCTGCACGCGCTTTTTTGAAGTACCAGGCATTAGGATACTGAATGGAGCAGCATACATGATCCGGATACCCATCGAAACGATCCCTATCCGTCGGATTGAAAACCGCTCTCTCATCCTCCTTAAGCTGTTTCGAGGCGAGGACGCCATGCTGATCCGTCACTATATGCCCGAGATTACGAGACGGCGTGAAGTGACACAGTCTGGTGATGCCGCGCCTTTCAGAAGCTTCTTTGATTGCAGTAATTTCCTTCATTGCAGTTGATACAAGGCTTTGTTATCCGGCAGCATGGCCGTAACTTGTCCGGAGTGCGTCAGCACCAGGGTGGACCTGGCCCTGGTGATGCCGACGTATAACAGACGTCCATTGCGCGTCGCCGCTTCTCCACCCCCTAGAAGTTTGACATCGGTGGGATCGGGCCAATGCTTCCTCGAAAGAAGCGGCAAAAAAACCGTGTCGAACTCCAGTCCCTTGGCGGCATGATAGGTTCCGAAGAAGATGCCGGGGCCGCCCGGCCATTGATCCAGCGTACGATGAAGCCGCATCGCACCGGGTATCTGCCACTCTTGTTTGCGCCTTCTGAAAAGAATGGCCACGGTTCCCGTCCGCGCAAGCCCGGTCGCCTGGGAGATAACAAACTGTTTTTCCTGCTGTTCATCCGGCAGTTCCCTTAGCGCCGGCGGCGGCTCGTCGGCGACTGGTGCCTTGGGTTCGACCAGATCGGGATCGCGCGGAAAATACGGCATTTTGGCAAGCGCCAAGGCAAGTCTGGCAATCTGCGGCATGTTGCGATAGTTCTCCTTAAACCGCCAAATCGGATTTTTTACACGAAGACCGGCGCTTCGCCACGACACGCGGTGTCCGTATATCTGCTGGGCGATGTCTCCGAAGAAAGTCAGGCTGCCGTTTGGCGGAATCGCCGCCACGAGCGAGCGCAACATCTCCGGAGAGAAATCCTGCCCCTCGTCAATGACGACGTGGCGGTAACGGCGCTCGCTTCCGTCCCGTTGCAATTCTTTAAGAACGCCGCTGGCAAGGTCGTTCCAATCGTACAGCTTGCCGTGGCTACGGCGTTCAATCAGGTAGCGTTCGTACAAGCCGAACACGGCGGCCCGTTCGTTTCGCACGACACGAGTACCGGCTCGACCTGTGCGTTCGGCTTCGATGTAGTCTTGCTCCTCGGTGATTCCTTGCTGCTGGATCCATGCAAACTCTTCATCCCAGAACTCGGGCGGGCGCTCCAAGGAGGTGCCGGACAATCCATCGGTCTGCGCTCGCCTTATCACATCGCGTATGCATTGCCGCCGCTCCTCAGAGCCGCAGATACCTCCCCATGACAACTTGCCTCGGGACGAGAGATAGCCTGTTGCGAACTTGTGGTAATTCTCTACGGTGACGGGTTTCTGATGCGCGCCGGCCAAGTGCCTCATATAGGTGACCAGACACTTGTTGAACGTCACCAGCAGCGTTCGCCCGCCATGGTCGGTGTTTGGATGGGACAAGTAGTTCGAGCGGTAAATGGCGAGCGTGGTCTTGCCGCTGCCGGCAGTGCCTAATACCACCGTGTGGCCGTGCGCGGGCAGGTACAGCACTTCCTTCTGCCGACCCGTCGGTCGCGGTAGCGGAGCGGCCATCAGACGACGTGCCTCATGAACTCGTTTCGCTTCATCGGGATGGGCAAGTGAGCGTCGTTCATCAATTCGGGCGGCGGGAGCGGGGATTATAACTGTATGCGCTCGCCAATTTCCGACGGGGCGGCGGGGCGCCTTGGTACTACGTCACGTCGGCGGACGCCAGCCGGCGGCGCCGAGGCGTTTGCGGTAGCGGGCGCGGTACAGCAGGCGGGGGGCGTCGTCTTGGTCCTCGAAGGCGTCGCGCGTGTGCAGGACGTTGTTGCAGACGACGCCCTCGGACGCGGCCAGGCGGCGGTGTATGCGCCAGTCGCTCGTCGCCAGTATCTCGCCAAGGCGCGTCAGCGCGTCGCGGCACTCGGCGCGCCATTTTATATGCCGCGCGCGCGCCGTATAGCGCGTAAGCAGCGCGCCGTCGCGCGCATCCACCGCGAACACCGGCACGCTGCGCGCCGGGCGTATCTGCCCGCCGTCCTCGACGTTGGCCGGCAGCGTCATCGCGCGCGGGTGCATCAGCTGCTCGACGTGGCGCGGGTCGTCGTCGCGCAACAGAATATAGACGAGTTCGGGATCGAGATAGCAATTCGCGCCGCCGCTTGCCGCCGCGCGCACGCAATACATCGAAAAAGCGCGCACGGCGTCGGCGGCGGAGTTGTAATAGCCGTCGGTGTGCCATTGCAGCGCGCGGCGCGTGTATGGAACGTAGCGGCTGCCCTCGAGCGCGCGGACGTGGCTGATGCGCCCGGCGTCGGCACACGGGTTGGCGATGAGATCGCCAAGCCCCAGTTGCTGGCCCATGCGCTTGAACGCGGCGCCGTCGCGCAGCGGCTTCGCAAGACGATAGAAACACAGGTTGGCGCGGCGGCAGTTGGCGATGATCGCGGCGCGCTCGGCGTCGCTCAGCGCCTGCGCGTCGGCGACGACGACGGTCAGTTCGTCCGCCGAGCGCGCGCGCGTCGCCAGCTTGCGTTCGCGCCAGCGTCGGTACGCGGTTTCGTTGCCGGGCACGAACGGCGAATCGGAACGGTCGGCGGCAGTCGTCGGGAGCGGATGCGGCATACTGCGCCCACTATATAGCGCGTGCCGCGCCAAACGACAAGAACACGTTCCGACAAAAACCCCTTTCCCAGAGGGAGAGGGTTTGATTATGGGCCTGCAGCTGCCCTCTCCCAGAGGGAAAGGAGTTCATTTTTTGGCCCTTTTTGGCCCAAGGGCTATGCCAATAGGCCATCTTGATACCCTTCGGCAGTTTAACTATAATCCTTAGTTACCCATTTGGAGGCCGTGCCGGTCACGGCGGGTTTGCGCCAAGCGCTTGACCCAAGCACAAAACGACCACGGAGGAACGTTATGACGGCTACGCAGAAGCATCAGACGCCGATGCTGGACGAATTGGAGAAAGGCCCCTGGCCGAGTTTCATCTCCGGAATAAAACGCCTGCGCGACCAGCACGAGGACGAACGCGTAAGCGGCGTCGCCAACGACCTGCTGGGTCAGCTCGAACACTCGTACGAGACGCGCCGCGGCTATTGGAAAGGCGGCACCGTCAGCGTCTTCGGCTACGGCAGCGGCATCATCCCGCGCTTCTCGGAGGTCGGCGCGGCGTTCCCCGCCTCCAAGGAGTTCCACACGCTGCGCGTGCAGCCGCCGGCGGGCAACTACTACACCACCGACATGCTGCGCAAACTGGCCGAGAGCTGGGAGAAATGGGGCTCCGGACTGGTGACCTTCCACGGCCAGACCGGCAACATCATGTTCATCGGCGCGAGCACCGAGAACACCCAGCATTTCTTCGACGAGATCAACGATTACGGCTGGGACCTCGGCGGCGCCGGGCCGTGCGTGCGCACCGGGCAGTCGTGCGTCGGCGCGGCGCGCTGCGAGCAGTCCAACATAGACGAGATGCGCGTCCACCGCACGCTGCTGAACAACTTCACCGACGACGTACACCGTCCGTCGCTGCCCTACAAGTTCAAGTTCAAGGTTTCCGGCTGCCCCAACGACTGTATGAACTCGATCGAGCGCTCCGACCTCGCGATCATCGGCACCTGGCGCGACGACATGAAGGTGGATCAGCGCGAGGTCAGGCAATACGTCGAGAAAAAGGGCCGCCAGTACATCACCGACAACGTCATCGCGCGTTGCCCGACGCAGGCGCTGTCGCTGGCCGAAGACGACACGCTCGAAGTGGACAACCGCAACTGCGTGCGCTGTATGCACTGCCTGAACGTGATGCCCAAGGCGCTGTCGCCGGGCGACGACAAGGGCGCGACGCTGCTGATCGGCGGCAAGCGCACGCTCAAGATCGGCGATTTGATGGGCACCGTCATCGTGCCGTTCATGAAGCTCGAGAGCAAGGAAGACTTCGAGCGCCTCGTCGAGATCGCCGAGGAGACGATAGACTTCTGGGCCGAGAACGGGCTGGAGCACGAGCGTTGCGGCGAGATGATCGAACGCATCGGTCTGGTCAACTTCCTCGAGGGAGTCGGCCTCGACGTGGATCCGAACATGATCTCCGACCCGCGCACCAGTTCCTACGTGCGCACCGACGACTGGGAGCAGGAGGCGGCCAAATGGTTCGAGCACAAACGAGAAAAGCTGGCGGCCACCGCCTAGGCAAGCCCTAAGGCGAACCCCTAGACACGCGACACGCCGCACCGAACAAGGAGACTATAGATGGCGCAACACCACCGCGAACCGATAGAGTCGGGCTGCCCCGACGGTTTTCAATACATGCATCCCGTGATGCGCAAGAACTACCGCAACTGGGCCTACCACGAAGACCCGCGCCCGGGCGTGCTCAAGCACGTTGCGCGCGACGGCGACGACGCGATATGGACGGTGCGCGCCGGCACCCAGCGCATCCTCGACGTGTTCACGCTGCGCAAACTGTGCGACATCGGCGACCGCTACGCCGACGGCTACGTGCGCTTCACGATACGCAGCAACATCGAGTACATGGTCGCCGACGAAAGCAAGGTCATGCCGCTGATAGGCGCGCTCGAGGACGCCGGCTTCGTCGTCGGCGGCACCAAGAACTCGGTGACGATGATCTCGCACACGCAAGGCTGGCTGCACTGCGACATTCCGGGCACCGACGCCTCGGGGGTGGTCAAGGCGATGATGGACGAGCTGGTCGAGGAGTTCAAAAACTGGAACATGCCCAACCGCGTGCACATCACCACGTCGTGCTGCCAGATCAACTGCGGTGGCCAGGGCGACATCGCGATCAACGTCCAGCACACCAAGCCGCCGAAGATCAACCACGACCTGGTGTCGAACGTGTGCGAGCGCCCGTCGGTGGTGGCGCGCTGCCCGGTGGCGGCGATCCGCCCGGCGATGGTCAACGGCAAGCCGTCGCTCGAGGTGGACGAGAAAAAGTGCATCTGCTGCGGCGCGTGCTATCCGCCGTGCCCGCCGATGCAGATCAACGACCCGGAACACACCAAGCTGGCGATCTGGGTCGGCGGCAACCACTCGAACGCGCGCGGCAAGCCGACCTTCCAGAAACTGGTCGCCGCCGGCATTCCGAACAACCCGCCGCGCTGGCCCGAGGCGACCGCGGTGGTCAAGAAAATCCTGAAGACCTACAAGGAAGACGCCAAGGACTGGGAGCGGATCAACGACTGGATCGAGCGCATCGGCTGGCCGCGCTTCTTCGAGCTGACCGAGCTGCCGTTCACCAAGTACCACATAGACAACTGGCTGGGAGCCAGACGCAGCCTCAACTCCTCGGCGCACGTGCGCTTCTGACGCCGCCGCCGGCGCCGTTGATGAAACTGTCGCTGCTGGTCAACGAGGGCCCGTACACGCACCAGGCGTCCGACAGCGCGTACCGCTTCGCGCTGGCGGCGTTGGCCAAGGGGCACGAGATCTACCGCGTCTTTTTCTACCACGACGGCGTTCACAACGGCACGCGCCTGGGAGCGCCGCCGCAGGACGACAGAAACCTGCCGCAGCTATGGTCGGAGCTGGCCGCCAGGCACAAACTCGATCTGGTGGTATGCGTCGCCGCGGCGCAGCGCCGCGGCCTGCTCGACGGCGACGAAGCCAAACGCCACGGCAAGGACGCCGACAACATCGCGCCCGGCTTTCGCATCTCGGGTCTCGGCCAGCTGATAGAGGCCGGCGTGCAGTCCGACCGCCTGGTGACGTTCGGCGATTGACGCCGCGCCCCGCTCGCACCGACACAAACGATGGACGAAGCACAAGACAACGGCGACGGCACGGTCAAGAAGTTCCTGTACATGAACCGCAAGGCGCCGTACGGCACCGTGTACGCGTTGGAGGCGCTCGAAGTCGTGCTGATCGCGGCCGCGTTCGACCAGGACGTGAGCATAGTGTTCGCCGACGACGGCGTCTATCAGCTGATGAAGGGGCAGGACACCGGCGACGTCGGCATGAAAAATTTCTCGCCGACCTACGCGGCGCTCGGCGACTACGACGTCAAGAAGATCTACGTCGAGCGCGAGTCGCTCGAGGAGCGCGGCCTGTCGCCCGGTGACTTGCAGGCGCTGACCTACGAGGACGAAGACGACGACTACAAGGAAAAAAACTCGCTGCACGTCGTCGCCCGCGAGCAGCTGGCGAAGCTGATCGCCGAACAGGACGTGGTTCTGAGTTTTTGACGGCCGCGGAACGACGCGATGGCCATGCTGCACATAGTCAACAAATCGCCGTTCGAGCGCAACGCGCTGGACGCCTGCCTGCGCCTGGCCGCGCCCGACGCTTCGGTACTGCTGATCGAGGACGGCGTCATCGCCGCAACGCGCGCCGCGCGCGTCGCGGACAAGGTGACCGACGCCATGCAGAGGGGGCTTGCGTTTTTCGTGCTGGCACCCGACGTGCGCGCGCGCGGCCTCGGCGAGGAGCGCCTGATAAGCGGCGTTACCGCGGTGGATTACGACGGCTTCGTGGACTTGGTGGCGAACCACGATAATGTACAATCATGGCTGTGACGCCTGCAACCAGGACAACGACGGAGGAAAAACCATGCCTTTGGAAGTAGATGGGAAAACCTATGAAACCGACGAGGAAGGCTACCTCGCCAACCTGAGCGACTGGAAACCGGAGTTGGCGACCGCGATGGCCACCGCCGACGGCGCCGAGCTGGACAGCAACCACTGGGAAGTCATCAACTTCCTGCGCGAGTACTACGAGGAATACCAGATCGCCCCGGCGGTGCGCGTGCTGACCAAGGCCATCGGCAAGAAGCTCGGCAAGGACAAAGGCAACAGCAAGTATTTGTACGAACTGTTTCCCTACGGCCCGGCCAAACAGGCCTGCAAATACGCCGGCCTGCCGAAACCGACCGGCTGCGTCTGAAGCGCCGCCGCCGGCGCTCGCACCGGCTTTCCGTGCGGGGGCCGGGGCCGGAATCGTCATGTCATTGCTGACCGCAGCCTACGCGGCCTTGTTCTATCTGGCGACCGCGGTGCTCGTCGGCGGCGTCGCCTACCGCATATGGCTGTACCGGCGCGCGCCGGCGCCGCTGAAGATCCCGACGACGCCGGCGCCGACCACGCGCCGCGGCGTCGTCTTTCGCATGTTCAAGGAAGTCGTGTTTTTCGAGAGCCTGTTCAAGTCGAACAAGTGGATCTGGCTGTTCGGATGGCTGTTTCACTTCGGCCTGCTGCTGGTGCTGCTGCGCCACCTGCGCTACTTCACGCAACCGGTGTGGTCGTGGGTCGAGTGGCTGCAACCCGTCGGCAAGTACGCGTCGCTGATGATGGTCGCCGGTCTCGCCGGCCTGTGGCTGCGCCGCATCGTCGTCGACCGCGTGCGCTACATCTCGTCGCCGTCGGATCACCTGATGCTGCTGCTGCTGCTTTTGATCGGCGCGACCGGCATGTGGATGACCTTCGCAAACCCGGTCGACATCGTCTCGATGAAGATGTTTTTCCTGGGACTGATGCGCCTCGAACTGCACCCGCTGCCGCCCGACGCGCTGATGAACGTGCACCTGGCGCTGGTGGCGGCGTTGATGATCGTGTTTCCGTTCAGCAAACTGCTGCACGCGCCCGGCGTCTTCTTCAGCCCGACGCGCAACCAGGCCGACGACGCGCGCGACAAGCGCCACGTCGCGTCCTGGGCGCTCAAACTGGAACACTCCGGAGGGCGCCCCGATGGCTGAAGCCCAATTCCAGGTGCCCGAGTTCCGCGAATACCGCGTCATCCCGAAACTGCGCGAAGGCGCGATGGCGCACAGCCAACCGTTCGTCGCCAAGCCCGATTTTCAGAAGCCGCTCGGTTTCCCCGGCGAACTGGTGGACGACTGGGAGCGCAAGGCGGTTGCGAAAATGGGCGAGTTGAACGAGAAGTACCGCTCGTTGCGGGTGTTTCTCGATTCGTGCGTCAAGTGCGGCGCGTGCACCGACAAGTGCCATTACTATCTGGGCACGACCGACCCCAACAACATGCCGGTCGCGCGCCAGGATCTGTACCGCAAGGTCTATCGGCGCTACTACACCTTCGCCGGCAAATACTTTCCGTGGCTGGTCGGCGCCAAGGACATGAGCCGGGAAGTGCTCGATCAGTGGTACACCTATTTCCACCAGTGTTCGCAATGCCGCCGCTGCTCGGTCTATTGCCCGTACGGAATAGACACCGCCGAAATCTCGATGGCGGCGCGCGAGGTCATGGACCACGTCGGCCACGGGCAGAAGTACTGCAACGAGATCATCGGCAAGGTGCACACGGTCGGCAACAACCTGGGACTGCCGGAACCGGCGCTGCGCGACACCCTCGAGGGGCTCGAGGAAGAAGTCCTCGAGGACACCGGCGCGGCGGTGCGTTTTCCGCTCGACGAGAAAGGCGCCGAGGTGCTGCTGGTGACGCCGTCGGCGGATTTCTTCGCCGAACCGCACGTGGACGGGCTGATCGGCTACGCCAAGGTGCTGCACCAGGCCGGCGTCTCATGGACCTTAAGCTCCTACGCGAGCGAAGCCGCCAACTTCGGCCTGTTCATCGGCAGCTACGAAAACATGCGCAAGTTGGCGCTGCGCATACGCAAAGTGGCGCTCGAGCTCGGCGTCAGTCGCATCGTCTTCGGCGAGTGCGGCCACGCTTGGCGCGTCGCCTACAGTTTTCTGAACACGCTGGCCGGGCCGTTCGATTTCCTCGACCCCGATTATCCGGTGCCGCAACACGTCTGCGAGGTGACCCACGCCCTGATACAACAAGGCCGACTGCGGCTCGACCCGTCGCAAAACGACGACAAGATCGTAACCTTCCACGATTCGTGCAACGTCGCGCGCGCGTCGCGCATGGGTGGCGTGGCGGGCGGGCAGTTCACGATCCCGCGCGACATACTGCGCGCGTGCTGCAACCATTTTTACGACATGCCGGCGGAGACCACGCGCGAGGGCACCTACTGCTGCGGCGGCGGCGGCGGCCTGCTGACCGACGATCTGCTAGAGTTGCGCGTCAAGGGCGCGCTGCCACGGATGGAGGCACTGAAGGAGGTCGTCGAGGACTACGGCGTGACCCACATGGCCGCGATCTGCGCGATCTGCAAAAGCCAGTTTTCCAAGGTGCTGCCTTACTACGGATTCACGATGGACCAGGTCGTAAGCCTGCATCAACTGGTCGGCGACGCGCTCGTGCTGGAAAAAGAAGCCGGCGCCGAAGCCGCGGAAAAGGCGGCCTGAATGCGGCCCATGGTGCGGCTCATGGCGCGGCCCGTGATGCATCATAGGCGCCGCGACGACGCCGAACAACGATAGGAGCAACCGATGCCAGCAGCCAAGCAAACCACGATGACACGGGCGGGCGCCGAGGCGTCCGAACAAAAGCTGACCTTCCGACGCTTTGCGGACGGCGATCACAAGTGGTCGAGCTTTTCCGACCAGATTTTCAGCGCCGATCATTCGCACAAGTGCCCGACCTACGTTCACCGCACGCCGCCGTGCCAGGGCAGTTGCCCCTCCGGCGAGGACATCCGCGGCTGGCTTGCGATCGTGCGCGGCATCGAGCTGCCGCCCGAAGGCACTTCGATGCAGGAATATGCATTCCGGCGCGCGACCGACGCCAACCCGTTTCCGGCGATGATGGGGCGGGTTTGTCCGGCGCCGTGCCAGGACGGTTGCAACCGCAACCACGTCGAGGACTACGTCGGCATCAACGCGGTCGAGCAGTACATCGGCGACACCGCGATAGCCGAAAACTTCGCGTACCTCGCGCCCCCCGAACCGAGCGGCAAGAAGGTTGCGATCATCGGCGGCGGGCCGGCCGGCCTGGCCGCGGCCTACCATCTGCGGCGCAAGGGACACGCCAGCGTCATTTTCGACGAGCACGAGGAACTGGGCGGCATGATGCGCTACGGCATCCCCGGCTACCGCACGCCGCGCGACCTGCTCGACCACGAGATCAAGCGCATCCTCGACCTGGGCGGCATAGACACGCGCTTGTCGGTGCGCGTCGGCAAGGACGTGTCGGTCGCCGAGATCGAGGACACGTTCGACGCGGTGCTGTGGTGTCTGGGCTGTCAGACCGGGCGCAGCCTGCCGGTGCCGAACGGCGACGCCAGCAACTGCATCAGCGGCGTCAAGTTTCTCGAGGTGTTCAACAAAGGGCTGCTCAAGGTGGCCTCGGACAAGGTGGTGTGCGTCGGCGGCGGCGACACCTCGATAGACGTGGTGTCGGTGGCGCGGCGTCTCGGCCAGATGCGCAGGCTGTCCGAGAACGAACGCCCGGAGTACGTCGTCGGCGGTCACGTCGCGCACGACGCCGCTTTTGCCGCGGCCCGCGAAGGCGCCGAGGTGGTGCTGACGTCGCTGTTCGAGCGCGAGGACATGACCGCCAGCGAGCACGAGGTGGAGGACGCGCTGAAGGAGGGCGTGCGCATATTGAACGGCGTGATGCCGGTTGCGGTGGTGCTCGGCGAAAACGGACGCGCGCGCGCGCTGAAAATGGCGAAGTGCAAGATGGAGGACAACCGCCCGCAACCGGTGGCGGGCACCGAATTCGAGGTCGAGTGCGACCTGGTCGTGTCGGCCATCGGCCAGGGCGGCGACTTGAGCGGCCTCGAGGAATTCGACAACGGCCGCGGCCTGATGGACGTCGACTCGTTCTACGGCGTCGCCGACAAGCCCGGGCATTTCGCCGCCGGCGACATCATCCGCCCGCACCTGCTGACGACCGCCATCGGCCAGGCCTCGATTGCCGCCGACGGCGTGGATTACTATCTGCGCAGCGCCGAGCTCGGCAAGCGCCCCAAGGTCGACGTGCACCATTTCGACCTGCTCAGCAAGTTGAAAGAGAGCGCGCTCGACCCGGAGGCGTTCGACGGCGGCGAGCAGCGCGGCACCTGCGACGCGGACTACTCGGTGCACAACTACGAAGACCGCGCCAGCCAGGAGGTCATACCCGCGGCGCGCTTGTTTCTCGGGCATTTCTCGTACGTCGCAAGAGAGATCCGCGGCGGGCGCGGCCCGACGGCCGAGGAAGTGTTGGGGCATTTCGAGGAACGCTCCGTCGGTCTCGACGAGGAACGGGCGGTCGCCGAGGCCGGGCGCTGCATGAGCTGCGGCATGTGCTTCGAGTGCGACAACTGCGTCATATTCTGCCCGCAGGACGCGGTTTTCCGCGTCGACAAAAAGAAGAAAACGACCGGACGCTACGTGGACACCGACTACGACCGCTGCATCGGCTGCCACATCTGCGCGGACGTGTGCCCGACCGGTTACATAGACATGGCGCTGGGAGACCATTGACGGGCGGTAACCGCCGGGCGGCCGCCGCGGCGCTCGCGGCCTCGGCGGCGGCGTGCATCGCGTTCGCGGCCGTCGCCGACGCCGACGATCACCGAATGCCGGAACTTCCGAAAGCCAAGGGCGAGCGCTGCGTCGAGCCGACCGAAGTCATGCGCCGCCGCCACATGGAGTTCATCCTGCACCAGCGCGATGAGACGGTGCACCGCGGCATCCGCACGCAGAAGCACCGCTTCGTCAACTGCATAGACTGCCACGTGCAGCGCAACGCCTCCGGCGACTGGCCGCGCCACACCGACGACGATCATTTCTGCTCGGTCTGCCACCGCTACGCGGGCGTCAGCATGGACTGCTTCCAATGCCACGCCGACCGCCCGCAAGAAGCCTACCGACGCACCGGCGAGACGGCGCGCCGGGGATCGCGCGCGCGCCTGAGCCTGCGCGATTTGCAACGAACCCTGTCGCGCGAGGAGCCACGATGAGGAAAGCATACGACCGCCGCGAGTTTCTGAAGACGGCGGCGCTGGCCGCGGGCCTGGCGATAGCACCCGGCGTCCTGCTCTACGGCGTCGGACGCGCCGGCGCGCGCGCCGCCGACGAGGCGGTCACGGGCGAGGTACGCTGGGGCATGTTGGTGGACGTCGGCGCGTGCGCCGACGGCTGCACCGCGTGCGTCGCCGCGTGCGACGAGGAGCACGGCCTGAGCGGCTTCGGACGCCCCGAGACCGACGCCCAATGGATACGCAAACTGACCGTGCGCGAGCGCGCCAGCGGCCACTCCAAATCGTTTCCGGTCATGTGTCAGCACTGCGAGCACCCGCCGTGCGAGGACGTGTGCCCCACCGGCGCGTCGTTTCGGCGCGCCGACGGCATCGTGCTCGTGGACAAGCACACCTGCATCGGCTGCCGCTACTGCATGATGGCGTGCCCGTACAAAGCGCGCTCGTTCATCCACGAGGCGCTGACCGACCAACTGCCGCACGCGCCGCGCGGCAAGGGCACGGTCGAGAGCTGCACGCTGTGCGTGCACAAGGTGGACCGCGGCGACGGCACCACCGCCTGCGTCGAGGCGTGCGAGCGCGAGGGTCACCGCGCGCTGATGTTCGGCGATCTGAACGACCCCGACAGCGACATCTCGAGACGCCTGGCCGAATACGGCGGCGCGCAGATCCGCGCCGACCTCGGCTTGAACACCGGCGTGCGTTACCAGGGGCTGTGAACGTGCGCCCGTTCCGTTACCGAACCCTCGACGCCGACGGCGTCGGCTTCTTCGCCGGATTGGCGCTGCTCGGGGGGCTGGCGCTCGCGGGCGCGGGCGCCGCCTGGTACATGGAGCACGAAGGCCACCACGTCACCGGCATGAGCAACCAGATCGTCTGGGGCGTGCCGCACGTCGTCGCGATCTTCCTGATCGTCGCCGCCTCGGGCGCGCTCAACGTCGCCTCGATGGCGTCGGTGTTCGGCAAACTCGACTATAAGCCGCTGGCGCGGCTGTCGGGCATCCTCGCAATCGCGTTGCTGGTCGGCGGCCTGGCGATTCTGGTGCTCGACCTCGGACGCCCCGACCGCCTCATCGTCGCGATGACCTACTACAACTTCAAATCCATCTTCGCGTGGAACATCTTTCTCTACGTCGGCTTTGTGATCGTGGTCGCGGCCTACCTGTGGATGACGTTCGAGCGCCGCATGGCGCCCTACGCGAACGCCGTCGGCGTCGGCGCCTTCCTGTGGCGCCTGGTGCTGACCACCGGCACCGGCTCGATCTTCGGTTTTCTGGTCGCGCGCCAAGCCTACGACGCCGCGGTCATGGCGCCGTTGTTCGTCGTCATGTCGTTCGCGTACGGTCTCGCGGTGTTCATTTTAGTATTGTTGGTCGCGGGGCGCCTCGCGCGCCGCCCGGTCGGCGACTACATCCTGTTCAAGCTGAAAAACCTGCTCGGCACGTTCGTCGCCGCGGTGTTGTATTTTGTGCTCGCCTTCAAGCTGACCAACCTCTACGCGGCCGAACACCACGGCGTCGAGGACTTCATCCTGCGTAGCGGCGGCATATACACCTTTTTATTCTGGGCCGTGCAGATCGGCGCCGGCAGCCTGCTGCCGCTGTTGCTGTTCTACCTGCCCGCGTGGTCGCGCTCGCGCGCCGCCGCCGCCGCCGGCTGCGCGCTGGTCGTCATCGGCGCGTTCGCGCAACTCTACGTAATCGTCATCGGCGGCCAAGCGTACCCGCTGGTGCTGTTCCCCGGCATGGAGGAAAGCAGCAGCTTCTTCGACGGCGTCGTCGCCGCATACGCGCCGAGTCTGCCGGAACTGACGCTGGGCGTGGGCGGCGTCGCGCTGTCGCTGGCGGTGCTGACGTTCGCGCTGGCCGTACTCGACTTCCTGCCGGAAGACCTGTCCGACCGCCGCTTCATCGAAAACGCGCCGGCAACCGCCGAATAACCCCGCGCGGCGACGGCCCGCAGCGCGGCGACGCGATACCGCGATGGCACGATTCCTGGTCAGCGCAATCCGCAAGTCATCGGGCAAGACCGTCGTCTGCGCCGGCCTGTGCGCCGAATTGAGGGCGCGCGGCCTTGCAGTCCGCGCCTTCAAGAAAGGCCCCGACTACATTGACCCGCAATGGCTGGCGCTCGCCAGCGGCCGCGCCTGCTACAACCTTGATTTTCACGTGCAGTCGCACGAAGAGATCCGCGCACTGGCGGCGGCGCGCGCGCCCGGGCGCGGCCACAGCCTGATCGAGGCGAACAAGGGGCTGTTCGACGGCGTCGCCGCCGACGGCAGCGACAGCAACGCGGCGCTCGCCAAGCTGCTCGACGCGCCGGTGGTGCTGGTCGTGGACTGCGAAGGCATGACGCGCGGCATCGCGCCGCTGTTGCAGGGCTACCGCGCCTTCGACGCCGAAGTGACGATAGCCGGCGTCATCCTGAACCGCGTCGGCGGCGAACGCCACCGCGCCAAGCTGACCGCGGCGGTCGAGAACTACACCGACGTGCCGGTGTTGGGCGCGATCATGCGCGATGCGCGGCTGCAACTTCCAGAGAGGCACCTCGGCCTGGTGCCGTCCGCCGAGGCCGGCGGCGCCGCACAAAGAAGCGAGAGCATGCGCGAGGCCGTCGCCGCGCAGGTGGACGTGGACCTGTTGCTACGGGCCGTCGACACGTCGGGACACGCGCGGGAGGCCGCCGCCGTCGCTGCGCCGTTATCCGAAAACGGCGGAAACGACGGACTCAAACTGGCCGTGTTCAAGGACCGGGCTTTTCATTTTTATTATCCCGACGACCTCGAAGACCTCGAGCGCCGCGGCGTCGAACTGGCGTTCGTGGACGCCCTGCGCGACGCGCGCCTGCCGCCCGTGGACGGCCTGTTCATCGGCGGCGGCTTTCCGGAGACCCAGGCGGCGGCGCTCGAAGCCAACGGCGACCTGCGCGCCGACGTGGCGCGGGCGATCGGACGCGGGCTGCCGACCTACGCCGAGTGCGGCGGCCTGATGTATCTGTCGCGCGGCATCACTTGGCGGGGGCGGCGCTATCAGATGTGCGGCGTCGTCGAGGCCGACGTGCTGATGTGCGACGCGCCGCAGGGGCGCGGCTACGTCGAGTTCAGCGAAACCGCGAACATGCCGTGGCCGGCGGACGCGGACGCGCCGCGATTGCGGCGCGCGCACGAATTCCACTACTCGCGTCTGGTCGGCGCCGCCGCCTACGCCGCCGCCTACGCGGTCTCGCGCGGCACCGGCATAGGCGGCGGCAGGGACGGCATCGTCCACAAAAACCTGCTCGCCAGCTACCTCCATCTGCGCGCCACCGGCGGCGCGCGCTGGACCGCGCGCTTTGCCCGGTTCATGCGCCGGAAAATCCGTCGCAACCCGCACGCGGTGGAGTAAGGATGCCGTTGCCCCTATAATAAGGGATTACCGACAACCAACGCTAGCAGGAAATCATGGCCAGAGTAACGGTCGAGGATTGCCTCGAAAAATTAGGAAACCAATTCAAGGTGGTGCAGGTCGCCGGGCACAGGGCGCGCCAACTCGAGATCGGCATGCCCGCGAAAGTCGAGGAAAACGGCGACAAGTCCACGGTCATCGCGCTGCGCGAGATCGCCGAGGGCCTGGTCACCGAGGAGGTCCTGGACGAACCGATCAACGAGTTCGAGGATCTCGACAGCGAACTGTCGCATCTGCTGCGGGCGGACGAACCGGGCGCGACGATAGACGACGCTTTGCCCGACGACGAAGCCTCGCTCGAGGCCGGCGACGACCCGCAAGACGGCGCCACGCGACAACCTTCGGAGGAATGACCCCGCCGGCGGGTTGGCGGCCGATGACGACTGCACGATCCGCGCACGCCGTGCCCCGCGTCGCGGCCACGAACGCGGTGCCATCCCCGGTTCCCGCCGGCGACGATTATTTCGTGCTCTCGGGCTTGCGCGAGACGCTCGCGGAATACCTGGGCGCGCGCGAGGTCGCCGAAATCCACAAAGCCTGCCGCTTCGGCGCGCGCGCGCACACCGGCCAGACGCGACGTTCCGGCGAACCGTACATCCACCATCCCATCGAGGTGGCGCGCACGATGGCCGAGCTGCGCCTGGACAAAATCACGATCATCGCCGGTCTGTTGCACGACGTGCTCGAAGACACGCACGTAACGCGCGCGCGGCTGCGCGCCGAATTCGGCGGCGCCGTGACCGAAGTGGTCGAGGGCGTCAGCAAATTGCAGGGACTCGACTTCGAGAGCGTCGAGATCGAGCAGGCGGAAAACTTCCAGAAAATGATGCTGGCCATGGCCAAGGACCTGCGCGTCATCCTGGTCAAGATCGCCGACCGCCTGCACAACATGCGCACCCTGCGCCACATGCCGCAGGCGCGCCAGAAGGCCATCGCCCGCGAGACCCTCGAAATCTACGCGCCGCTGGCGTTGCGTCTCGGCATGGGCGAGGTACGCCTCGAGTTCGAGGACCTGGCGTTCAAGACGCTGCACCCGCGGCGGCGCGCGGTGCTCGAGAAACGGGTGCGCGAACGCGGCGGCAACCGCCTCGAACTGATGGAAAAGGCCGTCGCCGGAATCCGCCGTCATCTGCACGCCGCCGGCGTGCCGTGCCGGGTGCAGGGGCGGCGCAAGCACGTCTATAGCATCTACCGCAAGATGAGGGAAAAACGCCTGCCGTTCTCGCAGGTCATGGACATCTTCGCGGTACGCCTGGTGGTGGAAAACGTCGACGGCTGCTACCGCGCGCTCGGCCTGATGCACAACTTCTACAAGCCGGTGCCGGGGCGCTTCAAGGACTACATCGCGATCCCCAAGGCCAACGGCTACCAGTCGCTGCACACGATACTGTTCGGGCCGCAGGGCGTGCTGATGGAGACCCAGATCCGCACGCGCGAGATGGACGAGGTCGCGCAGACCGGTATCGCCGCGTACGCGCTCTACAAAATCGCCGACGGGCGCCAGCCGGGCGCGGGTTCCGACGGCGTCGTCAAGACCCAGCAGTGGTTGCAGGGGCTGTTCGGGTTTCCGCACGGCGCCGCCGATTCGCTCGAGTTCATGGAGCATCTGAAAGCCGGTCTGATACCGGACGACGTCTACGTGTTCACGCCGCAGGGCGAGATCATGGCGCTGCCGCGCAAGGCGACCGCGCTCGACTTCGCGTTCGCGGTGCACACCGACCTCGGGCTGGCGGCGACCGGCGCGCGCATAGACAAGCGCCTGAGCATGTTGAGCACCGTGCTCCAAAGCGGACAGACCGTCGAGGTCGTGACCTCGGAAAACGCCAGGCCGAGTCCCGGTTGGCTCGGTTTTGCGGTGACCGCGAAGGCGCGCGCCGCGATCCGGCACTACCTGAAGAACATCCGCGACGACGAGGCGGTCAAGCTCGGCAAGCACCTGCTGAACGAGGCGCTGCGCAATTACCAGACCAGTCTCGGCGAAATTGACAAGGGCTGGTTCGACAAGGTCGCCCTGGCGCTCGAGGTCGCCGGACGCGACAACCTGTTCCGCGAGATCGGCCTCGGCAACCACATCCCGCAGTTGATCGCGGCGCGTCTGGCCGACTCCGAGCGCGTCGCCGCAAGGCCGCTCGAGATCGCGCGCTCGAGCGCGCTGCGCGGCGCCAAGGGCATGGTCGTGACCTACGCCAAATGCTGCTACCCGATTCCGGAGGACGCGGTCGTCGGCATTATGAGCCCCGGCAAGGGGCTGGTCGTGCACCGCGACGGCTGCCCGAACGCGGCCACGGCGCGGCGCAAAAAAGACGGCGTCCTCGCGCTGCAATGGAGCGGCGAGAGCGGCGCCGGCGACGAATACTCGGCCGCGATCCGCGCCGTGACCCGCCACCAGCGCGGCGTCCTCGCGAGCATCGCCGCGAAGGTCGCCGAGATGGGATCGAACATAGAAAACATATCCATCGAGGAGCGCGGCACCGAGACCGCCGCGATCACGTTCGTCATCAGCGTCAACGGCGGCGCCCAGCTCGACAAGATCATGCGCAAGATCGTACAAGCGGTCGAGGGCACCGAGGTGCAGAGGATCGGCATCCCCGAGAAAGCCGGCGCCGGTCATTGACCCCCCAACCCGAGGCGAGGCGGAACGTGGGCAAAAAAACGATAACGACCGAGCGCGCGCCGCGCGCCATCGGAACCTATTCGCAGGCGGTGCGCGCCGGCGATACGGTGTACCTTTCCGGCCAGATCCCGCTGCACCCGGAGACCATGGAACTGATCGAAGGCGACGTCCGCGCCCAGGCGCACCGGGTGTTCGCCAACTTGGCGGCAGTCGCCGCCGCCGCCGGCGGCGGCCTGGACGACGTCGTCAAACTGAACGTCTATCTGGCCGACGTCCGCGACTTTCCGATCATCAACGAGGTAATGAGCGAGTATTTCAGCGAGCCGTACCCGGCGCGGGCGGCGCTCGGCGTCGCCGCGCTGCCGAAAGGCGCCGGCGTCGAAATCGAAGCGATTATGCACCTGGGCTGAAGCGCGGCGCCGCGGCCGCCGGCAATGAAAATAACCGAACTCAAAGGCGTAGGCCCCGAGACCGCGGCGCGCCTCGAGAAACTGCATCTGCGCTCGATCGAAGACCTGCTGTTTCACTTTCCGCTGCGCTACCAGGACAAGACGCGGGCGCTGCCCATCGGCGGCCTGCAACCCGGGCGGGCGGCGTTGATAGAAGGCAGCGTCCACGCCGCGCACGTCGCCTACACCGGGCGACGCGTGCTCGTCGTGCAGGTCGGCGACCGCAGCGGCTGGCTGCAACTGCGGTTCTTCCACTTCTCGACGGCGCAAAAAGCGGGCTTCAGGCCGGGGCAGAAACTGACCGCCTACGGCGAAGTCCGCGCGACGCGCGGCACGCTCGAGATCATCCATCCCGAATACCGCCTGATCGGCGCGCACCGCGCGGCGCCGCTGGAACGCCACTACACGCCGGTGTACCCGGCGACCGAGGGGCTGGCCCAGAAAAGTCTGCGCCGCTTGGCGCGCGCGGCCGTGGAATGGTTTCAAAAACCGGAGAACCGGCTCGAGGAACTGCTGCCCGACGAAGTGACGCGCGAACTCGGCGCCGCCGGGGCGATACCGACACAGGAGGCGTTGCGCCTGCTGCACGAGCCGCCCGCCGGCACCGACTTGGCGGCGCTCACCGAGGGACGCCACCCGGCGCGCAAACGCCTGGCGTTCGAGGAATTGCTCGCCAACGTCCTGAGCCTGAAGAGGCTGCGCGCCAGACAACGACGCCACAAAGCATGGGCGCTCGACTGCGAAGGGCGCTTGTTTCGGGAGTTGACGCGCGCGCTGCCGTTCGCGTTGACCGCGGCGCAGCACAAAGTCATCGGCGAAATACTGGAAGACGCGCGCCGCGAATCGCCGATGATGCGCCTGGTGCAGGGCGACGTCGGTTCGGGCAAGACGCTGGTCGCCACGGCCGCGTTGTTGCAGGCCATCGAGGCCGGCTTTCAGGCCGCGTTGATGGCGCCGACCGAGATCCTCGCCGAACAACACTACGACAATCTGCGCGAACTGCTCGCGTCGTCCGACGTGTCCGTGTGCGTGTTATCGAGGCGTCACAAGACACGCGCGCGCCAAGCGGCGCTGCGGCGCATACGCAGCGGCCAGGCGCGGCTGATTATCGGCACCCACGCGTTGTTCCAGGAAGCGGTCGACTTCCCGCGCCTGGCGATGATCGTGGTGGATGAACAACACCGCTTCGGCGTGCACCAGCGGCTGCTGCTGAAGGAAAAAGGCGCCCACGGCGAGGTGCGCCCGCACCAACTGATCATGACCGCGACGCCGATCCCGCGCAGCCTGGCGATGACGATGTACGCCGATCTTGACTACTCGGTGATAGACGAACTGCCGCCCGGACGCAAGCAGATAAAGACCGTCGCGTTGCCGGAAACGCGCCGCGACGAGGTCATCGCGCGCCTGCACGAGTCGTGTCGCGGCGGCGCGCAGGCGTACTGGGTGTGCCCGCTGATCGAAGAATCCGAATCGCTGCAATGCCGCGCCGCCGAGGCGAGCCACCGCCACTTGTGCGGCGTCATGCCCGATCTCAAGCTCGGCCTGATCCACGGCAATCTGCACGGCGACGAGAAAGAGGCGGTCATGCGCGCGTTCAAGGACGGCGCCGTCGACGTGCTGGTGGCGACGACCGTGATCGAGGTCGGGGTGGACGTCGCGAACGCGACGCTGATGATTATAGACAACGCCGAGCGCCTGGGGCTTGCCCAGCTCCACCAGCTGCGCGGGCGCGTCGGTCGCGGCCGGCGCCAAAGCTCATGCGTGCTGATCTACGCGCCGCCGTTGTCGGACAAGGCGGCGCGCCGCCTCCGCGTGATGCGCAAGTCGAACGACGGCTTCGAGATCGCCGCCGAGGACATGCGCCTGCGCGGCCCCGGCGAGATTATGGGCACCCGCCAAGCCGGACAGATCCACTTCCGCGTCGCCGACCCGTCGCAGGATGCCGAGCAGGTGCAGCAAGTGCTGAAGGTCGCCGACGACTTCGCCGCGCGCCATCCGCGCCGCGCCGAAGAACTGACGAAACGCTGGCTTGGGAAATTCGCCCGCTACGCCGAGGTGTAATCAGCCGTACGTGCCGATGGCCATCGTCACCAGAAAAATAACGAGCAGCAGCGCCAACGCGACGAACGCCGCGCCGGCCCAAGGGGAATCCAGACAGCGGCGCCACGCGACGGCGCCGCACGCGAGGCCCGCGACGGTAACGCAAAACGCCGCCCAGTACAGCGCGAACACGCAATCGCTCCGGCAGGCGCGCGTATCGAAGGTTCCCGACAACAACTGCGCCACGAGCACGACGGTCAAAAGCCAGCCGGCGACGGCGCTCGAAACGAGGCTCGAAACGAGTATCGCGTCTTTCGCGTTCATATGATTATTGGCCCGAGATGTAACGCCGGCCATTGTATCATCGCGGATGGAGTGTAACAGCCCCTGTACATGGCCCATCCTCTCCTAGGGGGAGAGGATTACAGGGTTCTCGGCCCAGCTTCTCGGCCCAGCTTCTTCGGCCCATCCTCTCCATAGGGGGAGAGGATTACAGGGTTCTTGGCCCGGCCTCTTGGCCCAGCTTCTCCTAAGAGGGAGAGGGTTCGGATTGTTAAGCTTTTACAGTCTCCGCGTCGCCGGCTATGGGGCGCCTGTTATTCTGTACCTATGGAACGCATCGTCGAGCCGGAACTGATGGAGGACGCGGCCCAGGCGCGCGCCTACGCCGCCGCCGACTTTGAGCGTGCGCACTCCATGATCATGCGGTGTTTCGCGCGCTGGCTGCCCGAAGTCGGCGGCGCGTTCGACGCCGTCGACCTCGGTTGCGGCGACGCCGACGTCGCGGTGCGCCTGGCGAAAATGCACCGGTGCGCGCGCATCGTCGCGGTCGACGGATCGCGTGAAATGCTGCGCCACGCGCGCAAGCGGCTTGCGCGCGAGCGCCTTGCGGGGCGCGTGCGGCTGGTCGAGGCGGTGCTGCCGCACGTGCCGCTGCCCGAGGCCGGTCACGACGTCATCGTATCGAACAGCCTGCTGCACCATCTGCACGACCCGCGGGTTTTGTGGAGCACGGTGCGGCGTCTCGGCAAGCCGTCGGCAAGCGTGTTCATCGCTGATCTGGCGCGCCCGGCAAGCCGCGCGTGCGCCGCGACCCTGGTCGAACGCCACGCCGCGCGCGAGGCGCCGGTGCTCAAACGCGACTTTTACAACTCGCTGCTCGCGGCCTTCACGCCGCGCGAGATCGAGGATCAGCTGGAACGGGCCGGGCTTGCGCGCCTTTCGGTAAGGCGCATAGACGACTACCACGTGGCCGTCTGCGGCGGTATGGACGCGCAATGACCAGGCGCCCCGCCTGGTAGGCGCGGCTGGACTCGAACCAGCGACCCCCACCATGTGAAGATGGTGCTCTAACCGACTGAGCTACGCGCCCTCAACTCTGCGCCGCGCGCGGCGGCTTGTACACGACGGCCAATCAGTCGCGGCTTCTGGCCAGCGCGTCCTTGGCGATCTCGTTGGCGTAAAAATCACGAATGCTGGCCACCGATTCCAGACGGTTGGCGCCGGAACCGACCAGGCACACGCCGTTCTTGTCGCATCCCCACAGCAGATACGGAGTGAAGTCCTTGAGATCGTCCGGAAACTGATCGCGGTGCGGCACACCCGCCACTTCGACCTTGTCTCCAGAACCGGCCTTGCGCAATTCCTGTTTTATGCGGGCCAACTCGGTCTTGAGGTCGCCCGCGTCGCGCCCGTCCCATTGGCCGACGACCTCGCCGGCTTTGGTAACAATGTCATCCGACATGAGATGGAACCCCCGATGGATTTGATAAAGGTACGGATTATACCCGCGACGACGGCGGATGCAATCGGCGCCCGCGCCCGTCGCGGATGCCGCGCCGTGCTATACTCGTTCGAGCACCCTCAGGAAGTGGGGGAACCGCAAAAGCGAGAACACAACCACGATGACGAAACAGGAAAAAATCCAGGCGCTGTTGGAGATGCAAAAGCGCTTTCTGGAAAAGGAAAAAAGCGACGGCGTGTCCATGGAGGAATACTTCGCCCCCTCCGACGACTCGCCGTTACACGGCTACACCAAGGATTACAACGACCTCGCCATGGAGATCGTGGACGACGCCCACAAGGAAGTGGGGTCGAAACGCTGAACGCCGCGCCGCGCGTCAACGGATGCGGCTGAAAGTAACCGCCGCCGGGCGCACCCGTGAGATGGAAGTGCCCGAGGATCTGCTGGTCGAGGCCGAGGATTTCTTCACCCGCCTCGACGCCGACATGGATCGGGGTTGGCAAATGAGCCGCCGTTGGGTCGAAAACCCCGACGTCGTGCAACGGTGCCAGATTCTCGCCGACCGCATGTTGACCGCGTGGCACAAGGAAGACCCGAAGATGGCCGGCCTCGCCGCCGCCTACATCTTAAAACGCCTGCCCGGCACCCGCCACGTGACGATAGACACCGACGGCGACATGACCTTGACCCGCTTCGACGGGTAGCACGACGCTCGGACCGGCGGCGACTAACCTCGGGTGGAAGCGCGCTACGCCGCCCCGGCGCTCGGCGGCGGGCCGGCGACGAGGCGCCGGACGGCGCCGGTCAACCGCGCCAGCTCGTCGTCGCCGATCACGTACGACGGCATCAGATAGACCAGGTTTCTAAACGGGCGTACCCAGACGCCCTGCTCGGCGAAGGCGCGGCACCAAGCGCCGACGTCGACTTCCCGCTCGAGCTCGACGACGCCGACGGCGCCTAGCACGCGCACGTCGCGCACGCCCTCCAGCCGGCGGCACGGCGCAAGCCCCTCTTCAAGCAGGTTCTCGATACGCGCGACGCGCGCCCGCCAGTCCCCTCGCGCGAGCAAATCGAGGCTGGCGCAGGCGGCGGCGCAGGCGAGCGGGTTGGCCATGTAGGTCGGGCCGTGCATCAGGACGCCGGGGTCGCCGGCGTCGAGGACGTCGCTGACGCGGGCGTGGGTGACCGTCGCCGCGAGGCTCAAATAACCCGCGCTCAGAGCCTTGCCGACGCACAGAATATCCGGCGTCGCGCCGTCTCCTCCGGCGGCGTGTCCGGCGTGTTCGAGCGCGAACATCTTCCCGGTTCTGCCGAAACCGGTCGCAATCTCGTCGAAGATCAGCAACACGCCGTGGCGGTTGCACAGACGGCGCGCGTGCTCCAGGTAGCCGGCGCCGTATATGCGCATACCGCCGGCGCCCTGCACCACCGGTTCGAATATCATCGCCGCGGTTTCGTGCGCGTGGGCCTTCAGTTTGCGCTCGAGATCGGCGACGGCCTCGTCGTCGCAGCCGCTCCCGCAGCGTGGCGCGCGCGCGAAGATCTGCCTGGGCAACGTTCCCTCGAACAGGTGGTGCATGCCGCCCACCGGATCGCAGACCGACATCGCCGCGAAGGTGTCGCCGTGATAGCCGTAACGAAGCGCCAGCAGCCGCGTTTTGCGCGCTTCGTTCAGCGCGCGCCAGTATTGCAGCGCGATCTTGACCGCGACCTCGACCGCCACCGAACCCGAATCGCAAAAGAAGATTTTGTCGAGCCCCGGCGGCAGCACCGCGCACAGTTTTCTCCCCAACTCGACCGCGGCCGGGTGCGTCAGCCCGCCGAACATCACGTGCGCCATGCGCCCGAGTTGGCGTGTGACGGCGTCGTTTATCTGCGGATGGTTGTAGCCGTGGATCGCGGCCCACCACGACGACGTACCGTCCACCAGCCGCCGCCCGTCGGCCAGTTGCAGATGGACGCCGCGCGCGGCGACCACCGGCAGCGCGGCGTCGGCGGCGTTCATCGCGCTGTACGGGTGCCACAGGTGATCGCGGTCGAAAGCCGCCATCGTCTCGTCGAAGCCGGTCATCGGCCCGTTCACGCCGGCGCGGGAATATCAGACGTCCGCGATGGGCGGATGGTAGATCATCTGCACGCGGTTGCCCGCCGGGTCGCGGCAGTAGAAACTGCGCGCGCCGTCGCGGTGGGTTTTCGGCGACGCCTCGACGGCGACGTCGTGCGCCGCCAGAAAGCGGTGCCAGGCGTCCACGTCGCCGGCGCGCCGCAACACGATGCCGACGTGGTCGAGCGCCCCTCCCTGCACGGCGTCGCGTGCGCGGTGCAGCGCGAGGTTGTCCGCGCCCGAAGTCAGATAAACGTTGTCGTCGTCGGGACGCCACTCGACGCGGTAGCCGAGCAACCCGACGTAGAATTGCTCGCAGGATTCGAGGTCCGCCACGACCAACGCAACGTGGCGCAACCCGGCGATTGCAGGAGGGGTTTCCATATTCCATGGGTGGTCGTTCGTCGGCTATTTTATACCGCCTATCGCAAAACGCGACGCCAAGCGCCGATACCGGCGTATGTTTTGCCCGCCCCGAAAGAGGCAAAGTTTCAGCCGTGAAATCAGGTACAATGCATACATTACGCCCAAACGTGGCAACGTGTTCCACGCACTTTCCGCCATGAGGCCGTCGCTGATGAAATCAGAGCGCACCTATCGCAACAAAGTTTTTTATCAATCGGCGGAAAGGATGGCCGAATTGCCGGATGGCGTCGTGCAGCTGGCGGTGACCTCCCCACCGTACTTCAATATCAAGGATTATTCGCAAAACGGCTACCAGGATAGTCGGCACTCCGCACCGGAAGGGGATGACATCGGCGGAATCAACGATTACAAAGCGTATCTTGAGCACCTGCTGTGCGTGTGGAAAGAGTGTGAGCGCGTGCTCAAACCAAACGGCAAATTGTGCGTGAACGTGCCTCTGATGCCGATGCTGAAAAACGACGTAGCGACCCACTACAATCGCCACATTTTCGACCTGCAAAGCGACGTTCAGCACGCGATTTTGGAAAGCACCGGACTGTTTCTGATGGACGTCTACATATGGAACCGCACCAATCCGTCCAAAAGCCTGATGTTCGGCAGTTACCCTTTCCCGTGCAATTTTTACGCTCAGAACACCGTCGAGTTCATCACGGTTTACGTCAAGGACGGCAAACCAGAAAACGACGTTTCGCCGGCGGCCAAACGGGCCAGTCGTCTGTCCCAAAAAGAATGGCGCGAGTTCACGAAACAAATATGGGACTTGCCCATTCCCGGCAGAAATGATCTCGCGTTCGGGAAACATCCGGCGCTCATGCCGGAGGAAATAGCGTATCGCTGCATACGCCTGTTTTCCTTCGTCGGCGACGTAGTCCTGGATCCTTTCGCCGGCAGCGGCACAACCTTGAAAGTGGCGAAACAACTGCAAAGAAAATACGTCGGCTATGAAATATATTCCGCCTATCGCCGGATCATCGAGCAGAAACTCGCCTCGGCGGATCAAACGGATTTCTTGTATGCAGAAGCTTATCAATAAGATAGTCCTCGACGATTGTTTTTCTTTTCTCGCGCGATTGCCTGAGGATGCCATTGACCTCGCCGTCATAGATCCCCCTTACAACATGGGCAAGGGCAGTTGGGACTCTTTTCGCAACCAGGACAATTTTTTTGCGTTCACGGCAAAGTGGCTGGATGAACTACTGCCCAAGATGAAAACCACCGGGAGCCTGTATATATTCAACAATCCGTTTAACAGCGCCTATATTTTGCGGATGCTGGTAGAACGCAACGTCGTGTTCAGAAATTGGATCACGTGGTATAAAAAAGACGGCCTCAGCGCGTCGAAGAACAAATATGTGACCAACCAGGAGACGATTTTGTTCTTCACGATGGGCGAGAATTATTGTTTTAACGCGGATGACGTCCGGGAGCCGTATTTGTCCGGTGATCGCATGAAGCACGCGGCCAGGAAGGGCATATTGAAGAATGGAAAGAGGTGGTACCCCGATCCGAGAGGACGTTTGTGTGCCGACGTGTGGGAATTCTCGAGCCACCGCCACAAAACAAAAGTCAACGGGAAAATAATCAAGCCCGATCATCCGACGCCCAAACCGGAAGATCTGATAACGCGCATGGTGACCGCCAGCAGCGAACCGGACGACGTTGTGCTGGACATGTTCAGCGGCACCGGAACTACCGCGTTGGTTTGTAAGAGGTTGGGACGCCGGTTCGTCGGTTTTGAAAAAGACCCTGAGTACCATGCCCACTTGCAGAAAAGGTTGGAACGTGTTCTTGCATAACCAGATAGAAGACCTGCCCAATTATCACGACGCTATCGGCGACCAGCTCGAAAAGGCGCGCAGGGTCGCTCTTGTCGTCTCTTACGTCCAACGGTCGGGCGTCGCCGCCTTGAAGAAACGTATGGCTGAAATCGGCGGCAATATCCGTCTGGTCTGTAGTTTCGATATGGAAATTACCGATCCGCTGGCCATCAAACAGTTGATGGACATGGGCGCAACGGTCAAGATTTATCAAGCGCAAAGAGGTACTTTACACGCCAAACTCTGGTTGTTTAAGAATGTCGAGGGATATTGGAATTGCATAGTCGGTTCTGCCAATTTGTCCGCCCACGCGCTACACGATAACGTAGAAGCCGGCGTGTTGATAGCAGGCAAGGATAATCGAGAAGCGGTCGGCGAGGCATTGAAGATATTTGATTTCCTATGGAACGGAGACAACTGCCGCGAACTGACGAACGAGGATATTGAAACGTGGATACAAGAGCGGGATAAGAGGGAAAAAATAAAACTGCGTTCCCCAAGACCTTTGTCTCCTGATGAAGGCATGGTTGTTCTGGAAGATTTTGTCAAAAGCTGGATTGACATTGGAGTCGACGCACCGGCAGGCGGTGAAAAAACGGGCATAAGGGGAAGGCTTTGGCGCGGTTGGTACATTATTCCCGACCAAGGCTACATTGACGATGAGTTGATGGATCGCCTCCACGGGATTTGCAAAATCATCTCTTCCGAAGAAACGATTATGGATATTTCATCCGGCAGCAAAGACGGACGGTTTGGCGGCATTCTTGAGATAGTGGAGGGGAAGCTTATCCGTCCCAAACGCAAAATGGACTCACGCCAGTTGTTTGTCCGACAAGAAAAGAATTATTTGATTCGTCTTGGTTTCGCGGTTCATCCCGAAAAGTCGAACGGAAAACCGGATCGCAACGTGCTGAGACTGACGGAACACGGGAAAAGATTTTCTCTCGCGGCAAAGATCAATGAAAAAAAGAAAAATTACACGGAAGCCATGCGGGAGTACTTGTACAACGGCCTGCCTTTGCTGCAATTTACATACGGGTTGCTGAAACGAACGAGAAGCGTGAGCTTTACGGAATTCAGTTTTTTTGCCAGCCATGCGTATTCTCTCGACGAACTCGATAGTATTGCCGGTCTCGTACATATTTATCGAAATCTTCCGCCTGAGTCCCGAAAGCGTTTCGAGGTGGACGTGGATGCATATTTCCATGAGAAGTTGGAACCCACCGCGACCAACGTCAGGGGAAACTACGACAAGAAAGTCAAACACACCATGTCGGCCCTCGGTTGGTGCGCGGGATTGCAGTTTGATTCCGCCGAAAAAGAATTGCGGTTGGCAGAGTGAGGCGATGGGATCAGCATCGGCGCCCTTCGCGGCGCGTCGCTTTACGTCTCGACGATCTCGTAGTCGTAGGTAACGGCGGCGGTTTTCTCGAGCATCTTCGACACCGACGAATGCTTTTCGGCGGAGGCGCGTACCGCCTTGCGCACCTCGTTCTCGTCCAGATCGCGTCCGCGCACGATGAAGTGGCCGTGGATGCGCGTGAACACCGCGGGTTCGGTTGCGGCGCGTTCGGCTTCGAGCGCGATCTCGACGCCGTGCACGTCCTGCCCGGCGCCTTTCAGCAGCTGCACGACGTCGAAACCGCTGCACCCGCCCAAGCCCATCAACACCATCTCCATCGGTCGCGGCGCCAGGTTGCGCCCGCCGGCCGCGGGCGCGCCGTCCATTGTGACGCTGTGGCCGGAACCGGACTCGCCGAGAAACGACACGCGCCCGGTCCATTTTACGTTTGCCTTCATCGCGCCGCGTCCGCGAGCAGACTTTGCAGCTTCGCGCCCGGGTCGTCGGCCGTCATCAGCGTCTCGCCGATCAGGCAGGCGTGGATCGCGCCGTCGCGCAGGCGCCGCAGGTCGGCGCCACAACGGATGCCGCTCTCGGCGACGACGATCTTGTCGTCGGGGACGCCGGGTGCCATCCGCAGGCTGGTATCGAGGGACGTCTCGAAGGTCGTGAGATCGCGGTTATTGACGCCGATCAACTCGAGGTCGGCGCCGAGCGCCAGCGCGCGCCCGAGTTCGGTCTCGTCGTGCACTTCGGCGAGCACGTCCATGCCGAGCTCGATGGCCAGCGCGAACAACTCGCGCATCAATCCGTCGTCCGGCAGGGCGGCCGCGATCAACAACAGCGCGTCGGCGCCGAGCGCCTTGCTTTCGTAGATCTGGTACGGGTCCATGATGAAGTCCTTGCGCAGCACTGGCAGCGCGCAGTGGCGGCGCACGAGATCGAGGATCGCGCCCGAACCGCGGAAAAAGCGGGTATCGGTCACCACCGACACGCACGCGGCACCCGCCGCCTGGTAGCCGCGCGCGATTGCAATCGGATCAAACGACTCGCGCAGCGTCCCCTTGCTCGGCGACGCGCGCTTGATCTCGGCGATGACCGCGGTCTCCCTGCGCGACGCGCGGCTTTTGATGCTTTGCGCAAAACCGCGCGCGCCGGGTTGTTCGGCGGCAAGTTCGCGCAGTTGCGCAAGGCCGTGCCTGGCGCGCCGCTCGTCAATCTCCTCGCGCTTGTGGGCGAGAATGCGTTCGAGCATCGAAGGCTGGGCCGACATCGCCTACGCCGCCAGTTCGCGGCTTGTCGCAACGAGCGCCTCGAGTTTGGCCGCGGCCGCGCCTTGTTGCAGCGCGCGGCGCGCCATCTCCGCGCCGGCGCGCAGATCGGGCGCGCGGCCGGCGACGTAGAGCGCGGCACCCGCGTTGGCGACGACGGCGTCGGTGGCGGCGCCCTGCTCGCCGGCGAGCACCGCGCGCAATCGCGCGAGGCCGTCGGCCACCGACGATACGCGCAGTTCGCCGGCGTCCGCGCGGCGCTGGCCGAAATCCTCGGGCGTCACCGTGTAGCGCCGGCGCTCGCCCTCGATCAGCTCAAACACCCGCGTCGGCGCCGCGCTGCTGATCTCGTCGAGGCCGTCGTCGGAATGCACCGTGAGCACGCGCCGCACGCCGGTGGCGGCGGCGGTCTCGGCCATCGGTTCGAGCCATTTGCGGTCGAATACCCCGATCACGCGGCAGCGCGCGCGCGCCGGGTTCAGCAACGGCCCCAGCAGATTGAAGATCGTGCGCGTGGCGACGGCTTTGCGCGCGGCGGCGACGTGCTTCATCGCCGGATGGAAGCACGGCGCAAACAGGAACGCGATGCCGGTGCGCGCGAGACATTCGGCGGCCCGGGGCGCGTCCAGTTCGAGCGTAACGCCGGCCGCCTCGAGCACGTCGGCGCTGCCGCTGGTACTCGAAACCGCGCGATTGCCGTGTTTGGCGACGCGCGCGCCGGCGCCGGCCGCGGCCAGCGCCGCGCCGGTCGAGACGTTGAAGGTGCCGGCGCCGTCGCCGCCGGTGCCGCAGGTGTCGAGCAGATCATCCGCCGGCACGTCCATGGTCACCGCAAATCGCATCAGCACGCGCACCGCCGCCGCAAGCTCGGCCGCGCTCTCGCCCTTGTCGCGCAGCGCCATGAGCAGGTCGCGCGCGCGCTCGACGTCGGCGTCGCCGGATACCAGCGCGCGCATCGAAGCACTCATCGCGGCGTCGTCGAGGTCGCCGCCGCGCCCCAACGTTGCGACGGCCGCGGCAATCGGATCGGGCGCGTCGGACGGCTCAGGCGGCATCTTCGAGAAAATTGCGCAGCAGGTCGTGGCCGTGCGCGGTCAGAATGGATTCGGGATGAAACTGCACGCCGGCGACCGCGTGGTGCCTGTGGCGCACGCCCATGATCTCGCCGACGCCGCCGCCTTCTGATTGCGTCCACGCGCAAATCTCGAGACAGTCGGGCAGCGTATCCTTTTTTATCACCAGCGAATGGTAGCGCGTCGCCTCGAACGGGTCGCTAAGCGCGGTGAACACGCCTTTGCCGTCGTGGCGTATCATCGAGGTCTTGCCGTGCATGATCTCGCGCGCGTGGACGATGCGCCCGCCGAAGGCCTGGCCGATGGCCTGATGACCGAGGCACACGCCGAGGATCGGCACGCGCCCGGCGAACGCGCGGATCGTATCGAGCGACACGCCGGCCTCGTTCGGCGTGCACGGCCCCGGCGAGATGATGATGCGCTCCGGACGCAGCGCGGCGATGCCGTCGACGTCGACCTCGTCGTTGCGCACGACGCGCACCTCGGAACCGAGTTCGCGCAGGTACTGCACCAGGTTGTAGGTGAACGAATCATAGTTGTCGATCATCAAAATCATCGTGCCAGTATCATCGTGCCAGTATCATCGCGCCGGCCCGTGCCGATGGGGAACGCGGGGACAGACGTTCGATTGTATCAAAGCAATTCGCCGGCGCCGGCGGCGGCCTCGAACATCGCGCGCGCCTTGCTCATCGTCTCCTCCCATTCGCGTTCGGGCACCGAGTCATAGACCAGCCCGGCGCCGGCCTGCACGATCAGCGCGCCGTCGCGGATGAGCGCGGTGCGGATTGCGATGGCGGTGTCCATCGCGCCGTTCCAGCCGATGTAGCCGATGGCGCCGCCGTACACGTTGCGCTTGACCGGTTCGAGTTCGGCGATGATCTCCAGCGCGCGGATTTTGGGCGCGCCCGACAGCGTTCCCGCCGGAAACGTCGCGCGCAGCGCGTCGAGCGGGCGCAAGCCGTCGGCGGCGATGGCGGTGACGTTCGAGACGATGTGCATGACGTGGGAGTAGCGCTCGACGACCATCTTCTCGGTCACGCGCACGCTGCCGGTGCGCGCGACGCGCCCCAGGTCGTTGCGTCCGAGATCGATCAGCATCAGATGTTCGGCGAGCTCCTTGGCGTCCGCCAGCAGTTCGCGTTCCAGGCGCAGGTCCTCGTCGTGGTCGCGGCCGCGCCGGCGCGTGCCGGCAATCGGGCGCACCGTCAGCCGCCCGTGTTCGAGGCGCACCAATATCTCGGGCGACGAACCGGCTATGCGGAAGTCGTCGAGGTCGAGGTAATACAGGTACGGGGACGGATTCAGGCGCCGCAGCGCGCGGTAGAAGTTCAGGCCCGGATGACGGAAAGGCGCGCTCAGGCGCTGCGACAGCACGATCTGCATCGCGTCGCCGTCGGCGATGTAGCGGCGGCACTTGTCGACCGCGCGCACGAACGCGTCGCGCCCGAAGCTCGACACGAAGTCGCGCTCGCGCGGCGGCGGCGCGTCGCAGCGGCGCGCTTGCGGCAGCGGCGCGCGCAGGCGTCGTTCGAGTTCGGCGACGTCGTCGCAGGCCTCGTCGTAGCCGTCGGCCCGCGAGGTGTCGGCGAGCGCGATCAGCGACAGCGTCCCGCGCAGGTTGTCAAACACGACGACGCGCTCGGACACCAACAGCAGAATATCGGGAATGCCGAGTTCGTCGGGGGGGCTTGCGCCGGCCAGGCGCGGCTCGATATAGCCGACGGTCTCGTAGCCGAAGTAGCCGACGAGACCGCCGATGAAGCGCGGCAGACCGTCTATTTGCGGCACTCGAAACGCGGCCGCGTAGTCCGCGATCCAGGCGAGCGGGTCGCCGCCGTCGTGGCGTTGCTCGACGTGCCCGTCGCAGTGGACGCTGACGCGCCCGCCGCTGACGCGGACGTGCCTGCGACAAGCCGCGCCGATGATCGAATAACGCCCCCAGTGCTCGCCGCCGCTGACCGATTCGAGCAGGTAGGTGTACGCGCAGTCGGCCAGTTTGCGATAGACGCCGACGGGCGTGTCGAGATCGGCCGCGACCTCGCGCACCAGCGGCACGTGCGTGTAGCCGCGTCGCGCCAGACGCCGGTATTCGTCGCGCGTGATCATCGCGCGCTTCAGGCCGCGGCCAGCGCCGCGCGTAAATCCGAGATCGCGCGGCGGCGATCGCGGGCGCCGAACACCGCGGAACCGGCGACGAAGGTGTCGGCGCCGGCGGCCTTGATGCGGGCGACGTTGCCGGCGCAAACGCCGCCGTCCACTTCCAGGCGAACGTCGCGTCCGCTTTCGTCTATCCACTCCCGCACGCGGCGAATCTTGTCCAACGTCGCCGGAATAAATTGCTGGCCGCCAAAGCCGGGGTTGACCGACATCAGCAATATCACGTCGAGCCGTTCCAGCACCCGGCGCAGGCAGTCGGGCGGCGTCGCCGGGTTCAGCGCAAGCCCGCCGCGGCAGTGCCTGGCGCGGATCAGTTGCAGGCTGCGATCGACGTGCTCGCTGGCTTCCGGGTGAAACGTCACGTACGAGGCGCCGGCGTCGGCGAACTCCGCGATCAGGCGATCCACCGGCGTGACCATCAGGTGCACGTCTATCGGCGCGTCTATGCCGTAGTCGCGCAGCGCGCGGCACACCATCGGCCCGAACGTCAGGTTGGGCACGTAGTGGTTGTCCATCACGTCGAAGTGGATCATGTCGGCGCCGGCGTCGAGCACGGTGCGCACCTCCTCGCCGAGGCGCGCAAAGTCGGCGGACAGGATCGAGGGACAGATCAGGTCTTTCATCTACCGTTTGCGAAGAAGCTTGTGTATCCGATATTTGCAGTAGTCGAGCCGGTCGTGCAAGCCCCGGCGCACGCCGCCGCGTTCGCGGTAGCTCGGAAACCGCAGATGGCGCGAGGACGCGGCGCCTCGGATGATCTTGCGCGTCGTAAAAATGCGTTCAAAGCGCGCGAATATCGCGTCGTCGGTCAGGTAATCCAAGTCGCGGTTGTCGCGCAGGCGAGGTTCGGACAGACACGCCGCGTAGAGATCCTCGGATCGGTCCATTTCGGCGACTCTCTCCACCACCTCGTCGAAATTGTCGAAATCGTGGCAGTTGACGAAGGACTGGGGGTTGAACTCAAGGCCGATGAGCGGGTTGCCCCAGTATATCGGTATCGTGTCGGCGACCATCGCGTCGCAGATCTTCTCCGAAGTATAGCCGGGGTAGGAGGCGTTTTCAAAAATTATTGAAAACTTGTACGCCGACATGAAGTCCATCTTCGCCCGCGAGGTCGGCAGGCCGAAGCCGACGTTGTTGCGAAATCTTCCCGCGCTGTCCACGCGCTTGTAGGCGGAGAGCCTCGCAAAGAAAAAATTCCTCGCCGCGGGTTTCGGGTTGGCGTAGATGAAGTTGCAGAACTTGTCCTTGGCCGCCATCAGCGCGTCCACGTCTCGCGGCGACTTCAGCTCTTCGTAGCGGTTGCGTCCCCAACGATAGGCGGGCAGCCTGTAGTTGCGCCGGGTTATCGGATAGTCGAAACCGAAGGCGTAGTCGCATTCCGAGAAATCGGGGCGCACGTTTTCCGCGGTGCAGAAGATGCGCACGCAGTCGTACGCCAGATAATCCTTGCCGAACGTCGAATAGAACAGGAAATCCGGCTTGTCGGAGATCTCGAGGTCGAACCTTTTCGACAACAGCAGAAAAAACGGATTGTTGCGGGCGTTTGCCCCCGGCCAGAAGTCGCTGAAGTGAACCTTGAGGCTTTCCATGGGGCATCCTCCCGCGTGATCGGCGTGGTTGGCCGGGCGGGGTGGGTCAGAAAGAAAGCTTCAGGCTGGTGAAGTAAAACCCGCCGGTATAGGGGAAGGGCGCGGTGCGTCGGCTGTACGGGAAAATACCGCGGAAAGAATTGTCCGGGCAGACGCGCACTCTGTCAGGATCAGCCGGGCAGCCGGGCGCTCTCAGATTTATATTGCGCTCCGGCTTGGTGTCGAGCAGGTTGTTGGCGCCGATGGTCCAGTTGAAACGGTCGTCAAAATGGTACGTGTATTCGACGTCGGCGAGCCAGCGCGCGCCGTAGGTCTGGCGCACCTCGTCCTGTTTGGAAGTGACGCTGCCGTAGCGGTTGACGCGCAGCGTAAGGTCATGGTCGCCGCGCTGGTAGCGCGCCGTGAATTGGTGGCTCTGGCTCGGATGGCCGGTCTCGATGTAGGCGGCCTCGACGTCGTTGAACAGCTCGACGCCCGCATCCAGTCCCGGCGGCGGCGCGGGGTCGCCGCTGACTTCGGCGTCGTTGACATTCATCGCCGCGCTCAGGTTCAGCGTCGCCCCGTCGGCGAACGGGTGCGCGTATTCGGCGACCACGTCGACGCCGCGCGTCAAGGTATCTATCGCGTTGGTGAAAAACTGAAACTGGAGGCCGTCTATATTGGTGATGCCGTAGTCGGCCATCAGGACGTCGCCGACCCGGCCTCTCACCTCGGGGCGTATCTGGCCGCCCCTTATCCGGTTCGACAGCACGATGCGGTCGCGGATCTTGATCGCGTAGGCGTCCACCGACAGCGTGACGCGGTCGAAGGGATGCGCGACCAGGCCGAGGCTCAGGCTCTGCGAGTTTTCCTCCTCCAGCGCCTCGATGCCAAGCGCGCGCGCGAAGTTGCCGTCGTTGCGCGTCGTCAGCACCTCCCTGCCCACGTTCATGCCGGTGTCCCGATCGAAGTTGAACTGGGTGCTGATGTTGTCCAGATAGGTCTGCGCCAACCCCGGCGCGCGGAAACCCGACGAGATCGTCGCGCGCAGCGCCAGGCGCTCGGACAATTCGTAGCGCGCGGAGAGCTTGCCGTTGAGGTCGCTGCCGAAATCGCTGTAGTCCTCGTAGCGCAGCGCGGCGCCGACGCGCAGACGCTCGAGCGGCCACGTCTCGGTATCCACGTAGAAGGCGTGGTTGTGGCGGCTCTCGTCCACTTCGTTGTCGGGTCTGAAGCCCGGGAACACCTGTATTCCGGGCGTGCCGGGCACGGCCGACGTCGTGGTCGGCTGGTTGGCCGCCAACACGCCGCCGTTTATCCACGACGCCTCCTCGCCGGCCTTGATCTCGTAGCCGTCGCGGCGGTATTCGTAGCCGGCGGCGAGATGCAGCGGCTGCGCCAGCCCCAATTCTATCTGGCGCGTGGCGTCGAGGTTGAACGTCGTCTGCTCGAACACCATTTCGCCGGCGTCGGCGGCTCTCGGGCTGTCGTCGCCGAGCGACACGTTCAGCGAATTGGTGATGCGAAACTCGAACGTGTTTCGGCCGTGGGTGACGCCCGCGTCGACGTCCCACGCGCCGAGCGTCGTGCGCGCGCCCAGCGTCAGCGCATCGTCGTTCACGTCGGTGTTGATGAACGGCAGGAAACCATCCGGATATATCGCCGGACGGTTGCGGGCATCGAGCGCGCGGCGGTAGAAGCCGGCGGCCTTGGTGTCGCGCCGCGACAGCCCGCCGAAGGCGTAGAACGTGACGTCGCCTATCGGCAGTTCGGAATTGAAGAACAGATAGTCGTTGTCGGACTCGGCGTCGCCGAAGCGGTGGTTTTTGCGGTCGAAGGCGGCCTCGCGCCCGGTGCTCGTATCGCACGGACTGCTGTATTGACAGCGCGGGTCGTCGCCGGCGCGGTTGGTGCGGTTGCGGTCGCGGCGCTCCGCGGCAAGGTGGACAAAGCCGCCGTTGGCCAGCTCCAGTCCGGTGTTGAAGCTGTAGCGCCGCTGTGCGCCGTCGCCTTCGTAGGTCTCGCCGAAATAGGTGAACAGATCGGTCGCCCCGGTGCCCCGTTTCAGCACGATGTTGATGATCCCGGCGATGGCGTCCGAACCGTACTGGGCCGCGGCGCCGTCGCGCAGCACTTCGATGCGCTCGATGGCGCTCGCCGGAATCGCGTTCAGGTCGGTGCCGGCGGAACCGCGACCGACCGAACCGTTGATGTGCACCAGCGCGCTGTTGTGGCGGCGTTTGCCGTTGATCAGCACGAGCACCTGGTCGGGATAGAGACCGCGCAGCGTCGCCGGGCGCACCGCGTCGGTGCCGTCGCTGATGGTGGACACCGAAAAATTGAACGACGGGATCAACGTCTGGAGCAGGCGCGCGGTCTCGGTGATTCCGGTGCGCGCGATCTGGGCCCCGGTGATCACGTCCACCGGCGCCGAGGTGTCGCTTATCGTGCGCGCTTCGGCACGCGAACCGACGACGACCAGGCGCTCGACTTCGGCGGCCGTCGCGGTCACCGCAAACGCCGCCGCGCCCGCCAGTCCGGTAAGGACGGCGCGTATCCTGCGGATGAGGACGTGCATAAAAATGATTATATCAACCGCCGACCCTTTGACGAAGCGCGGTTGCGCCCCGCCGGTAATTTGTTAAAATCAATAAACGATCCAAAAATAATCGTTTTTTCTTATGACGAGACAACCGACGCTGCGCCAGCTGGGCTTTTTGATCAGCCTCGACGAACACCTGCATTTTGGCAGAGCGGCGCAGGCGTGCTTTGTGTCGCAATCCACTTTCAGCCTGGCGATCAAGGAACTCGAATCGCTGCTCGGCGCGAAGCTGGTGGATCGCAACAGTCGGAGGGTGTTGTTCACACCGTTCGGCAAGGACGTGGTCGAGCAGGCGCGCGCGGTGTTGCGCGAGACCGACCGCCTGGTCGAGATCGCAAGCCGCGGCAAGGAACCGTTCACCGGGCGCCTGCGCCTCGGCGTGATTCCGACCATCGCGCCGTTCGCGCTGCCGGAGATGCTGCCGGACGTCCGCCGTCGCTGGCCGAAACTGCGGTTGTCGATCCGCGAGGACCTGACGGTGCGGCTGCACGAGGCACTGATCGCCGGTCATCTCGACCTGATCCTGATAGCGTTGCCGTTCGACCTGAAGGGCGTCGAGACGCTGGTGTTGTTTCGGGATCGTTTCAAACTTGCCTATCGCAAAGGCACGCGGCTTTTCGACCCGCGTCGCTACGACGAGGAGCAACTGCCCGACGGCAGTATCCTGCTGCTCGAGGACGGGCACTGCTTGCGCAACCAGGCGCTGTCGGCCTGCCGCGTCGAGAACGTGGACAAGATCAGCCCGTACAGCGCGAGCAGTCTCTACACGCTGGTGCAGATGGTCAACAACGATCTCGGCGTCACGTTCGTGCCGGAGATGGCGTGCAGCGGACGGCTGCTGGTGCGCACCAGCGTCGAGGTGGTGGACATGCCGCGCGCCGCGTACCGCGAGATCGGCTTCGCGTGGCGCCAGGGCACGGTGCGCGCCCCCGAATACCGAGACTTCAGCGCCGCCTTTCAAAAACTCGATCCGGCGAACGCATGAGCACGCATCGCGGCACCCGGCCGCGCCCGCCCCGCCCCGCCTCGTGACCACGCCGACCGACGCCGCCGCGCGACGCTCGCCGAGGCGCCCACTCAGGCGCGCACTGCTAAGCGTGTCCGACAAAACCGGCGTCGTAGATTTCGCGCGCGCGCTGCGCACCGCCGGCGTCGAGATATTGTCCACCGGCGGCACCGCGCGCGCGCTCGCCGCGGGCGGCGTCGAAGTACGCGACGTATCGGACTACACCGGCTTCCCGGAGATCATGGACGGGCGCGTCAAGACGCTGCATCCGCGCGTTCACGGCGGCCTGCTCGCGCGGCGCGACGCCGACGCCGCGGCCATGCGCGAATACGGTATCGCCGGCATAGATCTGCTCGCGGTCAACCTCTACCCATTCGCGCAAACCGTCGCACGCGCCGACTGCACGACCGAGGAGGCAATCGAGAGCATAGACGTGGGCGGCCCGGCGATGATCCGGGCGGCGGCAAAAAATTACCGCCACGTCACGGTCGTCGTGGATCCGGCGGATTACGCCGAGATTGCCGAGACAATCGGCGGCGGCGGCGACGTCGCCGACGACCGGCGCTTCGCGTTGGCGACAAAGGCTTTCGAACACACCGCGGCCTACGACCGGATGATCGGCGGCTGGTTTGCCGCACGCACCGCGCCGGAGGAAGATGAGCTGCCGAAAACCTGGGGCGGTTTCGCGCGCACGGCGGCGCTGCGCTACGGCGAGAACCCCCACCAGCGGGCCGCGCTCTACGGTGACGGCGGCCCGTGCAGCGCGCGCCGGTTGCAGGGCAAGCCGATGTCGTTCAACAATTATCTGGACGCCGACGCCGCGTGCCGCACGCTGCGCGAGTTCGGCGAAACACCCGCCTGCGTCATCGTCAAACACGCCAACCCGTGCGCCGCCGCATGCGCGGACGACGCCGGCGAGGCCTACGCGCGCGCCCACGCCGCCGATCCGTTGTCGGCCTTCGGCGGCGTCATCGCGCTGAACCGCGCACTCGACGAGGCCACCGCGCGCGCCGTCGTCACGACGCAGTTCGTCGAGGTTATCGCGGTGCCCGAGGCGCACCCCGGCGCGTTGCGGGTGCTGGCTGCCAAACCCGGGGTGCGCCTGCTGGCGTACCGCGACGACGCGCGCGACGGCGTGCTCGCCGTCAAGAGCATACGCGGCGGCTTACTGGTGCAGCAGGAGGACGAGGCGCGCGTCGAGGCGGGCGACCTGCAAACGGTGACCCGGCGCAAACCGAACGCCGCCGAGATCGCGGACCTGCTGTTCGCGTGGCGCGTGGCCAGGCACGTGCACTCGAACGCAATCGTCTGCGCCGCCGGAATGCGCACCGTGGGCATCGGCGGCGGCCAGACGAGCCGCGTGGACGCGGTGCAAATCGCGCTGCACAAGGCCGCGCGCTGCGGCCATACGCTCGCCGGCGCGGCCATGGCGTCGGACGGATTCTTCCCGTTCGCCGACGCCGTCGCGCGCGCGCACGAGGCCGGCGTCGCGGCGGTCATCCAACCCGGTGGTTCGATGCACGACGCCGACGTGATCGCCGCCGCCGACGAACGCGGCATCGCGATGGTGTTGACCGGCGTGCGCCATTTTCGGCACGGGTGACGGCGTGGACGCGCTGATCGTCGGCGGCGGCGGCCGCGAGCACGCGCTGGCGTGGAAAATGGCGCAGAGTCCGCTGGCCGGCAAGATATACGTGGCGCCGGGCAACGCCGGCACGGCCCTGGAGGACGGCGTCGTCAACGTCGCAATCGCGGCGGACGACCTGGACCGGTTGTGCGCGTTCGCGCGCGAGCGCGGCGTCGGGGTCACCGTGGTTGGTCCGGAGGCGCCGCTGGCGGCGGGTATCGTGGATTGCTTCCGCGAGCACGGGCTTGCCGTCGTCGGCCCAACGCGCGCCGCCGCCAGGCTCGAATCGTCCAAGGTCTTCTGCAAAGACTTCCTGCGCCGGCACGCCGTCCCGACCGCCGACTACCGCGTCTTCGACGACGCGCGCGCGGCGCGCGCGCACCTGCGCGCGTGTCCGCTGCCGGTCGTCGTCAAGGCCGACGGCCTGGCCGCCGGCAAGGGCGTCGTCGTCGCCCGCGCCCGCGACCACGCGTTGCGCGCCGCCGACGCGATGCTGTCGGGCGAGCGTTTCGGCGGCGCCGGGCGCCGCATCGTCGTCGAGGATTTTGTCGCGGGCGAAGAGGCGAGCTTCATTTGCCTGTGCGACGGCGAAACGCTGCTGCCGTTCGCCGCGTCGCAGGATCACAAGGCGCGCGACGAAGGCGGCGCCGGCCCCAACACCGGCGGCATGGGCGCGTATTCACCGACGCCCGTGGTCACCGACGACGTACGCGAGCGCGTGCTGCGCGACGTCGTGCGCCCGACGCTCGCCGGCCTGGCCGCCGACGGCGTCGCGTTCACCGGCTTTCTGTACGCCGGCCTGATGGTGAACGCGACCGGCGATGCGCGCGTGCTCGAGTTCAACTGCCGCCTGGGCGACCCCGAGACGCAGCCGCTGTTGATGCGCCTGCGCTCGGATCTGCTCGAATTGTGCGCCGCGGCCGCCAGCGGACGCCTGCAAGAGAGCGCGCCCGAGTGGGACAAACGCGCCGCGTTGGGCGTCGTGCTCGCCGCCGCGGGCTATCCCGACGCCTATGAAACGGGGCACGCCATCGAGGGGCTGGATCGCGTGCCGCACGATACGAAGGTCTTTCACGCCGGCACCAGACGCAACGGCGCCTCGGTCGAGACCGCCGGCGGGCGCGTGCTGTGCGTAACCGCGCTCGGCGACGAAGTCGCCGAAGCGCGCAAACGCGCCTACCGCGCGTGCGCCGAAATCAGCTGGCCGGGAATGTTCTTTCGTCGCGACGTCGGACAACGGGCAGCCGACCGCGACCACCCTGCGGGCGAATAGACAAGAGCATTGGGAGAAACGGCGTTGCCGCCGGCTTTTCTACCGGGTTCCCGAAGGGAGCGCGGCGTTGACGGAGCGGACGGGGCGCGCTCAGCCCTTCTTCATCGCCTCAAAGAAGGCGTCGTTGCTCTTGGTGGCCTTCATCCGCGTCAGCAGGAACTCGACCGCTTCCGGCTCGTCCATCGAGTCGAGGAACTTGCGCAGGATCCATATTTTCTGGAGTTCGTCCGGGTCTATCAACAGTTCCTCGCGGCGCGTGCCGGAACGCTTGATGTTGATCGCGGGATAGATGCGCCGTTCGGCGATTCTGCGGTCCAGGTGTATCTCCATGTTGCCGGTACCCTTGAACTCCTCGTAGATGACCTCGTCCATCTTCGAGCCGGTGTCTATCAGCGCCGTCGCCAAAATGCTGAGGCTGCCGGTACCGTCCACGTTGCGCGCGGCGCCGAAGAAGCGCTTCGGACGGTGCAGCGCGTTGGCGTCGACGCCGCCGGTCAGCACCTTGCCCGACGACGGCGCCACCGTGTTGTGCGCGCGCGCAAGCCGCGTGATCGAGTCGAGCAGGATGACGACGTCGCGCTTGTGCTCGACCAGCCGCTTGGCCTTCTCGATGGCCATGTTGGCGACCTGCACGTGGCGGTGGGCGGGCTCGTCGAAGGTGCTCGAGATGACCTCGCCGCGCACCATGCGCTGCATTTCGGTGACCTCCTCGGGACGCTCGTCTATCAGCAGCACCATCAGATACACGTCGGGGAAGTTGGCGGCGATGCTCTGCGCGATGTTTTGCAGCATGATGGTCTTGCCGGCCTTCGGCGGCGACACGATCAGGCCGCGCTGCCCTTTGCCTATCGGCGCGACGATGTCTATGATGCGCGCGGTGATGTCCTCGGAGCTGCCGTTGCCGCGCTCGAGGCGCAGGTGGTCGTCGGCGTGCAGCGGCGTCAGGTTCTCGAACAACACTTTGTTGTGGGTCTGATCCGGCGCCTCCATGTTGATGGTCTCGACCTTGAGCAGCGCGAAGTAACGCTCGCTTTCCTTCGGCGGGCGGATCTTGCCGGTGATGGTGTCGCCGGTTCTCAGTGAAAAACGGCGGATCTGGCTCGGCGACACGTAGATGTCGTCGGGGCCGGCCAGGTAGGAGCAGTCCGCCGAACGCAGGAAGCCGAAGCTGTCCGGCAGGATCTCGAGCGTGCCCTCGCTGTAGATGTCCTCCCGGTTGCGCGCCGTGGTCTTCAGGATCGAGAAGATGATGTCCTGGCGCTTGGCGCGCGACACGTTCTCGATGCCGAGCGATTCGGCCATCATGCTCAGCTCGGCGGCCGGTTTTCTTTTGAGTTCGGGGATGTTCATAGATAAAGACTCTTGAGTTCTGGTTCCGGCTCGTCGCCGGAAGGGTCCAGGTCCGGGGAAATCCCTGGTCGAGTAAGCCCGTGGCGGAGGAAGGGGCGGCATCCTTGCCGGCAAATTTTCAGTCGCTTGTCGTGCCTCCGCGAAACTACCGGGTCGTGGCCGGGCCGGATGCGTGTGGACGCATTGTCGGCAATTTACCGGCGCTGTCAAGTCGGTGTACGGGCGACCGCGTCCGCGCGCTGGCCCCGCGTCACAGGAGCTGGTCTATAAAAGCCGTCAACTGTGAGCGCGTCAGTGTACCCACCTTGGTGCTCTCGACGTTGCCGTTCTTGAACAGCAACAGCGTCGGGATGCCACGGATACCATAGCGCGCGGGCGCCTCCGGATTGGCGTCCACGTCGAGCTTGACGATTTTCAAGCGCTCCTTGTATTCGGGGGCGATTTCCTCGAGCAGCGGCCCGACCATCTTGCACGGCCCGCACCACTCGGCCCAAAAATCAACCAGCACCGGTATCTTCGAGTCGAGAACCTCGCTCTGAAAACCGGCGTCGCTGGTATCGCTGACGTGCGCGCTTGTAGCCATCGTTGTTCTATAGTATATGAAATTTCGGACGCAAATGGTATGCCCGCAACATTTCTTTTCCTGGCGGCGATTGCCGCGGCACCGGCAGCCGCCGCCGACGCGGCCGACGCCGCGCGGGCGTGCCGGCTGATCGGCGGCAAACTGTCCTCGATCGCGATCGAGGAATGTCTCGACAGGCGGCTCGTCGCGAGCGGCTTTTACACCTCGGGCGGTCTGCCGATCCTGTACAAGGAATACCCGCCGCTGGACAAACGCCGTCCGCTCGCGCGCGTGCTGTTGATCGGCGGTACGCACGGCGACGAGTACGCGTCGTTCAGCGTGACCCTCAAATGGATGAAGATACTGGACCGCCACCACTCGGGCCTGTTCCACTGGCACGTCGCGCCGGCCGTCAACCTCGACGGCCTGCTCGAAAGTCCGGCGGTGCGCGTCAACGGCGGCGGCGCCGACTTGAACCGCAACCTTGCGAGCGCCGACTGGGACGGCGAGGCTTTGTCCTACTGGCGGGAACGCCACGGCGCCGACCCGCGCCGCTATCCCGGCGCCGCCGCCGGCAGCGAAAACGAGTCGCGCTGGCTGGCGCACGAGATCGAGTCGTTTCGACCGGACGTGATCGTCTCGGTGCACGCGCCGTACGGGATCGTTGATTACGACGGCCCGGCGACGGTCGCGCCGCCGGCGCGCCTCGGGCCGCTGCCGTTTCTCGACCTGCCGACCTTCCCCGGATCGCTCGGCCGTTACGCCGGCGAGGATCGCGCGATCCCGGTGCTGACCATCGAGCTGGCGTCGTCGAGACACATGCCGAGCGACCGCGACCTGCGGACGATCTGGACTGATCTGGTGCGCTGGTTGCGCGAAGGCGTCGGCGCGCGCGCGAGATAACGTAGGAATCAGGACGCCGCGGCGGCGCTCACGTGCGCCCCTCGAACACGATTTTCCAAACACCGTCCTCGATCTTCCAGAATTGCTGCTTGCGGTAGGCGACGTTGTAGTTGTTGCTGCGGTAATCCTGATCGAAGCGCGCCACGACCAGCTCCGGGTCGCGCGAGTAGAGCAGCAGATCCACGTCGCTGACGCCGACCGTAACGAAAGTCTTGGCGCGCGCGTTGCGCCGCACGCGCGCCTCCAGCTCGCGGTAATCCTCCCTGCGATCGCGGTAGTCGCGCGAGTAGTGCGACAGGTATTTGCCGGTGTCGAGACTCTGCCAGTCGCCGCGCCAGCGTCCGATGACGTCGAGCAATTCTCGTTGCCGGCGCCGCCACGCGGCCGGCTCCAGCCAGACGACGTCGTCGGCCAGCACCACCGGCAGACCCGCTATTCTCGTCCGCCGCCGCAACTGCCGCACCACTTCGTTGCTGGCGACGACGCAACCGCGGCTGGTGCGCGGCGGACGGCTGTAGGTGACGCGCGGCACGCCGTGCAGCCAGATGCCGTGGCCGCTGCGGTGCCAAAGGCGATCCCAGGCGTTCGGGTAGTCGAGCGGATAGGCGCCGGCGCCGTAGAACTCGGCCAGCCGCCCGTCATGGATGTCGTGGGTGATTTTATAGACGCCGGTAGGCGTGCGTTTGTCCCCCTCGCTGCGCTTGTCCATGCCGCCCTTGCCGTGGGCGGCGTAGTAATCGGCGACCAGCGACGGCGTCTCGCCGGCGTTCTCGAACAGGTAGAGGCGCGAGCGCGCGGCGTCGAAGAGCAGCGCGTGGCGGTGGCGCGCGGACAGCCGCAGTATGTTGGCCGGCAGTTTGTCCGCGGGCGCCAAGCGGTGGCGCATCCGCGCCTTCGCCTCGTCCAGCAAATCGGCGACCCGAGTCTTGGCGCCGGCCTCCGGGCGCGGCAGCAGCGCCGGCTGCCCGGCGCGCACCGCCAGCAGATCGGCACGCAACATCGCCGCGATCCCGAAGTTCGGATGGCGCCGCAAGACGTCGTCCAGTTCCTCGAGCGACCGTTGCGGCCGCGCCGACGCCAACGCCTGCAACGCCGACCCGAAACGCACCTCGGCCGCTTCCCTTTCCACGCCCGTGGCCGGTGCCCCCGCGAGCGCCCACGCGCAGACGAGCAGCGTCGTTTTTGCAAGCCGATTTTTCATCGTCGCCGCACGACCCGTTCGCGTGCGATCTTCCAACCGTCGGCGGTGTCGCGCAGCAACAGATTTTTGGTCACGGTGCTGGCCAGCAGGTTGGAGCGATATTTCTGCACAAAGGTCACGTTCGCCGAACCATCGTCGCGGCGCCGGACTTGCAAGCCTGAAATCTCTATATGGATGCTTTTGGGGCCCAGGATGCGGTCGCGGCGCTGCCGCTTCCAGGCCTCATGGTCGGTGCCGGAGCGCGGACGGTAATCGCCGGCGTAACTCGTGAAATAGTCGTCCAGATTCTTGCCGGCCCAGGCGCGCGCCCAGCGGCGCACGCTGGCGACGATGGCCGCGTCGGCCTCCCGCGACGCGCGTGCCGGCGGCGCCGGTTCCTCGACCAGGGAGCTTTCGATTTCGGCCGCGGCCAACACCGCGTCCGCCGGCGTCGAAGGCGTCGCCGGCGGAGTCACGCGTTCGCTCCCGACCAGTTCATAGCGCGGCGCCGCGACTTCCATCGAATCCAGCGCCAGCGCGTTCTTATAGCCGCGCGCCGCGCGATACGCGTACAGCGCGCGCAGATTGCGGTGACCGGTGGCGATGACCGGGGCCGTCGCAATCGCCTTCTCGAACAGGCGCGCGGCGAGATCAAGGCGGCCTTGCCGGGCGGCGATGATACCGAGGTTGTTGAGTATGCCGGGGTCGTCCGGGTAGCCCTCCTCGAGTTGCTTGAACAGCCTGTGCGAAGCTTCGAGATCGCCGGCCTGGAACTTGTCGAGCGCCCGCCGGTAACGGGGGTCCTCGCTGACGTCGGCGGCGGCGGCGGCCAGCGCCAGCAGGCAGCCGGGCAGCAGCCACCGACAACCTTTTCTCGAGAGGGAATACACGTCGTATTTTGTCGGCTTACCAGTGCTACCATATTATAGCCGCACGCGGCTGTGATAGTGTAACGAGATGTGCTCATCCCGTAATCTGGGCGCGGTGCGCTGACGTGAAAATATACCGGGTCGGCGGCAGCGTGCGCGACGAACTGCTCGGACTGAGCGTCGGCGAAAAGGACTGGGCCGTCGTCGGCGCGACGCGCGAGCAGATGTTGACGCGGGGGTTCAAGCCGGTCGGAAAACATTTCCCGGTGTTCATCCACCCCGACAGCGGCGAGGAATACGCGCTCGCGCGCACCGAACGCAAAACCGGGCGCGGCTACCACGGCTTTTCCTTCGACGCGGCGCCGGTGGTCACGATAGAGCAGGACCTGGCGCGCCGCGACCTGACCATCAACGCGATGGCGCGCGCCGCGGACGGGCGCCTGGTGGACCCCCACGGCGGCCGCCGCGACGTCGAGGCGCGCGTGCTGCGCCACGTCTCGCCGGCCTTCGTCGAGGATCCGGTGCGCATCCTGCGCACCGCGCGCTTTGCCGCGAAACTACACGACCTCGGCTTTGTCGTGGCCGCCGAGACGATGGCGCTGATGCGCACGATGGTGCGCGACGGCGAGGCCGACGCGCTGGTCGCCGAGCGCGTCTGGCAGGAGACCGAAAAAGCGTTGACGACGCCCCGTCCGTCGGTGTATTTCGACGTGCTGCGACGCGCCGACGCGCTCGCGCGCACGTTGCCGGAGATCCACGCGCTGACAAACGACGACCGTCAGGCACTGCGCGCGCTCGACGACGCGGCGACGCGCCACCCGCCCGAGACCCTGCTGGCGTTGCTCGCGGATTTTGCGAAGCGCCGAGGGCTATCGCTGATGCCGCTCGGCAAACGCCTGAAACTGCCGGGGCGCCATCGCCGCCTGATGGCGGCCACCGAGCGTTGGCTGGAGGCGCTGACCCGCGCCGAGGTCCTGGCGCGCGAGGATCTCCTCGACCTGCTGGAAGGCACGCGCGCGACGCACGACGGGCGGCGTCTCGACTCGTTGCTGAGCGTATGCTCCTTAGGGCGCGGCGCACCGTCGCCGCGCGGCGCGGCGCGTATCCGACGGGCGTTGCACGCGCTCACCGACGCGGACTTGCGCGCGGCGCTCGCCGACGCCGCCAAAAAAGACGACGTCAAAAGGCGCGTGCGCGAGCTGAAGCTTGCCGCGCTCACAGATATATAAAACCGAACAGCAGCGCGCCGAGCACGCAACGGTACACGACGAAGGGCAACATACCGACCCTTTCGACGAAACGGACAAACAGCCGTATCGTCGCCAGCGCGAACGCGGCGGCGACCACGAAGCCGAGCGCAAGCGGCAGCCACTCCGTCGGCACCCGCGTCAGCTGCCACGTTTGCAACGCGGCGGCGGCGAGGATTACCGGGATCGCAAGCAGCAGCGAGAAATGCGTCGCGCGCTCGCGCGACAGACCGAGCAACAGCGCCGCCGTGATCGTGACACCGGTGCGCGAGGTTCCGGGAATCAGCGCCAGCGTCTGCGCGGCGCCGATCCACAGCGCGCAACGCCACGTGATTTCGCGCACGTCGCCGCTGCGGCCGGCGTCGGCAAACCACAAGGCCAACGCGAAAAAGACGGTGGCCGCGGCGATCACCGGCGGTGCGCGCAGGTGCTCCTCGACCACGGTCTCGAAGGCAAATCCCGCCGCCAACACCGGCAACGACGCCACCGCGAGCGCCGCAAGCAGCCGCCGGTCTTCGGCGCGCCCCGGGGCGCGCGGGTGGCACGCGAGCAGCAGCGCCGCGAGCTGCGGCCGGTAATGCCAGACCACCGCGAACAAGGTGCCGGCGTGCACCATAACGTCGAAGGCGAGAACGTCGCCACGCGCACCCAGCGCCTCGTGCGCCAGCGCGAGATGTGCCGAACTCGACACCGGAAGAAATTCGGTCACACCCTGGATCAGAGCGAGAAGAATAACGTGGAAATTATCCATGGTGCACAATACTTAAGGTAGTATTGGACCTCAAGTATAGCAGCCGCGACGCCGAGCTGCCGGCCAACGACCCGTATGAACGAGCACACGAACGACGCCGACAAGACGGCGCTGATCACCGGCGCAGGTCGGCGCATCGGCGCGTGCATCGCCAAGACGCTGCACCGGGGCGGCTTCAACGTCGTGCTTCACTGCCGCCGCGCGCGCGCCGACGCGGACGCGCTGGCCACGGCCCTGAACCAAAAGCGCGACGACTCGGCGCACGTGCTGGCGGCCGACTTGCTCAGCCTCGAGGCGCTCGAGGACCTGGCGGACGCGGCGCGCGCGCGCTGGCGGCGCCTCGACGTGCTGGTCAACAATGCGTCGGTGTTTCGCGCGACCGCGCTCGACGAACTCGACGAGGCCGCCTTCGACGAGTTGATCGGCGTCAACCTGAAAGCGCCGTTGTTCCTGGCACGGCAACTGGCGCCGGAGCTGCGGCGGCGCGGTGGCTGCATCGTCAACCTGACCGACATCCACGCCGGGCGTCCGCTGCGCGGCCATCCGGTGTATTGCGCGGCGAAGGCCGGGCTGGCGATGCTGACGCGCTCGCTGGCGCGCGAGCTGGCGCCCGAGGCGCGCTGCAACGCGGTCGCGCCCGGCGCCATCCTGTGGCCGCGGGACGACGACGATGACCGGCGCCGGCACGAAATCGTGCGCCGCACCGCGCTCGGGCGCACCGGCGATCCGGGCGACGTGGCGCGGGCGGTGGCGTTCTTAGTGACGGCCGAGTACGTCACCGGACAGACGATTACCGTGGACGGCGGCAGGACCTTGCGCAACTGAGTCGGGGCCTAGGCGAAACAGCGGGCGCCAATCGTTCCCGCCCCTCGCTGGTCCCGCCCCCGACGTCGGGGCCGGCACGCGGCAACGGCCGGCCGGGGCGGGTGCTCCAGGTTACGAGGCGGGGCGGGAGTCGGACTCGATGAAACAGATGGCGACGTCAAAGGCCTCCTGATAAGCCTGGGTGACCCTGACCAGCAAAGCGGTCATCGGGTCGGCGGAGGTGGCAGTGCCGCCGGAAATCTGCTCCAGGTCGCTGCTTTCGAGCGCTCGCATGGCCTGGTAATCAGGCACGCAGACGTGCACTACGGCGGCGGTGTTCTGCACCGTGCGCACCTTCAGGGCGGCGTCGCGCACGTTGAGCGCCTTGGCGGGGTCGCTCTTGACCGCCGCCAGCAACGCCTTGTCGGCGGCGTATTTCTTCGCCAACAGCGCGGACACGACCTCGTTCGTCGCCGGAATTTGTATCGTCGTCATTGCATCTCCTCGGTGGTTTCAGGATTCTCGCGAACGTTCGTCGGCGCTACTCCGACTGAATTTCGTGCCGGGCGATTGTAACACCGCCGGGTGCGCGCCACCCGCTGCCAGAAGCGATTGAACGGGGACTGCGTCCGCGGCCCCGGCGCGGCCGGCGGCGTCAGGCGCGACCGTCGTCTTTGCGGTGCGCGCGGCCGGCGATGGCGCTCAGCAGCGCGTCCGGCGTGCGCCGATGCCGGCGCAGCAGGCACCCGGAGAAATTGCCAGGCGTGCATCCTTCCACCGGGCACCGCAAATCGTCTCTCCTGGCCAGCATTTCCCAGGCGTATTCGAGCGCGCGGTTGCGATCCCTGAAAAAATGATCGGCCCAGTCGGGGTTGGCGAAACCGCTGCGCTTGAAGGTGTTCATGACCGGCGTCGGCGTGCGTGCGAACAGCAGTTCGACGCCCAGCCCGACCAGCGTGCGCGCCAGCTGGTGCAGCATCTCCTCGCCGGTCGCGTCTATCTCGGTGATCGCCACCGCGTCCACGATGATGAACTTCAATTCCGGCTGGCTGGCGACGCGCTCGAGCACGTGGTCGTGAAAGTAACCGGTGTTGGCAAAGAACAACGGCCCGTCGAAACGGATCACCGCGACTTTGGGGCATACCTTGAGGATGTGTCGCGCCGCGTCGCGCAGCGTGCCGTCCTTGTGTCTCGCCATGATCGTGATGGTCGGGCGCATCGTGCGGTACACGTACAGACCGAGCGACAGCAAAACGCCGGTCAGAATGCCGTTCTCCAGGTGCGGCGCGTAAAACAGCGTCACCGCGAAGGTGATCACCGCCACCACCGTATCGTGGCGCTGCACGCGCCACATGTATTTGAAGGGTTTGACGCGCACCAGGCCGGCGACCGCCAGGATCACGACCGCCGCCAGCGTCGGCTGCGGCAAGTGGTAGAGCAGCGGCGTCAGAAACAGCAGCGTCAACCCCACCAGGGCCGCGGTCACCACCGACGAGAAGCCGGTCGCCGCCTTGGCGTCGAAATTCACCGCCGAGCGCGAAAACGACCCCGACACCGCGTAGCCCTGGAACAACCCGGCGACGACGTTCGACAGGCCCTGGCCGATCAACTCCTGGTCCGCGTCGAGACGCTGGCGCGTGCTCGCCGCCATCGCCTTGGCGATGGAAATCGCCTCCATGAATCCGATCAGCGCGATCGCGACGGCGACGCTGAACAGCTGCTGCACCGCGCCCAGGGTGAACGTCGGCATCTCGAACGACGGCAGGCCCTGCGGGATTACGCCGACGACGCGGCCACCGTGCTTCTCGAAGCCGAAGTACCAGGAGAGCAGCGTCGCCACGACGACCGCCACCAGGATGTTGGGCACGCGCGGCAGGTAGCGCTTCAGCAGTACCATCAGCGCGAGCGAAAGCACCGCGATGACCAGCGTCGGCCGGTGCGTGTGCGCGGCGGCGGCCACCACCGTGTCCCATACCATCTCGTAGTGATGCTCGGCTTTTTCGACGCCGACGCCGAAAATTTTCCCGAGTTGTGACGTCGCTATGATAATCGCGGCGGCGTTGGTGAACCCGACCACGACCGGGTGCGACAGAAAGTCCACCATCATGCCGAGGCGCACGACGCCGAGCGTGAACTGGAACAGGCCGACCATCAGCGCCAGCAGTACCGCGTACGCAAAATAACCGCCGCTGCCGCTCGCCGCCAGCGGCTCGATGGCCGACGCCGTCAGCAGCGAGACGACCGCCACCGGCCCGGTCGCCAGCTGCCGCGACGAACCGAACAACGCCGCCACCGCGACCGGCAGGAACGACGCATAGAGACCGTAATACGAGGGCAGCCCGGCCAGTTGGGCGTAGGCCATGGATTGGGGAATCAGCACCAGGGCGACGGTGGTGCCGGCGATGACGTCGGCGCGCAGCGACCGCGCGTTGCGCAACTCGCCGATCCAGCCGGTAAAAGGCGTTACGTTTCGATAGAAACCAGAGAGCGTTTTTCTGAACTTTTTCGGCAAGTCGCTACCACCGACGATGAACGCTTATAGTAACACGGGGCGGCGAGCGACTTTCATTGCCACGCTACCCATGCCCTCATCCCCATAGGCTCCCATACCGGCCCGTGGGCTTTGCTGGAAAAAATCCACCCTTTGCTATACTCTGCACAATCCGCCAATCACGGCGGCCAAAGGAGGAAACAACATGAGCTCACTATACGAAAGAATCGGCGGCGAAGCGGCCTTGGACGCGGCCGTGAACAAGTTCTATGAAAAGGTGCTGGCCGACGAACGCATCAAACATTTCTTCGAGGGTGTCGACATGCAACGCTTGGCGCGGCACCAGAAACGCTTCATGACCTACGCGATGGGCGGCGCACCGGATTATCCGGGACAGACGCTGCGCGCGGCCCACAAGGGGCTGGTCGAGAACATGGGGTTGAGCGACGAGCACTTCGACGCGGTGCTCGAGGACCTGGGAGCGGCGCTGAAAGACCTGGGCGTCGCCGACGATCTGGTCGCGGAAGCGGCGGCGATCGTCGAGTCCACCCGCGGCGACGTGCTGAACCGCTAACCGGCAACCAGCCCGGGCGCCCCGGCGGAGCGCGATGGAATACCGAACCTTAGGCGATACCGACGTCGAAGTCAGCGTCATCTGTCTCGGCACGATGACCTGGGGCGAGCAGAACACCGAGGCCGAGGCGCACAAGCAGCTCGACTACGCGGTCGCGCACGGCGTCAACTTCATAGACACCGCCGAGATGTATCCGGTGCCGCCGAGACAGGAGACACAAGGGCGCACCGAGGCGTACATCGGCAGCTGGTTGCGGCGGCGCGACGACCGCGAGCGGCTGATCATCGCGAGCAAGGTATCGGGGCCGGGTATGCAGGACTACCTGCGCGGCGGCCCGCGGCTTACGCGCGACCACGTCGAGCGCGCCGCCGAGGCGAGCCTCGAGAGGCTGGCCACCGACTACATCGATCTCTACCAGGTGCATTGGCCGGCGCGCCGCACCAACTTCTTCGGCAAGCTCGGCTATGCGCACGAGGATGACGACGACGCGACGCCGATCGCGGAGACCCTCGAGGCGTTGGGCGATCTGGTCGCGCAAGGCAAGGTGCGCCACGTCGGCATCTCGAACGAGACGCCGTGGGGGGCGATGGCGTGGCTGCGGGAGGCCGCGGCCCGAGGGCTGCCGCGCATCGTCGGCATCCAGAATCCGTACGGCCTGCTCAACCGCACGTTCGAGGTCGGCCTGGCCGAGATCGCGCACCGCGAGCGATGCGGGCTGCTCGCCTACTCGCCGCTCGGCTTCGGCGTGCTCAGCGGCAAGTACCTGGACGGCGGGCGTCCGCCGGGCGCGCGGCTTACGCTGTTCGACTACTTCACGCGCTACACCGGCGAGCGCGGCGTCGCGGCGACGCGCCGCTACGTCGAAATCGCGCGCCAGGCGGGCCTCGACCCGGCGCAGATGGCGCTGGCCTACGTCAACACGCGCCCGTTTCTGACCAGCAACATCATCGGCGCGACGACCATCGAACAGTTGCGCGACAACGTCGAAAGCGCGGCCACGACGCTGTCCGAGGACGTGCTCGCGGCCATCGAGCGGGTGCACGAGGAACTGCCCAATCCCTGTCCGTAACCCGGGCGACCACGGGTCACGACGTCATTCTCCGCCACGTGCCGGCGCCCTTCACCATTCGGCTGGAAACGGAGGCCGCCACCGGCGACGAGCGCTGCCTCGCAAGCATCGCCTTTCCGGACGACGGCGGCGGCCAGGCCGTCGCCACCGGACTGTCGCCGCTGGGCGACGACCGACGCTGCCAGAACTGGTACGCGCGTAAGCCGGTGCGCCACGCGCGCGCGGGGGCGCTGCACTACGCCTACAATGACGAGCTGCTATTCGGCCACGTCCGGCTGGCGGGCGACGCGCGGCTGGAGTCCGAGGCCGGCGCCGCGTACCGCACGATTTTGCACGTGCTCGAACGCCGCCGCATGGCGCTGATAAGAGCCTGGCATTACCTGCCGCGCGTCAACGAAGACTCGCGTTACCGCGCGTTCTGCCGCGCGCGCGCGCATGCGCTCGGCGCGACCCCGCAATCGCGCTATTGCGCCGCCACCGTGATCGGCACGCGCGCGGCGCACGGCGTGCTCTATTTCCTGGCGGCGAAACAAGCCGGGGTCGCGATAGAAAACCCGCGCCAAGTCAGCGCCTACCGCTACCCGCCGCGCTACGCCGACCCGCCGCCGGCGTTCGCGCGCGCGACGCTGAAACGATGGCAAGAGACCCGCCAGCTCCACGTCTCCGGCACCGCCGCCATCGTCGGCCACGAATCAACGCACGCCGGCGACGTCGCCGGGCAGTTCGGCGAGATCGTCTGCAATCTCGAGGCCCTGATCGAGGAGGCGGCGCGCGTGGAACCGGCCTTCGCCGGCGCCGGGGTCGCCGATTTTTCGCACTGCGTCATCTATCTCGATCGGCGCGCCGACGACGGGAAATTCCCGGACGCGGCGCGTGCGCGTCTCGCCCCGCGCTCCGGGCAAACTCGATTGCGCCTGTTTTGCGGCGAGATGTGCCGTCCCGAGCTGCTGGTCGAGGTCGAGGGTCTGCTCGAGAAACAGGAACGCGCTTGACCACCCGCGACGACGACGGGCGCGCCGCGGCCTCGACCCGTCCGTCGCTTCATTCGGCACAAAAACCCGACGACCCGCGCCAATAACCGCCGATGCCCGAACTGCCCGAAGTCGAGACGACGCGCCGCGGTCTTGCGCGGCACCTGACGGGGCTTGGCATCCGCGACGTCGTCGTGCGCGAAAGGCGGCTGCGCTACCGCGTGACGCCGGGGCTGCGCGCCAGGCTGCGCGGGCGGCGCATCGCCGCAATCGGCAGGCGCGGCAAATACCTGTTGCTGTATCTCGACCGCGGCTGTCTGCTGTGGCATCTCGGCATGTCCGGCAGCCTGCGCGTAACCGACGCCGCCAAAGCCGCGGGCAAACACGACCATCTGGATCTGGTATTCGGCGGCGGCGCGGTGTTGCGCTTCCGCGATCCCCGCAAATTCGGCTTCGTGCTGTGGAGCGCGCGCGAACCGCTTGGCCACAAACTGCTCGCCGGCCTCGGCCCGGAACCGCTGGGAGCGGACTTCGACGGCGACTACCTGTACGAAAAATCACGCGGGCGCCGCGCGCCGGTCAAGCATTTCATCATGGACGGGCGCGTCGTGCCCGGCGTCGGCAACATCTACGCCAACGAGGCCCTGTTCAAAGCCGGCATACGCCCGGCGCGCGCCGCCGGTCGCGTCTCGCGGCGGCGTTACCAAGTGCTGGCCACGGCCATCCGCGACGTGCTGAAACGGGCAATACGCAAAGGCGGCACGACGCTGCGCGACTTCACGAGGGACGACGGCCGGCCCGGTTATTTCGGCCAGACGCTTGCGGTGTACCAACGCGCGGGCGAAGCCTGCCCCGCGTGCGGCGGCGCCATCCGCACCCATATCCTCGGCCAACGCTCGACGTTCTACTGTCCGCGCTGCCAGACCTGAGCGGGCACGAACTCAACTCTCGAGAAACTCCCCAGAAATTGCCCCAGACTCTTGAAATGTGAACTGTCGGCACCGGACACGACTATCAGGTTCTTTACCGGCGCACGCGGCAGAAAACGCTTGTCATACAGATGTACAAGCTCCCGCTTCAGTGTTGAGAATGCCATCGGAGTATTATCGTGCGGTAAGCACCGGCGCCACCAGCGCGCTCCCCATCCCTCTCGGGTCGGACGCGGCGTCCAAAGTGCGCCGACGCCGGTCGTGCACGATTACCTGCATGTTGCCAAAGGCGCGCTCGCGCGGTTGCAGTTTGTGGCCGAAGGCCCGCAGTTGTCGCTGCACCCGCGGCGTCAACGCGCGCGGCTCGAAACTGATCTCGTCGGGCAGGTATTGGTGGTGGTAGCGCGGCGCAGCGACCATCGCCTCGGCGTCGGCGCCTTCGAGAAACCGCAATATCGCCAGCAGCACCATCGTGATGATGCGGCTGCCGCCGGGCGTGCCGATCACGGCGAGACGGCCGTCGTGCTTGACGAACGTCGGCGACATGCTCGACAACATGCGCTTGCCGGGCGCGATCGCGTTGGCGTCGCCGCCGACGAGACCGTAGAGGTTCGGCGTCCCGGGCTTGGCCGCGAAATCGTCCATCTCGTCGTTCAGCAGAACACCGGTGCCCGCGACCATAAAACCGGAACCGAACGGATAATTGATCGACAGCGTCGCGGCGACGCGGTTGCCGTCGGCGTCGAGAATCGAGTAATGCGTCGTGTCCTCGCCTCGCGGCGCGCCCGCGGGCGGGGCGGCAAGCGGAGCGGCAGCGGGCGTCGCGCGCCCGGGCGCTATGGTCGCGGCCAGCGCGGCGGCGTGCTCGGCGCTCAGAAGACGCGCGACGGGCACCGCCACGTAGTCGGGATCGCCCATGTGTTCGGCGCGGTCGCGGTAGGCGCGCCGCATCGCCTCGACGACGTGGTGGACGCGCTCGGCCTCGCCCATCGCGACCAGATCGAAGCGCGCCAGCTGATTCAGCATTATGCCCAACACGAGACCGCCGGACGAAGGCGGCGCCGCGCTGACAATCTCGGCGCCGCGGTAGCGCACGCGCACCGGCTCGCGCTCGACCACGCGGTAGCGTTCGAGATCCTCAAGCCGCCAGATACCGCCGCCGCGGCGCACGCCCGCGACCAGCCGCGCGGCCAGGGCGCCGCGATAGAAACCGCGCGCCCCCTGAGCGGCGATGCGCTCCAACGTCGCCGCCAGATCGGGCTGGACGATCCGGTAACCCGGCGGCGGCACCTGGCCGTCGTGCAGAAACACCGCGGCCGCGGCGGGCGACGCCGCCAGCGCCGCGAGGCGAAACTCGACGCGCGCGCGATAGATGGCATCTGCCGCAAATCCCTCCCGCGCCAGGCGAATTGCGGGTGCGAGACTGCGCGCGAGCGGCAGCCTGCCGTAGTCGCGCGCGAGATGCCAGAGCGCCGCCGGCACCCCCGGAATCCCGGCGGCCAGCGCGCCGTCCACCGAGGCGCCCTCGACAACCTCGCCGTCGTCGCCTATATACAAGTTCCGGTGGGCGTCAAGCGGCGCGCGCTCGCGCGCGTCCAGCATCACGGTCTTGCCGTCGGTCGCGCGATGCAACAGCCAGAAGCCGCCGCCGCCGAGACCCGACGAATATGGCTCGACGACCGCGAGTGCCGCGGCCGCGGCGACCGCCGCGTCGAAGGCGTTGCCACCTTGCCTGAGAATTGCGAAAGCGGCGCTGGTCGCGAGCGGATGCGCCGTCGCCACCGCGGCCACGCGCGGCGCATCCGCGTCCTGCGCCGTCGCCGGCGGCATCGGCGCCGCGACACTACCGCAAAAGACCAATATCGCGGCGCGCGAAGACCTCGCCAAAAGGCGCACAAAAGGCGGGATTGCGAGTGGGCGTGCGAGTGTCACCGACGCTCGTGCTTGCGCTTCATCGCCGCCTCGACCGACGGCGCGACGAAAGCCGAGACGTCGCCGCCCAGTTCGGAGATCTCGCGCACCAGGCCGGAAGAGATAAAAGCGTGCTCGTCGGAAGGCATCATAAAGACCGACTCCAACTCGTCGTCGAGCTTGCGGTTCATCCCCGCCAACTGGAACTCGTACTCAAAATCGGACACCGCGCGCAAGCCGCGCAAAATCACGCTGGCCGCGTGCTCCCGCGCGAAGTTCACGAGCAATCCGTCGAAGCCGCGCACTTCGACCCCCGAGTAGCGCGAGAGCACGTCGCACGCGAGCGCCACGCGTTCGTCGTCGCTGAAAAAAGTTCGCTTGCCGGAGGCGACGGCGACACCGACGATGATACGGTCGAACAACGGCGCGGCGCGACGCACCAAGTCGGCGTGCCCATTGGTAACCGGATCGAACGTTCCCGGATAGACGGCGATCAAAGCCATGGCGGTATTATGCCGACAACCGAATTTTTAACGACGGAACTATGGTCATAGCATGATTTGCCGTTGGCGGGCGTGCCGCTCTGATTGGCGGCGCTCACCCAAACCAGCCGCCACAAAACGCCCTTATTCTCGCGCCGCAGTCTCCGTCGGCGGGCGCTGACGGCTGACGTCATGGCCGCCGTAGCGCAGCACCGGGTACTGGGTGCTCGTGCCGAAGTCCCACGGGTTGTCGCCACCCGCCACGCCGTCCAGGTTCACGTTCCAGGCGGCGTAGATTCCGGTGTAGGCCGTCGGCGCGCGCAACTCGGAGGTGCTCTTGCCCACACCACCGCGACTCGTTGACTGACCGGAGGTATCGGTGTTCCAGTAACTGTTGGTTACTGTTCCGCTGTCGAATGCTCCTCCTACGAGGCCGCCTGCCCACGACCGCCACCACGACCACCCGCTGACCGCCCCCGTCGCGTAACTGGCGGCTATCTTCCCCTGGTTCCCCCCTACGAGGCCCCCCTTATAACTCTCCCCATCGACCGCCCCCGTCGCGTAACTGGCGACTATCTCGCCAGAGTTATCCCCTATGAGACCGCCTGTCTCGAACCTCCCGTTAACCGCCCCCGTCGCGTAATTTGCATATATCTTTCCTCCCGGGCGGTTAATTCCCACGAAGCCACCTGTTGACCATCCCGTGGCCCTAACCGTCCCTTTCGCGCAGCTGGCGCTTATCGTCCCGCTATTCCTCCCCACAAAACCACCTACGTAGTAATACCCCCTGACTACGCCCTGCGCGCAGCTGGCACTTATGCTCCCTTTGTTACGACCTGCCACACCCCCGACGTTGTAGTTCCCCTCGACATTCACGCTGAGCAACTTCACTTGTGTAATACTGCTCGAGTCGTCAAGATAGCCGAACAGACCGATATAATCGCGGCTCCGTCGTTTGATGTATAAATTGGAAATGCCGTGGCCGTTGCCGTCAAAAATGGCAGCATATCTGTTGCTGATGCCGCCAACGGGCTCCCAACCGGCGCCACCGTTGTAATACAGATCGTCGGTGCGGGTCCGATAGCCGGTGTTGAAGTTCAGGGCGGTCATCAGTTCGTAGCCCTTGCAACCCACGACGACACCGGTGGTCGGGCAGCCCATTCCTGCCATCGCTCTTGGAAAAGCAGGCGCGTAGGATGGATAATCGGCCGCGCCGTCCGGCGTGCCGTCGCCGTTCAAGTCCCAGCGTATCGCGTGCAACTGGCTCAGGCTTCTTATTTCGATGAGACCGTTGTTATTACTATCGTAGTCTCTTGACCCCGTCACCGCGATAGTGAAAGTCAGCGTCGTCGCGTCACCATCGGAGTCGGCCGCCGTCCAGGTGTACGTCGCCGTCGTAAAAGCCGTCGCCGCCACGCCGGACAGCGTTCGCGTACCTGCGTCAAGCGACAAACCAAGCGGCAGCGCCAGCGTCGCCGCACTCCCTGGGCCCGTCAGCGCGTAGCGCAACGCGCCGTTACCTCCACGCGCCTCCGGCAGCATCTTGCGAACCGATTGTTCGCCGGCCACGTATATCTGCCGCGCTATCGTCGCCACGCCGAACGAGGGATGCAGGTCCATCCGACCGACCACGATGACATAGGCCGTGGCCGAACCGTCCTGCGCCGTTACTCTCACCGTGCTGACGGTGTCTCTATCCGAGTTCAGCAAGACTTGATGACCTATGGCGGTGTCGGCATCTGGCGGCGCATACGCTACCGTCGCCCCGGTAGATGCAGCCGTCGCCGCTATCGTCACCCGGCCGGTGCTGCTGCCCGCAGTGGCAAAGTAGGAAGTAGTACCGGCATCGAAGGACGGCGACAATGGCAATGCAGCGCCGGCGCCGGGCATCGCGTTGCGGATGCTCAACGCGCTCAACCTGCTGTCAGCGGAAATCGCCGGCTGGACTGCTTGCTGCAACGCCAGCGACGTCGTGCTGTGGCCATACCGCAATATCGGATATTGGGCTCGTGTACCGAAGTCCCACGGATTGTCGGCGCCCACCACGCCGTCCAGGTCCACGTTCCAGGCGGCGTAAATCCCGGTGTACGCCGTGGGCGAACGCAACTCGAAGGTCTTCTTGCCCGTACCACCGGCACTCTCTGTCTGACTGGAAGCCCTGGTATCCCAGTAACTGTTGATCGTTACTGCTCCGTAACCGTTGAGGCTTCTGCTCGACCCTACGAGGCCTCCTGTATTCCGACTCCCATTGACCGCCCCCGTCGCGTAACTGGCGACTATCTCGCCATTATTTTCACCTACGAGGCCTCCTATATTCCAACTTCCATTGACCGCCCCCATCGCGTAACTGGCGACTATCTCGCCATCATTTTCACCTGTGAGACCGCCTAATCTCGAATTTCCATTGACCGCACCTGTCGCGTAACTAACGGTTATCTTGCCATGCTCCCACCCTACGAGGCCGCCCACAGTCGAACTCCCATTGACCGCCCCCGTCGCATAACTGGCAGTTATCTCGCCAGTGTCCCGCCCTATGAGGCCGCCTACATGCGAACTCCCGTCGACCGCCCCCGTCGCATAACTGGCAGTTATCTCGCCGGAGTTCGACCCTACGAGGCCGCCCACAGTCTCCCCCTCGCTGACCGTCCCTGTCGCGCAACTGGCAGTTATCTTGCCAGAGTTCCACCCTACGAGGCCGCCCACATTCGACGGAAACGGCTGATACAACCGCCCTTTGACCGCCCCCGTCACGCAGCTGGCATTTATACTCCCTCTGTTACGACCTGCCACCCCCCCAACATGGATGCGCCCCTCAGCGTCCACATTGAGCAACTTTACTCGTGTAACATTGCTCGAGTCGGCAAGACGACCAAACAGACCGATATAATCGTGGTTTCGTCGTCTAATGTATACATTGGAAATGCTGTGGCCATTGCCGTCAAACGTCGCGGCATACATAGGATCGGATGAACTGCAGGAATACAAATACGTTCCGCTACAAGGGGCGATAGGTTCCCAGCCTTTGCCGCCGTTGTAGTAGAGGTCATCGGTGCGGGTGCCCGTAGTGCCGGTGTTGAAGTCCAGATCGGCAGCCAATTCGTAGCCTTTGCATACGCCGCTGCTGGCGGAACTCCGGCGACAGCTTATTCCCGATGTCGCACCAGGAAAAGCGGCGGCGTAGCCGGCGACGTTGGTCGGATTCCTGCCGTCGCCGTCCAGGTCCCAACGCATCGCGTTCAGCTGCATAAGATTCTTAATCTCGATCAGGCCGTCCTGGTCGCTGTCGTAATCGAACACCGTGATCGGGAACGTCAGTGCCGCCACGTCGCCGTCCCTGTCGGTCGCCTTCCAGGTGTACGTCGCCGTCGTAAAGGCCGCCGTCGGCGTGCCCGACAACGTCCGCGTGCCCCTGTCCAACGACAAGCCGGGCGGCAGCGTCAGTGTCGCCGTGCTCCCCGGACCCGTCAGCGCGTAACCCAACGTGCCGTTACCCTCGTCCGCCGCCGGCAGCGTCTTGTGAACCGGCCCGCCGACCACGTATATCTGCCGCGCTATCGTCGTAGCGCCGAACGACGGGAGACTGTCCGGCTGCCTTACCGTGACGACGTAGGTGGTAACCGAACCGTCCTGCGCCGTTACCGACACCATGATGGCGGTGTCGCCGCCGATGGTCAGCGCGACTTGGCGGCCGGCGGTGGCGGTGGCGGCGTCCGCCGTGCTCAACGCGACCGTCGCCCTGGAATGCGATGCCGTCGCCGACACCGTTACCCGTTCGGCGTCAACGTCCACCGGGACGGTATAGGAAGTAACCCCGCCCTCAAAGCCCCGTAACAGGTTCGGCAGCGTCGCGACGCTGGCACCGGCCGTAACGCGCAATTCGCGCAACGAAGCATCGGTGGAAATCGTCGGCTGACCAGCCTTCTGCGACGCCACCGACGTACTGCTGAAGCCATATCGCAGCACCGGATACTGGGTGCTCGTGCCGAAGTCCCACGGATCGTCGCCGCCCGCCACGCCGTCCGCGTCCACGTTCCAGGCCGCGTAGATTCCGGTGTACGTCGTCGGCGCGCGCAACTCGAAGGTCTTCTGGCCCATGCCGCCGTCGCTTCCTGACTGACCGGAAGTCCTGGTATCCCAGTAACTGTTGTATACAGACCCGATGTACCCCGGATATCTATATATTCCGAAGGGGCGAAATCTGGGGTATTTAAGACCCACCAGGCCACCCGTGTAGCTACTCCCGGTCACCTTCCCCATCGAGTAGCTAGCGACTATCGTTCCGTCACCATTGTTCCCCGCCAGGCCACCCGTATCTTCATGCCCAGACACTCTACCCGTCGCGTAACTGGCAACTATCATTCCTCCGTTCGTCCCCGCCAAGCCACCTGTCTGCCTATGCCCGGAAACTTCCCCCGTCGCATAACTGGCGGTTATCCAGCCACTATTCGATCCCACGAGACCACCCGCTCGCTCTCTCCCAGAAACTGTCCCTGTCGAATAGCTGGCAATTATCCTCCCACCCCAGTTATACCCTACCAAACCGCCGATTTGGGATGCCCCATTGACCATAGCCATTGAGTGGCTGCCGATTATCCTTCCTTCTCGATTAACCCCCACCAAGCCGCCCGCGCTGTGGCCTGTGCCAGCGACGGAACCAGAAATGTAGCTGGTGCTTATCGTGCCATGGTTACGACCCACCAGACCACCGACATAGCCGTACGCGGAAACCGCCACGTCGAGCAGACCCACCCCCGCTATTCTCCCCGTAAGATGGCCAAACAAGCCTACTTTGCTCTGACGGCTGCGGGCAATAAACAGATTGGAAAGAGTATGGCCATTGCCTTGAAAAACACCGAAATAGGAATTCGTGGAATCACTGCCGATAGGATTCCAGCCCGCGCCGTTGTTGTAATACAGGTCGTCGGTGCGGGTGCTGGCATCGCCAGTGTTGAAGTTCAGAGCGGTGACCAGCTCGTAGCCTCTGCATGCGTCGGTTGTGGCGGAACTCCGGCGACAGCTGATTCCCGACGACGCGCCCGGGAAGGCGGCGGCGTAGCCGGCGACGTTGGTCGGATTCCTGCCGTCGCCGTCCAGATCCCAACGCATCGCGTTCAGCTGAGCCAGGTTCTTAATCTCGATCAGGCCGTCCTCGTCGCTGTCGTAATCGAGCACCGTGATCGGGAACGTCAGCGTCGCGCCATCGCCGTCCTCGTCGGTCGCCGTCCAGGTGTACGTCGCCGTCGTAAAGGCCGCCGTCGGCGTGCCCGACAACGTCCGCGTGCCCCTGTCGAAAGACAAGCCGGGCGGCAGCGTCTCCGCGTTCCCCGGACCCGTCAGCCCGTAACCCAATGTTCCGTTGCCGCTGCTCGCCGTGGGCAGGATCAGGGAAGTAATGCGCCTGTGGATCACGTAGGTTTGCGTCGCTATCGTCGCGCCGCCGAAGTCCGGGCGCACGTCCGGAAACTCGCCCTGCAACGTCAGCGTGTACGGGTTCCGACGGGGATCGGGGTCGTTGCTGACCATGGTCAAAGTCCCCTCGCTGGTCGTATTCTCTCTCGGATTCAGCGATAAGCGCAATTCCCGCGTGATCGTTGTGGCGGCGGCTATCGTTGCGGTGCCGGTGTCGTTCAAGCTGAAACCGGCGCCGGTTACCTGGATCGAGTCCAGCACAAGATCCCGGAAGTGGCCCGTGTTTCTGATCGTCAGCGTCGCGGTCTCCGTGCCAGCCCATACTTTGCCAAAGTCGTAGGTGTTGCCCGATGCGTAAATCTTGCCGTTGACCTGGACTTCTATCTCCGGCCAGATGATCAACGCTCTCAGGGTCTTCGTCGGCGGCGCGCCGTGGTAGTTGCTTATGATTTGCAACTCTTTCCTGTGCGCAAATCGGACCCTGTGCTGCTGCTCCACCGCCCGCAAATGAACGTCCCACGTGTGCGAACTGCCGGACGTGATGGTGGTAGGGAAGGAACCCTCGATGGTGTACGGGGAGTTGCGGTCGTAACGAGAGGGAACGTCGAGCGCGCGGACTACCAGGTCGGCGTTACCGTCGTTTTCGACCGTAACCCGCACCGTCGCCGTCGTTCCGTACGGCACGTCGGGCAGGTCGCAGAACGACGATGTTTCCGTGCAACCGGAGTACGTGACATCCGGGATGGGGCCGGCACCGACGCCAGTCAGATTGACCCGCGCGGTCGCGTCCGGGTGGTCGCCAGTGAACGTGAGCGTCGCCGCATACGTCGTCGCCACGACGCGTGGCGTGAAGCGCACGTCCCACGTGGCGGTCGAACCGGCGGCGATGGATTGCGTGGCGGAAGACACCAGGCTATAGGCATCGTCCGCATCGGCCAGAGCCGACGTGACGAGCAACCGCTCGGCACTGTTGTTGGTTACGATCAACGTTCCCATTTGCGCGGTGGTAACGTTCACAAGTCCGAGATCGCACGTCCGCGCCCGTGTCGTCGAACGGCATCCGCCGCCGAAGCCGACTTCCATCAGCGGCAGGCGCCGGCTGCCGTGGAGACGGATTGTGTGCGTGGCCACGGCGGAGCCGGAGGTGGTGAGCGTCAGCGTCTCGGTGTAGGCGCCCGGATCTGTCGGGCGGAACTCGACGGTAATACTCTTAGGCTCAGGGTCATTTTGGGTTATCAGATACTTTGGATACACATCGGTGCTTAAGCGAAAAACCCCGCTGCCGGTCGTAAGATCAGCGGCAACCCACAAGTCCTCGTTGCCGATGTTTTTCAGGTGCACCTTCACATTGGTGGATACCATGACGCCGTCGCTGGCGACTATGGTTCCAACGTTGTGCGTGGTGGCTTTGCTCAAAACGTAGCGGCGGTTGTCATCGGCGCCAATCGAAGCCAGCAGCAGCGGGCCGCGTCCCTTGCCTCTCAAGCGCACGGTGTGCTTGGGCGCGTTCGAGTGAATGGTCAATACCGCGTTGTCCTCGGCGGACGGCACGCGCGGCGAAAAAGCCACAGTAAGGGGCGTCGAATCGCCAGGTTCCAGTTCGCGCGTGTCGCGCGTGTCGCTCGTGACCGTATAGGCCATCCCGCGACGCTCGTTCAACCATCGTTCGACGTCCTCATTGGGCGCGGACACCGCGGGAACAAAATCGCCGGGCGTCACGACGATGGACTGGATTCTGAGCGGCGCGGTGCCGATATTTCCGATGGTTACTATCTGGCGATCTGTGCGACCCACTCGCGCATTAAAAGGAGGCCCGAAGATGATAGGAATAGCCTCAACACCACGCCCCTCCAGACTCAACCGCCACTCGCCCCGCTCGCGGTCGTCGCTGCGAACCGTCAACTCCCCGGCATGGGTCGTCGTGTCCTTGGGCGAGAAGCGCAGCCGCCACGTGTGCGAGGCGCCCGCGGCTATCGTCGCGCCGCCACCGCCGCCGACGACGCTGAAACCGGTGCCGCTCGTTTCCAGCGAACGGACGACAAGCGCCCGGCCCGTCCCCGTGTTCGTTACAACCACCGGCACGGTCAGGCTCGTGCCCTTCTCCACCTTACCGAAGTCGTAGGCACCGACGTCCGATGAATAAGACCGACCGTCTACCGACACCTCCATGTCGGACCAGACGACGCCGCAAATCAGAACCTGCTGCGGAAACATCGCACGGTCGTTGCTCATTATGCTCAACTCCGCATTCCGTGAACCACGGAATCGAAATTTCGGAATACAACTCACGTCCCAACGGTCGGGAACCCCAACTGGAATGGTAGCGGTAGCAGGGCCATCGAGATGGTAATCGCGGCCATAACGTTGGTTCACCGAAATCGAACTGATCACAAGAGCCTGGTTCCCCTCGTTGTCGATCTCCACCCGCACCGTCCTCGTTGTGCCCACGGTCACGTCGTCCAAATAACAATAATGGTATTCCTTGCCATCATACCCGGGCATATTGTCCTCATCGCTGCAACCCCAATACCGGATCACCATCTTCGGGCCGACGCCATGGCCGTCCAGGTGCACCGTACGCGAACTCAACGCCGGATCGTTGCTCTCGAAAACCAGCGCACCGGCGTAACTCGTAGCCGCGACCGGCGGACTGAAATGCAAAGTCCACGTGCCGGTGGAACCGGAATCGAGCAGGCGATCCGCGGGGCCGGCCAGACGATACACACCGCCCGAGACCGTCGGCGTTACCCGCAACGCCTCCTCGCCGACGTTGCCGACGATGACCTTCACCGACGATGTGCCGCCGGCGAGAACGCCACCGAAATCGCACGTCCGCGTCATCGTCGCATAGCGGCAACCCGCAAAACCCGTCAACACCAGCGCCGGCGCCGTGCCGGTGCCCGCAAGCCGCACCTGGTAGGGTTTGCCCCCAAGATGATTGCTGGTGATCGTCAGCGTCGTCTCGTGCACGCCACGGCGCGGCGGACGGAAAGACACGTGCAGCGTCGTCGAGGCCTCGGGCCCCACCGTGAAGGTGGCGCTGCTCGACCACGCGAACGACGACGTGCTCGCCAACGCGACGCCGCTTACCTGCAATGCTATTTCGTCGGCGTCTGCGTCGGTGTTGGAGACAACCACCAGCACCGACGTGCTGTCGCCGACCGACTGATCCTCGAAGGAATACCGGCCCGCGTCCTGGAGCGTAACGCCGTCTATCGAGACGGCCAGGTCCGCGCCGATGCCCCGGCCTTCCAGAGCCACTTTCGGTTTGCCATTCTCATTCTCCGGATCGTTGTTGTTGATAGTCAGCATGATGCCGTTTGGGGTCGGGCCGTACCCGCTCGGCGAAAAATGCACCTGCCACGTAGAGGACCCTCCCACCTCGATGGTTGCCGAACTGGGGCCGTGCACGGTGAAATCGTCGCCCGCTACCACTACCGAAGAAATCTCCAGCGCCTCCCCGCGACCCGCGTTGGTTATCGTCAGCGTCGTGGACGTCTCCTGGCCGACTTCCACGTCGCCAAATTTGCATATGCCGCCGTCGGCTTTGACGGCGGGACACACGGCAAGCTCGAACCGCATCTTCGGCGCAAACGCCTCCCCGCGCAGCACTATCGTATAGGTGGTTCGCGCCGGAAGCGGATCGTCGCTGATGATCGTCAATTCCGTTCGCGCGTCTTCGCGAAAACTCGCGCGCGGCGCAAACGACAGCACGAAGGACGCGCTGCTCATCTCCCCGATGTGATGGGGTGCTGAAGAACCGCCGCCGGCCTCCTGAATCGAAAACAGACCACTGCCGACGGTCAGACTCTTGATCTCCAGGACAGCGTCGCCGTGGTTGCCGATTTCCATGGTGCGCGTCGCGCTGCTGCCCGAACGCACTCTCCCGAATGAATAGGCGCCACCCGGGAAAACGCGCAACACCGGCGCCACGCCCCGGCCCTCCAGCCGCACCTCGTTCCCCTCAGTGTTGTAGGCGTTGCTGGCAAAGGCCAGCGTCGCCGTCGCCACACCGCGTCGCTTCGGGCGAAACTGAAAACGGTATGAATGCCTTGGCGACATTATCGTGAACATATTCGTCCGCCACGAGGAATCCATCGGACTGAACCAAAATTGATCAGAGGGGTCCGTCTCCACGCCTGTTATATTCAACGTCTGGTTGCCCAGGTTTCTTACCCACACGTGGAAAACACTTGTGCGATTCACGCGCGTGGCGGAAACCTCTCTGTCTTCGATCAATATCTTCGGCCCAACCCCGAATCCGGTAAGCGATACCGTCCAATCGGGTATAGAGGCGCCCCTCTCGCTGCCGCGTATCGTCAAATCCGCCTCATGCGCGCGCGACCCGTGCTCGGCCGGTTTGAACACCAACGGGGTTTCATACTCGGCACCGGCCGCGATGGTGGGCGAAGTGCCCGCGTCCGATCCGACCCCCGGCAGGGAAAAACCCTCGTTGTCAGGTCGCAACGTGAAATCAACGCTCAGTGCCTTCTCGCCGCGGTTCCATAGTTTGAGCGTCGCCGTCGAAGGTTTCCTGGCGACGACGTCTCCGGCGTCGTAGGTGCCGCTGGACTTGTACGCTTTGCCGTTGATATACACTTGCAGCCCGCCTTCCAGACGGACGTTCTTGATTACCGGCGAGGTCGTCGGCGACAGCGACGTAAGCCGCGTCGCCCAACGCAGGTCGCCACCCGACCGCGGAAACCTGAAACTGCCGCCGGGACGCACCTGATACCAGCGCCCGCCCCCGTCGTTCGACAGATAGTAGGTGACGTCGGTGTTCGCCGGCTTGACCTCGGTCGTCGTCAGATGGATCAATGCCGGCACCACGCTACCCATGTTGACCTTGCTCGATTCCACCCAGCCATGCCCGGTATCAAATAAGGTAGTGCTCGCAGCGGTTGTGGAGATACCCCCATTGAGGCATACCTTCCGCGTGTTGGTAGCAAGGCCAAGAACCGCGTCAATATCCATATCATCATCCAAATCACCTAAAGCTACAGCATGTGCTGCACCACCTAAGAAATTGTAACCAGTGGTTTTGTACGTTCCTCTCTCATTCGAGTATATTATCGAAGTTCCAGCATTGTTTCCTTCGATCAAGTCCAAATCTCCATCGCTATCCATATCTGCCAACTGTACGTCCACGGTGCTATTGCCCGAACCGTTGATCTCGATGCCTGTATCGAAATAACTACGATCCGAACCGTTGTTCAGATACAAGGTGTTCCTTGCGCCATCGGTACCAGCCACGATGTCAAGTCTGCCGTCATTATTCACATCCCCAAGAGAAATGCTGCTCACCGAAGCGTCGTGTGAATACACCTCCTCGAATGTCCAATTCCCAGTGTTGCGAAAAACCCTGAGCTTCGCTCCGCCACCGAGGACAAGATCGGCACGATCATCGCCATCAAAATCACCGCTTGCGATCACCTTGTCGGCACCATTCGCAGAGAAACTGCCCCGCCGATCAACTTCCCCACGGCTGCTAATCTTGAATAGCAACACACCATCAAAGGCCGCCGACACCAAATCTGGGCTATCGCCGTCGTCCACATGGATTATGACCAGATCATTGGAAGCCTGACCAGACATTTGGAAACCCTGCTCAAAACCACCATCCCCGTCATTCTTATAGAAAAACGGCAGGTAGTGTTGCTTCACCTTCTTGCGCGCCACTATATCTTTATTACCGTCCCTATCCAAGTCCAAAAATACCAAAGTGTCATGCGAACCAGTGCTGACCTTAGCAGCCCTGAAGGAAATAGCGCCCGATGCTAAATCGGTGTAGAGTACGAAAAGCGCGTCGGAACTGCCGATGATCACATCGGCCACAGCATCTCCGTCCACGTCCTGTAGCGCGATGTCGTGGATGGTGGCACTGCCCAAAGCAGAGAACTGCTGATAAACGGGATGAGCCACATCCTGAAAAGAATAGCTCCCTTTGTGCACACCACTTGCCGGCGCCAGGGTAATCCCCCGCTGCGATCCCTGCCCGGTCGAAACACGCGCGGTCGAACTGCTGATATTGATGAGAGCCTGCGACTGGAAGTCGTAAAAAGATGGGAGGCCCTGCGTCGTGCCGTACGCTGCCCCCGACAGCGACAGCAGCAACGCCGCCGCGCCTGCTTTGTACGGAATATGTCGTCCAACAGAGAACATTGGATTTCCAAGCTTTGGAAGTTACATATTCTGGCAACAGAAGTCAAAGCGAAGGAGACTTCCCCGCTTCGCTATAATCCCCGCATGAGGTCGCTGCCCCCAAAAAAGCGCGTTTTGTGGCTGGCCGGCCTGGTTTTCACCCTGGTGATGATCGGCTTGGCCGAGTATGCGGAACCGCCGAACGAGGGAGCGGACACCGAAGCGCCCGTATCATCAGTCGCCACGTCTGACCAGCCTGCGCCACCAGAACCACCCAAGAACTTCCGCTCAGTACTACAGGCCGTTAAAACCATCCCGGCGCATCTTCAAGACGCCAAGACCCAGCGTCAAGTCATCTACGCAAAGCGCGTGGCCGGCACAGCCGAACCGCACGCCGGACCGATGGCGTTGTTGTCGCAGATGAAGGAAGTAAAAATCGAATACCTGAACCAGTTTGACGTAACGACAATCGAGATACCACCGGATTGGGACGCCGGATGGCTGATGGAGATTCTGAACGAGGATACATCAGTGGAATACACGGAAAAAGCAGACTACGAGATTACCTTACACAGGGCGCCAGTAACGCCGAACGACCCATTCTTTCCGCAACAGACCAACCTGCACGATCCAGTCCGCGACGTGGACGTGAACGCGCCACAGGCGTGGGCCTATACGACCGGAAACGCAAGCAGCGACGGCATAGTGGTGGCGGTGATGGACACCGAATTTGCCATTCATTCTGATTTCGAGGGCAACTTGTGGGTCAACGATCAAGAGATAGCAGGCAACGGCATAGACGATGACCACAATGGCTTGGTGGACGATATTCACGGCTACGATTTCTCTCGCAGCACGGGAAACCTGACGGCAGGGACGGCTGGGCACGGTGCGACAGTAGCCGGCGTCCTCGGCGCGCGCGGGAATAACCGACATCAGATAGCAGGGGTCAGTTGGAAGGTCCGTATGATGTTTTTGGACTTTATCAGAGACCGCGGCAGCTTTATACCTGGTATAGGTGAGCCTTTGACAGCATTTAACTATATTCTGAATATGCGCGACCGGCACGACGACGATACGCTCCCCGGGGGTGCAGATATCAGGATGATCAATGCCAGTTGGACAAGAACTCCACCGTCTGATTGCATCCCCAAGACACTTTCTAAGGCATACAAAAGACTGGAAGCCAGAGGCATCTTATTTGTCCAAGGTGCAGGCAATGATGGTACTGACATAGATGGAACTGATACGTGGCCGCGGTGTTTGGAGGGGTTGTCAAACCACATTCATGTTGCGTCTCACGATAGGACCAGCTTTTCCCTGGCATCCCGTTCCAGGGCATCCCGCTCCAACTACGGGTTGGAAACGGTTGATTTGGCGGCGCCGGGCGAGGAAGTGCTGGCCGCGGTACGCGCAGATGGCTCTATAGGTCGAAACAGCGGCACTTCCCTGGCGACACCGCACGTATCGGGCGCGACGGCCTTGCTGTGGAACTACCGTCCCGACCTGACGATGGTTGCGGTGCGCAACATCCTGCTTGAAACCGTGCGCCGGGTTCCGGAGTTGGCGGGCAGGGTGGCCACTGGCGGCGCGCTGGACGTGGGAAACGCGCTCTACATGGCGTCTCTGACGCCGGGGATAGTGCTTCACACGTCGCGCACGGCGGTGATCGAGGGCGGCAGGGGGTATGCGGACGTATCGCTCAGGCTTCCGCCGTCGTGGCGCACGACGTCGGGCGTGGCGGTGTTGCGGGCGGGTGTCGCACAAGGTTTGGGCGAGGTGTCGCCGTCGTCGCTGACGTTCACGTGGTCGAACTGGCGCGAGGCGCAAAGGTTTTCGTTCGACGCGCGCGACGAGTTGGACGTGGGGAGCGGCTACACGGCGGACATGAGGATAGCGGTGGACGCGCTGCGCACGACGACGGATTCGAGGGGCATATCGCCGACGACGGTCACATTCACGGTGGCGGACGTGGGGGTCTCGTCTGCGACGGTGTCATCATTGTCCGGCGACGAGGTGTCGGAGAGCGACGGGAAAATTGCATTCCGTATCCGTCTGCGCGGCGTGGCGGGCACGGCATCTACACCGGTGGACGTGGGATACCGCCTGTCGGGTGCGACGCGTGGCGGGGTCGCGGGGGATACGGGCAGGGACTATACGTGGCCTGTGGGCTACGACGCCGAGGCCGGTATCGGCACGGCGACGGTGGTGGCCGGGGATACGGCTGTGGTCGCGCTGCCGCTGCACGACGACGAGGTCAACGAGGCGGACGAGGACGTGTCGCTTGCATTGCTGCGGGTGGTCGCGGGCGGTGTCGAGGGCGTCTTGTCGTCGGGCAGCCGCGCGACGGTGCTTATCAACGACGACGATCCGCTGACGGTCAGCATCGAGAATATCACTTCTACGGGTACATTCGGAGGTCGAGTTGTCTCCTATGTTCCGGTGTGGTGTGGCGAGAGACCGCGCAGAGACCCTTTTTCACTTCTAACACCGGATGTACCCGAAGGTTGTTCGATCAGGTATCGGATCAGGATGAGCGGCGTGTCGTCGGGCGCGGTGGTGGTGCCGTGGCGTGCGCAGCGCTGGTCGTATCAGGGTATTGACGACCAGCGCAACGACGCGAGTCGCCCGGACGTGGCTACGGAGGGGGGTATGCCGCAGGCGGACGGCGGGGTGATGGGAAGCGCGTACATAGAGGCGGGAGAGACCAGCGCGACGATTGAGGTGGTGGCGTTGCGGGACAACTTCGATGAAAGTGAAAGTGGTGATATTTTCGAGATGAGGTTGGGCGAATCTGAGCCAAGCACAAGAGCGGGTCGGGTGACGAGTCGAAACCATCGCCGCGCTCATTTCAGCTCTGGGAGGCTAATGGATTTGTTTGGATTTTCCATCGACGACCCTGATGGCAATTTAATTCATCGCATAAGCGCGCGCGCCGCTGTTTCCCCGGTGGCGGAGGGAAGCAGCGCGGTGTTCACGGTGGAGTTGGAGCATCACTCTCTCCACACAAGCGATCCGCCGGCGGCGGGCCACCCGTTGGTGGTGGATTGGGTATTGGGCGGCGTGGAGTCATCGGATTACGCGGGCGCGTCGTCGGGGAGTTTGTCGTTCGCGACGCGCGGGGTGCAGAGCGTGGTTGTGCGTCTGGTCGAGGATGGCGTAATCGAGGCCGACGAGGAATTGGTGCTGACGCTCTACAACGAGCGTTCAAGCAACCTGCGAAGCGGGATACGAGTAATAACACCTTCGGTGCGCGCGACAATCCGCAGCCGGGAGCGTGCGACGGTGCGCCTGGAGAGTCTGGCTACGCGGATGTTCGAGGGCAGCACCGGGACCGCGTTTCGCATCTGGCTGGAGAGCAGCGGCGGTGTTCCGATCACGGTCGAGCAGGGGGCGGTGGTGTCGTGGACGCTGGCGGGCAGTGCCGTGGAAGGCCTGGACTACCGCCTGTCGCCTTCGGGCCGCGCCGAGATCCCGGCGGGCGGCAGCGAGACGGTGGTGCGTCTGTGGGCGCTGGCCGACGCCGTGCGCGAGAGCAGCGAGAGCGTCGTGATGCGTCTGGCCGGCGTGGACGCGCGCGGCGCGGTGGATGCCTCCGACAACAAGGCGCTGGTGTTGTCCGATGATGAGGCGCGGACGGTGATAGCGGCAAACCGCGTGTTGCGCGTAAAGGTGCGCGCGCTGTTGCAAGGCGCGTATGACCCGGCGCGCACTATGATGCGCACGGCGCTGATAGAACACCTGCCGGCAATGCAACCGTATAACGTGCGCCCATGGCACCACGCGGCGACAACGACGGTGCCCGGAATAACAAACGGATCGGGCTTGTCATCGGTTACGGCGACGGTCGTGGACTGGGTGCTGGTGGAGTTGCGCACGGCGCCCCCCGATGTAAGCACGGGTGCAAGCACAAGTGCGAGCACCGGTTCAAGCGCGCAGGCGGCGGCGAACGCGCCCGCGTTCGCCCGGGAAGCGGCGCTGCTGTTGCGCGACGGCACCATCGCGGGCATACGCCCGGGCGCATCCTCGCCGTCGGAAGCGCTGGAACCGGGCGGCGTATCGTTTGCAGGCGTGGATGTCGCCACCGCCAGCAGCGGCACTTGGTACATAGTCCTGCACCACCGCAACCACCTGTCGGTGATGTCCGCCGCCCGCCTGGAGTCCCAGGACACCGCCTGCCCCGCCGATTACTGCGCCGACTTCCGCACCGCCCAATCCCACGGCGACGGCCAGGTTGCCGTAGGCGAAGGCCTATACGCACTGCCCGCCGGCGACACCAACCGCGACGGCACCATAGACGCACAAGACCACGCCCTGATACGCACAACCAACCTGATCCCCCTGACCCCCGCCCACTACCGCACCCCGAACGAGTCCGGCAACTACAAAGCCGACGCCGACCTCAACCACGACGCCGAAGTCCTGTCCCAAGACCGCCACTTCATAATAAAGAACCACGGCCGCCGCCGAATGATTTCGGTACGGTAACCGGCAGGGTTTTCGGCCCGCCCTCTCCTAGGGGGAGAGGGTCGCATTGCGGGTCGGCGGCCATGCTTTCCCATTTCTTATTCTCCTCTCTCTGGGAGAGGAAAATATCAGCCACACCGACGCCTATTTGACGCCGTACGAGGCTTCCAGTTCCTTTATCATCAAGTCCGCCTGCTGCGGTTCTTTGGAGTGGCGGCCGGCCGCGGCAACCGCTTTTCTCGCTATTTCCACCGATAGCTTCTCCTTGTCTATGCCGATGTATTTTCGGCCCTCGTTCAAGGCCGCCACGGCCGTCGTGCCGCTGCCCACGAAGCAGTCGAGAACGACGTCCCCGGTTCGGGTGAACAGGCGTATCGCCCGTCTCGGCAGCTCGACCGGAAATTGGGAATCATGGTCGGCGTTGCTGCGCACCGACGGCACGTTCCAGACGCCGCGCGAACCCCAATCAACCCATTCTTCCCTGGTCAGTCTCGAGCGATCAATTTTTGTTATTCCCGGCTTCCAGAAAATGTAGAGATATTCGAACTCGTCCACCGAACGATACGAGATGGTGTGCCACCGCGAGTTTTCCCAGGCCGCGTCCTTTACCCACACCCGGCGATCGTACAGATAAAAACCCGCCTTTGCCGCCGCCGCCTCTACCAGACCGCCGGCCAGAAACACCCTGGTCTGCGGCTGGTATTTCCCGCCCCTGACGTTGTTGCCGTTGAGCCTGCGATCTATCGTCTGCTCGCTGCACCCGAAGTGTTCCGCAAGCCTGTATCTGTTCCAGTCCGGATGTTTTTTCTTCACCGCCAGGACGTCCTCCCGGGACAGGTTTATTCTCCTTCGAGACACGTTCTCGGCCATGATTTTCGGCATGGTCTCGTCCTTGAAGCAGAGAACGTCGGCGATGTTCACGGCCAGAAAACCGCCGGGTTTGACGATGGGGTAATGCAAAGATATGACGTCTCTCAACAACGCTTTCCAGCATGCAAAAGACAGATCCTTCTCGTATTCCTTGCCCACGAAATAAGGCGGCGACCATATGCTCAGGGCAATGGATTCCGGCGCAATTCTTTTCAGGAAATGCCTCGCGTCGCCGTGATAGACGTTGTTCGGCGCAAGCGGGCGGCGCAGATTGATTACCGCCACGTTCCGGTGCACTCCCGCTTTTCCCGGTCATAGGCGATGGTTTGCGTTTTCACTTGTAGACCAACCACCCCGTGGTGCCCACGTCGGTTTCTACACTCCCTTTACCAGCAGGAAGTATTCGACGGCGCCGGCGCGCGCCTGGCGTACGCTTTGCCAGGCGCGCGGCGGCGCAAAAGTGCCGGCGGCGGATTCGACGTACACCAGCGCATCCGGGCGGATCAGTTCGGGCCGTTCGTGCAGGCGCTCGCAGGTTTGCGCAAGCAGGTTCCCGCAAAACGGCGGGTCGAGGAAAACGACGTCGTAAGGGCCGGCGGCGGTGAACGCCTCGGGACGCGCGAGGAAACTCGCGGCGTCGCAATGGACAACCTCGAGGCCGTGCGCGCCGAACTCCTCGGCGTGGCGCCTGATCCGCGCGCACACCTCGGCGTTCGCATCGAGCAGCGTGGCGCGCGCGGCACCGCGCGACAGCGCCTCGAAACCAAGCACGCCGCTGCCGGCGAACAGATCGAGGCAGGCGGCGCCCTCTATCGCCGGTTGCAGCCAGTTGAACAGCGTCTCGCGGGCGCGGTCGGGGGTCGGGCGCACGGCAGCGCCTGCGACCAACGAGAGCGTGCGCCCGCGCCAGCGCCCGGCGATGATTCGAACCGTGCCCGCGCGCCGTCGCGCCACCGGGACGCCCGTCAGCCGCCGACGATGACGACGCTGAAATCGCCGCCAATGCGGCGCCGGAAAACATCGGCAATATCGCGCGCCTCGGTGCGCTCGACGTTTTCTACGAAGGTGTCGAGATAGTCGAGACCGAGACCGAAGAAAGCCATGCGGCTGACCCAGTGGACGATCTGGCCGTTGTCGCTGATACTCAGCGGGAAACCGCCGCGCACGTTGTCCTTCGCCAGCGCCAACTCCTCGGCGCTGGGGCCCGTGCGCACAAAGTCGTCAATGACCTTGCGCGTCAACGCAAGGGCGTCATCCACCTGATCGCCGCGCGTCTGAAAACCGGCCATGAAAACGCCGCCCGCGAGATGCCGCGAGAGGCCGCTCCAGATGCTGTAGGCGTAGCCGCCCGCAACGCGCACCTCTTCGACCAGACGCGATCCGAAACCGCCGCCGCCGAGGATATGGTTGCCGAGATAGAGCGGAAAGAAATCCGCGTCGCCATAGCCGATGCCGGGCCGTCCGATATAGACGTGGGCCTGCTCCGAGTCGAACGCGATCCGGCGCTCGCGCGGCGCGTTACGGGCGGGCAACGGCGGCAGCGGCGGCGGGCGCGCGCCTTCGGGCAGCGCCTGCGAGATGCGCGCGGCCAGGTCTTCGGCGCGCGCGCGCGCGACGTCCCCGACTATCGTAATGCCTAAGTTGCGCGCCACCATGTGACGGCGGTAGAAAGCGCGCGCGTGCCCGAGCTTGATCGCAACAACGGTGTCGCGCTCGCCGCCGGTCGGGTGCGCGTACGGATGGTCGCCGTAAATCTCGCGCGCGAAGGCGATGCCGGCGAGCGTGCCCGGGTCCTGCCTGCGCTTGTCTATGCCGGTCAACACCTGCTTGCGCAGCCGCTCGAATTCGGAGCGCGGAAAATCCGGGCGCGACAGCACCGTCAGGAAAGTATCGAAAGCCGGCTCGAAGTACGCGCGCGCGACCAGCGTGCGCAACGACAGACCGGTCATGTCGCGGTCGGCCCACGCCGAGTATTGCGCGCCGACGTTGTCGAAGCGCTCGACGATGGTATCGAAGTCGAGGCCGCCGGCGCCGCGGCCCAGCATCTGCGCGGCCAGGCGCGCCAAGCCGTGCGCGGCGCCGTCGCGCGCGCTGCCGGCGTCGAACGTGAGGCGAATATCCACCATCGGCAGCTGCGGCCGATGCACGTAATAGACGCCCGCACCCCGCGCGGTCGTCCAGTGCTCGATCTCGACCGCACCGGCCGCCGGCGCCGGCGGCACGAGCGTCGCCCAAACCGCCCAAACCGCCAAGCGCGGCAGGCGCACCGAGCGCGGCAGGCGCGTCGGCGGACGTTTCACGGGCGCTCCACGCCCTGCGGTTCCAGCACCGCGACGGTGCGCCGGTCGGGCGACAGGTAGCGCTTTGCGACCTCGAGCACCTGCTTTGGCGTGACCGCTTCGATGCGTTCGCGGTAGCGGAACAACTCGCGCCAGCCGATGCCGATTGTCTCGAGGCTGCCGAGCAGATACGCCTGGTGGCTCAGCGAATCGCGCCGGTACACTTCGTGCGCGACCAGCCGCGCCTTGACGGCGACGAGTTCGTCGTCGTGGACGGGTTCATCGCGCAGCGCGGCGATCTCGCGCGCAAGCGCCTGCTCCAGAGTATCCATCGCGACGCCTTTGACCGGCGCCGCGCTGACGGTGAACAGATCGTCGTAGCGGGTGTACGGGTTGTAGCCGGTGCCCGCGTGCTGGGCTATCGCCTCGCCGCGCACCAGGCGTTTGGCGAAGCGCGAAGTGCCGCCGCCGCCAAGCACCGCCGACAGCACCGACAGCGCGTACGGGTGCCACTCGACCGGAGTCCGGCCGACGCGCGGCACGCGATAGCCCATCGCCAGGTAGGGCTGCACCGCGCGCGCCGCGACCGTAACGCGCCGCTCGCCGCGCTGCGGCGGTTCGTTTCTCGACTTGCGCGCCGGCAGCGCGCGCGCCGCTATCGGCCCGAAATAGCGTTGCGCCAATTCGCGCACCCGCACCGGATCAACGTCGCCCGCGACGACGTATACGGCGTTATTCGGCGCGTACCAGCGCGCGTACCAATCCCGCAAATCGGCAAGCGACAACTGCTCGACGTCCTTCATCCAGCCGACGATCGGGTTGCGGTACGGCGCGTTGTTGAACGCCGTCGCGTAGAGTTGCTCGCCCACCAGCGCCTCGGGGCGGTCGTCCACGCGCCAGCGCCGCTCCTCTTTGACGACCTCGCGCTCCTTTTCCAGATCCTCCTCGCGCAGAATCAGATTGACCATGCGGTCGGACTCGAGCTCGAAACTGACCGGCAGCCGCGCCTTCTCGAAGTGCTGGTAATACGCGGTGTAGTCAGAACCGGTGAAGGCGTTGTCGCGCCCGCCGTAGCGCTTGATCGTACGCGTGAACTCCGTGCGCGGATATTTCTCGGTGCCCTTGAACATCATGTGTTCGAGCAGATGCGAGATACCGGTGACGCCGCCGTATTCGTCGCCGCCGCCGACGCGATACCAGATCTGCGCGACGACTATCGGGGCGCGGCGGTCCTGCTGCACCAACACCTTCATGCCGTTGTCGAGCGTGAACTCGGTCACGCCGTGCTCGGGCGCGGGCAACACCGCGCCGTCGTGCGCCGGCGGCTGCGCGCAGCCCGCCGCCAGCGCGACGACGAACGTCGCAAGCCCTCGCCCAAAAACGTTTCGCGGCGGCATCATGGCGAGGGATTATATACGCAAGGAATCACAAGGGGCGCGGGAACGACGGGGTGGGCAGGGACGGGCGAGTCTATAATCCGTCCATGTTGTTTGGGCAACTGAAGCAACGCTTCGCCAAAACCAGCACGCGCCTGACCGGCGAACTCGCGGCGCTGTTTCGGCGCGGCGACGACGCGCGTTTCTACGACGAGCTGGAGACGCGGCTGCTTGCCGCCGACGTCGGCGCCGCCGCGAGTCTCGCGCTGATGGACAAGCTGAAGGGCCGTGCAAAACGGGGCGGCGCCGACGACCTCGACGCATTGCTCGCGATGCTGCGCGACGAGATCGCCGCGATCCTGAAACCGTGCGAGACGGCGAACGGCGAAATGCCCGCGCCGCGGCCCGACGGCGCGCCTTTTGTCATCATGGCCGTCGGCGTCAACGGCGTCGGCAAGACGACGACCTTGGGCAAGCTGGGACACCGATACAAAACGCGGGGATGGTCGGTTACGTTCGCCGCCGGCGACACGTTCCGCGCCGCGGCCATCGAGCAGTTGCAGGAGTGGGGGCGACGCTGCGGCGCCTCGGTCGTGGCGCAACGCCCGGGCGCGGACGGCGCCGCGGTGTTGTTCGACGCGATGGCGTCGGCGCGCGCAAAAGGCGCCGACGTGCTGCTCGCCGACACCGCCGGGCGGCTGCATACCGACCGCAACCTGATGCAGGAATTGCAAAAGGCGAAACGCGCCGTCGCGCGGCACGACGAGAGCGCGCCGCACGAGACGCTGTTGGTGGTGGACGGCGGCGCCGGCCAGAACGTGCTCGCGCAAGCGAGAGCCTTCCACGACGCGCTCGGCATAACCGGGCTCGCTGTGACCAAGCTCGACGGCACCGCGAAAGGCGGCGTGCTGGTGGCGATGGCCGCCGAACTCGCGCTGCCGATCCGCTTTATCGGCGTCGGCGAAGCGCCCGCGGATCTGCGGCCGTTTCGCGCGCGCGAATACGCCGGCGCCCTGCTCGGCATAGACGACGAGGCGCCGTGATCGCGCGGCACGGGCAAGAACCGCGGCCACACCGCCGCCGTTTTTCGGCGCGGCTATAATACACGCGCGATGTTGCCCACCACGTTCAAATCTCACCAAAAATGGGGCGTGCCGACCGCCGTGGCCACTGCCGCAACGTTGGCCATGGCGACGTGCGCGGCGGCGCCCGGCGCGTCTCCGGCCGCAACCACGCCGCCGCTGCGGGCGGACACCGTCTGGATACAGAAGAACGAACGCAAACTGCATCTGATAAGCAACCGCAAAATCCTGCGCACCTTTCCGATCAGCCTCGGCCGGAATCCGCGCGGACACAAACGGCGCGAGGGCGATTCACGCACGCCCGAAGGGTTGTACACCATCGCCAGGCGCAAGCACGTCAGCGCATACTACCGCGCGCTCGAAATCTCCTATCCCAGCGAAATAGACCTGCGTCTGGCGGCGGCAAGAGGCGTCCCACCCGGCGGCCAAATCATGATACACGGCGAGCCGGACGACCCGCTGAAAAAAATCGCGCTGAAAAAAGACTGGACGCAGGGCTGCATCGCGCTCGCAAACCGGCATATGCGCATCGTGTGGGAAGCGACGCCGGCCGGCGCGCGCGTCGTGATCGAACCTTGACGTGATGCATCCGGGACGATGAAGACGCCGCGCCGGGAACCGTCGCGCGCATAGCGCGGCGCGCCACGACGACGATGTCGCCGAAGGAATGGCCCTGGAACAAGGCGGGCGCCTGGCTGACGCGGCCGATGGCCGCCGACGTGCCGTCACCGAACGACTTTGACTGCGTCCTGGACGGCATCCGCCCGGCCGACGTGCCGTTGATCGAGGGGCGCACGCGCATCGGCGAGATCATCAAGTGCCCGCTGCCGCGCGACGACGGCACCGGCTTTTGCCACGCGCTGCCGTGGCAGGACGACGACGCGCACGAACCGTCCCGGCGCTATCTCGACGACCCCGACGCATTGCGCATAGCAAAACCGCGCGAACCGGAAACGAACGCAGGCACGAGTGGCGGCGCGACGCGGACGCGACAAACGGGCGACGGCGCCGGCGCGACGTGATCATCGAGACCGCGGTGCAACTGGCGTGGCTGGCGGCGCTCGTGCTGGCGACGACGACGGTATTCTGCTTCCGTCAGCCGCGCTTGGCGCGCATCGCAAGCATAGGCGCGCTGCTGCTCGCGTACAGCGTGCTGTCGCCGGCGCCGGTCTGGTTGCAAGCCGTCTTGTGGGTGGCGTTCGCGGCCGCGGCCGTCGTCATCGGCCACACCGGGCTGCGCCGTGAATTACTGAGCCGTATGCTGCTGCGCCTTTTCCGCAAGGCGCTGCCGGAAACGTCGGCGAGCGAACGCGACGCGATTGCCGCGGGCAGCGTGTCGTGGGAAGGAGAGTTGTTCACCGGCAATCCCGACTGGACGAAACTGATGGGGCAGGAAGCGGCCGCGCTGTCCACCGAGGAGGCCGCCTTCCTCGACGGCCCGGTGCACGAGCTGTGCGAAATGCTCGACGACTGGCGCATCACGGACACCGAGCGCGACCTGCCACGGGCGGCCTGGGAGTTCATCCGCGAGCACAAATTCTTCGGCGTCATTATTCCGAAAGAGCACGGCGGTCTCGGCTTTTCGGCCTACGCCCACTCGTGCATCGTGATGAAGATCGCAAGCCGTTCGGTGGCGGCGGCGGTTACGGTGATGGTGCCGAACTCACTCGGGCCCGGCAAACTGCTGCTCGAATACGGCACCGAAAAACAGCAACAACGCTATCTGCCGCGCTTGGCCGACGGCCGTGAAATACCGTGCTTCGCGCTGACCGGGCCGCAGGCCGGCTCGGACGCAAGCCGCATACCCGACACGGGCGTCGTCTGCCGCGACACGTTCGAGGGCCAGGAAGTAACCGGCATCCGCCTGAATTGGGACAAGCGCTACATCACGCTCGCGCCGGTCGCAACGTTGCTGGGTCTTGCCTTTCGCCTGCAAGATCCGAAACGCCTGCTGGGCGGCGACGAAGACGTGGGAATCACGCTGGCGCTGATTCCGACCGCCACCGCGGGCGTCGAAATCGGCGCCCGCCACCTGCCGCTCAACGTCGCGTTCATGAACGGACCGACGCGCGGACGCGACGTGTTCATCCCGCTCGACTGGATCATCGGCGGCGCCGAACAAGCCGGCAACGGCTGGCGCATGTTGATGGAATGTCTGGCCGACGGGCGCGCGATCTCCCTGCCGGCGCTGGCCACGGCCGCGTGCAAGACCGCCTGCTGCGCGACCGGCGCCTACGCGCGCATACGCAACCAGTTCCGGCTGCCGATCGGCGAATTCGAGGGCGTCGCCGAGGCCGTGGCGCGCATCGCCGGCAACGCCTACCTGGCCGACGCCGCGCGCAGCGTCATCGCCGAGGCGCTGCAACGAGGACACAAGCCGGCGGTCGCCTCGGCCATCGTCAAATACCATCTGACCGAAAGGATGCGGCGCACGGTCAACGACGCGATGGACGTGCACGGCGGTTGTGGCATCTGCGTCGGCCCGCGCAACCACGTGGCGCGCCTTTACCAGGCGGCGCCGATCGCGATCACCGTCGAGGGCGCCAACATTGTGACGCGCAGCATGATCATATTCGGCCAGGGCGCGATCCGCTGCCACCCGTGGTTGCGCAAGGAGATGGAGGCGGCGGCGAGCGGCGACGACGACGCGCTCGAACGCTTCGACGAAGCATTCTGGGACCACCTGTCGCAGACGGCGACCAACGCCGGGCGCTGCCTGGTATGGGGGATACTCGGACGCTGGCCGATTCGCGTTCCGTCGGGCCTGCACCCGGCGCGCCACTTCCGCGCGCTGACGCGGATGGCGGCGCTGTTCTCGCTGGCCGGCGACCTCTCGCTGTTTCGCCTGAACCACTCGCTGAAGCGGCGCGAGCATCTGTCGGCGCGCCTGGGCGACATGCTGAGCCACCTGTACCTGGCGTCGGCGGCGCTCAAGCATTTCGACAACCGCGACCGGCCCTACCACGAACGGCCGCTGCTCGACTGGACGATGCACGAGTGCACGCGCTGCTTTCACCGCGCGTTGCAGGATCTGATCGACAATTTCCCGTGCCGCTGGAGCGCGCTGAAACTGCGGCTGCTGGCGTATCCGCTAGGACGGCGCTCGTTGTCCGGCAACGACAAGCTCGACGACGAGGTCGCGCGCCTCGCGTGCGAACCGCTGCCGGCGCGCGACGCGCTGCTCGAGGGCATCTTCCTGCCGGCGGACGCGGGCGACCCGCTGGCGGCGATCAACGACGCGCTGAACAAGGTCGTCGCCGCCGAGATACCGGAAAAGAAATTGCGCGCAGCGCAGCGTGACGGCGAACTGCCGGACGAGATCGCGGTTGATCTGCAACGGGCGGTGACCAGAAACATCATCACCGCCGAAGAGGCCGAAACCGTGCGCCGGGCGCGCGTCGCGCGCGACGCGGTCGTGCAGGTGGACGAATTCGCGCCCGATTTGTCACAGACCCGTGCCCGCTCCGCCGCGCCTTTTGCATAGTTTCGTCGCCGTCACCGCCGTCGTCGCCGGCATCGTGTGGGTCGCGGCCGCGGCCGCGGGCGACGACGGCGCGCTTCCCGATTACTTTACGGTGCGCCCCCTGTTCTGGTCGCAACTATACGCCGACGGCGGCGAGACGCTGTATTGCGGCGTGCCGATTACCCGCCGCAAGTCGCCGAGACTGAACGTCGAGCACGTATTCCCGATGTCGTGGGTGGCACGCGCCGTCGGTTGCGGCAGACGCCGGGCGTGCCGCAAGCACAGCGCGCGCTTCAATCGCATCGAGGCCGACCTGCACAATCTTTATCCGGCGCGCGCCGACGTCAACCAGGAACGCGGCAGCATGGCGTTCGGCATCGTGCGCGGGGAACGGCGGCGCTACGGCAAGTGCGACTTTGAGGTTCACCACGGCGCGCGCGTCGTCGAACCGCGTCCCGAGGCGCGCGGCAAGATCGCGCGCGCGATGTTCTACGTGGCGAACCGCTACCATTTGCAAATCTTCCCCCGCCAACGGCGCCTGCTGCGACGGTGGAACCGCGCGCACCCGCCCGACGCCGAGGAAAGGCGGCGCAACGACGCAATCGAACGCATGCAAGGCAACCGCAACCCCTATATAGACGATCCCGCGCTCGCCGACGCGCCGAGGCGATAGCCCGTGCAGCCGTGCACGTGTTCATCAATTTCTCCGTCCCCCGGTTCCGTCCAGGGGGCGCGGGAAGAACGGAAGAGAACGTGGGCAGGACGAGGGGGGGCAGATTGCAGTACCTTGCTATGGGCAAATTTCCCGCGGCTTCAAGGGCTCAAGCCCAAGCTGCTTCCTGACGGTATTGTGTCTATATTCCAAAATCACACATCTTTCAAGATGCTCGATCCGTTTCTCGATCTGTGCCTCCTTTCTGCTTCCTATCCCTATCTGTGTCCCAGAATAGATAGAAAGGAAGAATACAGCCATCGCAACGTTCAATATAATGCCTAAGCCATGGGCCTCCAACTGCGAGAATTTGTAAAACAGCACCATTCCCGCGCCTGACAAAAGCACCGGAATCGCTGCCGCAAGAACCGCTGCATCACCGCCGCTTTCCCCTATAAGCCACCCGACGACCAACCCAACAATCATAGCCGCCAGCAAGGTTGTGGCATGGTGGAACAGCCGCTTCATGACATGAGACCATCTTCGGCCGTCTATCGGCCGACCTTCTATCATTAGACGTTAATTTTCTTCCCAGTATCGGAAAGCCAGATTCCTCCCCGCGGCGGCCATCGAAAAATGTTTGTCCATATATCGGAATCATCCGATTCCGCCTCTTCCAAACCTTGCAGATAAGATCTCAACGGATCCTCTTTGTCTAATTTTTTCCGGCATTTATTCCATGATTCCCCTTTCAATACGCACTTTTGGAAATCCTTTCTATCGTATTCCGATGCGGCATCCGGCGATGGATCACCGGCGCTTGCCAAGCCGCCGAATCCGAACGCAGCTGCCGACGCCAAGCAGAAAACATACAGTAATTTTTTCATGGCGATACCTCCTGCCGATAGTTGCAACAAGTGTATTGTGCAGGAAAAGCAATGATAGCACACGAAGCCGCTGGACGGCTGCGGTTCTCCGCCCGTCAATCCCGTCCGCGCCAAGCGCTTTCACGGCAACAACGGCGGGAGTAATATAGGTGCATGGAACCGCGCTATTCCAACGTCTTTATCGTGGATGGCGTGCGTACGCCGATATTGAAGGCGCGCGGCAGGCCGGGGCCCTTCTCCTCGGGCGATCTCGCGGTGGCGGCGGGACGCGCGCTGTTGTTGCGCGCCGGCGTCGGCGGCGACGCGCCCGACGAGGTGGTGCTCGGTTGCGTGATGCCGGGCGCCGACGAGGCCAACGTCGCGCGCGTGGCGGCGCTGCGTATCGGCGTCGCCGAGTCGGTGCCGGCGTGGAGCGTGCAGCGCAACTGCGCGTCGGGCATGCAGGCGCTGGACGCCGCCGCCGCGCGCATCGAGCGCGGCGCGTCGCAACTGGTGCTGGCCGGCGGCGTCGAGGCGATGAGCCGCGCGCCGCTGTTGCTCGACGAGCAGGCGCTCCACTGGCTCGCCGATTGGCGCGGGGCAAAAAATCCGGCGGCGCGTATCCGGCATCTGGCGCGCCTGCGCCCGCGCCATTTCAAGCCGGTAATCGCGCTGCTGCGCGGCCTGACCGATCCGATTGTCGGCATGTCCATGGGCCAGACCGCCGAGAAAATCTCGCGGCGCTTCCGGATAGGCCGCGAGGACATGGACCGTTTCGCGCTGCGCAGCCACGAGCGCCTGGCGCGCGCCGTCGCACGCGGTCGTTTCACTGATGAAATCGAACCGCTCTATTGCGAACAAGGCGCGCTCGAGTACGACGACGGACTGCGCAAAGACACCGACGCGGCGAAGCTTGCGGCGCTGCAACCGGCGTTCGAGCCGCTGTCCGGCAACGTCACCGCGGGCAACAGCGCGCAAGTCAGCGACGGCGCCGCGTGGTTGCTGCTGGCGTCGGAGGCGGCGCTCGAAAAACACAAGCTGCAAGCGCGCGGGCGCATCGTCGCGGTCGAGTGGGCCGCGCTCGACCCGTCGCAGATGGGGCTGGGGCCGGTGCACGCCGCCGGGCGCCTGCTCAAACGTCTCGGGCTTACGCCGCACGACGTGGACTACTGGGAGATCAACGAGGCGTTCGCCGGCCAGGTGCTGGCGTGTCTCGCGGCGTTTGCGGACGAGGACTACTGCCGCAACGTGGTCGGTCTTGAACGCGCAATCGGACCACTAGACGAAGAGCGCCTGAACGTGGACGGCGGCGCGATCGCGTGCGGACATCCGGTCGGGATGAGCGGCGCGCGCATCGTGCTGCACGCGCTCAACGTGTTGCGGCGCACCGGCGGGCGACGCGCGTTGGCGACGCTGTGCATCGGCGGCGGCCAGGGCGGCGCGTTGTTGGTCGAGGCCGTCTGATGAGCGCGGAACGGGACACACCGGGACACGACCCGCGCCACTGGCAGGTGCGACGCGAGGCCGGCGGCATCGTCGCGTTGACGCTCGACCACGCCGAGCGTTCGGCGAACGTGCTCGACGGCGAAGTGTTGAGCGAGTTTGCCGCGCTGCTCGGCGAGTTTGAGCGCGAGGTTCCGGCGGGCGTCCTGATCCGATCCGGCAAGGACAACGGTTTTTTGGCGGGCGCCGACGTCGGCGAGTTCGCCCACTTGGGCACGCGCGAACGGGCGCTCGACAAACTGCACGCCGGACAAGAGCTGATGGATCGTCTCGAAGCGCTGCGGTGCCCGACGCTGGCGCTGATTCATGGATTTTGCGCCGGCGGCGGCCTGGAGCTGGCGCTCGCCTGCGACTACCGCGTCGTCGAAGACGCGCCGCAATGCCGTCTGAGCCTGCCCGAGGTGCGCTTGGGGATTCATCCGGGTTACGGCGGCAGCGTGCGCCTGCCGCGCCTGATAGGCGACGTGCCCGCCTTGCGCCTGATGCTGTCGGGCGCCGCGGTCGGCGCGTGGCGGGCAAAACGCATCGGGCTGGCCGACCACGTAACGCGCCGCGACGCCCTTACGGCGGCGGCGTTGGCCATGCTGCGGCAAAAGCCGCCGCCGCGCGCCGCGCCGCGTCTGCGGCGCATTCCGAAGATCCCGCTGCTGCGCCGCGGCATCGCGTTCTTCATCGGCCGCTCGCTTGCAAAACGCGTCGACCGGCGACACTATCCGGCGCCGTGGCGCCTGCTGAGGTCGTGGTGCGAGGCACGCGGGAACCAGGCGCGACAAACGCGGGCCGAGGCCGACTCGGTCGCGTCGCTGTTCGACTCCCCGAGCACGCGCCAACTGATAAGGGTATTCGAGTTGCGCCGGCGTTTGCAGGCGGGCGGCGGACAAGACGTGCACCGCAAGGGCCCGCGGGCGGTGCACGTGATCGGCGCCGGCACGATGGGCGGCGACATCGCGGCGTGGTGCGCGCTCAACGGCCACGACGTAACCCTGCAGGACCGCGAAGCCCGTCTGATCGCGCCGGCGATGGCGCGCGCGCGCCGCTTGTTTGAAAAGAAACTCCGGCAGCAGGCACGCACCGCAATGGAGCGGCTGCTGCCCGACGCACGCGGACGTGGAATCGAGCGCGCCGACGTCGTCATCGAGGCCATCGTCGAGGACCTCGACGCCAAGCGCGCGCTGTACGCCGAGGTCGAGGCGCGCATGAAGCCGGAAGGGCTGCTTGCGACCAACACTTCGAGTCTGCCGCTGGCCGCGCTCGCGCGCGATCTCAAGCGGCGCGAACGCCTCGTCGGCCTGCACTTCTTCAACCCGGTGGCAAAGATGCAGCTGATCGAGGTCGTACACGGCGACGCGCATGACGACGGGGACGGCGCCCGCTGGCCGGCCGAGGCGGCGGCCTTCGCGCGTTCGATCAGACGCCTGCCGCTGCCGGTGCGCTCGTCGCCTGGCTTGCTCGTCAACCGCGTGCTGATGCCGTACCTGGCCGAGGCGATGCGCATGCGCGACGAAGGAACCGCGGCCGGAACGATAGACGCGGCGGCCAGGGAATTCGGGATGCCGATGGGGCCGCTGGAACTCGCCGACGTCATCGGGTTGGACGTCTGCCTGTCGGTCGCCGCGACGTTGCACGACGCATTCGGGCGGACGCCACCGCAGTCGCTGCGACGGCACGTCGAGAACGGACGCCTGGGGCGCAAGAGCGGACACGGGTTCTACCGCTGGAAAAAAGGCCGCGTGCGCACGACGCGCGCCAAGCCGAGGCCGAACCGCGACGTGCTCGACCGTCTGATGTTGCCGCTGGTCAACGAGGCAATCGCGTGCCTGCATGAACGACTCGTCGAAGACGGCGACGTGCTAGACGCCGGCATGATCTTCGGCGCCGGCTTCGCGCCGTTTCGCGGCGGGCCGTTGCAGTACCTGCGCGACAACGACGCCGCCGCGCAGCTTGCGCGCCTGCGAGACTTGGCCGCGCGCCACGGCGAACGCTTCCGCCCGGCGCCCGGCTGGGACGAATGGACGTAAGCGGCGACGCGGTCACCGGACGCACGATACCGGAGTTGTTCGAGCGGCGCGACGACGCCGCACGCCGTGGCCTATTTGCAATTCGACACCGACGCCGGGGAATGGCGCCGCTACCGCTGGAGCGGCGTGCGCGAACTCGCGCGACGCCGCCAGGCGTGGCTGAGAACGTTGGCGCTCGGCGCGGGCGAGCGTGTCGCGCTGATGATGCCAAACGGCGTCGAATAGGTCGCGTTCGACGTGGCCGCGGCCGGGCTTGGTCTGGTTACGGTGCCGCTGCACGCTGTGGTCGGCGAAGGCCGCCCGTACCCGTCGGTCATCGCCGTCCCCGACGCCGAGGGCTGGTGGAGCGCGGCCGCGGACGTCGGCGATTACGCGCGCGCGGAGGCGCGCGCATTCGCGCTAACGCGCATCCGCGAGCGGCTGTCCTCTTTCCCGGCCTACGCCGAGATCAAAAAAGTCGCGCTGATTGCGCGGCGCTGGAACATGGAAAACGAGCTGCTGACACCGACGCTCAAGCCGAAACGAAAAGCGATTCTCGCGCGCTACCGAACGCTGGTGAACGAGTTGTACACGGGGCACTGAGGAACGCCGACGAACGGTCTCGGCCCGCGGAATTTCTGCTTTTCGACGCACCGCCGCGGTTCACGCGCGGGCGGCGGCACGGTGCTTCAGAAACCACGCGCAGGTGTTGGCAATGCCTTCGGCCAGACCAATGCCGGGGCGCCACCCCAGCTTTTCCATGATCGAAGTATCGAGCAGTTTGCGCGGCGCGCCGTCGGGGCGCCCGGGGTCGAAGACAACGTCGCCCTGGTAACCGACGGCGGCGCGCACCAGCGACGCGCACTCGGCGATTGTGACCTCGCGTCCCGAACCGACGTTGATATGCGACTGCATCGGCGACGTGCAGGCGTCGTAGGCTTCGCCGGACAATTCGATAACGTGGACGCAGGCGTCGGCCAGATCGTCCACGTGTAAAAAGTCGCGTTTCGCCTCGCCGGTACCCCATACCTCGAGGCTAGCCTTCCCGCCCTCCATAGCGTCGACAAAACGGCGAATCAGGCCGGGAATCACGTGACTGTGTTCGGGATGAAAATTGTCACCCGGCCCGTACAGGTTGGTCGGCATCAGACTGCGGTAGTCGGTCGCGTATTGGCGGTTGTACGACTCGCACAACTTGATGCCGGCGATCTTGGCGACGGCGTACGGCTCGTTGGTCGGTTCGAGCGCGCCTTGCAGCAGCTCCGACTCGCGCATCGGCTGCGCGGCGAGGCGCGGATAAATACACGAACTGCCGAGGAACAACAAACGCTGGACGCCGGCGCGCCAGGCTTCGTGGATCACGTTGGCCTCGATCATCAGATTGCGGTAGATGAACTCGGCCGGGTAGGAGTCGTTGGCGTGGATGCCGCCGACGCGGGCCGCGGCGAGCACCACGCAATCCACCGGGGTGGTCGCAAAAAATTCCCGCACCCGCGATTGTTCGCACAGGTCTAGTTGTTCTCGGTCACGAGTTACGAGATTGGCGTAGCCGCGCTTTTCGAGACAACGCAGAAGCGCCGAACCGACCATGCCGCGGTGGCCGGCCACGTACACCGCCGCGTTCTTGTCCAAGGCGCCCCGCGCGGCGGCCGTTTCAGGCATTTCCGCCCGCCGACCGTTCGCGCCGCGCAAGCTCGAGGTCGTGCTCGACCATCTCCGCCACCAGTTCGTCGAAGGTCACTTTCGGGCGCCAGCCGAGCCGCTCTCGCGCCAGCGTCGCGTCGCCACGTAAGCTGTCCACTTCGGCGGGGCGGAAATAACGCCGCTCAACGCGCACGATCACACGCCCGTCGGCGTCCACCCCCTGCTCGTCGAGTCCTTTCCCCCGCCAGTTGACGCGCACGTCCAATTTGCGCGCCGCGGCCTCCAGAAACTCGCGCACCGAGCGTTGCTCGCCGGTCGCGAGCACCAGGTCCCGCGGCTCGTCCTGCTGCAACATCAGCCACTGGCCCTCGACGTAATCGCGCGCGTGGCCCCAGTCGCGGCGCGCGTCGAGGTTGCCGACATAGAGACACCTCTGCAAACCGAGCTTGATACGCGCCAGGGCCCTGGTGATCTTGCGGGTGACGAAAGTCGCGCCGCGCATCGGCGACTCGTGGTTGAAAAGGATGCCGTTGCAGGCGAACAGGCCATACGCCTCGCGGTAAATCCTGGTAATCCAGTACGCGTACAGCTTGGCGGCGCCGTACGGCGAACGCGGCTCGAACCGGGTGGCCTCGGTCTGCGGACTTTGCGGGTTGTTGCCGAACATCTCGGAAGTGGAAGCCTGGTAGAAGCGCGTCTTGTCGCCCAACTGCAACGTGCGTATCGCCTCCAACATGCGCAGCACGCCGACCGCGTCCGAATTCGCGGTGTATTCCGGCTCCTCGAAAGAGACCGCGACGTGCGACTGCGCCGCAAGGTTGTAGACCTCGTCGGGCTGCGTCTTTTGCAGGACGTGCATCAGGCTGCTGGCGTCGGTCATGTCGCCGGCGTGCAGCACCAGGTCGTAGCCTTCCTCGAACGGATCGTGGTAGAAGCGCTCTATGCGCGCGGTGTTGAACAACGACGTGCGACGCATGACGCCGTGCACCTGGTAGCCCTTGCCAAGCAGAAACTCGGCCAGGTACGCGCCGTCCTGGCCGGTGATGCCGGTTATCAGTGCTCGCTTCTTCATCAAAACGGCCGTGGCGGATGGTCAGCGGCCCGGCGCGCCGCGTTTGCCGATACAAAAACGACGACGACTATCGTATTATAGCAACGCCGCTCGATGGCGACAAGGAATTAGACGACTCACACGGAGGCGAAAACGATGACGATAGCCAAAAATCTCCTCAGATTATACGCGCTGGCGGTATGCTTTGTATCGGTGCTGGTGTTCAGCATTGCCTTCGGCACCGGCGTCTATGACGTGATCCAGATGAACCTGCCGGAGACGACGATGAGCAGCTGGCACTACGAGCGCCATCAGAGCAACGACAACTTCATCCGCGACTGGCCGCCCAAGAAGGCGGTGCCGGACGACGCCGAGCTGACGCGCATGCGCGAGCAGAGTTACGTCACGGCGGTCGAGCTCGAAATAAGGGACGCGCAACAAAGCCTGATCGTGGTCGTCATCATCATGCTGATCACCGCGGCGCTCTTCGTGATCCACTGGAAACTGTCGAGAGCGACGCGCATCGGGTAAGCCGGGCGTCTTTCGATGCCGGGACGCGCGTTGATCATGGACGGCCACGTCGGCTGCCAACTGTGGCAGAGGGCGGTTTTGCGCGAGCTGGGAGTGGAGACGAAAGTCTTGTCGTTGCGCAAAAGCGACGCGCGGCCGCAGTTGCCGCGCCACGACAATCCGGTGAGCGCGCGCGAACAAGAGATACTGAAAACCATAAAACGTCTGTGGCGCAACGGCGGCGGTCGCCGCGGCTGGAACAAGGTGCACGCGACGCTGCTGCGCCTGGCCTGTGGCGCGCAGGATCTGGCCGACTTGTTCGGCGGTCACGACGTGCTGCTGGGGTCTTATCCGCCCGCCGTCGGCAGGCTGCTGTTCGACCTCGCGCGCGACTGCAAAAGCAGGGTCATACTCAACCTCGGCAACCGTTGCACCCTGAACGGCGCGTCGGTGCGGAAGTTCAGGAGCTTCGCCGCGCTGCTGACCGAAATCCACGAAAGCCGGGAACACGTGCTGGCGGCCATGCACGAATACGACTTCCAATACGCGCGCCACTACCTGGGCCTGGAACCGCGCAAGCTTTACGTCGCATGCCACCATCTTCCTCTGGCACCCCACCGCCCGACGCGCGACGCCATCCTGGTCGGGCCGCCCTCCGCCCCCGGCAGCCCGCGCGCGCCGACGCCCTTCGGGTCGGTGGAGAACATGAACGCCGCGTACGCGAGCTGGCGCGCCAAAAACGGGCGCCGCAAAACAATGCGTTTCGAGCAGATAAGAAGCCTGTATCCGAATTACGGCTGGCGGGATCTGGCGGGACACCCCGCGGTCGTGATCTTTCCGTATTCTTCCTTTTCGGTCTCGATGGCCGAACTGTACGAGATGAACGTGCCGTTCTTCGTGCCGTCGGCGGAGTTTCTGATACGCCATCGGATGCCGCAGGAAATCGTGCACCACCGCTGCCAGGCGCCGCCCCACCCCCGCAGTCCGCACCCGTGTTCGTTCCACGACGGCGCGCGGGCGATGGCCTACTGGTTGCGGTTTTGCTATTTTTACCAGCTCGAAAACGCCGTCGTCTGGGACTCCGCGCCCGACCTGTTCCAGAAACTGAACGATTGCGACCTTTCCGAAATATCGGAGAAAATGTACGTCGAGAACCGTGACCGACGCCGCGAGTCGCTGCGGTGCTGGAGCGAGGTCATGAAGAACGTCACCGGACGGACAAACAATGGATAAAAAATGCATAGTGCTGACGACGGTGCACAAGGTGACCGACGCGGTGCGCAAATTCGCAAACGGCGATTACGACCTGATCGTCGTCGGCGACCGCAAGACGCCCGACGATTACCACGCGCTCGACTGCGTCTTTCTCGACGTCAAGGCGCAACAGAAACGTTACCCGCGCCTGAGCCGGCTGTTGCCGTGGAACAGCTACTCGCGCAAGAATCTGGGCTATCTGTACGCGCTCCAGAACGGCTGTGACGTCATCGCCGAAAGCGACGACGACACCGTTCCGTACGACGACTGGGGCCGGCTCGAACACCCCTGCTCGCGCGCGATCATAGCGCCCCGCTACCCGAACGTGTACTCGCTGTTTTGCGACCGACCGATCTGGCCGCGCGGCTTCCCGCTCGAAAAAATACTGGCCGGCGAGGAAATTCTGATGGAGAGCGTGCTGTTTGAGGAACGCGGCGACAACGTGTTCATCATCCAGAACCTCGTGGACGGCGATCCCGACGTCGACGCCGTCTTCCGGCTGACGCACGGCGGCAAAGACGTGCGCTTCAAGCCGGGCTGCGTGCTCCTGGACAAGGGCGTGCTGTCCCCGTTCAACACCCAGAACACGTTCTGGGTACACCGCCTGGCCTTTCCGTTCCTGTATCTGCCGGCGACAACGACGTTCCGCTATTGCGACATCCTGAGATCCTACGTCGCGCAGTATGGAATCTGGCGGCGTGGCGGCCAGCTTGCCTTTGCGTCCGCGTCCGCGTTCCAGCACCGCAATCCGCACGACCTGATCGAGGATTTCCGGCAGGAGCTGCCGCTGTATCTCGATTTCCACAAGACCATGGAAACGCTCGACGGCGTCGCCCTCGAGGGCGGCGACGACGATCTGTACGCGCTCTACCACGCGCTCTACAAAAGCGGCGGCGTCGCAAGAAATGAGTTGCGCCTGGTCGAGGAATGGCTGAAGGCCATAGCGCGACCATAGCGCGGCCATGGCGCAACCATGGCGCGGCCGTGGCGCGTCGAACCTACTCCACCGTCACCGACTTGGCGAGGTTGCGCGGCTGGTCTATGTCGGTGCCCTTCAGCAGCGCCGTGTGGTACGCCAGGATTTGCAACGGCAGCGTGAAAATAATCGGCGCCACCGCGTTCTCCGGCGCGTTGACCTCGATGACGACGAGCGACTCCCCTTCGGAACGAAAACCGGCGTCGGCGTCGGCGAACACGTGCAACACGCCGCCGCGCGCGCGCACTTCCTGGAGGTTGGACTTCAGCTTGGCCAACAGGTGGTCGTTCGGCGCCACCGACACCACCGGCATGTCGTTGTCTACCAGCGCCAGCGGGCCGTGCTTGAGTTCGCCCGCGGCGTAGGCCTCGGCGTGGATGTAGGAGATTTCCTTCATCTTCAAGGCGCCTTCCATCGCAATCGGGTAATGCCGTCCGCGCCCCAAGAACAAAGCATGGTGTTTTTCGACGTAGCGCTCGGCGAGCAGCGCGATGCGCGGCTCCAGCGCGAGCGTCTGCTCGAGGCGCGCCGGCAGGTTGCGCAACTGCGCGACGAGGTCGGCGCGCACCGCGTGCTCCACGCCGGCGCGCTTGCCGAGCAGTATCGCCAGCAGCAGCAGCGTCACCAACTGGGTCGTGAACGCCTTGGTCGAGGCGACGCCGATCTCGGGGCCGGCGTGGGTCATCAGCACGCGGTCGGACTCGCGCACCAGGGAACTCTCGGGCACGTTGCAGATCGCGGTCGAGGCGAGATAGCCGCACTCCTTCGCCAGCATCAACGCCGCCAGCGTGTCCGCGGTCTCTCCCGACTGCGAGATCGTCACGAACAACGTGCCCGGCGGAACTACCCGTTTGCGGTAGCGAAACTCGCTCGCTATCTCGACGCGGCACGGCACGCCGGCGTACTCCTCGAACCAGTAGGACGCGACGAGGCCGGCGTGGTAACTGGTGCCGCAGGCGACGATTTGCACCGCGCGCACCTGATCGAGCAAAGGCGCGGCATCGTGGCCTACAATTTCGTCCGGCACGGTGTCGTCGAGCAGGCGGCCCTCGAGCGTGTCGGTGACCGCGCGCGGCTGGTCGTGTATCTCCTTTTGCATGAAGTGATCGAACTCGCCGAGTTCGACGGCGTGCGGCGACAACGGCGTCTCGATGAGTTTGCGCTCCACCGGGCGCGGCGCGCCGTCGTCCGCCTCGCCGTTGAATACGCGCACGCCGCCGCGTTCGAGGAGCGCTACGTCGCCGTTCTCCAGCACGATGAATTGTTTCGTCACCTGCAACAGGGCCTGCACGTCGGAGGCGGCGTAGTTGCCGGCGCCGCCGCTGCCGACGCCGACGACCAGCGGGCTGCCGTTGCGCACCAGCACGATCTGCCCGGGCTGCTCGACGTCGAGCACCGCCAGCGCGTAGGTGCCCTTCAAATCTTTCAGTGAACGCTGTACCGCGCGCGCCAAATCGTCGGTGCGCGAGAGATACAACATGATCTGGTGCGCGATGACCTCGGTGTCGGTGTCGGAGGCGAAAGCGAAACCGTGCCCGATCTGCGCGTTCTTCAACTCCTCGTAGTTTTCGATGATGCCGTTGTGGACGATGACGATGCGGTCGCTCGAGACGTGCGGATGCGCGTTGGCCTCGTCCGGCGCGCCGTGCGTCGCCCAGCGCGTGTGCGCGACGCCGACGGCGCCGGCGCACGGCGAGGCGTCGAGCGCGGCTTGCAGTTCGGACACCTTGCCGAGCTTCCGGAGGCGCCGGATGCCGCCGCCGTTGATGACGGCGACGCCGGCGGAGTCGTAGCCGCGGTATTCGAGACGCCGCAACCCTTCCATCAGCACGCCGCAGACGTCGCCTTCGGCGATTGCGGCGACGATGCCGCACATCAGTCCGCTCCTTTTTTCTTCTTGCGCGGGCGGCGCCAGCCTGGAACGGTCTTCTGCTCGCTGCGCGTCAGCGTCAGCGCGCCGGCTTCGGCGTCGCGCGTGATCGTCGAACCGGCACCGATGGTCGCGCCGTCGCCGATGGTGACCGGCGCGACGATTTGCGAGTTCGAACCGATGAACACGTCGTTGCCGATGACGGTGCGATGCTTGGCGGCGCCGTCGTAGTTGCAGGTGATGACGCCGGCGCCGACGTTGGTGGCGGCGCCGATCTCGCCGTCGCCGACGTAGCTCAGGTGGTTGACCTTGGTGGCGGCACCGATCTCGCTGTTTTTGACCTCGACGAAGTTGCCGATGCCGACCTCGTCGGCAAGCACCGTTTGCGGACGGATCCTGGCGTAGGGGCCGACGCGGCAACGCGCGCCGATACGCGCGCCGTCAATGAAGGAATACGGCTCGATTACGCTGCCGGCGCCGACCGTGACGTCGCGCAACGTGCTGTAGGCGCCGACCGTGACGTCGTCGCCGAGAACGACTCGGCCCTCGAGAACGACGCCGACGTCGAACAGGACGCCGGCGCCAAGCGTCACGTCGCCGCGCACGTCGAGGCGGTTCGCGTCGCGCACGCCGGCGCCCGCGGCCATCAGCGCACGGACGCGGCGTCGTTGCAGAATGCGCTCGGCGCTTTCGAGCTGCACGCGGTCGTTGACACCCGACGTTTCGGTGATGTCTTGAACTTCGTGCGCGACGACGCGCAGTCCGCGCGCAACCGCGATGCCTACACAATCGGTCAGGTAATACTCGCGCTGGCTGTTGTCGCAGCCGACCTTGGCGATCATATCGCGCAGCAGCGACGCCTTCGCCGCCGTCACGCCCAGGTTGACCTCCATCAACGCGCGCTGCTCCGGCGTGGCGTCGCCCTCCTCGACGATGCCGGTAATCTCGCCGCGCTCATCGCGCAAGATGCGCCCGTAACCGGTCGCTATCACGAGCTCCGCGGTCAGCAGCGAAACGTCGGCGTGCGCAAGGCCGGCGAGCACGCCGCGGTAGGTATCGAGACGGAGCAACGGCACGTCGCCGTAGGTAATCAACGCGACGTCGTCGCCTGGCAACGCCGGCAACGCGCACGAAACCGCATGCGCCGTACCCCGCTGCTCGCGCTGCTCGTGCCAGACGAGATCATCGCCGTCAAACGCCGCCCGCACCGCCTCCGCGCCGTGGCCGACGACGACGTGCACCGCGTCCGGCCCAAGCCGCCGCATCGCGCCGATCACGTGCCCGAGCAACGGACTGCCGCCCAGGTCGCACAACACCTTGGGCCCCGTGGCCCCCATGCGCGTGCCTTCCCCGGCGGCCAAAATAATAGCTGAGAATTTCATGCGGTACTTATCCGCGCGGCATTATAAAGGGACTTGCATGGAGATTATATACACGGCCACACAAAGACTTGGCGACAGTGGACGGTGGTTGCCAGTGCGTGAAGCGTCGAATTACAAAACGGCGCCTGTTCATTATTTTCCCTCGCCCTCACCCGGCCCGCGGCAGACCCTCCCAGAGGGAGGGGATTTTACGGAATAAAATATCTGGAAACCGCACCGAGAATAACGACGGCGACAGTAGCCAGAATCCACTTTATTACCACTAATTGTGACTTGATGCCTTCTATTTCAACGGACGTCGCCACGTGCTTCACATGCTCTTCCAATCTTACCAACCTTGCCCTCGTATCATCTCTTCCGCCACCCCCGTTCCCGCCGGACGTCCTATGCTTGTCAAAAGGTACACCCTTCATCGTCGTATAGAACCATCCGCTATCGCCCGCACCCGGGCACGCGCGCGACGGCGCGCAAACTTGCGGACACTACCGGCGCTTGTCGGTTTGTATGGAACCATTTTGTGGCCAAGTTGCGAGAGGAGTACCGATGTTACGGCAAAAGCGAGTTTCGGTTTTTCACCGCGGGCCTGATTGGGGGGAAGGTCACCGGCCATCACTTGCCGCGCATTTTACCACGTATGCAGCCTTCGAGCTTGGCGAGCATTGGAGACTTATTCACGAACATTCGTGCCATACCACGCCACTGGATTCCAGTTATCAGGCTCATAAAACGGCCCGTATCTTTCCAAATATAATCCCTGTATTCCGGCCGAATGGAAAAAATCCTGAGTTTCGGCGACGTCAGTACTACTCCGTCAACGCCCCGGAACAGGAGGCTCGGCTCCAGACTTTCCAGTATTTGTCGAGCGCCACGCGGTGTTATGAAATACATCTTGGTGTCCCGATTATCCTTAGACTTGTCCAAAATACAGAAGCGCTCGTCGAAGTGGCTGAAACCATAGCATTCGTTACAAAGCCATAGAATATCGGCATCTTCGCAAGGCATCTCAATCTTGTTCATGCTCATCGTCGGGCTGGGCAGTACGTCGTCCTCCACAACCAATACCCCCCCCCCCCCCCCCCCCATCACCGAGGGCGCCGATGAATCGCCAAGCCTCGATATGGGACAAGAAGCAGCCCGTTACTCCCGCATACCAGTGCCAGACTCTTCTCCGAGCTCTTCTCACCAGGGGATACCGGGGATACATGTGCAGTGGTTTGAAAAAAGCACCGTAGCGAGACGCGAAGTCAATCGCGTTTTTCTCCCAACCCATTTTGAGCTTGAGACGTACGAAGGGACTGCGTTTGTCGCGCAACAGCGAGAAATTTTCCCAGTTGCGCATATCGAGGTGGTTTGCGTTGACGCCGATATATTTCACCGGCGGCAGTCGGCCCTGAAATTGGGACAAGTGGCGGACAAATCTTTTCTTCCGTCTCCTGCCGAGACCCGGAGGATTGATCACCACCAGGTAGTCTATTTTGCGAAAGATACGACGCTGGGCCTCTTGCGGCGCGCTCATCAGGCTACTTCATCTTGCGCAGGCGCTCTATCATGCGCAGTTGGGCCGCGATTTCGGCCAGTTCGGCCAGGGCCTTGGCGGCCTCGACGTCGGACAGTTTGGTTTGCAGCAGTTCCTCGGCGTGTTGCTTGGCCTCCAGGGCCTTGCTCTCGTCGAGATCGTCGCCGCGCATCGCGGTGTCGGACAACACCGTGACCTCGTCGGGTTGCACCTCGATGATGCCGCCGGAGACGAAGAAACGGCGGTCGGGTTCGCCCTCGATTCGCAGGCGCACCTCGCCCGGGCGCAGGCGCGACAAAAACGGCGCGTGTTGCGGGAAGATGCCGACCTCGCCCATCTCGGCGTCGGCGAACACGGCGTTGACCTCGCCGCTGAAGATCTGTTCCTCGGCGCTGACGATATGGGCGCGTATCGTACTCATCGTCGTAGTCATCGGGCGTGGCTCACGGCGCGACGCGGCTACAAGGACTCGGCCTTGGCGGCCACTTCGTCTATCGCGCCGACCATGTAGAAAGCCTGTTCCGGAAACTGGTCGTAGTCGCCCGCGAGTATGCCCTGGAAGCCGCGTATCGTCTCCGCCAGCGGCACGTATTTGCCGGCGCTGCCGGTGAACACCTCGGCGACGAAGAACGGCTGCGACAGAAAGCGCTGGATTTTGCGCGCGCGCGAGACCGTCAGCTTGTCGTCCTCGGACAATTCGTCCATGCCGAGGATCGCGATGATGTCCTTCAGTTCCTTGTAGCGTTGCAGCGTGTTCTGGACGCCGCGCGCGACGTCGTAATGTTCCTGGCCGATGACCAGCGGGTCGAGCTGGCGGCTGGTCGAATCGAGCGGATCCACCGCCGGATAAATGCCGAGTTCGGCGACTTGGCGCGACAGCACGAGCGTCGCGTCGAGGTGCGCGAAGGTGGTCGCGGGCGACGGATCGGTCAAGTCGTCCGCCGGCACGTAGACCGCCTGGAACGACGTGATCGAACCGGTGCGCGTCGAGGTGATGCGCTCTTGCAGCACGCCCATCTCCTCGGCCAGCGTCGGCTGGTAGCCGACCGCCGACGGCATGCGCCCGAGCAGCGCCGAGACTTCGGTGCCGGCCAGCGTGTAGCGGTAGATGTTGTCTATGAACATCAACACGTCGCGGCCCTCGTCGCGGAAGTTCTCGGCGATGGTCAATCCGGTCAGCGCGACGCGCAGGCGGCTGCCGGGCGGTTCGTTCATCTGGCCGTACACCAGCGCCACCTTGTCGAGCACCTCCGACTCCTTCATCTCGTGATAAAAGTCGTTGCCCTCGCGCGTGCGCTCGCCGACGCCGGCGAACACCGAATAGCCGCTGTGCTCGATGGCGATGTTGCGGATCAATTCCATCAGGGTCACTGTCTTGCCGACGCCGGCGCCGCCGAACAGCCCGATCTTGCCGCCCTTCGAGATCGGCATGATCAGGTCGACGACCTTGATGCCGGTCTCCAATATCTCGACCGCCGGCGACTGGTCGGCGTAGAGCGGCGCCTTGCGGTGTATCGGCAGGCGCTCGCTCGTCTCGATCGGGCCGGCCTCGTCCACCGGCTCGCCGAGCACGTCCATGATGCGCCCCAAGGTCGCCTGGCCGACCGGCACCGACACCGGCGCGCCGGTGTTGGTCACGGGCAGGCCGCGACGCAGGCCCTCCGACGAGCCGAGCGCGATTGTGCGCACGACGCCGTCGCCCAGCTGCTGCTGCACCTCGAGCGTCAGCCGGCCGCCGCCTTCCTCTATGGTCAGTGCGTCGTGGACTTTGGGTATGTCGCGCCGCGGGAACTCGACGTCCACCACGGCTCCGATAATTTCGACAACGTTGCCGGAACTCATGTTTTCTCTCCTCAGGTTTTGGGGGCGCGGCTCAGACCGCGGCGGCGCCTCCGACGATTTCCGATATTTCCTGCGTGATCGCGGCCTGGCGCGCCTTGTTGTAGGCCAGCTGCAACTGGCCTATCAGCTCGCCGGCGTTCTCCGACGCGCTTTTCATCGCAACCATGCGCGCGGCCATCTCGCACGCGACGTTCTCGACCACCGCCTGGTAAATCTGCGACTCGACGTAGCGGCGCAACATCGTATCGAGCACGTCGCGCGACGTCGGCTCGTAAATGTAGTCCCAGGTGCGCCTGGGCGCGTCGCTCTCGACGCCTTGCGCCGGAATCAACCGCGATACGCGCGGCTTCTGCGTCATCGTGTTGACGAAGCGGTTCTCGACCAGGAACAGACGGTCTATGTTCTCGTCGGCGTAGGCGTCGAGCATGACCTTGATCGGGCCGATCAACTGTTCGATATGCGGCGTGTCGCCCAGGTGCGTCGCCTGCGACACGATCTCGGCGTAGCGCCTGAAGAAACCGAGCGCCTTATTGCCGATGACGGTGACCTGTACGCCCGCGCCCCGCTCCTGCCATTCCTGAATCGCGGTGAACGCGGCCTTGAACAGGTTGACGTTGAGGCCGCCGCACAGGCCGCGGTCGGTCGAGACGATGATGAATCCGACCTTCCCGACGTGCTCGCGCTCGACCAGATAGGGGTGGCGATATTCGTGGCGCGCGCCGGCGACGTGGCCGATGGCCTCGCGGATGCGCTCGGCGTACGGGCGGCTCGCCGCCATCCGCTCCTGCGCGCGGCGCATCTTGCTGGCCGCGACCATCTCCATCGCGCGCGTGATCTTCTGGGTGTTGGCGATGCTCGCAATCTGCGTGCGAATTTCTTTCTCGCCCGACACGATCCCGTTCTATGCTCCGTTGCCGCGACCGCGCTACCGGCTACCAGGCGCCCGTGACCTTGAACGATTCGAGCGCCTGCTTGAGGCGCTTCTCGACGTCGTCGTTGTAGTCGGCGCTCTCATCTATCTCATCCATCAGGGCGGCGTGGTCGGCGCGCATGTACGCGTGCAGCGCCTCCTCGAACGCGCCCACTTTGTCGGTGTCGACGTCGTCCAGGTAGCCGCGGTCGGCGGCGAACAGCGACACCGCCATCTCGGCGATCTTAAGCGGCGAATACTGCCGCTGCTTCGTCAGTTCCATGATGCGCTCGCCGCGCTCCAGTTGCTTGCGCGTCTGCTCGTCCAAGTCCGAGGCGAACTGCGAAAACGCCGCCAGTTCGCGGTACTGCGCGAGCGCCAGACGCACGCCGCCGCCGAGTTTCTTTATGATTCTGGTCTGCGCCGCGCCGCCGACGCGCGACACCGACAAGCCCGCGTTCATCGCCGGGCGGAAGCCGGAGTTGAACAGGTCGGTCTCGAGAAAGATCTGTCCGTCGGTGATCGAGATCACGTTGGTCGGCACGAACGCCGACACGTCGCCGGCCTGGGTCTCGATAATCGGCAGCGCCGTCAACGAACCGGTGCGCCCCTTGACCTTGCCGTCGGTACATTTCTCGACGTAGGCCGCGTTCACGCGCGCCGCGCGCTCGAGCAGGCGCGAGTGCAGGTAGAACACGTCGCCGGGGTACGCCTCGCGCCCCGGCGGGCGGCGCAGCAACAGCGAGATCTGGCGATAGGCCCAGGCCTGCTTGGTCAGGTCGTCGTAGATGATCAGCGCGTCGCGCCCGCGGTCGCGGTAGTATTCGCCCATCGCGCAACCGGAGAAGGGCGCCAGAAACTGCATCGAGGCCGGATCCGACGCGGCTGCTGCGACGACGACGGTGTGTTCCAGCGCGCCGTATTCCTCGAGCTTGCGCACGATGCCCGCGACCGACGACTGCTTCTGCCCGACCGCGACGTAGATGCACGTCAGATTGCCGCCCTTCTGGTTGATGATCGTGTCTATCGCGAGCGCGGTCTTGCCGACCTGGCGGTCGCCGATGATCAGTTCGCGCTGGCCGCGCCCTATCGGCACCATCGAGTCTATCGCTTTCAGGCCGGTCTGCACCGGTTGGCCGACCGACTGGCGCGTGATCACGCCCGGCGCGACCTTCTCGACCGGCGACGTCAACGGCGCGTTGATCGGCCCCTTGCCGTCGAGCGGATTGCCAAGCGCGTCCACGACGCGCCCCTCGAGTTCGGGGCCGACCGGCACCTCGAGTATGCGCCCGGTGCAGTGACAGACGTCGCCCTCTTTCAAGCCCTCGTAGTCGCCGAGCACGACGGCGCCGACCGAGTCGCGCTCGAGGTTCAGCGCCATGCCGTAGAGATCGCCGTCGAACTGGATCATCTCGCCGTACATCACGTCGTGCAGACCGTGCACGCGCACGATGCCGTCGGTGACGGCGACGACGGTGCCCTCGGTGCGCGCCTCGGGCGCGGTCTCGAAGTTCTCGATCTTCTGCTTGATGAGACCGCTGATCTCGGTGGGATTCAGTTGCATGGTTCGGTTCCTTTGTGTAGTTCCCCTATGTTAACGACCGTTCCGCGCGGCCAATTCCGTCAGCGGCCCATCTCCACGGCCAATTTGGCCAGCCTGCTCTTGAGCGAACCGTCTATCACCCAATCGCCGGCGCGCACGACGGCGCCCGCGAGCAACGATGCATCCACGCGGCACGTGACGTCCACGTCCTTGCCCATCCGCCGCGACAGCGCCTCGCGGATGGAGTCCTGCTGCGCCTGATCGAGTGCGAACGCGCTGATGATCTCGGCGCCGACGCGCTGCTCCGCGGCGGCGCGATATTCCTCGAACAATTCGGCCAACGGCACGGCCAGCGCCAGGCGGCGGTTCTCGGCGAGCAGCCGCACGAAATTGCGCACGTGGTCGGAAGGCGGTGCGTCAAGCACGGCACCTAGCGCGCCGTTGATCAAGTCGGCCACGTGTGCCGGCGGCTGGCGCGGGTCGCGCACCAGGCGCGCGACCGTCTCGTCCACCGCGATCGCGGCCAACGCCGCCAGCGCACCCGACCACCGTGCGATTGCACCGTGTTCGTCGGCGAACTCGAACGCGGCCCGCGCATAGGGCCTTGCCGCCGTTACCAGTTCCGACATCGCAAACGGTCCGCCAACGACCCCGTCTAAGCGAGGCGGCTTTCCAGTTCCTTCAGCGCCGCCGCGTGCGCGCCGCTATCCACTTCCCTGCGCAGGATGCGCTCGCTGCCGGCGACGGCGAGGGCGCCGACTTCGCGTCGCAGGCTTTCGCGCGCCTGCAGAACCTGCCGTTCGATCTCGCCCTGCGCCGCGTGCTTGATGCGCTCCGCCTCCTCGCGCGCGGTGACTTTCGCGTCCTCGACGATGCCGGTCGCGCGCTTCTCGGCCTGCGCGATGACGCCGGCGGCTTTTTCGCGCGCCTCGTCCTCGGCGGCGCGCGCGCGCGCCTGCGCCTCTTCCAGATCCTTGCGGCCCTGCTCGCCGGCGGCAAGACCCTCGGCCACTTTCCTGCGTCGCTCCTCGAGCGCGCCGGTCAGCGGGCCCCACAGGAAGCGGTTGACGAGCCAGATCAGGATCAGGAAAGCCGCGACCTGCGCGAACAGCGTTGCGCTGATGTTCATAGGATCTTAGAGCGGGAGCGCCGCGCCGAGCGCCCCGACGAACGGGTTGGCGAACAGAAACCACATCGCAAACGCCAGGATGATGAACGGGAACGACTCCATCAGCCCGGCGAAGATGAACATGTTGGTCATCAGCTGCGGGCGCAGTTCCGGCTGGCGCGCGATGCCTTCGAGCGTCTTGGCGCAGATCAGGCCCCAGCCAATGGCCGAACCCAGTCCCGCGGCGGCCAGGATTACGCCGACGCCTACGGCGGTGTAGGCGTAGATGGTAGCAATCATGTCAGGTGTCATTACTTTCTCCTTTGTTGGTTCTACTTTGTTAGTGTTCTTCCTGATGCGCCATGCCGAGATAGACCACGGTCAGCACCATGAAAATAAACGCCTGCAACGTCACCACGAGCAGGTGAAATATCAGCCACGCCAAGTCGAGGCTGACCTGCAACGGCAGCCAGAACAACGCGGCAAAACCGACCGCGAGCGTTCCGCCGATCAGCGCGATCAACAAAAACACCAGCTCGCCGGCGAACAGGTTGCCGAACAGACGCAGCGCGAGGCTCAGCGGTTTGGCCAGCTCCTCGATCGCGGTCATGACGACGTTGACCGGCACCAGGAACTTGCCGAACGGGTGAAACAGAAAAGTCCTCACGTAGCCGAGCGGCCCCTTGACCTTGACGCCGTAGAATATCGTCAGCGCGAACACGGTCAGCGACAGCGCGAGCGTCGCGCTGATGTCGGTGGTCGGCACGACCTTGAGGTAGTCCACGCCGATCAATTTCGCCGCTTCCGGCAGCAGGTCCACCGGCACCAGGTCCATCGCGTTCATCAGCAGCACCCAGGTAAAGATCGTCAGCGCCATCGGCCCGATCAGCGGGTTGGTCTTCGGAAACACGTCGGCGACCTGCTTGTTGACGAACTCGACCAGCACCTCGGCGGCGTTGACCAACCCCGACGGTTCGCCGGCGGTCGCGCGGCGCCCGATGCGCCACGCCAGCAGCACGATCAGCGCACCCAGCAGCACGCTGAAGAAAATCGTGTCCACGTGCCACGCGTTGAGTTTCAGCACCGAGTCGGATTTGCAGTCGGCGCCGACGCACAGGTTGGTCAGGTGATGCTGGATATACTCGACGGTACCCAATTTTTCGCCGTCGCTCATTTGCGCGCCTCGCGCAGGCTCATCCAGTAGGCCAGGTAGCAGACGACGAAGGTGGCCAACATCGGCAGCGGCGGCAGTCGCAACGCCGCTATGCCGAGCACGAACGCCGCCAGCGTCAGTATCATGCGCGGCGCAATGCCGACCAACAACAATCCCGTGGTTACCATTTCTTTGTTTTCAAGCCGTTTGTCGAGACGCCTCAGCTGCACGGTGAGAAGCAGGGACAACAATATCGCAACCACTCCGCCGTAGAGCGCGGAAAGCGCCTGCTGCGCGGACGCGGTTCCCTGAAAGAATAGAAAACCTCCAGCCACTATCAACGCGGCCGCCACTTGGCGCCGCACGACCTTTCCGCCAACGTCGCTCCACTCGTAGTTTCCGCGGGAACTCGTCATCCCCGCAAAAGCGGGAGCGCGCGCGGACGAGACACGGCCTTTTCTCCAATGCCGTGCATTGCGTACGGTTCGGGCAGAGATTTCAAGCCAGTAACTTGTGGATTTTCAGTATGCCGCCGACAAATCCGAGACTGGCGAATAGTAGCATGAAAAGCGGCCTCGTATCAAGCCACACGTCGGCCCAATAGCCCAGGATGAAGCCGCTCAAAACCATCGAGGCGAGGATCGTGCCGACGCCGATCAGTCCGAGACCGCGGGCCGGCCGGGAGCGGCCGGTGGGAACCGCTACTTTGCGACGGGTTCCGTCTTTCTCTCCTTTCCCTCCTTCGGGAGAGGACCCGTCAAACGTCATCCCGCCGCACCACGTCCCCTTCCCCCTTCGCAACGGGGCCGGGGTAAGGGGCGCGCCGCAAAATGCTCCGCGATTCGGCGCTGCATTGCGCGCGCCGTCGCGCGCGGGTCGGCGGCCTCCCGAATCGGCCTGCCGACGACGACGTAGTCGGCGCCGCGCGCAAACGCCTCGCCGACGTCAACGGTGCGCTTCTGATCGTCGTCGTTGTCCACCGGGCGGATGCCGGGCACGACGACGAAAAGCTCGTCGCCAAGCGCGGCGCGCAGCGCCGCCGCCTCCAGCCCCGAGGAGACGACGCCGTCGCAGCCGGCCCGCAACGCGCGCCTCGCGCGCGACAACACCAATTCGCCGACGTCGCATGCGAATCCGAGATCGCGCAGATCGTTGCGGTCGAGACTGGTGAGCGCGGTGACGCCTAAGATCTTCTGGCGCCCCTTCTCGGCGGCGGCGGCCCTGAGCATGTCCTCGTTGCCGTGCACCGACACGAAAGACGCGCCGCGTTCGCGCAAGCGGCGCACCGCGGCGCCGACGGTGCGCGGCACGTCGAAGAACTTGAGGTCGACGAACACTTTTTTGCCGGCGCCGACGAGTTCGCGCAACAGATCAAAGTAGCCGTCGCTCATGAACAGCTCGAGGCCGAGCTTGTAGAAGACGACCGCGTCGTCCAGCGTCGAGACCAGCTCGCGCGCGGCGCCGACTTCGGGCACGTCGAGGGCGAAGATCAGGCGCTCGGAGGGGAGGATCTGTTCTTTGGAGGCGGTCATTTGCGGAATTATAGCGGGTGCTCCGCCACGGCCTCGGATATTTGTTTGCGTCCGGCAATCAAATGATGCCGCCGTCCCACAAATTCCTGACGAAAGTCTTGGCGGGCATGATTTCGATGCCGTCGTCGGTCCTTCTCGTGCGGGGTTCGCGGCATACGACGATGCGGCGCGCAACGTGCGGATGATCCAGAACGAGGCTGCGCAAGCCCCGCAAGTGGTCGCTTTGCGTGCGCGCGGTTGATTTTGCCTCGATGGCAACGCGCACGTCGCCGAGGATGAAATCCACCTCGACGCCGCTTGCAAGCCGCCAGTAATACAGGCCGGTATCGCATTCGCGGTAACTCAGACAGGTGGACAGTTCGTGAAAGACCCAGTTTTCAAACGCCTTGCCGTACAGTTCCGAACCGGCGATCAGCTGGCCGCGCTTGGCCAGCCGATTCACGATGCCGACGTCGGCGAAATAAAACTTCGGCGCGCCGACTACGCGGCGTTTGGGCCGCCTGCGATAGGCCGGTAGCCATCTTGCAAGCAGCGTGTCTTCCAGGATCCCGAAGTAATTCCTGACCGTCTGGTTCGACGTGCCGCATTCGCGGGCGACGTTCGAGAAGTTGACGATGTCGCCGTCGCTGAGCGCGGCGACGTCCAGGAAGTCGGAGAACGTCGGCAGGTTGCGCACCAGCCCTTCCGCCGCAATTTCCTCCTTCAGGTAATCGGCGACGTAGGCGTCGAGCAGGCGGCGTGGGCGCCCGGCCTGGTACACGTGGGGGAAATAACCGTAGTTGAGCATCCGATCCAAATCGAACGCGCGACCAAGTTCGCCGGCGGAAAGACCGTGCAATTCGTAGCGCACGGCGCGGCCCCCCAGGAGGTTGGCGCCACCCCGCCTCACCTTGCGCGCACTCGAACCGCAAAGCGCGAAGTGTGAACCGCGGTTTTCGATGAGCCAGTGGACCTCATCGAGCAACGTGGGAACCTTCTGGATCTCGTCAATCACGATTTGGCATTCCGGTTCCGCCGCCGCCGCCTCGATTTCTTCGCGCAGCAATTCGGGGCGGGTGAGGTAACGGCGGAATTCCTCCGACTTCAGCAGATCAATCCAGCGGGCGTCCTTATAGGCTGTCCGCAATAACGTGCTTTTGCCGGTCTGGCGCGGCCCCCAAAGGAAGAAGGTCTCGCTTCCGGCGGGCGGAAGCGTAAGGTTTCGATGGAACATGAACTTCAATATATCATGATAATCTGAATTGAAACTACAAATTATCCGGGCGCGCCCAGCCCATGAAAAGGCTGTTGTAGAATGGACGCCATGGGACAAATTACGACGAAAATCCATCTGTCCAACCCACGCGACGTTGATCTTGAACCGCTGGAGGTAGAGGCGCTCGTGGACACCGGGGCCGTCACGCTGTGCATTCCGGAGCATGTCGCCATTCAGTTGAATCTCGACGTGTTGGAGCAACGCGAGGTTACGACGGCGCAAGGGAAGCACAAATGCGATTACGTCGGCCCGGTGCAGATCCGGTTCGGGAACCGGTCGTGCTTCGGCGGCGCGCTGGTGCTAGGCGACGGCGTACTGTTGGGCGCGATTCCGATGGAGGATATGGACCTGGTCATTCGCCCCCTGGACGGAACGGTGGCGGTCAACCCGCAAAGCCCCAACATTCCGTCCGCGATTGTAAAGATGGGCGCGACGTGGAAAACCCGACCCGCCACCGGGTAGTCATCGGCGACTCGCGGCGCCTGCGCCTGGTCGAGGACGACTCGGTGCACCTCGTCGTGACCTCGCCCCCGTACTGGCAGCTGAAAGATTACGGCGACGAAAACCAGATCGGGTTCGACGACTCCTACGAGGACTACGTCAACCACCTGAACGTGGTGTGGAACGAGTGCCGCCGGGTGCTCGCCCCCGGGTGCAGGTTGTGCATAAACGTCGGCGACCAGTTCGCGCGCTCGGTCTATTACGGGCGCTACAAGGTGATTCCGATCAGGACCGAAATCATCAAGTTTTGCGAGAGCGTCGGCTTCGATTACATGGGCACCATCATCTGGCAGAAAGCGGCCACGATGAACACCACCGGCGGCGCCTCGGTCATGGGTTCCTACCCGTATCCGAGAAACGGCATCATCAAAATTGATTACGAGTGGATCCTGTTGTTCAAGAAACTCGGCACCGCACCGCCGGTCGAACGCGAGCGCAAAGAACGTTCGCGCCTGACCAAGGAGGAGTGGAACCAATACTTTCGCGGCCACTGGAACTTTCCCGGCGAGCGCCAGGACAAGCACTTGGCGATGTTCCCGGCGGAACTGCCCAAACGCTTGATCAAGATGTTTTCGTTTGTCGGCGACACGCTGCTGGATCCGTTTCTGGGCAGCGGGACGACCTGCTTAAGCGCGATGAACCTGGGCCGGAATTCCATCGGTTACGAGATCAACGAGAAGTTCGTCGGCGTCATCAGGGAGAAGCTCGCGCTGGATCAGAGCAAACTATGGCAGCCGAGCGTGGAGATCATCCGAGACAACGAGGGAGAGGCCCCGGATTTCCGGCGGTTGATAGAAAAGTTGCCGTATGTTTTCAAGGACACGGTGCGGATGCAGAGGAAAATGGACCCGAAGAAGATGCAGTTCGGATCGAAACTGGATGAGAACGGCGGCAGGCGCGACACGTATTACTCGGTCAAGGAGATCAAGAGTCCCGACAGCCTGGTGCTGGACAATAAAATGGAAATCAGGCTGCTCGGCGTCAGACCATTCAATAAAAAATCGGCGGAAGCAGAGAACTTCATCATGCAAAAAACGCGGGGCCGAAAAGTCTTCATCAGGTTCGACCAGAAGAAGTATGACGACGACGGAAAACTGCTGTGCTACCTGTATCTGTCCGACAAAACGTTCATCAATGCCCACCTGATCAAGAGGGGACTCGCAGCCGCCGACCACAGTATCCGACACCGTCACCTCAACAGATTCCTGAAGTATCAGGAGCAGGTGAAAAATGGCTAAAGAGTGGATCCTGAACAGCGCGACGAATCGGTTTCAGCTCAACTTCAAGAGAAACGTCGGGGCGGTATCGGAAGAAATAAGGAAATGCTCCCCGAAATCTCTTGAAGAGTGGCGACGTTACTACTTTGATAACGTTCGAAAGAAAACCCATATCGAGGAATTGGGGCGACGGCTCTACATCAAAATTACCGAGGTTATTCCCTCTGAGGTGGAAGAAATAACCGAGCAGGATTGTATAGACTACATGTTGAACCTGGTCATCAGCCGAACTTATGAAGGCTATGAAACAGAAATCAAAACCATATACGGCCAACTAGAGAAAGCCTTGGGCTGCAAAATCGAGCCTGCCCCAGATGATTGGGATAGAGGCTACAACGTGGACTTCTACATCAAAGTGAATGAAAAATTCATCGGCATTCAAATCAAGCCGGTCAGCGACGTTGCACACGTCCCCCAGATGTATCAAGAAAGAGCAATACAGAAAGATTCCCACGCCGAATTCAAAAAGAAATTCGGGGGCGAGGTGTTTTATGTGTTTTCACTCAAAAAGAACGGCCAAAAAACAATTCAAAACACTGAGGTTGTCGAGCAAATCAGGAACGAGATAAACAAGCTTCAATAAGGCAATCATTCCTCTTCCATGAGGAAGCACCTTATCCAAGGTCGGATACCCTAATCCCGCAGATACTTGAAATAGAGTATGGCCGCGATGATGATCATCACGACGCTCAGGATCATCGCCGTTGCTTCGTATATGTTCACGTCCATTTTTTACTCCTTGTTGTGGTTTGCGTTTCGGGGTCCACGTTTGTAGCCCATACCCACCAGCATCATGCCGACGGCATAGCAGCTAATCAGCCACATGATACTCGCAATGAGACCGGACAGCTTGTCCAACGTCCAATAAGACTGAACAAACAGCAACGCGGCCCCGACGTTGCCGAGGGCTATCAAGCCCTTGCCTGCCGCTTTCAGCGGTTCCGCGTAGTATTTTGCCATAGAAGATCGCTCCTTTGGCTTTCCTTGTAGCACTCGATTCCAAAGCAGAGCGCAAGAACTGGAATGAACGGCACAAAACAGCCGACGAACGGTCATAGCGTGGACACGGCCCCGTTCTTGCCCGCACCCCTTACAATACCCCCATGGCCTCCATCCCCACCTGCGACGTCATCGTCATCGGCGGCGGTCACGCCGGCACCGAGGCGGCGTTGGCCGCGGCCCGCGCCGGCGCCGAGACGCTGTTGCTTACGCACAACGTCGAGACTATCGGGCAGATGAGTTGCAACCCGGCCATCGGCGGGCTGGGCAAGAGCCATCTGGTCAGCGAGATCGACGCATTGGGCGGCGCGATGGCGGCGGCCGCGGACGCGGCCGGCATTCATTTCCGCGTGCTCAATTCGAGCAAGGGGCCGGCGGTGCGGGCGACGCGCGCGCAGACCGACCGCCAGTTGTACCGGATGGCAATCCGGCGGGCGGTCGAGAGGCAGGCGCGGCTGCGCATCTTTCAACAGGGCGCAAGCGACGTCGTCATCGAGAACGGACGCGCGCGCGGCGTGGTCACGCAAACCGGGCTCGTATTTCCGGCGCGCGCCGTGGTCTTGACCTCGGGTACGTTTCTGGGCGGCGTGATCCACGTCGGCGACGTCAACTATCAGGGCGGACGCGCGGGCGACGCACCCGCCAACGCGCTGGCGGCGCGCCTGCGCGAACTGCCGTTTGCGGTCGGGCGGCTCAAGACCGGCACGCCGCCACGCATCGCCGGCGACAGCGTGGATTTCTCGAAGCTCGAGCGCCAGCCGGGCGACGAACCGCGCCCGGTGTTCTCGTTCATCGGCAGCCGCGAACAACACCCCGAACAACGCCCGTGCCACGTAACGCGCACCAACGAACGCACGCACGAGATCATCCGCGCCGCGCTCCACCGCTCGCCGATGTACAGCGGCGCCATCGAGTCGGTCGGGCCGCGCTACTGCCCGTCCATCGAGGACAAGGTCGTGCGCTTCGCCGACAAGCCGTCGCACCGGATCTTCGTCGAGCCGGAGGGGCTGCAAACCAACGAACTGTATCCGAACGGCATCTCGACCAGCCTGCCGTTCGACGTGCAGCTCGACTTGGTGCGCTCGATCAGCGGGTTTGCGAACGCGCACGTGACGCGCCCCGGCTACGCCATCGAATACGACTATTTCGAGCCGCGCGGCCTGCATCCGTGGCTCGAGACGCGCCCGGTGCGCGGGCTGTTCTTCGCCGGCCAGATCAACGGCACCACCGGCTACGAGGAGGCCGCGGCCCAGGGGTTGATCGCCGGCCTCAACGCGGCGCGGTGCGCGCGCGAACTCGAACCGTGGTATCCGCGCCGCGAGCAGGCGTACATCGGCGTGCTGATAGACGACCTCGTAACGCGCGGCACCGACGAACCGTACCGGATGTTCACGAGCCGCGCCGAATACCGCCTGCTGCTGCGCCAGGACAACGCCGACCTGCGGCTGACGCCCGCGGGCCGCGAACTCGGCCTCGTGGACGACGCGCGCTGGCGGGCGTTTGCGCGCAAACGCGACGCGCTCGCGCGTGGGCAAAAACGCCTGCACGAGACGTTGATCCAACCGAAGCACGCGCGCGCCGCCGGCGTCGAACTGACGCCGCCGCTGAAGAAGCCGGTGCGTGCCGACGAACTGTTGCGCCGCCCGGAGATCGGCTACGCCGACGTCGCGCGCATCATGGACGCCAGCGGGTGCGCCCGCCCGGCGCCCGGCGCACCCGAAACCGACGAGCGGGTCGTCGAGCAAATCGAAATCCAGGCGAAATACGCCGGTTACGTCGGCCGTCAGCGGCAAGAGATCGAACGCATGGAGCGTTTTCGCGCGCAGCCGATCCCGGACGATTTCGATTACGACCGCGTGTGCGGTCTGTCGACCGAATTGCGCGGCAAGCTGATCGAGTTGCGCCCGCGCACCCTGGGTCAGGCCGGACGCCTCCAGGGCATGACGCCGGCGGCGCTGTCGTTGTTGCAGATGTATCTGAAAAGTCGTGCCGCCGGTTGACGCCAAAACCCGTGCTACCGTCGCCTGGATCGCGGCGCTGGCGCTGTTGACAAGCGCGGCGCCGGCGGCGGACTCGCCGACGTCGGACGGCATGCGCCACGTCAAGAGCCGCCACGTCGTCGACGTAACCGTCGAGCGCGCGAAGCGCATGTTGGAGCATCACGGCTTCCGCGTGTTCGGCGTCATTGACCACGCCGACAACGCGAAGCAGGCCGACCTCGAACTGCCGCCGACGCAACTGCTGGTGTTCGGCAACCCGAAGGGCGGCACGCCGTTGATGCGCGCCAACCGGCTGATCGGCGCCGATCTGCCGATGAAATTGTTGGTGTGGGAAGACGCCGACGGCGTCGTCTGGATCAGCTACAACGAAGCCGCCTATCTGCAAAAGCGCCACCACCTGGACGATCACGCAAAGCAGTTCGCGCAAATCGCGCGGTTGCTAGAAGACGTAAGCCGCGCGACGGCGAAAAAATAAAGTGGCGGGCGCGGCTGCGACCCTGCGCACGGGACTTGCGCAACTGGGGCTTGCGACGGACGCCGCGCGCATTGAGACGCTGCTCAAGTGGCTGCGATTGCTTGAAAAATGGAACCGCGCCTATAACCTGACCGCGATCGCCCCCGCGCAGATGATCCCGCGCCTGGTGCTGCCAAGCGCCGCCGCCGCGCCGTATCTGCGGGGTCGCGAGATCATAGACGTCGGCAGCGGCGCCGGCGTCCCCGGCATCCCGCTCGCGGTGCTCGCCCCCGAACGCCGCTACACCCTGCTCGACGGCAACGGCAAGAAGACCCGGTTTCTCGAACATTGCCGCCTGAGCCTGGCGCTCGAAAACATCGTCGTCGTGCGCGACCGCGTCGAGACGTTCCGCCCGCGCGCGCCGTTCGACACGATCATCAGCCGCGCCTACGCCAAATTGCCCGATTTCACCGCGACCACGCGCCATCTGGGACACGACGGCACGCTGTGGCTGGCGCTGAAAGGCAAAGCGACGGCGGCGGAGTTCGCAGAGCTGGAACGGGATCGAAAAACCCGCGCCATCAAGTGCCAATCGAGGCTGCTGCGCGTCCTGGACGGCGGCGCGCCGGCAACGTTGGTCAGCATCGAAACCGGCGCCGCGGCAGGAATGCGGCAGGGGAAGTTATAATCACCCGGCTTCCCGATGAAACCCATGAAGGGCGCCTACGCAATCACCAACCAGAAAGGCGGCGTCGGCAAGACGACGACCAGCGTCAACCTGGCCGCGTCGCTGGCGGCGACCGGGCGGCGCGTGTTGCTGGCGGACCTCGACCCGCAGGGCAACGCCACGACCGCAAGCGGCGCGGACAAGAACGCGCTCGAGCATTCCACCGCCGACGTGCTGTCCGGCGAGGCGCCGCACTCGTGCATCGTCCACGCCGAGGTAGCCGGCTACGATCTGCTCGGCGCCAACGGCGCGCTGACGGTCAGCGAAGTGGAACTGATGAACAGTCCCAGGCGCGAATTTCGCCTGCGCAACGCGCTGGCCAGGCTGAACGTGAGCTACGACTACATTCTGATGGATTGCCCGCCGACGCTGAACGCGCTGACAATCAACGCGCTGGTCGCGGCGCAAGGCGTCATCATCCCGATCCAGTGCGAGTATTTCGCGCTCGAGGGGCTGTCGTCGCTGCTGGAAACCATCGAGCGCGTACGCCAGACCGCGAACCCCGAACTGCGCATCGAGGGCGTGCTGCGAACAATGTTCGATCCGCGCAACAATCTCGCGCGCGACGTCTCACGACAACTGACGATCCATTTCGAGAAGGAGCTGTACGAGGCGATCATCCCGCGCAACGTGACCCTGGCGGAGGCGCCTAGCCACGGCATGCCGATCCTGCAATACGACAGACATTCACGCGGCTCGCAGGCGTACCTGGCGTTGGCCGGCGAGGTGCTGACGCGCGAGGGCGCGGGATAACGGCATGACCAGGGGCAAACGCAGGGGCCTGGGCGCGCTCGGAGTGGACGTGCTGCTGACGTCTTCGCGCGCGGTCGCGGTCGGCGGCGACGGCGACGTCCAACTGCGACAAATCCGGCTCGACGACATCCGCCCCGGCCACCACCAGCCGCGCCGGCGTATAGACGAGGACACGTTGCGCGAACTCGCCGAATCGATCAAGAGCCAGGGCCTGATCCAGCCGGTGATCGTGCGCGGCGACGCGAACGACGCGGGCCGCTACGAGCTGATCGCCGGCGAGCGGCGCTGGCGCGCCGCGCGCATCGCCGGGCTTGCGCGGATCCCGGCGCTGGTGCGCTCGCTCGACGAAAACGACGCCGCCGCGATTGCACTGATAGAAAACATCCAGCGCGAGGACCTGAATCCGCTCGAGGAGGCGTCCGCGATCCAGCAGCTCATCGTCCAGTTCGAGCTCACCCACGAACAGGCCGCCAGCGCGATCGGGCGTTCGCGCCCGGCGGTCTCGAACCTGCTGCGCCTGCTCGAACTCAGTCCCGAAGTGCGCGACTGGCTCGCACAGCGGCGCTTCGAGATGGGACACGCGCGCACGCTGCTGCAACTGGAAAAAGAGCGGCAGGTCGACGCCGCGCGCGCGATTATCGAGCAGCAGATGTCGGTGCGCGAGGCCGAGCGCTACGTCGCCGCGTCGCTGAAGAAAAACGGCGCGAGCGCCGGCGCCGAACGCCGCAAGCGCAAACCGCCCGAGATCGCGTCGTTGGAGCGAGAATTGTCCGAGCGCCTGGGCGCCGCGGTGGACGTTCGCCACAGTGCCGCCTCGGGTAAGGGCAAACTGCTGATCTATTACAGCGACCTCGACGAACTCGAGGGCATACTCGAAAAAATCCGCTGAACGCACCCGTCCCCGCCCTTTCCGGGAACGGCAAAGCGGCCGGCCGCGGCCGAAGACGGCGGACTAAGGCGGACGGTGCTTCCAGCGGCGGTGCGTCCACAACCAGCTTTGCGGGTCGTGCAGTATGCGGCGCTCTATGGCCGCGGCGTAGCGCCGCATGAACTCTTCCTCGCGGCCCTTCTCGACCGTGCCCAGAGGCTCGAAACGTGCTTTGTAAAGGCCGCGCCCGCGCCGTTCGCAGACGATGAAAAACACCGGCGTCCGGAACATGACCGCGAGCCTTGCGACGTCCGCGCCGAACGCGGCGCGCCGTCCTAGGAACGGGATCCAGAACGCGTCCTCGGCGCGCTTCGGCGCCTGGTCGGCGACTATCGCGAAAAAACAGCGGCGGCGGCGCTGGCGCGCGACTACGGCACCGACGTCGCGGTGCGCCACCGGCACCGCGCCGAAGCGCGCGCGCAGGTCTCGGATGAAGGCGCCGGCGGCGCCGCGCTGCGGCTTATAGACCGCGAACATCGGCCACCCCAGCGACAACGTGCAACTCTGCAACAGCCACTCCCAGTTGCCGAAGTGCGCCGACAGCAACAGCACCGGCCGTCCGGCGTCGGCGGCGTCGAGGATCTCGGGGTTCTCCAGAGGTACGCGCCGCCGTACGTCCTCAGGGCGCATCGTCGCCAATTTGACGGCTTCGGCGAAGACCGCGCCCAAATCGCGGTAGAAACGACCGGCCAAACTTCTGACGCGCGCCTCGCCATAGTCGGGAAACGCCGCACGCAGATTCTCGAACACCACGTCGCGGCGATAGCGGACGACGCGATGGCCCAACGTGGAGAGCACGCGCGCGACGCCGTAGAGCACGCACAGCGGCAGGCGGGAGAGCAGGCGATAAAGCATGACGACGAGGTTTATTATAAGGGCACGACCGAGACGAATGACGGTGGGGTAGCGACGCAGAGCAGGGCATTATTACGATCCACCGTGAAGCAATCTACAAGGAAAAAATCCGTCTCGAAGACCGGCGCGATGCCCATGGCCTACCCGCCGCCGCACGTCAACCTGATGGACGGCGTGGACTTCCGCGAAACCGCCGCGGCCACGCGCAAGTAACGGGAAAGAAAAGAACAAGCCTGATAATTCCCGAATAACAAAAGGGGCGCCAAGCGCGCCCCTTTTGCGTTGCAGGCGTAGTCGGATATCAGAGTTTTGCGCTGAGCGTCTGCATCCGGCGCACCGCCGGAAGCAGTTCCTTTCTCTCGGCGTCGGACAACGGAATCATGCCCTTGTCGGCCAGGTAGCCCTCGGCGCCCGACGCGGCCTCGCTGATGAACTCTTCCACGTACTCGGCCAGACCCGGCACCTTGCCGACGTGTGCCTTCTTCACGTAGAAGTACAGCGTGCGCGCCACCGGATACTCGCCGCTTGCAATCGCGTCGAAGGTCGGGGCGACGCCGTCAACCAGCGCGCCGCGCATCGTGTCGAGATTCTGATCGAGAAAACTGAAGCCGAACACGCCGCGCGCGTTCGAGTTGACCATCAGTTTCTGCACGATCAGGTTGTCGTTCTCGCCGGCCTCGACGTAAGCGCCGTCCTCGCGGATCGTGTGGCAACGCGCCTTGTATGCCCGCTTGTCCTCGTTCTTCATCGCCTTGACCCAGGTGAACTTCTTGCAGCCGCCTTCCAGCGCCAGCTCGACGAAGGCGTCGCGCGTACCCGAGGTCGGCGGCGGCCCCAACACCTCGATGCGCGTCGCCGGCAACGATGAGCCGACGTCGCTCCACTTCTTGTGGGGATTCGGCACAAAGGACTCGGAACCATCCGGGTTCGGCACGTCCTTGGCCAGCGCCAGATATATCTGCTTCAGCGTCACCTCCAGCTTCGGCGCCTTCTTCGATCCGGCGAGCACGATGCCGTCGTAACCGATGCGCACCTCGACAACGTCGGTGACGCCGTTCTTGCGGCACAAGTCCACTTCCTTTTGTTTGATCCGGCGCGACGCATTGGCCACGTCGGGCGTGTCCATGCCGACGCCGGCGCAAAACAGTTTCAGGCCGCCGCCGGAGCCGGTGGCCTCGACCTTGGGCGTCTTGAACTTGCCGGACCTGCCGAACTGCTCGGCGACCACGGTCGAGAACGGATACACCGTGGACGAGCCGACGACGTTGATCTGATCCCTGGCGACGGCCGCACCGCCCGCCAACGGCCCGCAGGCGGCCAGCGCAAACGCCAGAGGGACAACTCGGTTTTTCATAAAGAACCCTCCCGTGGATTCGATGGTTGCAGAAAATTGGCGGAGAGTCTCGCACCCGAATGTGACAGGAATGTGGCAGTTGGTGGGCCCGGCAGGATTCGAACCTGCGACCTAAGGATTATGAGTCCCCCGCTCTAACCGACTGAGCTACAGGCCCTTGTAAAGAAGGGCGCGACGCGGCGCCTTACTCCGAACCGAGAAAGCCGCGCAATAGTTCCGAGCGTATCGGGTGGCGCAGCTTTCTGAGCGCCTTGGCCTCGATCTGGCGGATACGCTCGCGCGTCACGTCGAACTGCTTGCCGACCTCCTCCAGCGTGTGGTCGGTGTTCATGTCTATGCCGAAACGCATCCGCAGCACCTGCGCCTCACGCGGCGTCAGCGACGCCAGCAGCTCGCGCATCCGGTCCTTGAGCGCATCCGAATAGGCGGCCTCGTCCGGCGCCTGCGTGGTCTCGTCGTTGATGAAGTGGCCGAGCTGCGAGTCCTCGTCCTCCCCCACCGGGGTCTCCAGGGACAGCGGCTCCTTGGTCACCTCCAACACCTTGCGCACCTTGTCCTCGGCCATCTCGAGACGCCGCGCCAGTTCCTCCGGCTTCGGCTCGCGCCCCATCTCCTGCACCATGCGCCGCGTCAGCCGGTTGAACTTGTTGATCGTCTCGATCATGTGCACCGGAATGCGGATGGTGCGCGCCTGATCGGCGATCGAGCGCGTGATCGCCTGGCGTATCCACCACGTCGCGTAGGTCGAGAACTTGTAGCCGCGACGGTACTCGAACTTGTCCACCGCCTTCATCAAGCCGATGTTGCCCTCCTGGATCAGGTCGAGGAATTGCAGGCCACGATTGGTGTATTTCTTGGCGATGGAGATGACCAGCCGCAGGTTGGCCTCGACCATCTCCTTCTTGGCGCGACGCGCCTTCGCCTTGCCGATCTGTGCGAGGCGTCCCAGTTCCTTGATCTCGCCGATCCCGATCCCCGTCTGCTCCTCGTACTCGCGCAGCTTGGCCTGCTCCTTGCGAAAGCTCGCTTCGTTGGCCTTCAAGCCTTTGCGGTACTTGGAACCGGCCCTGGTGTGGCGCGAGAACCACACCGGGTCGGTCTCGCGGCCACGAAACTTCTCGATGAAATACGCGCGCGGCATCCGCGCCCGGTTGAGGCAGATGTTCTCGATGATTTTCTCGCTGCCGCGAATCCGGGAGATCGCCAAGCGCAGCCACTGGTCTAGTTCCTCGCGCACGTCGGGCGTCAGCTTCAGCTCGAGCAACATCTCGGCCATGCGCACGCGCATCCGCGCGTAGCCGGCCGCGGAGGCGCGCACCGAATTCCTGCGCGAGCGTTTGTAGAGCCTCTTCAGCGTCTCGAAATGCTCGGCGACCTGATCGCGGTCGAAAACGTCGTCGCCCAGGCCGTCGTTTTTGCCCTGCTCGTACTCCTCGTTTTCCTCCAGCGCAAATCCCAGGAATCTCGGCGAGCAACCATCCACCTGAAAAATACCCTCGTTGGCACCGTCGCAGGCCTGGTAATCCCAGAAACCGCTGAAAATTTCCTCCAATTTCAATTCGCCGCGCTCGCTGCGCTCGTAATACGAGAGCAGCAGGGCGATGGACGGCGGGAACAAGGCCAGACTTGCGAGCACTTCATCCAGGCCGGCCTCGATACGCTTGGCGAGCTTGATCTCGCCTTTGCGGTCGAGCAGGTTGACCGAGCCCATCTCGCGCATGTACATGCGCACCGGGTCGGTGGTGCGCCCGATCTCGCTGCTGACGTTGGCGAGCATCACGGCGGCCTCCTCGGTCGCCACGTCGTCGGCCGTCTCCTCGGACATCAACAGGTCGCCGGCGGGCGCCTTCTCGAGCACCTTGATGCCCATGTCGTTGATCACCCGGATCACGTCCTCGATCTGATCCGGATCTACGATGTCCTCCGGCAGGTGATCGCTGACCTCGGCATAGGTCAAAAAGCCCCTCTCCTTGCCCTTTGCGATCAGATCTTTGTTGAGTCCCGATTGTTCCCTGCGGCGTGCGGCCACTGCTTCCCCCTGTTCTCCCGTGAACGGCCAGTCGGTTATATTACCACAATCTATTGTACAGGCGCCGCAACCGCGACAGGATACGCACGGCAGGGTTGCGGGAACATTCGATCAGGTGAATCGGGAGGCTTGCGACGGGGGCTTCGCCCACCATGCTCAGATATTTGCTCAAACCCACGGGGGACATCCAGCTCTGTCGGCTGATGCGCAAGCGCGCGGAGGCGAACAGGTAATACTCGACTTGCGCAAGCAGCGGATCGTCCAATGGTGCGTCGGACATATACAAGCGCTCCAACTCTCGAAACTGGCGGCAGTGGAAAACAGTGAAATGTTTTTCAAGGGTTTGCCACCAACGATCAATGTAGTAGCTGTCCCAGTCCGCCATAAAATAAACGGGCATATCCCCCCCCTGGTCTGAGACCATCCTCCTGATGTCGGCAACGAACAACCCGGGAAACGACCTGACCGCGGCGGAAATCAGGCGCTCCGCATAGTTGCCAAAATAGCGCGACATCCTGACGTGCAGGCATACATAGTTTTCTCCAATCTCGCTCAACACCTCCTGCGCCAATGACTTCACCGATTCGGAAGGCTTCAGCCCCACCTCCACGTCGGCGATGCCCCTGGACTTTTTGTACGAATGCCAAGGAATAACGCTGCGGTTCATCTCGCGGCCGGGCGTTGCCTTGACAACCACCCGGTATCCTCCGTATTCATCGGACACCGGGACTTCCCCCGGCAAACGCAGACGTTCTTTGTTCCGGATCTTCAAGGTGGAAAAATCACTCATCCGTATAGTTCGCGGCCGAAGGGTCTCGATTTCTCCGTCCTCGTACGTCACTCGAACAATGGAGTTTTCCAGATCTATGTAATTTTCCCACGGAAAACGGGCGCTGCATGCAACCGATTCCGGCCGTGGCAGAGTGCGGCCCCCGCTGAAATACCTCAACAAATTCGGGTTCGGTACAACCAGAATCCGCTGCGACCAGACGGCCTCCCGTATCAGGTCCTGCAAGTTGGAAAGATTATGATTCCAGCCCCCGCCGGAGCCGATGGAGTCGTAGGCCAGATACCTGTCCGCCGGTTTCTGCATGATCAACCCGAGGTGCCGCGTATGCGCGACAAGCGCGTGAATTCTTCGCGCTCGGTCTTGCTCAAACCGTCTTTCTCGGCTTTTGCGGCCAAGCCGGCCATCGCTTTCTCGGCGTCCTGCCGTCGAAGGTCTTTTTTCATGCGTGCAACGGCGTCGGCAAACTCGGCGCACCGGTCCAGCTCCACGCCGGCGGCGGCCGCCGGGGCGAGCAGCCGTCTCAGGCTCTGCTCCTCGCCGGTGTCGCGGTACAGTTCGAGCACGCCCGCGGTGGTCGTCGGCTTGTGGGTCTTGATTTTGTCCATCAGATCGGCGAGAAAGCGGGCACCGCGCTTCTCGAGGCGCCGCAGTTCGGCCGTGTCCATCGTCGCTTGCGGCGCCTCGCGCGCGTCCATCAATCGCGGCTGTTCGAGCAGCGCGCGCACCGCGACGCGGATCGTCGAATACAGCGCGCCTTGCGCCGGCGCGCGCCTCGCCGGAGGCGGTTTTCTGGTCGCGGCCGCGGAGCGCCGCCGCAGACCCTCCACCGCAACGCCGGTCTTGTCGGCCAGCTTCGAGAACATCAGCTCGCGGAACACGCTCTGCGGCGGCAGTCGCGCAAGCAGAGGTTGCAGCCTGCCCGCCAACCCGGCGCAGGCCGCGGGGTCGGACAGATCCAAGCCCTCGCCGTGGTGGCGAAACAGAAACTCCGCCAGCGGAACCGCGTCGCGGCTCGCCGCGCTGAACGCGTCGCCGCCGCGCGCGCGCACGTAACTGTCCGGATCCTGGCCTTCGGACAGAAACATGAAGGCAATCTCACGTCCGTCCTCAAACACCGGCAGCGCCTGCTCAGCGGCGCGCGCCGCGGCCTCGTTGCCGGCGCGGTCGCCGTCGAAACAAAACACGATGCGCGACGTGAGCTTGAGCAGCGCCCGTATCTGCGAGCGCGTCGTCGCGGTGCCCAACGTCGCGACCGCGTTGTGCACGCCGTGCTGCGCGAGCGAGACGACGTCCATGTAGCCCTCGACGACGATGACGCGGTCGAAGCCTCGCGCCTTTCTAAGCTGAGGCAGGCCGTAGAGCGTCTCGCGCTTCTTGAACACGCGCGTTTCCGGCGAGTTGAGATACTTCGCCGGATTCTCGCGTCCGGGCAACAGGCGCCCGCCGAAACCGACGACGCGCCCGCGCGCGGCGTGTATCGGAAAGATCACGCGGTCGCGCAGGCGTTCGTAGGCGCCGCGCCCGCCACCTTCGCCACGCGCCAGCAACCCGGCCTCGACCAACAGCGCCTCATCGTAATCGGAACCGAAGCACCTCTTGAGGTGGCCGTACGCAGGCGGCGCGTAACCCAGGTGAAAGGCGTCGAGCGCCGGGCGCTCGAGACCGCGCGACTTGAGGTAGTTGGCCGCCTCGACGTGTTCGCCCAGCTGCGCGCGGTAAAACCGCGCGGCCTTGTCGAGCGCGTCGTAGATCGCGTTGAACCGCGCCGTCTCGCGCGGCGAACCGCCGCCCTCGCGCGGTACCGCAAGCCCGTAGTGTCCGGCCAGCGTCTCGACCGCCTCGACGAACTGCATGCGCTGGTGCTCCATCAGAAACTGGATCACGCTGCCGCCGGCACCGCAGCCGAAGCAGTGATAAAACTGCCTGGCGGCGTCCACCTTGAACGACGGGGTCTTCTCCTCGTGGAACGGGCAACAGGCCCAGTGGTCGCGCCCGCGCTGCTTGAGCGCCACGTAGCGCCCGACGATCTCGACGATGTCGGCGCGCGCAAGCAGGCCGTCTATGAAAGACGGCGGGATTCTGCCGGCCATGCCGGTGGATTACAGGTCTTCATCCGCGGCCTCCATGCGGGGCTTTCGTGCAAGGCTCTACGCGGCGCGCAACAGGCTCGCCATCAGCGCGCCGAGTTCGGCCGCCTTCGGCTTGATCAGCCAGAAGCGCGCGAGGAAGGCGGAGAAGTCTTCTGCCACCTGCCGTCCCCAGTCGCTGGCGGTGCGCCCGACGTAGTCGGACAGCAGCGAGTGCAGGTACTGGCGCTGGCGCTCCATACCCTCGACGTCCATGCGGAAGGTCTCGACCAGTTCGTGGTTGTAGCGGTCGCTGAAAGCGCCGTCGAGATCGAGCACCCAGGCGATGCCGCCGGTCATGCCGGCGCCGAAGTTCAGGCCGGTGGCGCCGAGCACCGCGACCACGCCGCCGGTCATGTATTCGCAGCCGTGGTCGCCGACGCCCTCGGCCACGGCGACGGCACCGGAGTTGCGCACCGCGAAACGCTCGCCGGCACGGCCCGCGGCGAACAACCTGCCGCCGGTGGCACCGTAGAGGCAGGTGTTGCCGACGATGGTCGTGTCGCGCGATGCGGTCGTCGCGCTCGGCGGCGGGCGGATTACGATTTCGCCGCCGGCCATGCCCTTGCCGACGTAATCGTTGGCGTCGCCCACCAGGTGCAAGTGCACGCCGCCGGCGTTCCACGCGCCGAAACTCTGCCCGGCGGTGCCTTCGAGGTGTATCGCCAGCGGCGCGTCGGCCATGCCGTGGTTGCCGTGGCGCCTTGCGACCTCGCCGGAGACGCGCGCGCCTATCGAGCGGTTGACGTTGGTAATTTTGTAATGGAACTCGCCGCCGCTGCCGTTCTCGATTGCGGCGCGCGCGTCGCGTACCATGCGCTCGGCGACTTCGCCCTTGTCGGCGGGCGGGTTGTCGGGCTTGCGGCAAAAGCGCGGCCGGTGCGCGGCGACGCCGGCGTCGCCTAATAGCGGCGACAGATCGAGCACGCCGCGCGGCGCCGCGTGCCCGACCTCGGCTTCAGCCGCGACGCGCAGCAACTCGGTGCGCCCGATCAGCTCCTCGAAGGTGCGCGCGCCCAGCGCGGCCATGTGTTCGCGCGTCTCGCGCGCGACGAACAGAAAGTAGTTCCTGACCATCTCGGCCTGGCCGATGAAATGATCGCGCCGCAGTATCTTGTCCTGGGTGGCGACGCCGGTGGCGCAGTTGTTCAGGTGGCAGATGCGCAGGTACTTGCAGCCGAGCGCGACCATCGGCGCGGTACCGAAACCGAAGCTGTCGGCGCCTAAGATCGCGGCCTTGACTATGTCCAGGCCGGTCTTCAAGCCGCCGTCGGTCTGTACGCGCACCTTGTCGCGCAGGTTGTTGGCGCGCAGCGCCTGGTGCGTTTCCGGCAGGCCCAGTTCCCACGGCGCGCCCGCGTATTTGATGCTGGTCAGCGGGCTGGCGCCGGTGCCACCGTCGTAGCCGGAAATCGTGATCAGGTCGGCGTAGGCCTTGGCGACGCCGACGGCGATGGTGCCGACGCCGGCCTCGGCCACCAATTTGACCGACACCAGCGCCCCGGGGTTGACCTGTTTCAGGTCGAAGATCAACTGCGCCAGATCCTCGATCGAGTAAATGTCGTGGTGCGGCGGCGGCGAGATCAACGCGATGCCCGGGTTGGCGTAGCGCAGCCTGGCGATCATCGCGTTGACCTTGTGCCCGGGCAGCTGGCCGCCCTCGCCGGGTTTCGCGCCTTGCGCGATCTTGATTTGCAACACCTCGGCGTCCGTCAGGTAATGAGGCGTGACGCCGAAGCGCCCGGAGGCAACCTGCTTGATCTTCGACGCGCGCGCGGTGCCGAAACGCGCCGGGTCCTCGCCGCCCTCGCCCGAGTTCGAGCGCCCGCCGAGGCCGTTCATCGCCAGCGCCAGGGCCTCGTGCGCCTCCGGCGACAATGCGCCCAGCGACATGCCGGCGGTGTCGAAACGCCTGACGATTTCCTCGGCGGACTCGACCTCGGCGAGCGCGACCGGCTCGCAATCGTCGCGCAGGCGCAGCAGATCCCGAAACACCATCGGCGGGCGGTTGTTGACGGCGTCGGCGAAGACACGATAGTCGTCGTAGTCGCCGCCCTGCACCGCGCGGTGCAGGCTGTGCACGACGTCGGGGTTGAACGCGTGGTACTCGCCGTCGTGGGTGTACTTGAGCAGGCCGCCCTGTTGCAGCGGACGGCGCGCGTTCCACGCCCGCCACGCCAGCTTCAGCTGATCGTCCTTGAGGTCGGAGAAGCGCGCGCCCTGCACGCGGCTGACGGTGCCTTTGAAACACAGTTCGACGACCTCGTCGTGCAGGCCGACGATCTCGAACAACTGCGCGCCGCGGTAGCTGGCGACGGTCGAGATTCCCATCTTCGAAAGGATCTTATACAGCCCCTTGTTGACGCCGGCGCGGTACGAGACCGCGAGCGCGTCGGGCGCGAGCTCGGGGGCGATCTCGCCGCGGCGGCGCATACCGTCCAGGATCTGAAAAGCCAGGTACGGATACACCGCCGTCGCGCCGTAACCGATGAGCACCGCGAAGTGGTGCGGGTCGCGCGCGAAGCCGGTCTCGATCAGCAGGTTGGCGTCGCAGCGCAGGCCGTCGGCGATCAGGCGGTGGTGCACCGCGCCGCACGCGAGCGCGCCGTGTATCGGCAGGCGCCCGCGCGCGACGGCGCGGTCGGACAGCACCACGAGGATCACCCCGTCGTCGCGCACCGAGGCGCTGACGTCGTCGCACAGACGCCCGACGGCGGCGCGCAGATCCTCGCCCTCGTCGTAGTGCAGATCGAAGACCCGATGCGGGTAGCCTTGCTCGAGAATCCTGGCGAACTTGTATTCGGACAGCACCGGCGAGTCTATGACCAGGCGGTCGGCGTGGTCGCCCAGTTCCTCGAACGGGTTCAGCTCGCGCCCGAGCGTCGTCTCCAGCGACATCACGATGCGCTCGCGCAGCGGGTCAATCGGCGGGTTTGTGACCTGCGCGAACTGCTGGCGGAAATTGTCGAACGGCGAACGCACCTCGCGCGACAACACCGGCAGCGGCGTGTCGTCGCCCATCGAGCCGACCGCCTCCTGGCCGGCGCGCGCGAGCACCTTGATGACCTGGTCCTGCTCCTCGAACGAGACGCCGAACATCTTCTCGTACATCCGCAGGCGCTTGTCCGAGAACGGTTCCGCGACGAGCGCGTCGGCGGCCGCAACAGCCGGCAGACGACGCACGCGCCGGTCGAGCCAGCGGCGGTACGGGTGGCGCTTTTTCAGGCGCTCGTCTATCGCCGCGGGCGCCAGCAACTCGCCGCTTGCGGTATCCACCGCGAGCATCTCGCCCGGCCTGAGGCGCCCCTTGGCTGTGACCTCGTCGGGCGCGTAATCATAGACGCCGATCTCCGAGGCCAGCGTGATGTGGCGGTCGCGCGTGATCACGTAGCGCGCCGGACGCAGGCCGTTGCGATCCATCACGCAGGCGGCGTAGCGGCCGTCGCTCAGCACGACGCCGGCGGGCCCGTCCCACGGTTCCATGTGGATCGCGTTGTATTCGTAAAACGCCTTCAAGTCGGGGTCCATGTGGGTCACGTTCTGCCACGCCGGCGGGATCAAGAGACGCATCGCGCGAAACACGTCCATGCCGCCCATCATCAAAACTTCGAGCATGTTGTCGAGGCTGCACGAGTCGGAACCATCCATCGAGACCAGCGGCAACAGTTGTGCAAGGTCGGGCAGGTGCGCGCTCTTGAAGATAGAAGCGCGCGCCTGCGCCCAGTTGCGGTTGCCGCCTATCGTGTTGATCTCGCCGTTGTGGGCGAGGAAGCGAAACGGCTGCGCCAGACGCCACTGCGGCCACGTGTTGGTCGAGAAACGCTGATGGAAGACACAGATCGAGGCCGCGAGCGACTCGTCGTTGAGGTCCCGGTAGAACGTCGGCAGGTTGTCCGGCATGACCAGCCCCTTGTAGGACAGGGTGCGCGCCGACAGACTGGCGACGTAGAACACCGGGTCAATCGGCGCGCGCGCGATCTCGGCGCGCCGGCGGGCGACGAACAGGCGGCGCTCGAAATCATCCTCGCCGGCGCCGTCGGGCGCGCCGACGAAGATCTGTTCGATGCGCGGTAGCGTCGCCAGCGCGTCGCGCCCACACGCCGAAGGATCCACCGGCACCTCGCGCCAACCCGCCACCGTAAGGCCCTCGTCGCGCACCGCCTGCTCCAGACCGCGCCTGCCGGCGGCGGCGGCCTTCGGATGCAGGAACACCTGGCCGACCGCGAACCTCGCCGGCGGCGAAAAACCAGCCTCGCGCGCCTTGCCCCGCATGTAGTCCGACGGCATTTTCAGCAGCAGGCCGCAACCGTCGCCGGTCTTGCCGTCGGCTGCGACCGCGCCGCGATGGGTGAGCCGGCCAAGCGCGTGAATCGCGGTGCGCACCAGCCAGTGACTGGCATGCCCGTCCATCTGCGCAATCAGGCCGAAACCGCAGCTGTCCTTCTCGAACTCGGGCCGAAGCAGGCCCCGAGACGATCCCCGAAGAGGGCTATCCACCGGTGTTTTTTGCATAATTATAAGTAACCGCTCCCGACCGGCCAGTATAGCACCGCAACGCACCCGGGGGCGGGGGAACACCGATGGCGAACCAGGCGGCGCGCATGACAAAGACGGCTTTGTCGGCCAGCCTTCCCTTGTGGGAAAGCATGCCCTGCCCACACGTGGTGATAGAGGAGTTTTCCGTTAGAACACGCCAGATAGATGATGAAAAATTGCGATTGGATACGTCTGAGGGCCGACGAGAAAACTCACGCAAAGGCCTGCATCCTCTCTATCCCACACCTGACGAAACCGAGTGAGCACGCTCGCGGTGTCACGCGCCTCTCCCAGAAGGAGAGGAAGAGCGCTTGTATCCTCACTTCTTCCGGAGAAACAAAAAAGAAGGGATACATCGCTCTCCCTCTGAATGCAAATGATAATAACTATTATTACTATTATTGTAAAGCCCCGGTGTGAAATTTCTTGAACAAATTGTTTTTACAGGTTTTTTCTCCTAGTTCGCAGCGTAGCAACCGAACCAGCCCCTGCCCCAGTGCGGCTATAGCACGGCACGCACTTGCGACGGGTCGGTGCTTTCGCCGATATAGGCGTCGCCTATCGCGCGCAACAATATGAAGCGGGTGGCACCTGCGATATTCTTTTTGTCGAGCGCCATGATTTCGAGCATTTTTCCGGCGTTCAGTTGCGCGGGTCTTGCGGTCGGCAGGCCGGCGCGCTCGACGAGACCCGCGATGCGCCGCACCACCTCGTCCTCGATATGACCCAGGCGCGCCGACAGGCGCGCCGCGAGCACCAGGCCGCAGCCTACCGCCTCGCCGTGCAGCCAGTCGCCGTGTCCCAGGCCGGTCTCGATCGCGTGACCGAAGGTGTGGCCCAGGTTCAGCAGCGCGCGACGGCCGCTGCGCTCGCGTTCGTCGGCGGCCACGACCGCGGCCTTGATTTCGCATGAGCGGTGGACGGCGTGCGCCAGGGCCTGCTCGTCGCGCGCGAGCAGCGCGTCCACGTTGCGCTCCAGCCAATCGAAGAAGGCGGCGTCGAGTATCAGGCCGTATTTGATGATCTCGGCGATGCCGGCGGCGTAGTGGCGCGGCGGCAGCGTGTCCAGCGTGTCGAGGTCGGACACCACGCAGCACGGTTGGTGAAACGCGCCGATCATGTTCTTGCCGAGCGCATGATTGACGCCGGTCTTGCCGCCGACCGCCGAGTCCACCTGCGCCAGCAACGTCGTCGGCAGTTGCGCGAAGGCAACGCCGCGCTGGTAGGCGGCCGCGGCAAAGCCGGCGACGTCGCCGGTAACGCCGCCACCGAGCGCGACGACCACGGCGTCGCGGCCCAACTTGCGCTCCAACATACCGGTGCAGATGCGCTCGAAGGTCACCAGGTTCTTGTTGTGTTCGCCGAGCGCAAGCACTATCGCATCGCCAGTGAAGCCGGGCGCCGACTCGAGCGCGGCCAACACTCCCTTAAGGTACAGCGGCGCCACGGCATCGTCGCTTACGACGACGAAGCGACGCGCGCGCGCGGGTTCGGGCAGGCACGCGCGCAGGTAGTCGCCGGCGCGCGCGAGCAAGCCGCGACCTATGTGGATCGGATAGCGCCCGCCGCTCGTTTGCAGCGTCAATGTATTCATGCTTCCGCGCCGACGAAGCGAGTGATTTCCTTGACCGCCTCGTCCACCGATCCGTCATTATCCACGATACAGTCGGCGAGCGCCTCGTACAACGGGCGGCGCTCGCGATCCAGGCGCGCCAGTTCGGCGCGCACCGCGCGTCCCGCCAACAGCGGGCGCTCGGAACCGTCGCCGACGCGCGCCGCGCGATGCTCGAGATCCGCGCGCAGCCAGACGACGGCGTTGCCTTCTTTCAACAGCCGGCGGTTTTGTTCCAGCAGCACGCAACCGCCGCCGGTGGCGCAGACGATGCCTTCTCGGGCCGCGAGTTCAACGATGACCGCGGCCTCGCGCGCACGAAAACCGGCCTCGCCCTCGGACGCGAAGATCGCCGCGATGTCGCGCCCGGCGGCGCGCGCGACCCGTTCGTCACTGTCATAAAAGCGCAGGCGCAAACGGCGCGCGAGCGCGGCGCCGACGCTGCTCTTGCCGGCGCCCATCGGCCCGATCAGAAAAACGTTGCGGTAGATCATCGTGTAAGCCGTGTAAGTATGGGGTGATATGGGAGTCGGCCGTGCGCGGCATTGTATAGCCTACCCATTCGACCCGCCCGTTCGCTGCCGGAGGATGGGGCCGGAAGGGTACACCGGGGGCGGGCGTGGCGGTTCCATCGTCGGTCGGCGCGGCGCGCTTTCTGTATAATTGCCAAAGTGTTTTTCAAAACCCTGTTCGGATTGGCGGGCCTGCTTTTGTCGCTGCTCATACTGCTCACGGTCGCGGTCATAGGCGCCTACGCCTGGGTCGCGTCCGACCTGCCGTCCGCCGAGGCCGTGCGCAACGTCCAGCTGCAAACGCCGCTCAGGGTGCACGCGCGCGGCGGCGAAGTCATCGCCGTATTCGGCGACAAGCGGCGCAAGCCGGTCTCGTACGAGCAGGTGCCGGAGCGCATGATCGAAGCCTTTCTCGCGGCCGAGGACGACCGCTTCTTCGAGCACCCCGGCGTGGACTACATGGGGCTGATACGCGCCGCGCTCGAGCTGATACGCACCGGCAAAAAAACACAGGGCGGCAGCACCATCACGATGCAGCTGGCGCGCAACTTCTTCCTGACGAACCAGCGCACCTACGAGAGAAAGATCAAGGAGATTTTTCTGGCGCTGCGCATCGAGCGGCTGTTCAGCAAGGAGGAAATCCTGAGCCTCTACCTGAACAAGATCTTTCTCGGCAAGCGCGCCTACGGCGTGGCCGCGGCGGCCGAGGTGTATTACGGCAAGGACGTCGCCGAACTGACGCTGGCGCAGACCGCGATGCTCGCGGGAATGCCGAAGGCGCCGTCGGTCTCCAATCCGCTGACCAATCCCGACAAGGCGCTGGAGCGGCGCAACTACGTGCTGAAGCGGATGCACGAACTCGACAAAATCAACGTATCGGAATACGCCGAGGCGCTCGCCGCCGGCATTACCGCGACGCCGCACAGCCTGCAAGTCGAGCTGAAGGCGCCCTACGTCGCCGAGATGGTGCGCAAGGAAATGCTCGAGCGCTACGGCGAGGAGGCCTACACCGGCGGCTTTACGGTGCGCACGACGGTGGACTCCGAGTTGCAACGCCACGCCCAGGCCAGCTTGCGCAAGGGGCTGCTCGCGTACTCCAGACGCCACGGCTGGATCGGCACCGAGGGGCGCGTGGCGGTGGACGTGGCGAACGACCCGACGGCGCTTGCGCGCGAACTCAATGCGCTCGCGGTGGTCGGCGGCCTGGAACCGGGCATCGTCGTCGGCGTCGAGGGGCGAACGCTGCACGTCGCCGTCAAGAACGGCGACGTCGTGGCGCTCGATGCCGCCGGATGGCAGTGGGCGCGACCACGCCTCGCGGGCGGCCGGGTCGGCGCGCGCCCCGAAAACGCCGCGGCCGTGGCCGCCGTCGGCGACGTAGTGCGCGTCTTTGGCGACGACGAGACGCGGCGGCTTGCGCATATCCCCGAAGTCGGCGGCGCGCTGGTCGCGCTCGCGCCCGACAGCGGCGCGATCATCGCGCTCACCGGCGGCTTCGACTTCTACCACAGCAAGTTCAACCGCGCGACCCAGGCCAAGCGCCAACCCGGATCGAGTTTCAAGCCCTTCGTGTACTCGGCGGCGCTCGGCAACGGCCTCACGCCGGCGACCATCATCAAGGACACGCCGGTCGTGTTCACCGACCCCAACAACCGCGCTTGGCGCCCGCAAAACTATAGCGGCAAATTCTACGGCCCGACGCGCCTGCGCGAGGCGCTCCAATTCTCGCGCAACCTGGTGTCGGTCAAACTGGTGGATCAGATCGGCGTCGAGCAGACGCTCGACTACGTGCGACGCTTCGGCTTTCAGCGCGCGGATCAGCCGCGCAATCTGACGCTGGCCCTGGGTTCCGGCACCGCCACCCCGCTCGAGATCGCTCGCGGCTACGCCGTTTTTGCCAACGGCGGGTTTCTCGTGAAGCCGTATCTGATAGACAAAATCACGGTCCTAGACGAAACCGTATTCGCCGCGGAACCGTTGGCGCTTTGCACCGAAGGTTGTGCGATCTATCCGTACGACGACGCGCCTGAGGACGCCGATGAGGGTACGCCCGAGGATGCGGACGCGGACGTGAACGACGGCACACGCACCGCGTCCATGGAAACGCCCGACGCGCAATACGCGCCGCGCGCGATTCCGTCCGACGTCGCCTATCAGATGACGAGCATGATGCGGGGCGTGATCCGCCACGGCACCGGACGCCGCGCGCGCACCCTGAGACGAGACGACGTCGCCGGCAAGACCGGCACCACGAACGAGCAGCGCGACGCCTGGTTCTCCGGCTTCAACCGCGACCTGGTCGGCACCGTCTGGGTCGGCTTCGACGACCACAAGCCGTTGGGCGAACGCGAGACCGGCGCGGTCGCCGCGCTGCCGACGTGGATAGACTTCATGCGCAAGGCGCTCGCCGACAAGCCGGAACGCCCCTACTACAAACCCCCCAACATCGTCTCCGCGCGCATAGACCCCGAAAACGGCCTGCTCGCGCACCCCGGCGACGAAAACGCCATCAGCGAAACCTTCCGCATGCGCCACCTGCCCAAAAAAATCACAAAACCGGCCAAAGAGGGAGAATCATCGGCGGAAACGGAAGGGTTGTTTTAGGAGTCAGGGAGCCTGAGCGCGGTGGTGGCCTTCCCCCACAATCAGAGTCACGCGATTTGAAAGATTTTCCTATAATTTTGACCATAGGAGGTCTCGCTATGAAACACAATCGGTTCAGTGAGGAACGGATCATATCTATCCTCAAGGAATATGAGGCGGGCGCGCGCATGGCGGATTTGTCTCGCAAGCACGGGGTCAGCGAGCAGAGTCTCTATCGCTGGAGGTCGAAGTATGAGGGGATGAGCGTAAGCGAGGCGAAGCGCTTGAGGCAGTTGGAGAGGGAGAACGCCAAGTTGAAGCACCTGCTGAAAGAGGCGAGATTAGACAAAAAGGCGCTGAAAGAGTTGTTGTCAAAAGATTGGTAACGCCCGAGGCGCATCGTGAGCATGGCTTGCAGGTGCGCCGGCGGCGGAGCAAGAAGCTGTCGCGCCCGCGCATGGTCAGGCCGGCACTGGGTGCTGCAAACCAGCGTGGGAGAATCGGGTACAATACACCTCGCTCGGACGGGTATGTGCCGGTCCGCATAAACACCAGCATCTGACAGGAGGACACACCGATGAAAAAAGCCAATGCTGCTCGCCATATGAGAGAAACACCTCTGGGATGCTACGAGGTTGACGAGGAATTGGAAGCAAAAATGAAGAGAATGGCCAAAATGAAGCTGTCAAAAGAGGAGAGGCGGGCACAGGCAATCTCCTGGGTTTATGGCAACTTGCCGATAGATTCTGAGCGGACCATAGAGGACGTCGCCAAGTTTCTTGAGGAGCACGAAGGTTTGTGATCCTGCACCATCTCCTCGGAGGAGAGCAGCATCGCATATACGCCGACCTTTCCGACGGCAATCTTTTCAGGCAATACGGTTTTCTACAATCTGCCGTGGCCGCGGCGATAAACGTCAAACGGCCGCTGGTCTCAGCGACGCTTATCAAAGCGTTGAATTATCATGCTATCGCGTGCCTGCATCCCAATGCCGGGGAATACCGCCCCTGTCCAGTGAAGGCGGGAGACTATGAACCGCCGGAGCATTTTCACGTGCCGGAGATGATGAACGACTTTATCAATGTAGCCAACCGGAATTGGGATGCCTGTGACACACATACCCTGGCCGCGTATTGTCTCTGGCGCCTGAATTTCATCCATCCATTTATTAACGGAAACGGCAGAACGGCGCGCGCGCTTTGTTACTTTGTCGTCTGCGTCAAGTCTGGCGGTCTGATACAGGGCGAACCAATGCTGCCAACGTTGATTCGAGAAAGGCATGAAGAATATAGAAAATTACTAAGCTCCACTGACAGAGAGGCCGAAAACGGAAATCCAGACTACTTGAATGGTTTGCGTGACTTTGTCGCCCGTCTGGTGGAACGGCAATTACGATCCGCGACCTGAAGGTTCGGCGGATGATGCCGGCGGCATAGTCCGCTGCATGAACTCGTCGAACAACGGCACCGTGAACGCGGTATCGCCGTGCTGTGACGCCAATGTCTCGCAACAGTGAGTTTCGACCTGCCAATGCGAGGGGAAGATAGCCGGCACCAAGCGCATAGGGGCTGTTGGTCGCATCCATTTACAAGGAGTTTAACCCGGTTTATGGAAATTTCATAAACCGGGGTAAACTCCTTATAACTCCAATAATTCCGCGTTATATCAACGCAGAATAAATCCGTCGGATCTCGCCTGTCAGATGATCAAGTGACCTTCCCCCACAATCAGGGCCACGCGATGGGAGAGATTTTCCTATAATTTCGACCATAGGAGGTCTCACTATGAAACACAATCGGTTCAGCGTGGAACGGATCATATCTATCCTCAAGGAATACGAGGCGGGCGCGCGCATGGCGGATTTGTCTCGCAAGCACGGGGTCAGCGAGCAGAGTCTCTATCGCTGGAGGTCTAAGTATGGGAGGATGAGCGTAAGCGAGGCGAAGCGCTTGAGGCAGTTGGAGAGGGAGAACGCCAAGTTGAAGCACTTGCTGAAAGAGGCGAGATTAGACAAGAAAGCGCTGAAGGAGTTGTTGTCAAAAGATTGGTAACGCCCGGGGCGCGTCGTGAGCAAGGCTTGCAGGTGCGCCGGCGGCGGCGCAAGAAGCTGTCGCGCCCGCGCATGGTCAGGCCGGCACTGGGTGCTGCAAACCAGCGTGGGAGAATCGGGTACAATGCACCCCGCTCGGACGGGGATGTCCCGTCCCGCAAAAACACTGGCATCTGACAGGAGGACACACCGATGAAAAAAGCCAATGCTGCTCGCCATATGAGAATGACACCTGCGGACTCGCCTCTGGGATGCTGCGAGTATGACGAGGAATTGGAAGCAAAAATGAAGAAAATGGCCAAAATGAAGCTGTCAAAAGAGGAGAGGCGGGCACAGGCAATCTCCTGGGTTTATGGCAACCTGCCGATAGATTCTGAGCGGACCATAGAGGACGTCGCCAAGTTTCTTGAGGAGCACGAAGGTTTGTGATCCTGCACCATCTCCTCGGAGGAGAGCAGCATCGCATATACGCCGACCTTTCCGACAGCAATCTTTTAAGGCAATACGGTTTTCTACAATCTGCCGTGGCCGCGGCGATAAACGTCAAACGGCCGCTGGTCTCAGCGACGCTTGTCAAAGCGTTGAATTATCACTCTATCGCGTGCCTGCATCCCAATGCCGGGGAATACCGCCCCTGTCCAGTGAAGGCGGGAGACTATGAACCGCCGGAGCATTTTCACGTGCCGGAGATGATGAACGACTTTATCAACGTAGCCAACCGGAATTGGGATGCCTGTGACGCACCGTCTCTGGCCGCGTATTGTCTATGGCGCCTGAATTTCATCCATCCGTTTATTAACGGAAACGGCAGAACGGCGCGCGCGCTTTGTTACTTTGTCGTCTGCGTCAAGTCTGGCGGTCTGATACAGGGCGAACCAATGCTGCCAACGTTGATTCGAGAAAGGCATGAAGAATATAGAGAATTACTAAGATCCACCGACAGAGAGGCCGAAAACGGAAATCCAGACTACTTGAATGGTTTGCGTGACTTTGTCGCCCGCTTGGTGGAACGGCAATTACGATCCGCGACCTGAAGGTTCGGCGGATGATGCCGGCGGCATAGTCCGCTTGCAGAATAAATCCGGCGGACGTCGCCTGTCGGATGATGGGCATGGTGCGGGGCGTGATCCGCTTTGGCACTGGACGGCGGGAAAGGCTGAACAGGGGACCGGTTTGCGGTGCGCTCATGCGCGATCCGCATTCAGAAGAATATCTTTTACGTCCGACGGGCTTCTTGAAACATCTGCGCACCACTGACCGAAACGACCGTCCTCGTTGACGGCGCGCGTCCACTCCTCCAGGAAACGGCGCTTGGTTTTGTCCTGCTCCGTTTCCCGTCCCTTGGTTTCCAGCACGAGAAACTTTCCCGATTTCATGCGCACGATAAAATCCGGCCAGTACTTTCTGACGATCCCGTTGTGGGTATAGAGAATCTCAAAACCGAGATGGTCGTTTTTCACCCATGCGTCCACCGCCGGGTTGCGATCCAGCTCAAAAGCCTCGGCGGCTTCCCAGGTGCCGTCGTATACGCAGAAGTTGACGTGCGAGCGTTGGCTGTATTCACAGGGTCTGCTTGTGTACCACGTTCTCATATCGCCGGTCGAACGAATCGGTCTGTCGCGATCAAACACCAGCTCGGTCCCGGCCACGTTTTCAAAGCGGATCGCGTTCTGAAAATGCTGCACGACTTTGGTCGCGTTCAGCGCGATCATCAGCCGCCGGCGCAAGGCGTCGTCATGATACGCCCTCGGTTCGATCTGAATCCGGTTTGAGCGGATGAACTCGTCCGCCAGACCGATGATTTGCGCTATCAGAGTCTCCCTGCCGCCTTTCCATTCTCCCTGCATCTGCTCATAGACGGACTGCGACGCCTCGAAAACAAGCCGCTGCATCCGCAATGTGCCGGCCAGGTTCTCGATGTCCACCGTCTCGATCTTTGTGACGTCGGCCTTGCCCTCGACCGTCGGCGCCAATTCCGCCAGACGAGGAGTTTGCTCGGCCTTGAGCGTCAGCGGCGCCACTTTCGCCCAATCTACGGAAAGTCTGGGCGAGTATGAATAATCTATCCGCACCACGTTCGGCCAGGTGATCTCGAATTGCCGTTTGTCCGCCACCGGCTCTATCGCCGTCTTGGGGACGGGCGGCGGCGGCGGCAGATCATCGCTCTGCTCATGCGGCAGAAAAGTGAACGGCACCCCGAAGACATTGACGTATTCCGGATCGAGCATGCCGTTCTCGTTGAGGTCGTAGGAAAGGCGGCGCAGGCCGCGTCCCACGACCTGCTCGCACAACAACTGGCTGGTGAACGCGCGCAGCCCCATGATGTGCGTTACGGTCCTGGCGTCCCAGCCCTCGGACAACATACCGACGGAAATCACTTTCTGTATCCGCTCGCCCGGCTGTCCGGGTTTGCCGACGGTATCCACCTGCCGGCGCAAAAACTCCGCCGCTTTTTCCTTGGATGTGCGTTTGCGGCCCGTCACTTCGGTGCCGCCGGCGCCGGCGCCGTTTATGGGCGTCGTTTCTTCCATGGCCTCGGCGGCCGCCAGAACCTTCGAGTCGACGTGGAGAATCCGCTCCGGGACGCACAATGCGTCAATCTGTATTTTCTTTTTCCGTAAGGCATGATTGATCCGAGCGGCCGTCTCGGTGCGGTTGGCCACCGTGATCATCACTGGCGGAGTCGGTGCTCCTTCCCGTGCCCACAGCGCCTTCGTTTTTTGCCAATCGTGGCCGAGCAGGGTATAGGCGATTCTTACAATGTCCGGCAGCGGCGTCTCGGGCTTGGCGCCGCCGTTGAAGTCGTCCTTGACTTCGGGGTCGTTGTATATGTGGTAGAGGCGCGACTTGTAGGTCCTGGCATCCGGCAGGGCGTCGTCGCGCACGACCACGCGGGGGGTCTTGACCAGTCCGGACTCGACGGCGTCGCTCAGGGAAAAATCGCTGACGATCCAGCCGAACAGGTCTTCCTCGGAACTCTGTTTGCCGGACGGCATGAAGGGCGTGGCCGAAAAATCGTAGCACGCCAGAATCCCGCGCGCCCGGTGTATCCGATCCAGGCCGCCCACCCAGACGGTGGCTTCCTCGACGCTGTCTTTTGCGCCTTTGTTTTTTGCCCCGGGAGGGACGCGCCAAGCGTGATGCGCCTCGTCGTTGATGACCAGAACGTTGCGCGCCCCCGCCACGTCTCCGAGCACGTCGCGCACGTATGCCTCGTCGCTCATCACGCCGCGCTTGTCCACGCCTTTCTTTCTCCGAATCTTGTCCGCGGTTTCCCAATGGAGGGTATGCCAGTTGCAGATACGCACCTTGCCGCGACGCATTTTGTCCATCAGTTCCGACGGCACAACGTCGAACTCTTTGTAGTAGTTGTCCGCGTCGGCAGGATGGAGAACGGAAAGACGGTTTTTTACGGTCAGGCCGGGAGCGACGATAAAGATGTTTTTTGAAAAGCGCGCGTCCTGAGGCGCGGCCACCTTGTTCAGGATATGCCAGGCTATGGCCATCGCCATGACGACGGTCTTGCCGGTGCCGGTGGCCATCTTTGCGCACAACCGCCGAAACTCGCCGCCGTCGGAAGGGACGTCAATTCCCACCTTGGCGTCGGCGGGCGCCTCGGCGAACCAGATCAGGGTTTCTATCGCCTCCAGCTGGCAGAAGAAAAACCGCGGCCCGCTGCGCTGCTCATCAGCGTTCCAGTGATCCAGCAGGCGTCTGGTGATGCCGCTGACGCCGGGATAGCCGGCCTGCCGCCACGCCTTGATGCGCTTGCGAACGTCGTCAACCAGCGGTATGGGGACGAATACACCCGGATCGTCGGTGCCCTTGAAACGCGGCGTCGCCTTCAAATACCCGGCGGGACGCCGCCCTGCTTCCTGCGAGAAAGCCTTGGTCTCACGAGAGTGGAACCAATGCTCGCGCGGCTCCTCGTAGGGGGAGTTGAGGATGAGGGGGGATGGTTTTTCTACATTGCCGGACATGACGTTTCGAGTTTCAATTTATCAGCGTCTCAATGGCAAAGTTTGTGCCTATGAGAGTCTTGATTCTTATATTCCTATAACGCTCCGTCCCTGCCAGCCTCGTTTTGGCCCGGGTCGGTTGTTTGTCAAGATTTTTGCTGGTTTGCTTGGCTATCAGAACGTATTTTGTTGAGGGTACTTCTCGGTTGTTCCCACATTCAATCTCACAAACCGAGAAAAGATAATCCCAGATAGGCAATGAACGCCGGAGTTGCTCTTTTCCCTCTTCTTTTCTGGTCTCATCCAGGGATGTCTTCAGTTCAACCAGTACGACGTGACATTGCGTTTGCAGCTGATACACAAGGAGATAGTCACAGCGTTTTGCGATTGACTGCTGTCCTTGCTTCAGATAAGCATCCCAGTGCCCTCTTTCTTGTAAGGGAATCGTTAAAACGGGATCAGTCACGCCTGTAACCGTAACTTCCATATCCGACTGCTCATCCTCCAGTAAAATTTGTCCTCCGCTATTTTCGTTTGCCACGTTTGTCAAACTGCTATTCAAAATCTTTTCCAGCTCCTCTACCTTCAGAAATTCCATCCTCTACTCCTCACCCACCTCTTCACTGGTATCTTCCAACCGATAGGTAAGCTCATTGGACGCCTTGTTGATTGTATCAATAGTCTTGTCAAAAACCGGTATATCAACTCCAAACTTGTCAATGTCGCAAGGGGTCAAGCCGCCATTCTCAGCCACATAACAACGCAATGATTCGGGTGACAAGCAATCATCCTTACCGTATCTCAGTCTTTTGATAGCCTTTTCTTTCTCTTTGAAGGAGCTGTTCAACATAATCAGGTTGTTGATCTCTTTGAGAATATAATCGCTGTGGGTGGTGATCAACACTTTGATTCCCTTACGGACAAAGTGGGCCAGCATACGCGCCATCATAATCTGATTCCGAGTATCCAGATGGCTTTCCGGCTCGTCAATAATGAGTAGTTGATCTGACCTTGCCACGTGTCGCAGGTAAAAATAAAGATCCGATAAGCCACGCGCCGAGGAAGAAGCGATGTGCAAAGGTATGTCGAAGGGATTCTTTTGGGCTTCGGATACAAAGCGAATGTCATTATCACTGCTTTTATAACACCCGCCCATAAGGTTTTTAATATCATCATGCAGCTTGCTGTCTTCCAGCTCACTTTTCCCCTTAACGATATTGGGTATATCGCGCGTGTAGTTAATATTATCCCTGATGGGCAAAGCATAACGGCTCGCAGTTTCGTCTATCAGTGCGAATGGAGAAAAGCGATCACTGTCTTTTTCATCCCCCATTTTTTGCAGCCTTTCGACCAGAAGGTTTTTGGCAAGATCCAATTCTTTGTAGAACAAGGAGATGCCAAAACGCTCAGCGGAAAGAATGAATGGAAAAGGAAATTCGGCCAGCAAAAACCGCATATATGAATGTGCGAGAAGAAAGACCACATCGGATTCCTGAAAATTCCCGAGTCTTCTTATAGAAAAAGTTAGAACCTCCTCTTTGTACTCAGCAAAAACAGACATCTTATTTGAATACCTTACTTCATCCTTGTACGGGCCCTCTGGGAAATCACGGTCAAAATTGACACTGATCTTCGCATCTGCGAAGTCGCCAGCCGGTAAACTGAATACGTTGGCAATTTCTCTATCGGAAAATTGGCTTGATAATTTTGCAATCAATGCCTGCCGTTCCTTGTTGAGCCTCGCCCGGTTTACTTTGCACTTATACTGCCCATCCTCCATCAGCTTCCTGCCGACTTGTTCAATATCAATGCCTTTAGCCTCAGGGTTTCCCCCATTCCCTGCGAAATATCTTTCAAAATCCGGCCAGCCGACCCATTCCTTTAAAAACCCATAAAGGGTGTACACCAGGTAAGTTTTACCAGTGTTATTGTGACCGGCAATTATTGTTAAATCCCCGAGCTCCAGCTCGGCTTCAGTTATCGGGCCAATATGCTCGAAACGAAATTTCATCCCTACACCTCCAAAACCCGCAACCTTTCAAGGCCGCGGTCGTCCACCGTTTTAACGGCCATGTGTTTGTGCTTGCGACCTGCCCCCTGAATCAGGGCCACAGCCATTGGAGAGAATGCCCATTGTATCAGGCCACCCCCCACGAGAAAGTCCTGGTCTCCACTGAACGACGCCAATGCGCACGCGGCTCCTCACAGGAGGAATTGAGGATGAGGTGGGTTATTTGCTCTGTATTGCCGGACATTCTGTTGGGTTTTCGGGCAAAAAAACATATTCAAAAAATGAAAATATTTATCGGCATATGTGAACGATCTCGTACGATATTCGGGTTAGCTACGGGCTAGCTTGATAGCTTCCCTGAGCCTCCTCTCGATGCGCCTGCCCCTTCTGAAACCGAGGTCGCACCGCATTTCGGTCATCAACTGGTCCTCAGTCCGCAGCAGGCGGTCGGAGTTGATCCAGCGGGCGAGGGCCACCAGCTGGTCGGGGCGGTAGTTGGTGATGGCGTTGTAGCCAGCCGTTCCCTTGCAAGGCACGCGCGGGCGCGGGCCGCGCGACGGCGCGGATGGCGGTTCGGCCACGGGCGGTGGTCCGGCCACGGGAGACGATTCGGTGGCGGGAGACGGCGCGTCGGCGTCCGCGACGGCCTTTCGCCATGCCGCCTCGGCCTTGTCCAGCTCAGCCTCGGGGTTGCGGAACCAAGCCGTCGACCAGATGCGGTGGAAGCGCCAACCCTTGTCTTCCAGCACTTGCTGGCGGAGGCGGTCGCGGTCGCGGGCCGTGGGGGTGGAGTGGTAGCTGGCGCCGTCGGCCTCGATGGCGAGCACCATGCGCCCGGGCTGGTCGGGATGGGCGCAGGCGAAATCTATGCGGTAGCCAGAGACTCCGTACTGGGCATTGACGGGGATACCGCGCCGCTCCAGCCCGTCCTTGATGTCCAGCTCGAAGGGATTAAGCGGCTCGTCCACCACATCCGCGCCGAGGTTCTCGCCGCCGGAGGCCGCGAATTCGAGGTACTTCCGCAATAGCTCCACACCCTTCGCGTCCGAACGCCCTGGCTCCATGTCGCGGTGGCTGAAGGAGGAGACAAGCGTGAGGTGGGAACGGGCGCGCGTGACGGCCACGTTCAACCGCCGCTCGCCACCCTCTCGATTAAGGGGGCCGAAGCTATAGGCCAGCCGCCCGTTCGCGTCCTTGTGATAGCCGACGCTGAGGATGATGGCGTCGCGCTCGTCGCCCTGCACGCGCTCGATGTTCTTCACGAAGAAGCGCTCCGCTTTCGTATCTGCGAAGAACTCATCCAGCGAAGGATCGTTCAGTTCGCCCAGGCGGTGCAGCAGGAAGTTCTCAATGTTGTTGGCATGAGGCAAGCCGAAGGCAATGACGCCCAGTGTCTCGCGCGGGCGCTCGCGGGCGTGCGCGATGACCAGATCAACAACCTTCTCGATTTCGTCCGGGTGCGAGCGGGTACCGCGAGCACCGGGGAGCGGGCGGAAGGGGACGAGGCAGTGCTCGACGGGCGGATCGGCCAAGCTGCCGGGGAAGGTGGTCAGCCTGCCGCCGTAGATGTGGTTGTTGGAGAAAGCGATGAGACGAGCGTCGCGGCTGCGGTAGTGCCACTGGAGCATCGTGTCACGCAGCAACGGCCCGGCGGCGTCGAGCAGGGACTCGATGTCGGCAGGGAGTGCCAGGGTGTCCTCCTCCTCGTCGCCGTCGTCCGTGGCGCCCCTGAAGAACGGCGTGGGCGGCAGCTGGTGGCGGTCGCCCGCGATCACAGCCTGCGGCGCACGCGCGAGGCTGCCGATGGCCTTCGCCGGCCGAATCTGCGAAGCCTCGTCGAATACGACCACGTCGAACAGGTCGAGATCGGGGGGGATCATCTCGGTGGCGAGCACGGGCGACATCGTCCAACAGGGACGCAATGCGGAGAGCACGTGCGGGGCCCGCTTGAATAGCCGACGCACGCTCAGGTGGCCGCGCCGCTTGGCTGCCTCCCGCCGGATGATCTGCGTTTGATCGTGGTGTTCGTCCATCGCCTCCACGGTGGCCTCGGCGACGAGCCGCCGAATGCGCTGTGGCGTCAAAGAGAGATGCTTGCGGTCGATCTCAATGAACTTGTCACGGTGGTGGGAGTGAGCGGCGGAGTCGAAGGCAGAGAGGCGGCGGTCGGCGAACTCGAGGTCTTCGAGCACGCGCGACAGCCAGGCGTGCTCGACGGCGGCAGCGGCATGCTCCTGCGGGATGTCCTCGCCCACGCGCTCGAGGACGGTGGCGACCCCCGCCTCGCGGAACCCCGCCTCCAGTTTGCGGAGGCGAGGAAGGCTGGCGACCGCTGTCCTGCTGGAGTCGGACGCCAGCCTGTCCAACAGGGCGGCAAGGTCGTCAATGGTCCGCTCGTGAAGACCATTGTCCTTGATGATCGCACCCAGGGCGTTAAGCGCATGGACAAGCCTTTCGACGCGCTCTCGCGCGCCGTCCAGGCCAGCAGGCGTGCGCGGTTCACCGCCGTCCAAGCTCCGCCGCTGCCACTCGTCCAGTTGGTTCCCGGCGCTCCGGACCATATCGAGAGCATCGGTCGCAGAGAGCGTGGCCGGTTGCCGTGCTGTCTCCCGCAACGACCGCAGCGCCGAGCGGTACTCTTTCGAGAAGCACCATGCCCATAGACGACCCGCGAAAGACCTGCCTGCCGGTGCCAATGTCGTGCCAAGCGCCGCATGGTCAAGGCGGTACACATCCTTGCCACGCGCGAGCATCCGCTCGACGTCCGACAGGAGCGTCAGCGCATCGCGCCACGCGGATACGGTGTCGGTGTCCGGCCGCGCGAGACCAACCTCGTCGAGTGCGATGAAGAGGGCATCGCGCGCGGTGGTGAGGTACGTGCCTGCCAGTTCGCGGACCAGTTCGAACGTCGCGCGCGCCTCGTCCGAAGTCGTGATGGTAGTCCGGGACCATTCGGGGTGATTGGCAGCGAACGTGTGACCGTCGAGGCCAACCCATTCTCGTATCTCGCCTTCGAGCCGCCGGAACCCATCCTCATCGAGGCCGCGAGCCGCGCTGGTGGACAGGCGCAGTTGCGTGCGCGCACCCCCGGGGATGGCGAGCAGGCGCTCTTCCACGTCGTAGAGGGACATCCCCCACGGATCGCGCCGGCAGTGGACAGCGTCGGCGTGGTCAAGCAGCGCATCGCGGTGGTTCCGCAGGTCGCCGTGCAATTCCGAGTAATCATGCGCGGGGACGGTGGCAACGTGTCCGAGGGAGGCGGCGAGCGTGCGCGCGAACTCACGGCGGGAGGTGATGCCGCCGTGCATATCCATCACCAGATCGCCCAGCCCCACGGCGTCGAGGCGCTTCGTGACAGCCTCGATAGCGGCGCGCTTCTCGGCTACGAAGAGAACGCGCTTGCCGCGGGCGATGAATGCTGCAATGAGGTTGGCAATGGTCTGTGACTTGCCCGTGCCGGGCGGCCCCTGGATGACCAGCGACTCGCCGCCCAGTGCGCGATTGATGGCCATGTGCTGGCTGGAATCGGCATCGAGCACGAGAAACTCGTCCGCCAGCGGATCGGTATCCGGCTGGTCGGGCGCGGGATTGCAGATGCATCCCTTGAGCACCTCGTGCGCGTCCCGGTCACCCGCGATGGCGGCGATGAGGTCGTTCGCGGCAAACTGCTCGGCGTTCGCCTCCAGATCGCTCACCAGCGGCATGGTGGCGTAGGAGAACACGGCGGCGACGACGCGCCGTTCGATGGAGAATCGGGGGAGCGTAGCCCACAACTCTGCCAACTGGTGGAGCAGGGCCCAAAAGTCGTCGAGGTTCGTGGGCGACACCTCGGCCACCGCCGCCTCGGAAGCCTCGATATTGATGCCATGCTCGCGCCGCAGGATGTGCGTAAGCACGGGGTTGAGGTGGGCGTCCCCGGAAACCATGATGGTGAAATCGTGGCGGGCGGCGCCAGTGGCCTCGGCTTCCAGAGGCAGAAGGATGACGGGCGCGTTGGGGGCTGTCCCGTTATCAACCTCCCACTTCGCCAGTCCGATGGCAGCGAAGAGCGTGGCGATGCCCCGCTCCTCGAGGTCTTCGCGGGCCTTGCGGTGGATGGCAGAAAAGCGGCGGCGGGCGTCGTCGAAGGCTCCGTTGTTGCCCTCGTGCGACGGGAAGAGCATCTTGAGCTTGACCTTGCTGCCCGCCAGCAGCTGGTTCAACTGCCGCGGATCGAGACCGTTGTCGTCGGCGCCGTTGTCGTCGGGTGGCGTGAGGTCGAGCGTGCTCTTCGGCAAGTCGTGGTAGTTGCGCAGGCGGTTGGGCCCCGTTGTATCCACGAGTTGCTGCTGCCAACGCTTGGCAGCGGCGCGAACAACCTCGATTCGGTCGGCAGGTACAGGCATGATTATTACTGTCCACTAACTCCTTTTTCGATGCCACGCAATTTTAACAAAGCCCTCAAACTGCCTCAGAAAACAGGACTACTTCACTACTTTTTCCACAATGTCACTTTGAACGCATTTTCAGTTTCTTCAAAATCCGGTTCCCTGTCATTTTGCTCAAGCATTAACGGAATTACCTTGCGGCGTATGCCCATGCCCCGTTCTTCCAGGTAGCCGTACTCCCTGAAAATCCTCGTGCACTTCGGATTGCGTAATACTTGCTCGCCGCTTTTGATGTTTTCTACGGTCACCCCATTAGGCAGCCCGCCGGGACTGATAATCTCCAGGCGGTTGCTATAGGCAGCTATGCGTACATAGTTACTTTTTGTCCAGTCCCTGTGTATGAGGGCATTGACAATCAACTCCCTGACGGCCTCATATGGATAGTCCCAGGTTCGCCTGCGTGTCGTTTCCTGCAACTCCTCCTTGCTGATGTGTGGCCTGATAAGTGCTATCAGCCTGTCGTGCAGGGCGGGTTCAATGGCTTTGTTGCCTGAACTCTCGCCGCGAAATTCCAGAAAAGGCGCATCCAGAATTTCATCGAGGACACTGTCGTAATCCTTATCTTCGCCCGGATACACCGTAAGGCGCACAACCGCCTGTGGCAGTCTCAATCCGGGTTGTCTGGCAAACAGTACATACGCGAAATAACTGCATGTATATGGCTCGTCCTCACCCACCAGGAAATTCCGGCTGATCAGCATTTGCCGCCAATCCGATATGGAAGAATCATCCAGGACTCTTTCAAAGTACTCGACGTAGCGGCGCCTATCCAAATCTTCCATAGAGGAACCGTGCACGGGGAAATTATCTGTGGCCAGCAACCCCCCGGAGGCGAACAAGCGGGCCTGTTGTTCACGCCCGGCCAACCGGCAGGTGTTCCCGTAACGCACGTAAACGTCTTCACGATCATGATGTTTGAGCACATGAGGCTTGCTGTTGCCTTGAGGGATTTGCACGACGGCGACGGATTTTCCCTCGATATCGAATATTTCGTAACCCGGCTCTATATGCGGGTGGACGTGCCTGCCAATGACCGTATCCATCAACCATTCCTGAAGATTGCCTCGCTGGGTACCGCTGACGTGGCCATCATCCTCGACGCCTATCAGAATAGTGCCGCCGTTCATGTTGGCGAAGGCAACGATTTCTTTGGCAAATGTCTCGGCGCGCTCATTGTCACGCTTAAACTCCAATTTCGCACCCCCGCCCTGTGCAATCATTGCCAATACATCACTTTTCAGCATTATCAATAACCGTATTTGCGTCCGCGCATCTCAAAGGCCGCCTTGCCGCCTTCCAGTATCTTGGCCGCCTGCTTGCGTACTGCCGGTTTATCAATGGAACCCGCCTCCTTGACTTTCCCCTTGTCCTTTTCGCTGTGCAATACCGCGATCAATTCGGCATCACCAAAAACTGGAATATTGGCGTTGTGGGTTGCAAAAATGAACTGTCGGCCAGTCTTGAACTTTCTCAAGTCACGTACAATCCGATCGGCGATGAAGGCGTTATCCAAGTTATCCTCCGGCTGATCAATAATCAATGGATCATCACGGTTTAATAGCAGCAGGTTCAAAATAGCAGTACATTGTTGACCAGTGGAAAGGCTGTCCAGCGGTTTATACTCCTCGCCGTCATGCGCGATATTCAATTCGATCTCAATTTTATCCTCCAATTCAATCTCTTCCAGCTCGAGTCTTTTCTTCAAATCCAGCCTTGATAATTTTTCAGCGGTACTTTTTTGCATTCCGACAGACCTGTATTCCTTCATAAAGGCCTCTACATTTCCTTTCTCTGCCCATTTTGACCAAGCCAACAGGTTCAAATCGGCTACTTCATCCAGCCATTTTATTCTGGCTTCGCCTATACCCCCAATATCGAGCAAAAAAACTTTCAGTGGTTGCAGATCGCCAAAACGTTTTACAGTAAGTCTCACTTTCCCTTTCAAGTCATTTTCATTTAAATTCTCTACGGCTTCTTGCAGAGCCCTATATCGCTCAAAGGCAGTTTGGCGATATTCTTCCATAAGATCTTCTCTTTCTTTTTTAAGAACCCCGATCAACTGCTTTTGGCGACGGTGCTCTTCTTTTTGTCTGTCTATACGTCTCAGCTCCTCGATAATGTCCGTGTATTCCTGCCCCAATTCGCTACCTGGCTTTCCTGATTGTTCCGGCAACTGGGCCTTTACCTGACGCAGATCATCTTCGATTTTCTCGACCTCGCTTTCCCATTCTTTTTCTAATGCAGCGAGTTCATTGGAAGTGTCCTCCAAGCTTTTATCCGCTTGCTCAACCATACCGTCCGTTTGTTCCTTCAGCCTCTCAAGTGCTCCTCGCATCTTTGCCAGGATAACTCTGTCGGGTAGTGCGCTGATTCTGGATTCCTGCAAGAATTCCAAGTCAAATACTTCCTCATACCTTTTCAGCCAATCCTTGACTAGCGCAACCTGCTCCTTGACACGTGCCTGGATATTTTTTTCCTTTCCGACCAGATCAACCTTTTTCAATTTCTTGCTTACACCCAGATCTTCAAAACGCTTCAATTGTTCCTGCAGCATCGGTATCCGCTGAACGGAACTATCCAGATTTTCAAACTCTTTGTCCGCCTTAATCCATTTTTCTCTATTGTCCGCCATTCGTTTCCTGCTTTCCCGAAGACTTCCATCAAACTTATCCCTACCAGATAAAAAGCCGTTCATCAGCTCCCGCTTGGCTGTATCGTTTTCTACGATTTCCAGGATCTCATTCTGTCCCAACAATGTAACGGCAGGCAAAATTTCTTTCGAACTAAGATTAGAAACTTCGCCATTCTTGTTTTTCACGATGGCCCGTTCGCCAAAACGCCTGCTGATCGTGTAACACTGGCTCGACTGCGCCCTCGATTTGACGCTTAGGGTAATTTTTGAATCGCCCAGATTTTTTTTATAAAACTCATTGGATACCTTGCTTCCCTCCGACACGTACCGTTCCAGGACGTAGCGTATGCCTTCAATCAGAGTTGTTTTACCAGTGCCACGGCCACCGATAACGGCATTTAAATTTGGGGAGAAATAGAGTGTATTTTCCTCAAAAAATCCTTTGCCTTTGCCTTCCCATTGAATGGAACTGATAACTGAATAAGAAGGCTCTGCAATATCATGATTCAATCGGATGCGGGATTCAGGATCGTGGAACGCCTGCCTGAAAGCCTCAAAACTGGGTTCGGTCATTTTCACTAGGCAGGATGCAGAAGTATCTGACAGTGTTTCAGGCTTATCTATATCCTTGGCATTGATAATGACGATAGGCTTTTCTCTTTTGTAATCAAGATTTTTGTTTTCTATGATTTTCCTGTATCTAGCTAAATCTTCTTTTTCCAACTGTAAGTCTTCTATACGTCCGGGAATTTGTCCGACGATTACTACTTTCTCTTTTTTCCACAAATGTACGAGGTTTCCGCCACTGCCGTCTAATCTCAATAAGCCATTCTTACCGGTCATATGTGCGGCGTACCAGAAGCCGTTTTGCTCATCTATTTTTTTAGCAATATCTTCGCAGCTTAATGAGGAAGGGTGGGTTGGTTCGCACTGAAGCTGGGCGTAGTTTGTGCCCATCAACTGGGCAAGATGCCCGTTGAGGCTATCCAAGGGAGTATCTTCAGCATAAAGACAAACCATATGAATATTCTCGGAACTGGAAATCTCAAACCCCGGAAACACGGTGAGATCTTTATCTCGATCCCGCAAAAAGTTCCGTAGGCCTTCCGAGTCTTTAACTCCTCCGTGATCTGCAAGTCCTACAACTTTGATTTTATTCTGTTTGCATTGCCACAATACTTCCTGGTTGTAATTTTCTGCGCTCGATTTTGGCTGTCCCCGATACTCCAGGCCGTAGGTACAGGGATTAACCTGCAATGCACACTTGTAAAAGCGTGCTCCCTGATATTCCTCGTTATTCATAAGTTCACCACCCGCAGGCTTTCGACGCCGCGGTCGTCTACTATTTTTACGGCTATGCGTTTGTGCTCGCCCGGCTGGAAGGGCAGCGACGTTACGCCGTGATAGTTCTTTATCAAATCCTGATCTATTTCGGCTTTCAGGCTTTTGGCGAGTTTTGACCAGCCGTCTTTGTTGCCGGCCATCGGGAAAAACACCTGTTTCGGGTACAGGCTTCGTCCGTCATAGTCGGTGTCCAGCATCCAGACGGCTATCTGGCTCTGGTCGCCGGATTCGAGTTCGCCGGTTCTGGTGTTGAAATAATCGAAGCCGCGAACCTCCACCCGCCATTGGCCTTCGTCGGCGCCTTCGCCAATCCGGTGCGCTTCCACGTCCGGCTGGCCGACGAGCCAGAAACTGTCGCTGCCGCGCTGTTTTTTGCGCAGGTCTTCGGTTTGCAGGTCGGCGTTCATCTGCACTTTCAGCAGCGTCATGCCCGGCCAGTCGGTTTCATCAACGTCTTTCGCCGCCTCGGGGTCGAACTGGAAGGCGACGAAGATGATAATCGCGGGCTTGGGGCGCAAGGTGCCGGCTTCCTCGAGGGCGCGTTCCACCTGTCGCTGTTCCAGCGGCGCGTGTTCGGGGCCGAAGCAGATGACGACGCGCCGCGGCTGGTACGCGGTCGCGGCCTTTTCCGCCACCTTGTCGGCGCCGCTGTCGTCGGGGCGGGTCTCGGCTTCGGCGTGCAGATGCTCTCCGGGAAACGGCTCCACCCGCGAGAACATGATCCGCTGGCCGCTTTTGCCGCGGATGCCGGTCTTCAGCAGTTCATTCCGCCATTCGTCCTGGCGCAGCGTCTCGCCGGAGCGGGCGATGGAGTCGGCAGTCTCTTGCTTCTCCCTCTCGGAGAGGGTTGGGGTCGGGGGCGCCTTTTCTACCATCTCTGCAATGGATTTGACCATCGGCGCCGGCACCGCTTCCACGGTGAAGGGACCGGTTACGCGGGCCTTTTTGGTGTCGCGCAGCGGCTGGTCGTAGAGGGTTTCGGTGGCCGGTGGTTCGTTATTGGCGATGCTTTTTAACGTGATATGTGGAACCGTCTTGTACTTGAAACCACTGCCCACGCCTTCGTCGGGATAAGCCAGTTGGTAGTAGTCAAATACCGCAGCTATCAACCGCTGCTTGGCAAGCGTCAGTGCCACACGGGAGGTATCGCAGGTAATCCAGCGCCGGCCCCATTGCTCGGCGACATGGGCGGTGGTGCCGCTGCCGCAGGTCGGGTCAAAGACTAAATCGCCGGGGTCAGTGGTCATCAACATGCAGCGTTGGATGACTTTATTGGAGGTCTGTACAGCATAAAGCATATCAGTCGCTCCATGCGTATCGTCCCATATGTTATGCAGAGACTGAACGGGGAAATCATCATAGTACTGGACAAAACAAGGCAAGGCTCCTGGTGCCATAACCCTCTTTTTAGAAATTAGATTTTCCATCCCCTTCCGATGAGTGCGCCAACTTTTCTTACCACACTTGATTAGTTGTCCATCAAGTTTAAAATCGTACATACAAGTTGGCGTATAACCAGAGGAAGACAGGGCAGACGTGAAGAAAGGCCGACCATCTCGAGGCAAAAGATTAGGGTTATTCTTTTCCTCACGGGTCATCTTTCGACGTTCCCCATTATTCAACTCGACCCATGTATATCCAGTGTTTTGTCCTATTGGCTTTTTCTCAAAAAGGTTTCTGAATTTCGCTTTCTTACCATCTTTCGCATACCAAACCAAGTAGTCGGATATTCCAGGCAGACCAGAGCTTCCAAGAGGAAGAGTTTTCTTAAAAGTAATCAAACTCACAAAATTCTCCGTCCTAAACACCTCATCCATCAGATTCCGCACCAAATGCACGTTCTCATCCGAAATCTGCACAAAGCACGATCCGCTTTCATGCAGCAACTCCCGCGCCAGCAGCAGGCGGTCGCGCATGTAAGTCAAGTACGAATGGATCCCCAACTCCCAGGTATCCCGGAACGCGCGGATCATCTCCGGTTCGGCGGTCAGGTCCTCGTCCTTGCCGTCCTTCACGTCGCGCTGGTTGACGAACGGCTGAAAATTGCTGCCGTAGCGAATCCCGTAAGGCGGGTCCATATAAACGCACTGCACCTTGCCCGCCATGCCCTCTTTCTCCAGCAGCGAGTTCATCACCAGCAGGCTGTCGCCGGCGACCAGACGATTGCTCCAGCCGTGCCGGTGCCGGTAAAACTCGACCGCCTCGCGCAGCGGCGGGTTCTGCTCGGCGGACGAGAACAAAGGCTGCTGCGGCATGCCGCCGTTGCCGTTCGCTTTGCGCACCGCCTCGATAATCGTGCGCGCCTCGATGCGCTCGTGCACGTGCAGCGAGACCGTCGGCACCTCGAAGGAAGTATGCTCGGCTTTGCCCGCCCATTGCAGCGCCGGATCAATGTGCTGATCGTAGGTCCAGGTCTTGTTCCGGCCCGCGTCCGCGTCCGTATCCGGCGTGACCAGTCCCACCGGCGGATTGTTGACGCGCGCCTTGTCCGCGTGGGCGTAGCTTTCTATCGGCTTTTTCCGGTTTGCCTTTTTTCTGGGCATCTGGCTTTTGCGGGGTTGCTGTGGCAGTTCCCCGAAGGGCGCACTCACTTATTGTAACCGCTATCGCGTGCCTGCATCCCACTGCCGGGGAATACCGCCCCTGCCTGGTGAGGGCGGAAAGCTATGAACCGCCGGAGCATTTTCACGTGCCGGAACTTGCCGGCGGCATAGCCCGCTGCATGAACTCGTCGAACAGCGGCACCGTGAACGCGGTATCGCCGTGTTTCGGACTGTAGATCATGCCTTTCGCTATGAGGCTGCCGCGACGCGGTGCGACGGCTCGAACGTCTTTGTTCATTCGAGCGGCGATTTCTCTGGATTTGTGAGGACCAGACCCTAGTTCCGCCATCGCTCTAAGGTATTCTCTCTCACGCGGAGTGCAGCGGTCGTAACGGACGCGAAAGAACCCCACGTCCAGCCGGTCCAAGGCATGGACGGTGGCGGTCTCGACGTCCGACAGCGTGATGGTTTCCCCCTTTGCGACCAGCCAGGATTGAGAACCCCACTCCTGGAGAAAATAAGGGTAGCCCTGCGTCTGCGACAGGATTTCCCGCAAAGCGGGCGCCTCAAAAGACACCCCCTCGCGTTCGGCGGGATCCTGTATCGCATAACGCGCCGCCTCGTCGTCCAGTTTTCCGATCTCTGAAAACTCGAACAATCGTTCCGCATAGGACTTGGCCTTGCCAACGTCTCTGATCAGTTGCGGCAGCCCGGCCCCGATGACGGTGACGGGCCGCTGCTTCTGCTGGCATTTGTGCAAAGCCGTAATCAATGCCTCCAACTGACTTTCCTTCACGTACTGAAGCTCGTCAATGAAAATGGCGATGGCGGTTTTTTTCTCCTTCGCCGCCTCGCCGATGGCGCAGAGTAGATCGGGCAGGTCCGTTTCGAGCTTGCCCGTGTTGGCAATGCCGGAACCACCGTCGATCTCGAGACGCACCGTTACGTCTTTGTATTTCACTCGCACACTGTTGAGGAAGTCGGCAAAAGCATGCCACGCTTTCATCACGTAGCCTCTTGCCTTCTCGTACGGATCCAGCGCGGTAAGGGTCTTGCGCAATTCCGGAACCAGCAGCGAGGGCAAAGAGTATTTTTCCAGCATCTCCAGTTGCAGGCAGACAATACCGCGGGTTTGCGCATCTTCGGCAATGCGGTTCAGGAGCACGGTTTTACCGACACCTCGGAGCCCGATATAGAGAATACCGTTCACGTGGCGCCCGGCGAGAAGCCGCTTTGAGTTGACGATGGCGGTTTCCAGCAGCGAAGCTCGGCCCGCCAATGCAGGGGGAGTACGGCCGGCACTGGGCACATAGGGGTTTTTAACTGCATCCATTTATAAGAATTTTACCCTGTTTTATGAGATCTTGATAAACTGGGGTAAAAATTTTATAAATAGCTGGCGCCAAGCGCATAGGGGCTGTTGGCCACGTCCATTTATAAGAAGTTTATCCTGTTTTATGGGATTTTGATAAAATGGGGTAAAAAATTTATAAACAGCTGGCGCCAAGCGCATAGGGGCTGTTGGCCACGTCCATTTATAAGAATTTTACCCTGCTTTATGAGATTTTGATAAAATGGGGTAAAAAATTTATAAATAGGCGGCGCCAAGCGCATAGGGGCTGTTGGCCGCGTCCATTTATAAGAAGTTTATCCTGGTTTATGGGATTTTGATAAACTGGGGTAAAAATTTTATAAATAGAATTATTCCGCGTTATATCAGCGTGCGCCGGCGTGCACCGCGTCCACCAGCACCGCTACTTTGGCCGGGTCGGTCTGCTTGAGGACGCCGTGCCCCAGGTTGAACACGTGGCCGGGAGCGGCGCCGAACTCTTCGAGGATGCGGCGGGTCTCGGCGCGGATGACTTTTTCCGAGGCGAGCAGCGCGGTCGGGTCGAGGTTGCCCTGGAGCGCAACCGTCGCACCGACGCGGCGTCTGGCGTCGCCCAAGTGCATGCTCCAGTCGAGGCCGAGTGCGTCGCAGCCGGCGGCGGCCATGTCTTCCAGCCACGCGCCGCCGCCCTTCGTGAACAGGATGACCGGCGCGTCGCGGCGGCTTTTCAGCTTCGCAATCGCGCGGCGCGCCGGCGCCAGCGAAAAGCGCCGGTAGCGGTCGCCCGACAGCACGCCGCCCCAGGTGTCGAAAATCATCACGCAATCGGCGCCGGCTGCTATCTGCGCGTCGAGATACGCGGCCACCGATTCGGCCAGCACCTCCAGCAGCCGTTCGAGCAACGCCGGGCGGTCGAACATCATTTGTTTTATCACCCGGAAGTCGCGCGACGCGCGGCCCTCGACCATGTAGGCGGCGAGCGTCCACGGGCTGCCCGCAAAACCGATCAGCGGCACGCGCCCGGCGAGCGCGCGACGCAACAGGCGGACGGCCTCCATCACGTAGGCCAGGTCTTCGTCGGGGGCCGGCGCGCGCAGTGCGTTTATGTGCGCCTCGTCGCGCACCGGGCGCGCGAAATACGGGCCTTCGTTTTCCCGAAAGCCCAACCCCAGCCCCATCGCATCGGGGATCGTCAGGATGTCCGAAAACACTATCGCGGCGTCGAGCGGATAGCGTTCGACGGGTTGCAGGCTGACCTCGCAGGCCAGTTCCGGCGTCTTGCACAACGTCAGAAAATCGCCGGCGCGTTCGCGCGCGCGACGGTACTCGGGCAGATAGCGCCCGGCCTGGCGCATCAACCAGACGGGCGTGGCGTCCACCGGCTGGCGGCGCAGCGCGCGCAGCAGGCGGTCGTTGTCCGGCGGGGCGTTGTCCGGCGGGGCAGTTCCCGGCATACGCTTCAGCCGACTTGCAGATAGCGGACGATACCCTCCGCCGCGCGGCGCCCGTCGAACACGGCGGTGACGACCAGGTCAGAACCGCGCACCGCGTCGCCGCCGGCAAACACCTTCGGATGGCCCGTCTGAAAATGGAACCTGCCGCCGTTATCGCCGTTATCATCGCCATGGGCAGGCGCGGCGCCGGCGAGCACCTTGCCGTCGTTGTCCACGCCGATGCCGAAATCGTCAAACCACGGCGCCGGACTCGGGCGGAAACCGAACGCGACGATCACGCGCTCGGCGGGGATGGTCTCGTCGTGGCCCGCGACCGTCTCGGGGCGTCGCCGGCCGCGGCGGTCGGGCGCGCCCAGGCGCGTCTTGACGACGCGCACGCCGGTGATGCCGCCGTCGCCGCCGACGACGGCGACGGGCTGGCGGTTGAACAGAAAGCGGATGCCCTCCTCTCTCGCGTTGCGCACCTCGCGGCGCGAGCCCGGCATGTTGTCCTCGTCGCGGCGATACACGCAGGTGACCGAGGCCGCCTGCTGGCGCACCGCGGTGCGCACGCAGTCCATCGCGGTGTCGCCGCCGCCCAACACGACCACGCGCCGCCCTTCCATGCCGATGAACTCTTCGCGCGCGCGCTCGTATCCGAGTTGGCGATTGACGTTCGATACCAGGTACGGCAGCGCCTCGTGCACGCCCGCCAGATCCTCGCCGGGAAAACCGCCGCGCATCGAAGTGTAGGCGCCGGTGCCGAGAAACACCGCGTCGTAGTCGTCGAGCAGCGACTGAAACGCAACGTCGGCGCCGATCTCGACGTTCAGGCGAAACGCGACGCCCATTTCCTCCATCAGCGCGCGGCGCGTGCGCACGACCTGCTTTTCCAGTTTGAACGGCGGAATGCCGAAGGTCAGCAGGCCGCCGATTTCGGGATAGCGGTCATAGACGACCGCCGCGACGCCGTTGCGCACCAGCACGTCGGCGCACGCCAGTCCCGCCGGGCCGGCGCCGACCACGGCGACGCGCTTGCCGGTCGCCTCGACGTCGGACAGATCGGGGCGCCAGCCGGCCTTCAGCGCCTCGTCGGTGATGTACTTCTCTATCGAGCCGATGGTGACCGCGCCGAAGCCGTCGTTCAGCGTGCACGCGCCCTCGCACAATCTATCCTGCGGGCAGATGCGACCGCAGATCTCGGGCAGCGAATTGGTCTTGTGCGACAATTCGGCGGCCGCGAACAAATTGCCCTCCTCGATCAGCTTGAGCCAATCGGGTATGTAGTTGTGCACCGGGCATTTCCACTCGCAATACGGATTGCCGCAGCCGAGGCAGCGCTCGGCCTGGCGCCCGGCCTGCTCCGGATCGTAGCAGCCGTAGATCTCGTCGAACGTACGCAGGCGTATCTCGACCGCGGTCTTCGCCGGGCTTTGGCGCGGCAGGTTCAGAAATTGCATCGGGTCGTGCACGTCGTACTCGCGTCGGTTGCGACCTAATCATACAGGAAGGCGGGTTTTGCAGACGCGCGGGCGGGTTTGGCGCGCCGACGGCCGAGGCGGCGGTGCCGCGCGGCGTATCAGGAAGCGGATAGCCGCCGTTTGACTTCGCGGCTGACCTGGGCCAGGTCGGCGCGGCCCTGCGCCATCTCCTTGACGGCGCCCATGACGCGCCCCATCGCGCGCATATCCGACGCGCCGGCCTGCTCGACGGCGCGGTCTATCAGGCGCGCCAGCTCGTCGCCGGACAGCGGTTCGGGCAGATAACTCCGGATGACCTCAAGCTCGAATTGCTCGCGCGCGCGCAAGTCCTCGCGTTGCGCGTCGGCGAACTGCCCCATCGCCTCGTTTCTCTGTTTGGCCATCTTTTGCAGCACCGCGACGACGCCGGCGTCGTCCAGCGCGGCGCGCTTGTCAATCTCGACGCGCTTTATGTCCGACAGCATCAGCCGCAGCACCGAAAGGCGGCGCTTGTCGCCGGCCTTCAGCGCGGCCTTCATGTCGTCCGCGATGCGCGACTTCATCGCCGCATGAATCAGTAGCGGCGGTGCTGGCGGTGCTGGCGCCCGTTCATGGCACGGCGACGCTGGTGGCGCTTGATGGCGGCTATGGCCTTGCGCTTACGGGCCGCCGTCGGCTTCTCGTAATGCTCGCGCTTGCGCACCTCGGCCATGATCCCGGCCTTTTCGCAGACGCGACGAAACCGCCGCAACGCGACGTCGAACGGTTCGCTTTCCTTGACTCGAATGCTAGGCATACAATGTTGCTCCGGTAAAAGGAGCGCTATTATACTGGCGGGGGAAGAGTTTTCAATTCCGAGAGGGTGGTTCGGGTTCCCTTGCCTCAGGTGCGGCGTTGCCGCCGGGTTTTTGAACTGGGCTCCCACTTTCGCGGGATGGTAAAGATTCACTGATTCGCCGACAAAACAAGGCTTTCCCGAAATCTGTATCTTGGAGACGCATACATGCGGGATAACACCCAAAACAAGACACCCATGGCGGAGGGTGGGCGCGCGTGAACGCAACGGCGGTTGACCGCTATGCGCTCGTCGGTTGCCCGGTCGGGCACAGCCTGTCGCCCGGGATACACGCGCGTTTCGCGGAGCAGACCGGCGAGGCCGTCGCCTACGAGCTGCTCGAGGCGCCGCGCGACGGCTTTGCCGCGGCGCTTGCGCGCTTCGTTGCCGACGGCGGCAGGGGGTTGAACGTCACGCTGCCGTTCAAGGAGGAGGCGCATCGGCTGGCGAGTGCCGCCAGCGCGCGCGCGCGCGCGGCGGGTGCGGTCAACACGCTGGTGGTGCGCGCAAACGGCGACCTCTACGGCGACAACACCGACGGCGCGGGCCTGCTGCGCGACCTGCACGCCAACTGCGGTTTGGAAACGAGCGGCCGCGACGTTCTCGTGCTCGGCGCCGGCGGCGCCGCGCGCGGCATCATCCTGCCGTTGCTCGAAAGCGGCGTCGCGTCGCTCGTGATCGCAAACCGCACCGTCGAACGCGCGCGTTCGCTCGAACGCCTGTTCGGCTCCGCCGGCGCCGTTGCCGCGTGCGCACCCGGCGATCTCGACGGCCGCCGCTTTCACGGCATCGTCAACGCGACTTCGGCCAGCCTTGCGGGCGAGGTGCCGCCGCTGCCCGAATCGGTCGAGGCGAAATGGGGCTACGACCTCGCCTACACCGAAGACGGCGCGACCGCCTTCGTCCGCTGGCTCGAAAAAAAAGGCGTCCGACGGGCCTTTGACGGCTTCGGCATGTTGGTGGAGCAAGCCGCCGAATCTTTCTACCTGTGGCGCGGCGTGCGCCCGCAGACGGCGCCGGTAATCCGCGAGTTGCGCGGCTGAAGAACCACCCATCACGTACACGACAATGTAATTGCCGCCGCCCCAAAGCGCACAACGCTTTCTCATCCGATGGCAGGCGGCGCGCCCCTCGCACCTTTCTACAATTTGTCCGGCCTGCCGGCAAGACAATATCAACTTATAAAATACGCACCAGGGGGGCGCGGCCCTCTTTTGCGTCTTGTCGGTCGGAGCACGTGTTACGCACCCGCCGCGTGTCGGTTTTTCAGTTCCACGTAGTGGCGCGCGGAGAAAAGCAGGAATTCTCTCTCCTCGTCGTTCAGTTCGCGGATTTTTCTCACCGGGCTGCCCATCCACAGAAAGCCGCCCTCGATTTCTTTGGCGGTCGGAACCAGGCTATGCGCGGCTATCATCGCGCCGTCGCCGACCACGGCGCCGTCCAACACCGTCGAACCCATACCGATCAGGCAGCCGTCGCCAAGCGTACACGCGTGGACGACGGCGTTGTGGCCTATGGTGACGCGGTCGCCCACGTGCAGCGGATAGCCGCCCGGCGCGAAACGGCTGGCACCGGTCACGTGGAGCACGGTCCCGTCTTGCACGTTGGTGCCGTCGCCGATGCGGATGGCCGCGACGTCGCCGCGCGCAACGCTCATCGGCCATAGCGAGCTGTCGGCGCCGATGACGACGTCACCCACGACCAGCGCGGTGTCATCTACAAAGGCCGTCGGGTGGATACGCGGCGTCTTGCCGCCTAATTCTCGGACGTTCATCGCGGACGCGGCAGTATAGCAAAAGCGGTTTTCGGCCTTAACAGTGTGATACCCGACGCGGAATCATCGCCCGCCGCCACGGTGACGGCGGGCGCGGGCGCGGGCATTGCGTTCGCGGCGACGTCGTGACGCAAGATTAATTTTTTAATTGAGGGAGTAGAAAAATGGGACAGAACAATACGATGAATCTGTCGTCTTCGATGGATACGGCGTCTGCGACTCTAGCCGCGCGGTGCTACGGCGATCCGGATTTTGCCAGGCGCCTGCGTGAGGATCCGAAGGCGGTGATCGAGGAGACGTGCGGCAAGAAATTGCCGGAATCTCTTGTGATCGAAGTTCACGAAAACGACGGCAGGACGTGGCACGTGCCGGTTCCCCGAGGTGGGGACACCGACAAGCTGTCCGATGAGCAGTTGAAGGACGTCAGCGGGGGCTTCGAGATTGTCGTGGCGGCGCTGGTAGCCACCTCGATAGCGGTGGGCACGACCGTTGTCGGCGCGGTTGCCGCCGGGATGGTCCCGAGTCGGAATCAGGACTGACGAGGTTTTCGGCCCGCCCTCTCCTAGAGGGAGAGGGCTGCATTACGGGCCTGCGGACAACTTTCCCCAGAGGGAGAGGGTTTGGGTGGGGTTCCTTCCGCCACCCTCTCCCAGAGGGAGAAGTTTGATTATTCTCCTTTATTCAGAGGTCTCCGAAAAACACGGGGCGGTTCATCCTGCCGTCTAATTCTGAATGCCCATCGCGGGCACGGCGACGTAACAAAAGCGGTTTTCGGCCGTCGTTCGTCGGCCAAACGGGGCGTTTCGTCGCCGCGGCGCGAGTGCGTGGTCTTGCGTGCGCCGACAATGGGGCATGGCTTATCGCGGAACTCATGGCGGAACTCGTCGCGGGGCAGGCCCGCCGCGCGGCTTTACGTTGGTGGAGATGCTGTCGGCGCTGACGCTGTCCGCACTGCTGATCACTGCGCTGTTGACGTTGCAGCAAAACGCCGGGTTGGCGCACGTCGCCGCCGAGGAGCGCGCCGCCGCGACCCAGAAGCTGATCGTGTTGCGCCGCGAACTCGCCGACGCCGTCAGCGGCGTGATCCCGTCTTGCGCGAAAAAGAAAGATCGTTTCAACTTGATCACGGCCCCGCGCTTCTGGTTGCGGCCGTTCGAGGGCACGGTGCGGGTCTATGCCGGGAGTGAAACACCGACGGACATGAAAAAAACCGGCGCGCGTCCCGGCGAGCGCCGCGCGGACAGCGACTTCCTGGTGATACGCGGCGCGGTGCTGCCGGCCGTCGCGGTCACCAGCCATACCGCGACGGGTTCCTTTCGCGTCTCGGACGCGGCCGGCTTCAAGCGCGGCGACGTCGCGCTGGTCTGCGGCGAACAGGCGAGCGTGCTGTTTCAGATCGCTGGCATCGGCGGGAGTTCGCTGCGCTATTCGGGCGGCGGCATGGCGCCCGGCAATTTCGCGTTCGGCGGCGGTGCCGTCGCCACGCGCTACACGGCGTCTGTCTTCTACGTCGGCGTCGGCAAGTCCGGCGACGGCTTTTCGCTGTACCGGCGTCGGCTCCCCGACGAGAACAGCGAGGCCAAACGGCGCTCGACGCTGTTGAACGCCGAGGAAATCGTCACCGGCATAAGGCGAATCGCCGCGCACGTCATCGTGCGCGACGGCGACCGCTTCCGCTATGCCAAGAGCGACTCTGGCGCCGGCGAACCCTTCGCAATCGAGATCGAGGCCGTGATCGCCGCGCGCGCCGGCTCAGCCGACGACGCCGGCGAGCGTCATGCGTTCACGATCGCGCTGTAGCGCGGGTGCGCGCCACGCGTGCGCCGGCAGCGTCCTGCCGCTGGTGCTGGTGATGCTGTCGCTGGCGGCGCTGATGACCAGCGCCGGTCTCGAGCGTTCCGCCGACCGCTCGCTGCTGGCAAGCGCCGCGACCGAGCGCGACCGCCTGCGCGAAACCGCGTGGGCGGCGTTGGCGGCAGGCGTGCGCGACGCCAAGACCCGCACCTGTGCGGCCGATTTTCAAGCCGATAAGGACGGACGCTACGCCGAGGCGCGCGTCGCCCGTTGGGGCAAGGACTATCCGTGGGCGGCCGCCACCGACGCGCACCTGGGCGAAGACGGCGTTATCGCCGGCTTTATCATCGAACGACTGGCGCACGACGATGACGACGGGCGCTGCCGCCTGCTGGTCACCGCCGGGGTGCGCGCCGCCGGCGGCGACCGCCTGTTCGGGCAGGCGCTGCTGTCGCCGTCGCGGGCGGCGCCGGACGCCGTGCGCATATTCGTCCCGGTTCGATGAGACGCCGGCGCGCGCACGACCGACGGCGACACGCGCGCGGTTTCACGCTGGTCGAGCTGATGGTGACCATCGCCATCGTCGCGTTGCTCCTGACGACGGCGATGCCGGCCTACCGCGCGTACAGCGAGAAACTGATGATAGTGGACGGGCGCAACCACCTGGTCGAGCTGATGTATCTGCAACACAAATACTTCGCCGAAAAAGCGACCTACACCGTTGATCCGGTCAAACACCTGGGCGTGGAGGACACGCTGTCGGACAAAGGCCACTACCGCGTGACCGCCGCCGCCTGCGGCGGCGGCATCGCCGAATGCGTGCGCCTGTCGGCGGCGCCGGCGGCCGAGGACTCGGGCTTGCAGACGCTGACGCTCGACTCGCGCGGCGCGCGCACGCCGCGGAAATTATGGCGTTGACGCGCGCCTGGATTTTTTGTTCGCGGGTGCGCGCCGTTTCGCCGTGCTCTTCTTCTTGGCGCGGGCTTTTTTGGCCGCCGCTTTTTTGGCCGGCGTTCCCTTCGCCGACCTTTTGCGCGCCGGCGCGTCCTTTATCAGCTGCCTGCATTCTGCGAGCGTCAACTCCGACGGTTGCCTGTCCTTCGGCACGCTCGCGTTTTGCGAACCGTCGGTAACGTACGGCCCGTAGCGGCCGTTCAACACGCGCACACCGGCTTCGGGAAACTCCCGGATCAGCCTCTTCGCGTCGGCCAGCTTTTTCTCCTCGACCAGTTCGAGCGCGCGCGCCGCGCTGATCTCGTACGGATCGTCCTCCCGGATCGAGACGTAGCGGTCGCCGTACTTGACGTACGGCCCATAGCGCCCGATGCCGACCAACATCGGCTCCCCCTGCGGCGTATGTCCGAGGTCGCGCGGCAGCTTGAACAGCTCGAGCGCCTCTTCGAGCGTAATGGTCTCCGTTTGCTGGCCCTTGCGCAGGCTCGCAAAGCGCGGCTTCTCGTCGTCCTCGGCGGTGCCGATCTGGACGAACGGGCCGTAGCGGCCGTGGCGCACGACAATCGGCTTGCCGGTCTTCGGGTCGTCGCCTAGCACGCGCGCCTGCGACGCCTCCTGCTTGGTGATCGCCGCCTTATCCTCGACGCGCCGCTTGAACGGGCGCCAGAAATCGTCCAGCACCGGTACCCATTCCTTTTCGCCGCGCGACACCGCGTCGAGCGCGTCCTCGAGGCGCGCGGTGAAACCGTAATCCACGTATTGGTCGAAATGGTCGGTCAGAAAACGGTTGACGAGGCGCCCGGTCGGCGTCGGGTGAAAGCGCCGGTTGTCGAGCACCGCGTAGTTGCGGCTTTGCAGCGTCGAGATGATGCTGGCGTAGGTCGAGGGGCGGCCGATGCCGTATTCCTCGAGCGTCTTGATCAGCGTCGCCTCGTTGTAGCGCGGCGGCGGTTCGGTGAAATGCTGCTCCGGGATGACCTCGCGCAAGTCGACCGTGTCCCCTTCCGCCAACGCCGGCAGTTTGCTCTCCTTGTCCGCGCCCGCTTTTGTGCTCTCCTCCCGGGCGTCGTCCGTGCCCTCGGTATAGACCAGCATGAAGCCGGGATCGCGCATGGTCGAGCCGGTGGCGCGGAACGTGCAGCCTTTGCCGCACGCGAAGTCCACCGATACCACGTCGAACGTCGCCGGTATCATCTGGCAGGCGACCGCGCGCTTCCAGATCAGGTCGTAGAGCTTGAGCTGGTCGCCGCTCAGGTGCGCGCGCACGTCGCGCGGCGCGCGCGCCGCCGACGTCGGACGGATGGCCTCGTGCGCCTCCTGCGCGTTCTTGGATTTGGTCTTATAGACGTTCGGCTTCGGCGGCAGCTGGGCGTCGCCGAAGCGCGCCGCGATATAGGCGCGCAAGTCCTCGAGCGCCTCGCGCGCGAGCGTAACCGAGTCGGTGCGCATGTAGGTGATCAGGCCGACCGGGCCGGAACCGAGATCCACGCCTTCGTACAGTTGCTGCGCGACGCGCATCGTGTGCGACGAACGAAAGCGCAGCTTGCGCGCGGCCTCCTGTTGCAGCGTCGAGGTGATGAACGGCGGCGGCGGACGGCGCTTGCGCTGTTTCTTCACGCAGCGCGTGACCGGAATCGAGTCGCCGGTGTTTTCGTCTATCTGCCGGCACAGACGCTTCGCGTGTTTCTCGTCGGCGACGTCGAACTGCTCTAGTTTGCGTCCGTCGGCCTCGATCAGTTTGGCGGCGAAGGCGATGCCGTCCTTCGCAAGGCGCGCCTCTATAGTCCAGTATTCGCGCGCTTCAAACGCCTCGATTTCCTCCTCGCGCTCGACCAGCAGGCGCAACGCCGGACTCTGCACGCGCCCCGCCGACAGGCCGCTGCCGCCGATCTTGCGCCACAGCAGCGGCGACAGGTTGAAGCCGACCAGGTAGTCGAGCGCGCGCCGCGCCTGTTGCGCGTTGACCAGGACGTCCGACACCACGCGCGGATGGGCGATTGCGTCGCGCACCGCGCGCTTCGTGATCTCGTGGAACACCACGCGGTACACTTTCTTGTTCTTGAGCGCGTTCTGCTGGCGCAGGATTTCGCACAGATGCCACGAGATGGCCTCGCCTTCGCGGTCGGGGTCGGTCGCCAGATACAGCGCGTCGGCCTTCTTCAGGTGTCGTATTATGTTCTTTACGTGTTTCTCGTTGCGCTCGATGATCTCGTACTTCATCTCGAAGTTGTTTTCGGTGTCCACCGCGCCCTCTTTCGGCACCAGATCGCGGACGTGACCGTACGAGGCCATGATCTCGAAGTCCGGCCCAAGGTACTTCTTCAGCGTCCGCGACTTCGCGGGCGACTCGACAATTAACAGGTTGCTGCTCATCGGGTTTTCTCGAAAGGGAAGCGATTATATACATAAACCGCCCACCCTCTCCTAGGGGGAGAGGGTTACATTTTAGCCCACCCTCCCCTAGAGGGGAGGGTTACGTTACGGGTCTGCGGACAACTTCTCCCGGAGGGAGAAGGTCGGACAGATAGTGGGAGGGGGGTTGAACAACGTTGCGCGCGGCGTTAGACTGCGCACTTTATGGCCAACTCGACTTCGGCGCGCAAAAGCGCAAGGCAGGCGGAGAAACGCAGGTTGCATAACGCGGGTTTGCGCACGCGCCTGCGCACCCATGTCAAGAACGTCGCCAAGGCGGTCGTCGCCGGCGATGCCGAGGGCGCGCGCGCCGCCTACGAAAAGGCGGTGCCGATCATTGATTCCAGCGTCAACAAAAATCTGATTCACAAGAACAAGGCGGCGCGGCACAAAAGCCGCTTGAACCGCCTGCTGCGGCAGGCAAACTGACCGCCGGGAACGGGGCGCCGGCGCCCGACTTGCGCTCGACCGAACTCCCCCGGCTTCCTGCACCCGTTGTTCCCGTCGTACCTTCCCCACTCCCTGCCCGAACGGGTAGCGCGGCAATCGGCGCCGATAAAGCGCCGCGAGCAGCGCTGGGCCCTAGGCATCGAATATAATCCCGCCGATGAAGCACGCGGACGCCAAGCGCTGGGTCGTCAAGGTCGGCAGTTCGCTTGTGACCGACGACGGTTGCGGTCTCAACCTGGATTTGATCGGCGACTGGGCGGCCCAGATCGCGCGGCTGGTGCGCGGCGGGCGGCAGGTCGCGCTGGTGTCTTCGGGCTCGATCGCGGCCGGCATGCACGAGCTTGGCCGGCGCGACAGACCGCAGACGCTGCACGCCCTGCAGGCCGCGGCCGCGGTCGGTCAGATGGGGCTGATGCAGGGCTACCGGCAGGCTTTCGCCGGCCACGGCGTGACCACCGCGCAGGTGCTGCTGACGCACGAGGATTTCCGAGACCGCCAACGCTATCTGAACGCGCGCGCGGCGCTGACCGCGCTGCTCGAATTGGGCGCGGCGCCGGTCATCAACGAAAACGACACCGTCTCCACCGACGAGATCCAGCTCGGCGACAACGACACGCTGGCGGCGCAGGTCGCAAACCTGCTCGACGCCGGCCTGTTGCTGATTCTGACCAACCGGGAGGGTCTCCTCGAACGCGATCCGGCGCGCGACGCCGACGCCCGGCTGATACACGTCGCGGACACGAACGACGCGCGGCTCGACCGGGCGGCGGGTCCCAGCAGCGGCGAACTGGGGCGCGGCGGCATGATCACCAAGGTGGCGGCGGCTCGGTGCGCGGCGCTGTCCGGCGCCTCGACCGTGATCGCGTCGGGGCGCGAACCGGACGTGATCGAACGCATCGCGTCGGGCGAGCGCATCGGCACGCTGATACAGGCCGCCGGCCAGCCGCTCGCGCTCAGAAAGCGCTGGATCATGAACCTCAAGCCGCGCGGCGCACTGACGTTGGACGACGGCGCCTGTAAGGCGCTGCGCGAACTCGGCAAAAGCCTGCTGCCGGTCGGCGTCGCCGCGCTCGACGGCGACTTCCGGCGCGGCGACGCGGTCACGTGCCGCACCGCCGCCGGGCGGCCGGTCGCGCGCGGCCTCGCCAACTACGCCGCCGACGAGGCGCGCCTGATCATCGGCAAGGGCGGCGCCGAGGTAAAGGCGATCATGGGCGCGCGCTACGAGGCGGAGCTGATCCACCGCGACAATCTCGCGCTGGAAGGCGCGGCCGACGCGAGGTAACCCCGAGGCGAGACGGGAGGCGCAGAGGGTGCGGCACGACCCGGCGCCAGCGACCGCCTCGGGCGCCCCCTCCTGTATAATGCGCGGTCGCCGTTTCAATGCGCCCCCAACAGCTTTTTCCGCGTCGCGCCCGCCTGCTGCCGGCGACGGCGTGGCTTTTGGCCGGCGTCTGCTGGCAGCCTGTTCACGCCGACGAGGACTTGTGCCGGAAGGAGGCTGCGGGCGGCGGTGACGGAGACGTGAAGATAAGCACGGAGCGACTGGCGACGCGCGCCGACGGGTTGTCCGCGTTTCGCGGCAACGTACAGGTCGAGCGCGGCGGCGATCGGCTGCGCGCCGACCGCGTGATACACAATCCCAGGACGCAGCGGGTCAAGGCGCGGGGCGACGTGCGCTACTCGAGTTGCGGCGATCCCGACCCGGTGTGGTTCATCGCCGCCGACGAATTGACGTTGGACGGCAAAGAGGGCACCGGCGTGGCCAAAAACGCCTGGCTCCACGTCGCCGACGTGCCGGTCTTCTACCTGCCGCGCTACTACTTCTCGAAAAAGCGCAGGAGCGGACTGCTGACGCCGCGCATCGCCCGCTCCGGCGACTCTGGCGGGCAGTTCGCGCAGCCGCTCTACCTGAACCTCGCGCCGAACCACGACGCCTTGATCACGCCGCATTACTACTCGAGGCGGGGCGCCCAGCTCAACGCCAGGTACCGCTATCTCTACCGGCTCGACCGCGGGCGCGCCGAGGCAGCCTGGCTGGACGACGGCGACTACGACGACGAACGTTACCACTGGGACTTTGAGCACCGCGCCGAGATAGACGATTTCTTCTCGCTCGACGCGCGCTGGCAGCGGGTGTCGGACGAGGAATACCTCGAGGATCTGCCCGCCGGTTTCGATATTTTCAGCGAATCCTATCTTCGCAGCCACCTGGAGAGCAATCTGCATTGGCGCGGTTTTCGCTTTCGCTTCATGGCCGAGGCGCTGCAACGCGCCGACGACGACGCGGCATACAGCGACCGCCCGTACGAGACGCAGCCGGCTTTCTCGGTTGCCGCGAATTTCAACCCGCGCGGTTCGCGCCTGCACCTTGATCTGCACGCCGAGGCCGTGCGCTTCGGCCACCGCTACGACTACGTGCGCGACGACGCCGCTCCCGACGGTCTGAATCTTCGGCGCGGCAGGCGTTACCACGGCAGCCTGGCGATGCGCTGGGACTACCGCCGTCCCGGTTTTTACTTCACGCCGGCGCTGACCCTGAACCACACGCACTACGCTACCCGCCGCGAGCGGACGCGGCGCCGTTCGCTGCCGATCTACAGCGCGCGCGCCGGCCTCACGTTCGCCAAGGATAGCTTCGCCGGGCGTTACCGCCACACCATCGAACCGGAAATTTTCTATGTGAACGCGGCGCGCCGCAAGCAGGACGAAATTCCGCTGTACGACACCTGCGAGTCCGAGTTTCTCTTCAGCCGCCTGTTCGATGAAAATCGTTTCAACGGTATAGACCGAATCGGCGACGCCGACCGCGCGACGCTGGCGCTGACGTCGCGCCTGCTGCGTCGCGCCGACGGCGCCGAGACCGTGCGCGCGAGCCTGGGCCGCACGTATCACTTCCGCGACCGCAAGGTGGTGCTCGGCGCCGACTGCCGCGTCGCCGCGGCCGGCGCCGTGCGGCGCGCCGCGCGTTCCGACTGGGCCGGCGAGTTCGCGCTGAACGTCAATGACCGAGTGCGCCTCACGTCGTCGCTGGTCTGGGACGCCTCGGACGGCGACACCGCCAAGTACGGCTCGACGTTGTCGTTTCGCGGCGGGCGCAAGCGCGACCGCATCGTCAACCTGTTTCACCGCTACCGCGACGACGACTACGAGCAGGCCGGCGCCAGCTTCCACGCACCGTTGGGCAAACGCCTGAGCCTGTTTGCGAGCGCGGCGCGCGATCTTCGCAACGACGCCGCGCTGCACGCCTTCGGCGGCCTCGAGTACCGCAGCTGCTGCTGGAGCGTGCGCCTGGCCGCGCAGCGGCGACTCAAGGACGTCAACAACGCGAGCGGCGACGTCGGCGGCGGTGGTCTTGATTACGACACCTTCGTCGGTATTCAGTTCAGCCTGCGCGGCCTGGGCGACGTCGGCGACAGCCTGGGGGAGCTGCTCGAACGCAGGGTGCCCGGTTACGATGCGCATTGACCGTTTGCCGTTGATGACGCGAGCGCTGCGGGCGGCGTTCGCCGTCGCGCTCGCGGCCTACCCCGCGTACGCGCCAGCGGCGCCCGCCGCCGGCCAGACGCTCGACCGTATCGCCGCGGTCGTGGACGACGAGATTATCACCGTCCGTGAGCTGGACGACGCCGTGGGGCATCTGCGGCGGACGTTGCGCGAGCGGCGCGCCGAGATCCCCGAACAAAAGGTGCTGGCGGCGCAGGCGTTGCAGGAGTTGATCGTCAGAAAATTGCAGTTGCAGGAGGCGGCGCGGCGCGGCGTCGTCGTGACCGAACCGCAACTGGACCAGGCGATGGAGAACCTGGGCAAACGCAACCGCATGACGCTCGCCGAACTGAAGGAGCAGGTGGAGAAGGAAGGCGGCAGTTACGCCCGGTTGCGCGAAGACCTGCGCCGGCAGATGATCATCGCGCAACTGCGCCAGCGCGAGGTGACCGACAAGATCGAGGTCACCGAGCGGGAGATCCAGGAGTTTCTGGCGGCGCGCAACGTCGAATTCGAGTATCGTTTTGCGCGCGTGGCGCTGGCTCTGCCGGAGACCGAGGCCGGCCTCGAGCAGGCGCGCGCGTGGTTCAGGTCGCTGCGCGACGCGGCCGCGGACGGCGACTTCGGGGAGGCGGCGCGCGCCTCGGCGAGGCGCGCGCCGGAGGGGCTTAACGCGCGCTTCAAGGACCTGGGATGGCGTTACGCCGAGGAATTGCCGCGACCGCTTGCGAACAGGGCGGCGCGCATGAAGGTCGGCGCGTTTTCGCCGCTCATCAAAACCGGCAAGGCGCTGTACCTGTTTCGGCTCGAAGGCAAGCGCGACGCCGGGCAGCCCGAGGCGACGGAGATGCAGTACCACGCGCGCCACATCCTGATGCCGACCAACGCGATGGACACCGACGCCGTGGTGCGCGGCAAACTCGCGCGCATCAAGAAACGCATAGAGGACGGCGGGGATTTCTCCAAATACGCGAAGAAGTACTCGCAGGATCCCGGCAGCAGCTTCAAGGGCGGCGACCTGGGCTGGGTGTCGCCGAAGAGCATGGCGCCGGCGTTCGCCGGGAAGCTGCAAAGCAGCGCGAAGAACGAGATTGCCGGCCCGTTCAAGAGCTCCTTCGGGTGGCACTTGTTGCAGGTGCTGGGCGTGCGCGAGCACGACGTGGGCAGCGAGACGTGGCGCCGCCAGGCCGTCGCCGAAATCCGCAGGAAAAAATCTGACGAAGAAATCCGCTCGTGGCTGCTGCGCCTGCGTGAACGGCGCTACGTGGATATACGGCTGTAGGCCGCGTCCGGACGCAGGGCGGCGTGAACACCATCATCGTGACCTCCGGCGAGCCGGCCGGAATCGGGCCCGACGTCGCGGTCGCACTGGCGCACGTCGCGTTCGACGCCGGCGTCGTCGTGATCGGCGACGGTGATCTGCTCGCAAGCCGCGCCGCGCAAACCGGCGCCGAAGTCTCGTTCGAGCCGTTCGCGCCGGGCGCGACGCGCGGGCACGCCGGACACGGGCGGCTTGCGGTGCTCCACGTTCCGTTGAAGGCGCCGGTCGTCGCCGGGCGGCTCGATCCGCGCAACTCGGCCTACGTGCTCGAACTGCTCGACCGTGCGCTCGCCGGTTGTCTGGAGCGGCGCTTTCAGGCGCTGGTGACGTGCCCGGTGCACAAGGCCGCGATCGCGCGTTCGGGCGTCGCCTTCAGCGGCCACACCGAATACCTGGCGGCGGCCGCGGGCGGGCGCGGCGTGATGCTGCTCGAGACCGGCGCAATGCGCGTCGCGTTGGCGACGACGCACCTGCCGTTGCGCGCGGTGGCGGACACGTTGACGCGGGCCGGCGTCGAGACGACGTTGTCCGTCGTGCACGACGACCTGCGCGAACGTTTCGGCGTGGCGTCCCCACGCATCGCCGTGTGCGGACTCAATCCCCACGCCGGCGAGCAGGGCTGTCTCGGAAGCGAGGAACGGGAAATCATAGCGCCGGCCATACAGCGTATGCGGGCGCAAGGGATGCGCGTCGAAGGGCCGTTACCCGCCGACACCGTGTTCGTCGCCGGGCGTCTGCGACGATACGACGTCGTCGTCGCGATGTACCACGACCAGGGGCTGCCGGTCGTCAAGCACGCGGGTTTCGGCGAGGCCGTCAACGTGACCCTCGGCCTGCCTTTCGTGCGCACCTCGGTGGATCACGGCACGGCGCTGGAACTCGCGGGCAGCGGGCGCGCGTCGGCCTCGAGCCTGGTGGCCGCGGTGCGACGGGCGGCGGAGTTGTGCGCGCCGCGGGAGCCTTAGGGTTACGGGTATGCGCAAACGTTTCGGACAGCATTTCCTGCGCGACCAGGCGGTCGTCGCGCGCATCATGGAGAGCGTCGCGCCGGCGCCCGGCGACAACCTGATCGAAATCGGCCCCGGCCGAGGCGCGTTGACGCGGCCTTTGCTCGAGCGCGCCCGGCGGCTCGCGGTGATCGAGATAGACCGCGACCTTGCGCGCGGCCTCGAGGCGTGGAGCGCGCCCGGCGGGCGCCTGCGCGTGCATTGCGAAGACGCGCTGCAATTCGACTTCGCGCGCGCCGGCGGCGCCCTCAGGGTCGTCGGCAATCTTCCCTACAACGTATCCACGCCGCTGCTGTTTCGGCTGGTGCGCTTCCACGAGCAGGTCCGCGACCTGCACTTCATGTTGCAGCGCGAAGTGGTCGCGCGGCTGGCGGCGCGCCCGGGCGACGCCGCCTATTCGCGGCTCAGCGTCGTCAGTGCCTGCTGTTTCGACGTGCGCCCGTTGTTCGACGTGCCGCCCGGGGCGTTCGCGCCTAGGCCCGCGGTCGTGTCCAGTTTCGTGCGCCTGCTGCCGAAACCCGCGCCGCCGCCCGCCGTCCGGGAACGCCTCGATTCGCTGGTCAAACTGGCGTTTTCACGGCGTCGCAAAACCGTCGCCAACGCACTGGCGACGCTGTTTGACCGGGAGGCGTTGGAGCGGCTTGGGATAAATCCGGGCCAGCGCCCGGAAACCCTGCGTGTTGACCAGTTTATGAAAATGTTGGGAACTATATACAAAAATGCACCATCGTAATGGTGATCAATGTATAGTGTGCCGTCTTGACGAGTTTATGAAAGTTTATCGAACAATCCGATACAGGTTACATGCCGGCACGCAGGCCAAAGCCCGCAAGTTGGCGGGCACGGCAGGGGCGTGCCGTTATGTGTGGAACCATTTCGTGGGGAAGTTGCGGGATGAGTATGCCGAGGAAGGCGAGTGCGATTACCGGTTTTATTCGCTTGGTAAGCGGTTCACGGCTTTGCGAAGGGATGGCGATACGTGGTTGCAGGAGTATTCCATGCCGATAGTGCGCCAGGCATTGAAACCGATAGAAACCGCATATCGGCGGTTCTCTAAGAAGGAAGGAGGCCTGCCACGTTTCCATGCCAAGTATGTCCGCCCGGATAGCTTCCCGTTATGTGCCGGTGCATTCCGTATGCGTGGGCGCTACCTGTACATCGCCGAGATAGGCGAGGTGCTACTGCTTGGCCACAACCCATACCCGGATGGCGTGCCAAAGTCCGGCACGGTCAAGCGGGAATGCGGCAAGTGGTATGCGTATATCACATACGAAGTGGAGCAGACCGAAGTGTCGAAAGCAGAGTACTCTGTAGGAATAGATCGAAACGTCGGCCAGGTAACGTTGTCCGACGGGACGATGTATCGTATCCCGGATACGGCAAGGCCTGAGCGGCGCGTCAGGCGTTATCAGAGGATGATGGCGAGGCGTCAGGGGCCGAACCGCAAGAAGGGGATCAAGGCGTCGAACCGATGGCTACGCGCACAGTTGCTACACCAGAGGGCGCAGGCCACGTTGCGCCACGCCAGACGGAATTGGTGCCATGGCGTATCGAGGGAAGTGGCCGACGGGTATTCTCTTGTCCATCTGGAGAAGTTGAACATCAAAGGAATGTCAGCCGGTGCCAAGGGCACCAAAGAGAATCCAGGCAGGAACGTCCGGGCGAAGGCAGGCTTGAATCGAGTGATACTCGCCACCTGCTGGGGCAAGTTCCATCAGTGCCTGGATTACAAGACGAATACGAACTACGTGAATCCCGCATACACAAGCCAGACGTGCAATGAGTGCGGGCATGTAGATAAGAACGGTAGAAGGTCGCAATCAGTATTTATTTGTACCGCCTGCGGTCATCGGGACAATGTGGACTGGAATTCTGCCCTTTGTATAAAGGGCAGAGGAGACGCCGCGATGAGTATGAAGGCCTCCGGGAATGGGGCTGCTGGACGTGGAGGATACGGGGTTAGCCGGCCCGTGAAGCGTCAAATTGATACAGAACGCCACCCGGTGGTGCATTTTTGTATATAATTCCCAAAATGTTAAACAATGACGGCGATCAACTCCGGGAGGTTTGACATGCCAGACAAACTCTACGACATCAACGTGAGCGTGGAAACGCAGTTCCTCGAGGAACAGTCCGATCTGCTCAAGGATCGCTACGTTTTCGCGTACACCATCACCATTCTGAACGAGGGCAAGGTTCCGGCGCAACTGATCTCCCGCCACTGGATCATCACCGACTCGAACCAGAAAATTCAGGAGGTGTCCGGCGAGGGCGTCGTCGGCGAGCAGCCCTATCTGCGTCCCGGAGTGAGTTTCCGCTACACCAGCGGCGCGGTCCTGGAGACGCCGTTCGGCACGATGCGCGGCAGCTACCAGATGCTCGCCGAAGACGGCACCGAATTCGAGGCCGAGATCGAAGAGTTTCAGCTGACCGCGCCGCACACCCTGCACTGATTCTGCCAGCGCGCGACGAGACGCCGTCACGATACCCGTGATCAGCGCCATGAGCGCCGCCCGCCGATGAGCCTCTACGCGGTCGGCGACGTGCAAGGCTGTTACGGCGACTTGCGGCGCCTGCTCGATAAAATCCGCTTCGATCCGGCGTCCGACGAGTTGTGGTTCGCCGGCGATCTCGTCAACCGAGGGCCGCAATCGTTAGAAACGCTGCGCTTTGTAAAAAGCCTCGGCGCGGCGGCACGTTGCGTGCTCGGCAACCACGAGTTTCACCTGTTGCGGCTGGCGACCGGCGTCGCCGGCAGCGACGACCCCGGCTTGCGCGCGGTGCTCGCCGCAGCCGACGCGGACGAGTTGATCGAATGGGTCGCAAGCCGCCCGCTGCTGCACGTGGATCGAAGGCGCGAACTGATTCTGGTGCACGCCGGTTTGTTGCCGCAGTGGGACGTCGAGACCGCGGCGGCGCTCGCGGCCGAAGTGGAGGCGGCGTTGCGCGGCGACGGTGATGACCGCGCGCGGCGTCGCCGGCAATTTCTGGCGACTGTGTACGGCGACCGCCCCGATCGTTGGGACGCGGCGCTCGAAGGCGCCGACCGCTCGCGCGTGATCGTCAACGCGCTGACGCGGTTGCGGTTTTGCGGCGCGGACGGGCGCATGGATCTGGAGCAGACCGGGCCGCCCGGTTCGCAGCCGCATGGTCTGCATCCGTGGTACGAATTGCCGCACCGCCACGGCGATTGCACCGTCGTGTTCGGCCATTGGGCGGCGCTGGGTTTTCGGCGGATGCCCGGTTGCGTTGCGCTCGATTCCGGCTGCGTATGGCGCGGGCGTCTGACCGCGTTTCGGCTCGAGCCCGGGCGCCGGGAGGCGTTCAGCGTGGGTTGCGGCGAGCACTGACCGCGGGCTTGTCGCCGCCGTTTCCGGTCACGGCGCCGCGTGCGCGCGGCGCGACTCTCGAAAGCACGCTGAAGCGCATGCCGTAGGCGTTGCGCTCGTCCGCCGGATGACGGCCCTGCTCGCGCGTCCGCCATTCGCGCTCGTCGAGTTCGGGGAACAGCACGTCGCCGTCGAGTTCGGCCTCGAGCAGCGTGCGGTAAATCGTGTCGGCAAACGGCAGCAACAGGCGGTAGATCTCGGCGCCGCCGATTACGAAGAAACGCGCACCGCCGACTAGCCGTTCGAGCCTTTCCGGATTCGCCGCCGTTTCAAAGCCCGCGCCCGCGAGCTCGCCGCGGCTCATGACGATGTTCCTGCGCCCGGGCAGCGCGCGGCGCCCGAGCGCGTCGAACGTGCGGCGTCCCATGACGACGGGGTGCCCCATCGTGGTCTCCCGGAAACGCCGCAAATCCGCGGGCAGATGCCACGGCATGCGGTTGCCCGCGCCGATGACGCGGTTGCGCGCGTGGCACACGATCAGCGACGCGTTCATACTGCGACCGGCGCCGCGATGTGGGGATGCGCGTTATAGTCGAGCAGGGTGACGTCCTCGAAACGAAAGTCGAACAGATCGGTTACCGCCGCGTTCAGCCGCACGCGCGGCGGCGGCAACGGTTCTCTCGTCAGTTGTTCGCGCGCCTGGTCGAGGTGGTTGCGGTACAGATGCGCGTCGCCGATCGAGTGGATCAGTTCGCCGCGCGCGAGTTCGCACACGTGGGCGACCATCGCCGTCAGCAGCGCATAGGACGCGACGTTGAACGGCACCCCCAGGAAGACGTCGGCGCTGCGCTGGTAGAACTGGCACGACAGGCGGTTGCCGGCGACGTAGAACTGGATCAGCACGTGGCACGGCGCCAGCCTCATGCGCCCCAACTCGCCGGGGTTCCACGCGCTGACGAGCAGTCTGCGCGAGTCGGGGTCTCGCCTGATCGCCTCGACGACGCCGCGCATTTGATCCACGCGGCCGCCGTCGGCGGCGCGCCACCCGCGCCACTGTGCGCCGTAGAGCGGGCCGACGTCGCCGTGCTCGTCGGCCCATTCGTCCCATATCGAGACGCCGTTGTCTTTCAGATAGGCGACGTTGGTGTCGCCCTTCAGAAACCACAGCAGCTCGTGGACGACCGATTTGAAATGGATCTTTTTCGTCGTCAGCAGCGGGAAACCCGCGCTCAGGTCGTAGCGCGACTGCCAGCCGAACAGCGACAGTGTGCCGGTGCCGGTGCGGTCTTCCTTGCGCACGCCGCGCGCAAGAATTTCCTCCAGCAGTCTGAGGTACGGACGCATTACGCGAATTATAAAACGCCCCGCCGCCCCCGTCATTCCCGCGAAACGCCAATGTCAGCCCAAAGCACAAACGTCCTAATCGGACACAATGTGGTGGCTAAGGCGATAACCAGGCGGCGCTGCGGTTCAGGCCGCAGACTGGCGCCGGATCACCCGTGGAGACGTTGGCGGGGAAACCATCAAAGCGCTAAGCGCTGCCGCCAATAGGACATCTGTGCTTTGGTTCGACATAATTCCCACAAGCCTCGTCGCCGGATCCGATGGTGTACAATCATCGGGATGAGGCCCCCCGTTCCCGCCCGTTACTACGAACCCCAAGCACTTGAACCACGCAACCGTCGCGACGGTATCAGCGCGATGTTGCGCGTGCGCAACGGCGCGCAGTTTTTGCGTCTCGGTCTTGAGTCGTGTATAGACGTTTTCGACGAGATCGTCGCGGTGCACCATCAATGTAGTGACGACACGCCGCAAATTCTGCATGAATACGCGGCGGCGTACCCGGGCCGGTTCAAGGTGTACGAATATCCGCATGAGGTTTTTCCCCCGAATACCCAGGAGCACACCGAGCAAGGGCCCGAATCGCCGCACACAATCGCCGCGTTGTGCAATTACGCGCTGTCGAAGACGACGCGGCGCTTTGCCGTCAAACATGATGCCGACCATTTGTATTGGCCGCGTTTCGCGAAAATTGCCGATTTTGTTCGCAGCGGCCGCGCCGGCGGCCGCAGCGTGTTAGTCCCGGGCGTCAATCTGGCGCGTACGCGCGCGGGCGCTATCGGCGTATACCGGCCGCGCCCGATTTGTGGCAACGGCGACTACCTGTTTTTCCCGGTATCGCGGGGTACTTATTACGAGCATCAAGCCTCCTATGAACTGTTGTTTCAGTCGCGGCCGCTTCCACATGTATTCGCCGGTTTCGGGTTCTGGCATTTGAAGTTTCTACAGCGGCACTACGGGGTGCATCAGCACCTGTGGCGTTACAAGCCCAATGATTTTACGAAAAAGAATAGGGGCTACGACGAGCCGGTGCCTGACAAATGCCCGGCGCCGGATGGCCGCGACTTGTGGCGTGGCTTCATTACCCACTATGAACGTAACCTCGAAGTCATTTCGTTGGAGAAATTCATCGCCTTGTTTGGCGGTAAGAGCAGCCCGTTCTTAAGCGAGAGCCAAGTGCGATTTCCGCGACGGGGGGACTGGAGGCAGGTGCGCAGATATTTCGCACATCTGATGATGCCGCTTATAGCGTTTTCGATATCGCCTCGTGTCGGTATCTACCGCAAGAATCTTTCGCCATCCTTATTGCGTATGATGTCGCCCTATTTGCTGGCGCGTTCGGTGAAGCGGGACCTGCGCGGAGTTCCCCTGCCCGTGGAAAGCGACTTGGCGGCGTAGTGGCCGTCTCGGTTTTGTTCGTGTGCTCGCGTAACCCCTGCCGTTCGGCGGCCGCGCACGGCGTGTGATGATCAGCCAATCCTTATTCCCTACTCGACCTGGTTTGTCACGTTGCGTATACAATTCCCAAGGGCTGGATTATGCCGATGAACGACTTGCTGCCCGAGGCGCAGGCGGCCCTCGAACGTCTCGACGCCGTCCGCGAGGCGCCGTCCCTGCTCCCCTGTTGCGTGCGCCGCGAGACGGTGTTTTCGGCGCAAGTCGAGGGGGCGCGGTTCTCGCTGGCGGATCTTCTGCGAGGCGAAATTGCGGAAACCGGTCGCGTGCCGGATGACGTGTCTGAGAGCCTCGCGCACGTCGGCGCGCTGGAACACGGCCTTAAGCGGCTGCGCGAGGGCGCGCCGCTCGACGCACCCTTGTTGCGCGAAGTGGGCGCGAGACTCCCGCCGCCGCAACCGACACAACCGCGCCTGGCGAGCCTGGAACCCCTGTTGCGCGACGCGGCGACGCCCGCGCTGACCACGGCGGCGCTGGTGCACGCGCGGTTCGCAGCCGACCGCTCGTTCCAGCGCGGCGACCATCGCATCGCGCGCCTGCTGGTCACGTTGATTCTGCATCGCGACCAACCGCCGCGCCGTCCGCTGTTGTGCCTGAGCCTGCACTTCAAGCGCAACCGCCGCCGCTATCACGAATTGCTCGACGGCGCGGGCAGCGACGCCGGACGGGAGGATTGGCTCGCGTTCTTTTTCACCGGCGTGTGCGACGTGGCCGGCGAGACCGAGGCGCGGGCGCAAAAACTGGCGAGTCTGATCGGGCGCGACCGCGCCCACGTCAATTCAGCCGGCGTGCCCCGCTCGGTGAACACCGCGCATGCCGAGTTTTGCAGGCGTCCCATCAGCACTACCAGAGCGCTCGCCAACGCCATCGGCTCCTCCTACCCGACCGCGCAAAGGGCGCTGCAACGCCTCTACGAACAGGGCATGGTACACCCGCTGGACGAGGAACAACGCAACCGCCGCGCTTTCGTCTATACCGAATACCTGAAACTGCTGAATGAAGATACGGCCAAGCCCGGCACGTAATTACGTGGCGCCGCCGTTCGCCGGAGTCGGTGCCCGGCGTCCGCCGGAGAGCGCCACGTGGCGGGAATTGCGGATACAGTGCCGCGAATCCGATCGGTCGGAGAAACCGTGGTTCCGACCTCTTAACGAACCGCGCGCGGCGCCGGCTTGCGCTCTTTCTTTGCGCGTGAACGGGGCAGTTTGCGAGACAATGGCGCGTGTGTATGGTGCTCGTCCGCCCGCATACCGAACGCGATCAAAGCGACGCCGGCGACGGCGAGCGGCAGCGACAGCATCTGCCCCATCGTCAGCCAGCCCCACGCGATATAGCCTATGTGCGCGTCGGGTTCACGAACGAACTCGACCGCAAAGCGCATACCCGCGTAGAGCAGCGCGAACGTGCCGCTTACCGCGCCGGCGCGGCGCGGACGCGACGAGTAGAACCACAGGATTGCGAACAGCACGACGCCCTCCAGCAGAAATTCGTACAGTTGCGAGGGATGGCGCGCGACGTCGCCCGCGGCCGGAAAGACCATTGCCCACGGCAGGTCGGTGGCACGCCCCCACAATTCGCCGTTGATGAAGTTGCCGATGCGCCCGGCACCCAGGCCGACAGGCACCAGCGGCGCGGCGAAATCGGCGGCCTGCAAAAATCCCAGGCCGCGCGCGCGCGCGAACACCGACAGCGCGACGAGCGCGCCCAGCAGGCCGCCGTGAAAACTCATGCCGCCCTCCCAGACGCGAAACAGCATCAACGGGTCGTGCACGAAAGCAGAGAAGTTGTAAAACAGCACGTAGCCGGCGCGCCCGCCGACGATGATGCCGATGACGCCGTAGAACAGCAGGTCGGCGACCTGCGACTCCTCGATCTTTTGCCACGCGAGGCGCGCGCGGCGCACACCGAGAAAATAAAAGGCGGCGAAGCCCAGCAGGTACATCAGGCCGTACCAGCGCACCTGCAACGGGCCGAAGGAAATCGCCACGGGATCGAACTCGGGAAAGGTCAGCACGCGGTTATGGTAACCGACGCCGCGTAAAATGCGGCAATGTCGGGTAACATAGCGCGCGCGATGAGCGCAAGACAAAACCGCCTGGCGGACGAGACCAGCCCGTATCTGCGACAGCACGCCGACAACCCGGTGGACTGGTTTCCGTGGGGCGACGAGGCGCTGGCCAAGGCGCGCGCCGAGGACAAGCCGGTGCTGTTGTCGGTCGGTTATTCGGCTTGCCACTGGTGCCACGTGATGGCGCACGAGTCGTTCGAGGACGCGCGCACCGCGGCCTTGATGAACGAGTTGTTCGTCAACGTAAAGGTGGACCGGGAGGAGCGCCCCGACCTCGACAAGATCTACCAGACCGCGCAGGTGCTGCTGACGCAGCGCAGCGGCGGCTGGCCGCTGACGATGTTTCTGACGCCCGACGACCAGGCGCCTTTCTTCGGCGGCACCTACTTTCCGAAAGAGCGGCGCCACGGTATGCCTCCCTTCATGGAGGTGCTGCGTCTGGTCCATGATTACTACCGCGAGCGACGCGACGAGATACGCGGCCAGGCCGACGCGGTGCGCGGTGCGCTCGCGGCGATATACGACGGCGACGCGGCGGCGTCCGCACCGTCGCCGCGCCTGCCGGACGACGCCGCGCGCGCGCTCGAAAGCGCGTTCGATTCGCGCCACGGCGGCTTCGGAGGCGCGCCGAAGTTCCCGCAGTGCGCCTGTCTCGAGTTTCTGCTCGACCATTGGGCACGCAACAAGACCGCCGGCACCGACGATCCGCGCAGCGCGCACGTCGCGTTGTTCACGCTGGAGCGCATGAGCGGCGGCGGCGTCTATGACCAGCTCGGCGGCGGTTTCTACCGCTACTCGGTGGACGAGCGCTGGGCGATTCCGCACTTCGAGAAGATGCTCTACGACAACGGCCCGTTGCTCGGGTTGCTGGCACGGGCGTGGAGCGTCGGCGGCGGCGCCGGCTTCGGCGACAAGGCGCGCGAGACCGCACGCTGGGTCATGCGCGAGATGCAGTCGCCCGAAGGCGGTTATTACTCGACGTTGGACGCGGATTCGCCGCAGGGCGAGGGCGCGTATTACCTATGGGACAAGGCCGAGGTCGAGCGTCTGCTGGGGCCGGACTACGCCGCTTTTGAATACCGCTTCGGATTGGACGCGCCGGCGAACTTTGAAGGGCGCTGGCATCTGGCCGAACACCACGACGTCGCTCAGACCGCGGCCCACGTCGAACGCGCGCCCGACGACGTGCGCCGCGTACTTGAGCGCGCGCGGCAAAAACTTTTCGAGCACCGGTGCGCGCGCACGCCGCCGGGGCGCGACGAGAAGATCCTTGCGTCGTGGAACGCGCTGATGATCAAGGGCATGGCGCAGGCCGCGTGGCTGCTCGACGAGCCGGATTACGCGGCCTCGGCGCGGCGCGCGTTGGCGTTCATCCGCGGCGCCATGTGGCGGGACGGGCGCCTGCTTGCGGCGTACAAGGACGGCACCGCGCGTCTCAACGCCTATGTCGACGATTACGCTTTTCTCGTGGACGCGATCCTGTATCTGAACCAGGCGTCCTGGGACGACGGGGATTTCGACTTCGCCGTGCGCCTCGCCGACCTGTTGCTCGATCACTACGAGGACCGCGACCGCGGCGGTTTTTATTTCACGTCGCACGATCACGAGAACCTGCTCGAGCGCCCGCGCGTGCTGGCCGACGAGGCGACGCCGTCGGGTTACGGCACGGCCGCGCTCGCGCTCGGGCGCCTCGGCGGGATACTCGGCGACGAAAGATACCTGCGCGCGGCGGCGCGCGCGCTGGAGCGGGCGGCCGCCGCCATGCAACGCGCCCCCGAACAGCACGCGACGTTGTTGAGGGCCTACGCCGAGCAACGCGAACCGCCGGAGATCGTCATCATCCGAGGCGCGGGCGAAACCTTGCGGCGGTGGTCGCGCGAGGCCGCACGGCATTGCCACCCGGCGCGCTTGTGTTTCGCGCTCCCGGCACGGACGCGGGGCCTGCCGCGGGCCCTTGCCGACAAGCGCGCCGCCGGCGCCGCGATCGCGTACCCGTGCCGGGGCACGGCGTGCGCCGAACCGTTGCGCGACCTCGGCGCTTTCGCGGATTACCTGAAGGCGACCGCCGTGCGCCTCGACGCGTGAACGCGTGACGGGCGCATGAAGAATTTGCGTTGCGCAACCAGGATATTGCTGGCCGGTTCGCACGTGCTGCTCGCGTTGATCTTGTCGTTCTTCCTGCTGCCGGCAAAGCCGGAAAGCGGCGTCAGCCGCTTTCAGCAAAACGTGATATCGTGGCTGATGCGCCGCTGCCTCAGGTTGTTGTGCGTGCGCGTCGAGGTGCGCGGACAGCCGCGCGAGGGCACCCGGCTGATCGTCTCGAACCACGTCTCGTGGCTCGACGTTCTGTTGATAGGCAGCGTGTGCCCGGTGTGTTTCCTGTCGAAGGCCGAAGTCAGACGCTGGTTTGTCTTCGGCCGTCTGGCGGTGCGTTTCGGCACCATATTCATCGAGCGCGGCAGCGGTGCCGGCGGCGCGCTCGACGCAATCGGCGCGCGTCTGTCGCGCGGCGTCGCGGTCGCGGTGTTTCCCGAGGGCACCACCACCGACGGCACTTCGGTGCGACCTTTTTATCCGCGCATGTTGGCGGCCGCGATCGACACCGGCGTTCTCGTGCAACCGGTAGTGTTGTGCTACCCCACGGGCGACGGCGGCGTCAGCGCGCTGGTGCCGTTCACCCGCGACCAGACGCTGTTTCAGCACATCCTGTCGCTGCTGAAGGAGAAGTCCATCGCCGCCGTCGTCAGCTTCACGCCGCCGATAGACCCGCGCGGTGTCGACCGCCGTCAGTTGGCCGCGCGCGCGCGCGACGCCATCGTCGCCGAACTGAAAAACGTCGCCGCCGCGGCCTGAGGTGCTGTGCTATCATGGCGCGGCCTGTGCCGCGATCGGAGTGTAGCTCAGCCTGGTAGAGCACTGCCTTCGGGAGGCAGGGGCCGGAGGTTCAAATCCTCTCACTCCGACCACGCGTGAACGATGAGGAAAAACGCACGGGCCGCGGGCCGAACCGGTTCACAACGGGCGATTCGACGGTTTGCGCTGAAATTGAAAGAGACGAAAGTCACATTCATCCTGGTCTGCGCCGTGGCGTTGTGCGCCGCGACCGGCGTCGCTTCGGCGTGTTCGCGCGCCGACGTCGACTACTATCTTGAAAAAGGCTACACCCGCGAGCAGGTCGCCGCGATTTGCGACGAGGGGCGCGCGCCGGGCGGACTGCGCAAGCGCGACTACGAAACGTACGACGACGCCCGCGAGGAGGAGATCCGCGACGACGTCCGCGGACGCGGACGCGACGGGAACATCGCGTTCCTGCAATCGGCGGTGAGCGCCTGGGACGTGAAGGCCACGCCGCGCCACCTCACTTACACCAGAAAGCTTTGTCTCGGCGCGGGTGGCGGCCGCGAGGTGACGGCGCGTATCAAGATCTGTCCGGAAGTGCGCTACCGCGTGTATTTCGCGGGCCTGAAGGTGCACGGTCACCAGCGCGAGTTCGTCCCGCCCGGCACGCGCGAGATCGAGGTCGAGGGCAAGGTCAAGCGCAAACTGCTGCACGACTTCGACGAGTATCCGCCCGCGACCCGCCGGCAGTTGCTCGGTTCCTACCGCGCGCGCACGCGCCAGGGCGGCACCGCGATTCCGATTCGCAAAGACTACCCGATGCAGCGGGTGTACCAGATTCTGCGCGCCTATGCCAACCGCGCTGCGCACGCCGCGTCCTGAGTTCCGGCCGTGAGGGTGCCAGGGCGCTAGGGCGCTCGGTTCACGATAACCGACGGCGCCTCCATCTCCTCGGGGATCGCAAGCCCCATCAGCTCGAGCACCGTCGGCGCGATGCTGCTGATGCTGCAACCGCTGGCCAGTTGGTTCGGCGCGCCGTCACCGGCGACGATCAGGCACGGCACCGGGTTGTTGGTGTGCTGCGTGTTCGGCTGCTTGGTGGCGGTGTCCAGCATTTCGTCGCAGTTGCCGTGGTCGGCGGTGATCAGCGTCGTCCAGCCGTGCGCGAGCGCGTCCTCGACGATGCGCCCGACTTCGCGGTCGACCGTTTCCACGGCCTTGATAATCGGTTCCGGCGTCGCGGTGTGCCCGACCATGTCGGCGTTGGCGAAGTTGACGACGGCGAAGGCGTGCTCCTTCTTGCGCAGCGCGGCTATCGTCGCGTCGGCGACTTCCTTGGCGCTCATCTCCGGCTGGACGTCATAAGTCGCAACGTTCGGCGACTTGATCAACGCGCGGTCTTCGCCCGGCAAGGGCTGCTCGACGCCGCCGTTGAAGAAAAACGTCACGTGCGGGTATTTCTCGGTCTCGGCGCAGTGAAACTGTCTCAGGCCGGCGTCGCTGATGATGCGCGCGAGCGTCGTCTTCGGGCGGATCGGGGAGAACGCGATCAGACACGGGAAGCTTTGGTCTATCTCGGTCATCGTCGCGACGTTGGCGAGCGCCGCGCCGCCGCGGTCGAACTTGTCGAAGTCGGCGATGGCCAGCGCCTTGATCAGCTGGCGCGGGCGGTCGTTGCGAAAGTTGAACAGGATGACGTTCTCGCCGGCCAGCGGCCGTGCGTGCGGCAGCACCGTCGGTTCGATAAACTCGTCGCTGACGCCGGCTTCGTAGGCCGCACTGATTGCGGCCGCGGCATCGTCGGCGCGCGCGCCGTCGGCCGTGGCCAGCGCGCGCCACGCTTTTTCGGTGCGCTCCCAGCGGTTGTCGCGGTCCATCGCGTAATAGCGCCCCGTCACCGTGGCGATGACGCCGCCGGCGCGTTCGAGCGGGTCTTGCAGCTCAGCGACAAATTTGTGCGCGCAGCGCGGCAGCGTATCGCGTCCGTCGGTGATCAAGTGCACCACCGGCCGACACTCGAGGTCGCGCGCCAGTCGGATCAGCGCCAGCAGGTGACGCAGATGGGAGTGCACACCGCCGTCCGAAACCAGGCCGAGCAGGTGAATCGGGCGGTTCGCCCCTTTCGCCTTCTTGATCATGAAGGCCAGCGACGGATTGTCGAAGAATTCGCCGCTCTCGATGGCCTCGTTGATGCGCACCAGGTCCTGCGGAATCACGCAGCCGCAACCCATCGTGATGTGGCCGACCTCGGAGTTGCCGATCTGTCCCGGCGGCAGGCCGACCGCCGGGCCCGACGCCTCGAGCAGGGTATGGGGATAGTCGGCGAACAGGCGGTCGAGGTGGGGCGTGTCGGCCAGGTAAATCGCGTTGTTGGTCTTGGCGGGGCTGATGCCGAAGCCGTCTATGATGATCAGCAGCGTTCTGTTGACGGCGGGCGGCATGGAGCGGCTAATGTATAGCAGACGCGGACGCGGTTCAAGCGGGTGCGGCCTAGCGTTCGTCTTCGCCGGGTGTCGTCGCCGGCGACGCGCCCTCGGCGCGTTCGTCGCCGCCGCGTTCGACCAGGCGCGCGAGCACCAGGCCCAGCTCGAACAGCAACCAGATCGGCACCGCCAACAGCACTTGCGATATGACGTCCGGCGGCGTCAGCGCCATGCCGAGCACGAACGCACCGACGATGATGTACGGGCGCTTGCGCGCCAGCCCCTCGACCGTCGTCGAGCCGGCCTTGACCAGCACCAACGTCACCACCGGCACCTCGAAAGCGGCGCCGAACGCGAAGAATATCTTGACGACGAAATCGAGGTAGCGGCCGATGTCGGTCATCACGGTCACGCCCTGCGGCGCGACGCCGGTAAAAAACGCGAACATCAGCGGGAAGGCGACGAAATAGGCGAACGCCATGCCGACGTAGAACAACAACGTGCTAGAGAGCAACAACGGCATTGCGATGCGTTTCTCGTTGCGGTAGAGACCGGGTGCCACGAACCCCCACAGTTGATAGAAGATCAGCGGTATGGCGATGACCAGCGCCAGCAGCATCGTCATCTTGAACGGCGTCAGAAAGGGCGAGGCGACCTCGATTGCGACCATCGAGCTGCCTTGCGGCAGATACTCGATCAGCGGCGCCGAAAGATAGTTGTATATCGGGTTGGCGAACGGGAACAGCACGAGAAAAATCGCGCCGGTGCCGATGAAGATCTTGAGCAGCCGCTGGCGCAGCTCGACCAAGTGCGAGACGATCGGGCGCTCGCCGTCAGTCTCTGCCGAGCGGCCGGTCTTCCGATCGGACATCCTGGGTGTTCGGGGTTTCCCTTGTGTCCGGAGTTTCGTCACGCGGCGCGGCGCGTTCGCTGGCGGCGGGCGCGGCGGCGGGCGCGGTGCCGGACGTTTCGTCGGGCGAGTAGCGCCCGCTTTCGATCTGCTCCTCGATGGATTGCACCAGCGGATCGGTGTTGCGCAGATCGCGGTTGATCCGCCGTTGCGCGTCGCCTAGCACGTCGTGCGTGTCGTTCATGATCTTTTTCAGGTCGCCGGCGCGCGTCTCGTTCATGAAGTCGGCCCTGAACTGGTTGGCGATGCCGCGCACGCGCCCCAACCATTGCCCGAGGGTCGCGGCCAGCGCCGGCAGGCGCTCGGGGCCGACGACCAGCAACGCGACGAACAGGATCAGCGCGAGCTCCCAGAAACCGAAGTCAGCCATCGCCGCGCCCTACTCCTTCTTGTCGGCCGCCTGCTCGTCGGTTACCCGCTGCTGCTTGTCTGCGGCGCCGTCTTCCTCGCCCATGGACTTCTTGAAACTCTTGATCGCGCTGCCCAGGTCGGAACCAAGACTTCTCAGCTTCTTGGTGCCGAACAGCAGCACGACGATCACCAAAATCAAGAGTATTTGCAGGGGACCCCAACTCATAGTTTTGCTCCGTACAGGATGGCGCGCGGGCGCGAACCGAATTATTGTAGCACTTTTCGTCTTCCAGGGGGGTGCTTGACCATTTTGTGTCAAACCAGAACACAAACGTCCTACCGTTTCCAAAGCACAGATGTCCTATTGCCGGCGGCGCTTAGCGCTTTCAGGGTCTTCCCGCCAGCGCGTCCCCACGGGTGATCCTGCGCCCTTCACCGGCATAGACCCGATCTCGATTGCCGAAGTCCAAAAACTCATGCTACACTTAAAAGCCAAAGGAATCGGACTGCTGATAACCGATCACAACGTCCGCGAAACACTGAAAATCTGCGACCGCGGATACATCTTCCATCACGGCGAGATCATCGCACAAGGAACGCCGCGCGAAATTCTCGCCCACCAGACGGTGCGCAAGGTGTACCTGGGATCGCAATTCAAAATCTGACCGAGAGGCACATGAACACACTGCTGATCACGGGCGGCGCGGGCTTCGTAGGCCACGCCGTCATCGAACATTTTCTGAAAACCACCGACTGGAACGTCGTTTCGCTCGACCGCCTCGACTATTCCGGCAACCTCAACCGCCTGAGCGAGGTCATCGGCGACGATCCCGACTATAAGCGGCGCCTGCGGGTGGTGTGGCACGACCTCAAGGCCGAGATCAACCCCACCGTCGCCTCTCATATCGGCAAAGCCGACTACATCTTTCACGTGGCCGCGGCCTCGCACGTGGATCGCAGCATCGAGGATCCGCTGTCTTTTGCGATGGACAACGTCGTCGGCACCGTCAATCTGCTGAACTTCGCCCGCCACTATCAATCCGACAAGCTGAAGCTACTCATTTATTTCAGCACCGACGAAGTCTTCGGGCCGGCGCCGCCGGGGGTGCACTATCGTGAAAACGACCGCTACGACTGCGGCAATCCCTATTCGGCCTCCAAGGCCGGCGCCGAGGAGTTTGCGCTGGCGTTCGAGAACACCTACCAGATACCGGTCATCGTGACCCACACGATGAACGTGTTCGGCGTCCGCCAGCACCCGGAGAAGTATATTCCCAAGGTCATCCGCCACGTTCTCGACGGCGAGAGCATCCCGATCCACGCCGACGAAACCCGCACCATTCCGGGTTCGCGCCACTACATCAGCACCGCGGACGTGGCGCTCGCGCTCGAGTTTCTGGTGGCCAACCACACGCTGCGCGAGAAATACAACGTCGTCGGCAAAGAGGAGATAGACAATCTGCAACTGGCGCTGAAGATCGCCGACTGCGTCGGCAAGCCGTTGCAATACGAGCTGGTGGATTTCCACTCGTCGCGTCCGGGGCACGATCTGCGCTACGCGTTGAGCGGCGACAAGATGAAGCGTCTGGGTTGGGAGCCGAGAGGAATCGAGCAGCGGCTGGATGAGACCGTGCAGTGGTATCTGCGACACCGGCAGAAATGGCTGTATGGATAAACCCCCTTTCATTCTCCGCCTGACGAGGCGCTTGCGGCATGAAATCAGTCAGATGCGCAAGGCCGCCACCGACGCATGCACGACGATGTACTACGAATTCGGGATCGAAAAGTATCCGGTTCTCGCCCGCGCCGCCCAAAAAATCATCTCGCCAGTGCCCCGCACCTACACCGATACTTACATCCACGAAGAGCCAACCGCCGATTACATCGGCGCACCCACCGTCTCCCACCACCATGACGCATACATCGTCGCCACCTACCCGGTGGACGCGCACGTGCAAAAAAGCAACCTCACTTTCCTATATTTTCACCCCCGGCACATGGCATGTTCGTACTATTCTTCTTTCGCGGAAATGCACACTTTTTACTACACTCCGTTCGAGGACTACATTTATACGTGCGCCACCATACGCAACGCGATATTGTACGATTACGACACGTTGCTGGAAAGAAACTATTCGTTCGACACGGAGAACGGCGAGATTTACATTTTTTGGATGCAGCTTCCCCGCTTCATCAAGAAGATGGCTGCAAAAAACCCGCGTTTGCGGGAAAAACTTTTTGTATGGAACATGGAACAATTGAGCATTCCCAGATACCAAATAGACGCCCGCCGCCAGTACACCGCCTCGAACTATCCCAAAGTCTTGACCCACTCCCCGTCCAACCTGCGGTTTTTGCCGCCTGGATCCATAGTTCTCCCGTACCGCCGCGATCCGCGGGAGGTGGCGAAACTACAAGCTTGCTCGGCGGGTGCCTTCGAGTACGACGTGGCCTTCGTCGGCGATGCCAACGAGCGTAGAGGCAACGTGCTGCGCGCCCTCGAGGCAAGAGGCATCAAAATTATTCACCTGACGAACACCTATGGAGACGCGCGTGATGAACTCATCGGCAAGGCGAAAATCCTTCTGAACGTTCAGTGGAGCAAAGCCCACGCAATTTATCCGCACCAGCGTTGCGACCGCTGGATGTTCGCCGGCAAACTGATCGTCTCGAATGAATGCCTCGATCAGGATCAACTCGACGTGCACGCCAACGTCGTATTCGCCCCGCATGACCGACTGGTGGACAAGGTCGAAGAAATGCTCGCGGACTTCGACCGCTTTCAGCACGAATACACGAACAACGACCTCGAGAAAATCGCGCGCGAAAGAGACATGTACTGGCATTGCTTCGTCGAGAATGCACAATTCAGTAATCTGCCGACGAATTAGCGACCATATCGGCAATGAAATCTCAGCAATTCGCCGACGGAAACTACGAGGTGTATCAGTGTTAGCGGCGATCGAGGCAACCAGGCTACGGGTGTCGAAAAGCACCGAGGCAAAGAAGAAATCGCTGCTCGGTCAGTTTCTAACGCCCGCAAAAAGGATCTGGTCGGGAACGCCGTGGGGGCGTTCCCTTGCTGGTGTATAAAACCGGAACGGCCCTCACCCCAACCTGAATCGCCCCGTGTTTTTCGAAGACTCCCCAATGAGGGAAAAGGGGCCAGCAAAATGTAACCCTCTCCCCCCTAGGAGAGGGTGGGCGGAGAAAATGGGCCGAAAACCTTTTGGCGGCGCTTGCTGCGCGGATACGCGGACAAGCTGCCCTTTTCCCTGGAAACCATCGGCGGCGACTTTGTGGAACAGGCGGTGAACGAAGTCCAATTCGGGCGACGCGGCTATACCCACGCTGTTCTGAACCCGCCGTACAAAAAAATAACAAGCAATTCCCGTTGGCGCCTGCTCCTTCGCCAAGTCGGAATTGAAACCGTCAATCTTTATTCGGCCTTTGTCGCGTTGTCTCTTTTGCTGATGGTTCCGGGCGGGCAAATTGTGGCTGTCATTCCTCGCAGCTTTTGCAACGGGCCCTACCATCGCTCTTTTCGCAATTTTATTCTGAAGCGCGCGGCGATCCGGCACGTGCACTTGTTCCAGGCGCGCAACCGGACGTTCAAAGACGACGGCGTGTTACAGGAAAACGTTATCATCCGGCTTGAATGCGGCGGACGGCAAGGGCCGGTAACGGTTTCCGCTTCGACCGACGATACTTTTTGCGACATCACCGCACACGCGCATCCGTTTGATCAAATTGTGCTTCCGAACGATACGGAAAGATTTATCCACGTGCCGATTTCTTTTGAGAAAAACATCATCGAGTCATCCGCGGCCATCCGCCATACTCTGGCCGACCTCGGCCTCGGCGTGTCGACCGGGCCGGTGGTCGACTTTCGATTGAAAAAGCATCTGCGCGACGCGCCCGAGGCGGGAACCGTCCCCTTGCTTTATCCTGGGCACTTCACCGCCGACGGCATGATATGGCCGCGAGCGCACGGGAAAAGACCGAACGCCATTTGTCGCAACGGCGACACCGAAAAGTGGCTGTATCCGAACGGTTTTTATTGTGTGGTGCGCCGATTTTCGTCAAAGGAAGAAAAGCGCCGAATTGTGGCGGGCGTGGTTGATCCTGGCACCTTTGGCGGCGCGCCCGCGCTGGGCTTCGAGAACCATTTGAACCTGTTTCATGAGGACAAGCACGGATTGCCGCAATTTTTGGCACACGGGCTGGCCGCATTTCTCAACACCACCGCCGTTGATGAATGTTTTCGGCGTTTCAGCGGCCACACACAGGTCAACGCCACCGATCTCAGGTTGATGAAGTATCCAAGCCGCGAAGCACTGATGAAGCTTGGCAGATGGGCCGCGTGCCGCAAGAAACCGACGCAGGCAAGGATCTGGTCGGGAACACCGTGGGGGCGTTCCCTTACTGATGTATAAAACCGGAACGGCCCTCACCCCAGCCCTCTCCCTCCGGGAGGAGTTGTCCGCAGGCCTGTAATGTAACCCTCTCTCCCTAGGAGAGGGTGGGCGGAGAAAATGGGCCGAAACCCTTTCGGCCGTGCTTCATAGCAGGCTGAGGGTTAGGGCCACCGCCGTCAGGAGTGATCCCAGGATCACGATTGCCGAGAGCGGTTTTCCGAATCCTCGGCACAGAAGCCGTCCGGCCAAGCCAAGCAGCAGCGCGGCGGCGGCGAACACCAGCGCGAACGTAACCACGCCTCGCGGGTTGCGCAAAGCCTCCGGGAATACGGCCATGAACAACGCCAGGCGTTCTTCGCGGTTTCCGCCCTGCAGAAAAGCCTGTATCCACTGCCACGCGAACCAGGACGGCACCGCCAGCACGCCCGCGCCGAGCAGCGGCAGCATGAAGGAGCAGTCGCCGCGCCTCTTCCGCTTCTCCGGCGCCTCAGCCGTTTCGTGCGTCTCAGCCGGTTCCCGCGTCTCGGTCGGTTCTTGTTCGTTTTTCATCGTGGCCGGAAGTTCCGAAGCGGCGCTCCAGTTCGGCGAACAGCCGCTCCACCGTAATTCCCTTGCGTGCGAGCAGCACCTGGCAGTGAAACCACAAGTCGGCCATCTCGCGCACGACGTGATCGTGGTCGGCGCCGCTTGCGGCCTCGATCAACTCGGCGGATTCCTCGGCAATTTTGTCGAGAATGGCGTCGTCGCCGCGCTGGTAGAGCGCGGCGCTGTACGATTCCTCGGGTGACGCACCCTTGCGCTGTTCCAGCACCCGGGCGATGCGCCCGATGATCTCCGCCCTGGCCGCCGTGCTCACAGCCGCACCTCGACGCCGCGCGCGCGCATGTATTGCTTGGCCTCGCGTATCGTGTGTTCGCGGTAGTGGAAGATGCTGGCCGCGAGCACCGCGTCGGCGCGCCCTTCGGTGACGCCCTCGACCAAGTGGTCGAGCTTGCCGACGCCGCCGGAGGCGATCACCGGTATCGGGACGCTCTCGCTGACGCGCCGCGTCAGCGGCAGATCGAAGCCCTCGCGCGTGCCGTCCTTGTCCATGCTGGTCAGCAGGATTTCGCCGCAGCCGCAGGCCGCCATCCGGCGCGCCCAGTCGACGGCGTCGAGTCCCGTCGGCGTGCGCCCGCCGTGCGTGTGGACTTCCCAGCCGCCGTTGCCGCGCTTCGCGTCTATCGCGACGACGATGCACTGCGATCCGACTTTGTTCACCGCGGCGCGCACCAGATCCGGGTTCTCCACCGCGGCCGTGTTGACCGCGATTTTGTCGGCGCCGGCCTGGTGCAGCGCGCGGATGTCCGCGACGTCGCGCACGCCGCCGCCGACGGTCAGCGGCATGAACACTTCGCCGGCGACGCGCTCGACGACGTCGAGCATGATGTCGCGCCCGTCGGAACTGGCGGTGATGTCGAGAAACGTGATCTCGTCGGCGCCCTCCTCGTTGTAGCGTTTTGCGATTTCCACCGGATCGCCGGCGTCGGTTACGTTGACGAAGTTGACGCCCTTGACGACGCGCCCGCGGTCGACGTCGAGGCACGGGATGACACGCTTGGCCAGCGGCATCGGCGGGACCTCTTCAGGATCGGGGCGGCGGGCAGAGCGCGTCGACCAGTTTGCGGGTTTCGGCCAAGTCCAACGCCCCCTCGTAGAGCGCGCGCCCGAGCACCACGCCGCGGATGCCTTCCTCGCCGGTCGTGCATATCGCCTTGACGTCGTCGAGCGTCGTGAAACCGCCGGCGGCGATCACCGGAATGCGGATCGAGGAGGCGAGTTTCACGGTGCCCTCTATGTTCGGCCCGCTCATCATGCCGTCGCGGCTGACGTCGGTGTGGATGATCGCGGCGACGCCGTCGGTCTCGAAGTGCTGCACCAGGTCCACCGGGTCGTGGTGCACCAATTTCGACCAGCCCGATACGGCGATCTGGTTTTCCTTGATGTCTATGCCGACGATGACGTGGCCGGGGAATTCCAGGCACAGGTCGTTGATGAAGTGCGGCTGGCTCGCCGCGCGCGTGCCGAGTATCACGTACTGAACGCCGGCGTCGAGATACGCCTGCACCGTCTCCTCGTCGCGTATGCCGCCGCCGACCTGCACCGGGAGATCCGGCAGACTCTGGACGATTTGTTCGACCAGGTGCATGTTCTCCGGCTTGCCACTGGCGGCGCCGTCGAGGTCTATCACGTGCAGGCGCTCGGCGCCGGCCTCGGCCCAGCGCTTTGCGACGGCGACCGGATCGTCGGAAAACACCGTGGTCTGGTCGCGCCGGCCCTGGCGCAGGCGGACGCATCTGCCGTCTTTCAGATCAATCGCGGGGATCAGGAGCATAACGGGAGTATAACGGTTGCCCATGCGCGGGGGCGCGCCTGCCTTCCAAGTATAGCGCACCACGTCTATGCCTTTCCATCCCAGCGCACGAAGTTTTCCAGCAGACGCAGACCGGCGTCGGCGCTTTTCTCCGGATGAAACTGCACCGCGAACACGGAAGCGGCCGCGATTGCGCAGACGAATTCCCCGCCGTACTCGGTACGCGCCGCGATCAGGCCGTCGTCGGCCGGCTCGGCGTGATAGCTATGCACGAAATAAAAGTGCTCGTCGTCGCGGATGCCGTGCCACAACGGATGCGCGCGCGTCCGGCGCACGCGATTCCAGCCCATGTGCGGGATTTTGAGACCGGGCGCCGCGTCGGCGCGCCCCTGCAAACGTCTGACGTCGCCGGCGAACAGGCCGAGGCAGTCGGTGCCGTCGTTCTCGTCGCTGCGTCCGAGCAACACTTGCAGGCCCATGCAGATACCGAGGAAGGGCTTCTCCGCGGCGGCGCGCGCAAGCGGCCGCACGAGCTTGCGCGCGTGGATCGCGCTCATGCAGTCGCCGGCCGCGCCTTGCCCGGGGAACACGACTTTGTCGGCGTCGTCGACGCGGCGCCCGTCGCCGGTGGTGACTACCCGCGTGCCGCCCGGGCTGACGTGGCGCAGCGCGCGCTCAACCGAGCGCAGGTTGCCCATGCCGTAATCCACGATGGTGATGGTGAGCATCGCCTTATCCCGCGCCCTGCGCCCCGCGCCGCAAGGCACACGCCGCTATATCGTCATAAAACGCCTTTGGTCGAGGGCAGGACGGCGGCCATGCGCGGATCCGGTTCGACCGCCATGCGACACGCCTTGGCAAACGCCTTGAACAAGGTCTCGGCGATATGGTGGCCGTTGTTGCCGCGCAGGTTGTCCAGGTGCAACGTCGCCCGCGCGTGGTTGACGAAGCCCTGAAAGAATTCATGAATCAGGTCGACGTCGAACTCGCCGATGCGCGCGCGCGGATAGCTGACGTGATATTCGAGGCCGGGGCGCCCCGAGAAATCAACGACCGCGCGCGACAACGCCTCGTCGAGCGGCACGTAGGCGTGGCCGTAGCGGCGGATGCCTTTCTTGTCGCCGAGCGCCCGCGCGAAGCATTGCCCCATGGCGATGCCGACGTCCTCGACGGTATGGTGGTGATCCACCTCGAGGTCGCCCGCGGCCTTGAGGTCGAGATCGAAACAGCCGTGCTTGCGAAATTGGTCGAGCATGTGCTCGAGGAAGGGGATGCCGATCTCGATGCGGTTTTTGCCCGAACCGTCCAGGTTCAATTCGATGTCAATTTGCGTCTCGGCGGTATGGCGCCGGACGCTGCTGGTACGCGCGTTCATTGGGAGAGGCGTCGGAAGAACCGGATTATAAGTGAAAATTCCTCGTACAGGTGGGCCGCCGATGCCGAAGTCTTGCCGTTTCCCCTTGCTCTATCGCCCCTCAATCGGGCTTGACGCGCAGCAGGAAGGTCGCAGGTCCCTGGTTGACCAATTCCACGCGCATGTCGGCGCCGAAACGCCCGCGCGCGGTTTTCGGGTGTAGCCGCGCGATGGCGTCGCACAACTGCGCGAACAGCGTCTCGGCTTGTTGCGGCGCGGCCGCGGTCGAGAAACCGGGGCGCATGCCCTTGTGCGTGTCCGCCGCCAGCGTGAACTGCGGCACCAGCAGAATCTCGCCCTCGACGTCGCCTATGCTGCGGTTCATTCTGCCATCGTCGTCGTCGAAAATCCGGTAGCCGACGATGCGTCGCGCCATGCGCTCGACCGCCGCCGCCACGTCGCCGGGTTCAAACGCCGCGAACACTAAGACACCAAGCCCAACGTCGGCGATGGTCTCGCCGCCGGTCGCAACCGAGGCGCGCGCGACGCGCTGCAACAGTGCGATCATGAGGTGATCATCGCGCGATCATGTGCGGCGCGCCGTCATCCAAAGCGCCTGGCCGCGGCGTCGGTCGCCTCGACCAGGTGGTGGACGTTGCCGGCCTCGAAAGCCGAGTGGCCGGACTCGTCGGCGATTTGCAGTTGCGAGCGCGGCCAGTGTCGGTGCAGCAGCCACGCCTGTTCCAGCGGGCACACCACGTCGTAGCGCCCGTGCACGATGGTGCCCGGAATATCGCCGAGCTTGTCGGCGTCGGCCAGCAGTTGCCCCTCTTTAAGAAAGATGCCATTGACAAAGAAGTGGCACTCGATGCGCGCGAGGCTCAGCGCGACGTGCGGGTCGCTGAAGAACTGAACCACCGAAGGCTTGGGCCTGAGGGTCGCGGTCTTGCCCTCCCACACCGACCACGCGACCGCGGCCGCAAGCCGCGCCCGCTCGTCGGCGCCGGTCAGACGGCGGTAGTAGGCGCCGATCATGTCGTCGCGCTCATCGGGCGGTATGACCTCCTCGAACGAACGCCACAGATCCGGGAACAGAAACTTCGCGCCGTCCTGGTAAAACCACGACAGATCGCGCCGCCGGCACAGGAACACGCCGCGCAGTATCAGCGACAGGCACCGTTCGGGATGGGTCTCGGCGTAGGCGAGCGCCAGCGTCGAGCCCCACGACCCGCCGAACACGACCCAGCGCTCGATGCCGAGATGCTCGCGGATCGTCTCGAGGTCGGCAATCAGGTGTTGCGTCGTGTTGTCCCTCAGTTCGGCGTGCGGCGTCGAACGCCCGCTGCCGCGCTGATCGAAGAGCACGATGCGGTAGGCCGCGGGATCGAAGAAGCGCCGATGATCGGCCTCGCAACCGGCGCCCGGCCCGCCGTGCAGAAACACCGCTGGCAACCCGCGCGGATTGCCCGATTCCTCGACGTACAGCGTATGCAGCGCATCCACCGGCAAAAAAAACGACCGCTCGGCGCTGATTTTGGGGTAGAGGGTGCGCATTGGCGTGGGCATTGGCGTGGGCATTGCAGCGGCGACAGTCTATCAGGTCGACGGCAAAAACTCCCGACCGACGGGCGTGGCCGGGCCTGTGATAATGTGTCATCCATAATGTGTCACCCCGATAAGTTGCGCTGAAAAATCATGCCCGAAGTAACGTGGTGCGGCAGGCGATGGCGTCATCAACTGGAGCGTCTCGTCCGAGGTGTCGAGGCGGAGCTGTTGATAGCATGTCCGTTCATCCAGCTGCGCGAAGCCAGATTCCTATCCACCGCTCTCGGCGCCGTGGAGGCGGACGTGCGCGTGTTGACGGATATAAGAATGGACAGCATCGTCAACGGTTCCTTGGACGTCGGCGCGCTTCTGCTGCTCGCCGCGTTCAGTCCGAAGTCCGGGGTAACGACGCTTCCCGGGCTGCACGCCAAAGTGTTTGTCGCGGACTGCAAACGGGCGATTATCACCTCCGGCAATCTGACCCGTTCCGGGCTGGATCACAACTACGAGTATGGCGCGGTCGTCAGCGGCAAAAAGACGGTCGGGCGGGTGCGCAAAGACGTGGAGAGGTTTGCCCGAGGCGGCACCATCGTCGGCGACGAAGCTCTGCGCGAAATCGCGCGGCTGGCCCGGCCTCTGATCGAAAAAAGCGAGCCTGGGACCTTCGGCAAAAAGGAAGCGGCGTTGAACCGGGCCGTGGCCGAAGCGCAGGTGGGGCCGCGCTCGGCAAACGCCGTCTTCGGCGACGCGATATGCCGGGTGCTGGCCGACCGCGTGCCGCGCACCACAAGGCGGCTGAACGAGGAAATCCGGCAGCTGCTTCCCGATTTGTGCCATGACGCACTACACTTGACCATCAACGGCAAATCCTACGGGAAAAAGTGGAAGCATCAGGTGCGAAACGCCCAGGTTACCCTCAAGAAAAGAGGCCGTATTCTTTATGACGAGACCGCAAGACGCTGGCTGCTTGCATAACGGCGGCCAGGCCCGTCGTGCGGACGTCGCCTGCATCGCGCCGGGGCCGGGCGCACGCCATCGGGTTCGGCTGCGCCGAATGGACGCGATGACGGCTGATTCGCCACAATCGCCGCCGGTTGCGGGCGTTTTGGTGCGCTATCTCGGGCGGTGCGAATACGTCGGGGTGCGCGACGCGATGGAGGCATACACGCGGCGGCGCACGGCGACGAGTGCCGATCAGTTCTGGTTGCTGGAACATTTTCCGGTTTATACGGCGGGGCGCGCGACCGCGCCGGATGCGCTGGCGCGCCGCGTCGCGCGCTCGATTCCGGTCGTATGCACCGACCGCGGCGGGCAGGCGACGTATCACGGGCCGGGACAGGCCGTGCTCTATACGCTGCTCGACTTAAGGCGCCGCGCGCTCGGCGTGCGACGTTGCGTGTATCTGCTCGAAGGGGCCGTCATCGCTTTTCTCGGCGATTGCGGCGTGCGCGCGCACCGCTTGGCGGACGCCCCCGGCGTCTATGTGCGCGGGCGCAAGATCGCCTCGCTCGGATTGCGCGTGCGCGGCGGATGCTGCTACCACGGCGTCGCGTTGAACGTCGGCATGGATTTGTCGCCTTTCGACGGCATCGTCGCGTGCGGTATGCGCGGTATGCGGGCGACGCAAATGGCGGACTGCGGCGCGGCGCCGGACGTCAAGAGCGCGGCTTTCGGTCTTGCGCGGAGTCTGGCCGCGCGGTTGGACGAACGTGTCTGAGCACCGCCCTGTCCACGCCGCAACGTCGCGCGCGAACCCGGCCACCCACCGGCGCGGCGCGCACAAGTTGTTGCGCGCGCGCAGCGCCGCCGCCAGGGCCGCCGCCAACGCCGCCACCAACGCCGTCGCCAGCACCGCCACCGGCGCCGCGCCTCTCGCCAGGCCGCGTTGGCTGAGGGCAAAACTGGTCTCCGATCCGGTTTCCGGTTCGCGCGTGGCACGTATGCGGCGGCTGCTCAGGCAAGACCGGCTGCACAGCGTCTGCGAGGAGGCGCGATGTCCGAACCTGAACGAATGCTTCTCGCGCAACACCGCGACCTTCCTGATTTTGGGCGACCGCTGCACGCGCCGGTGCGCGTTCTGCGACGTCGCGCACGGGCACCCAATGCCGCCGGATCCATATGAACCCGGGCGCTTGGCGCGGCTGGTGCGCCGCCTTGCGCTCGCCTACGTCGTCGTCACGTCGGTGGATCGCGACGACCTCGCCGACGGCGGCGCCGCGCACTTCGCCGCGTGCGTGCGCGAACTGCGCGCGATAACGACGGCGCGCGTCGAGATACTGGTTCCGGACTTTCGCAGGCGGATTGCGCGTGCGCTGTGCGCGCTCGCGCGCGCGCCCTGCGACGTGTTCGCCCACAACGTCGAGACGGTGCCGCGGCTTTACCGCGAGGTTCGCGCCGGCGCCGATTATTCCGAATCGCTGCGGCTGCTGCTGGAACACAAGCGCCGCTTCCCCGACGTTCCGACAAAGTCGGGACTGATGTTGGGGCTGGGCGAAACTACCGACGAGATCGAGGAAGTGATGCGCGACCTGCGCCGCCACCGCGTGGACCTGCTGACCATCGGCCAGTATCTGCGCCCGGCGCCCGGTTACTGGCCGGTGCGACGCTACGCCGCCCCTGCCGAGTTCAAGCGCCTGGCCAAGATGGGCCGCGCGATGGGGTTTCGCCACGTCGCAAGCGGCCCGCTGGTGCGCTCGTCGTACCACGCCGACGCATACGCACCCGATTGACCTTCCCCCTCCCTATCCTGGAGAAGGACTCTGCATTCCCCCTCTCCCTCCGGGTGAGGGCCTCTTCATTCTCCCTCTGGGAGAGGGTTTGAAAGAGGGCCGCCGGCCTTATACATCAGTGCCACAATCGTTTTGCCTTGAGGTGGAAAATTGTTTCCGAATATGCGGCCGTGCGGTCTTTTTCTACGCGGTTGAGGACGGGGCGTCTGTATTGGTGGACGATCCGCAAATCGGAAGCCTCGGCAATCTGCGGATACAGGTCGTATTTGTCGTTGGCGACGAGGAAAACGTCGAAATCGTCGCGCAGGAAACGCCGGCAATTCACCAGAACCTTTGCGATCTCGGTCGCATAAGAGGCGCGCGCCTGCCTCCCCTGGCCCTTGGAAAGCGGCCCTATCTCCCATGCGTCCCGGCGCGAGAAACCGAAGAGATCGTAGGAGTAGGCATGCTGCTCGTGATAATCAATCAGGCCGACGTAGGGCGGGCTGGAAAAAATCCCCTTGATCTTCTGCGAGGCGACCAGATCGGCAAGCGCCTTGTTTTTTCCCGCAAGGGCCGCGCGGACGTCTATCGTCCGGCTGTCGCCGACCAGGCAGTGCTGATGCGTTCCCGTGCGCAATGCGCCGAAGTCGCGCAGACGCCGGCACGTGTCCTCGCAATAGCGCCGCCACCATCCGAAAAGCGACAAAATCGGCTTGCAGACCTTTCCGTGCTTCTTGCAATAATAGGGACGCGCGACGGGTTCCTTCAGCGTCCCCAGATCGGCGTGGGTCGTCGCGCGGCAGGAGCGGATCGTGCGGCTCAGCACGACCCTCGCGACGTCTTTCACGTCGGCGCGGCGTATCCCTTGCAGCCGCGCCAGCAGAAAATCCATCTCCCGTCTGACCGGCGGCGCATACCATTTGTCTAAAAAGTCGCGCCCGCCGGGCGGCGCGACCTCGACGCCGTATCGCCGCACGAGACCGTCGAAAACAGGCAGAAATTCTTTCAGCTTCTCCGCCGCGTAACGACGCTCGGGAATTTTTCCCTGATTCACGTCGCGGCGATAATCGGGAGACGGAAAGTATTTCTGATTAAACGCCTTCAGGCGATCCGTCAGTTCGGCGTCAAAGAGGAGATGGGCGCCGCCCTTGCGGAATTCCCGCAAAGACTCGGTCAGGCGCGAGAACACCGATTCGACGCGATCCACGTCACAGGTGCCGATTTTCACGTTGCCGACGAGGGCGTTGAACGCTGAGACGTCCACGCCTACCGCGTGCATTCCAAGCTCGTTGGCCTGCACCAGGGTCGTCCCGCTGCCGCAGAAAGGATCCAGCACGACGTCCTCCTCCCCGAAGCAGGCCTCTTTCTTGAAAGCGTCGGTATGGCCGTCCAGGAAATACTCTGCGAGCTGCGGGATGAACTTGCCCTTGTAGGGATGCAGACGATGGACGTGCTTCGTTCTTTCGGCTTCCCGGTATTCGGTGAAAGAAAGCCGCCAGTTGAGATCGTCGCCGAGCTGCTCTTTCCAGCGTTTTTCCTGGGGGCCTATCTGATTCCGATAATAGTCTTCCAGATCGCCGGCACGGACGGCAGGGCCGCCGTCGCCGGCGCTTTTTCGCACCCTGCCGTACTGGACGAGATAGCTGATATTGGACTGCGTGACTTGTCGGCCCAGCAGCTTGGAAGCGAACCGGCTCGCTTCCGCCAAAGTCAGCAGGTCTGCGTCTTTTGCCACGTTTCCGGTGCGGCGCCCGTCGCGCGCCCGCTCAGCCGCCCGATTTCTTGTCCGCGTAATACTCGTGCGTCAGCTTGACGATGATCGGCGACAACAGCGCCAGCGCGATCAGGTTGGGCAGCGCCATCAGCGCGTTGAACACGTCGGCCACCAGCCAGATCAGGTCTATGCCGGCCCTGGCGCCGCCTTCCCACAGCAGCACCAGCGGCCCGACGAACACCGTGACCAGATACAGCAGACGATAGACCGTGACCTGATTCAGGCCGAACAGATACTGCCAGCATTTCTCCCCGTAATAACTCCAGCCGAGGATCGTCGTGTAGCCGAACAGGATGACCGCGGCCGCCAGCAGGTATTCGCTGCCGGGCAGCACGCTGGCGAACGCCATCGTCGTCAGGTCGACGCCGGTCTCGCCGGTCTCCCAGACGCCGGTTACGACGATGGCGAGGCCGGTTATCGTGCAGATGACGAGGGTGTCTATGAAGGTTCCGAGCATCGCGACGTGGCCCTGGCGCACCGGGCTGTCGGTCTGGGCCGCGGCGTGCGCAATCGGTGCGCTGCCTAAGCCGGCTTCGTTCGAGAACACGCCGCGCGCGACGCCGAAGCGGATCGCGGCCCAGACCGCGGCGCCGGCGAAGCCGCCGGCCGCGGCCGTGCCGGTGAAGGCGGTGGAGACGACGAGAGCGACGGCCGCGGGAATTTCGGTCACGTGCGCGAACACCACGATCAGGCCGGCGAGCACGTAGAGCACCGCCATCGTCGGCACCAGTTTGCTCGCCCACGTGGCGATGCGGGCGATGCCGCCGAACAGTACGATCGCGGTCAACGCGGTGAGCACGACCGCGGTCCACAGCGGCGAGAAGCCGTGGTCGTCGAGCGCGTCGGCTATCGAATTGGACTGGATCATGCAGCCGATGCCGACGGCGCTGACCGTGCCGAACGTTGCGAACAGAAAGGCGAGCCACTTCCAGTTTTCGCCGAGTCCGTTTTTGATGTAGTGCATCGGGCCGCCGATGCGTTTGCCGGCGGCGTCGGTCTCGCGGAAGCGCACGGCACACACCGCCTCGCTGTATTTCGTGGCCATGCCGACGAGGGCCGTGATCCACATCCAGAACAGCGCGCCGGGGCCGCCGAGCGCGATTGCGGTCGCGACGCCGGCGATGTTGCCGATGCCGATGGTCGCCGACAGCGACGTCATCAACGCGCGGAACGCGCTGATGTCGCCCTCGCCCTGCGCCTCCCGTCCCTGCCACAACAGCGAGAAGCCGTAGCCGATTTTTCGCACCGGCAGCCACGACAGCCGGGTCGTCAACAACAGCCCGACGCCGAGGATCGCGATCAGCATCGGCGGCCCCCAGACGATGCCGCTGACGGTGCCGATGAAGTTTTGTAATGCCTGCATGGTGTGCCCCGTTGGTTGAGCTGCCGCAATTATACGGCGGCGATTGCGTTTTTATCGGGCCACGTGCAGCAATCCGCTATCGGGCAGTCGGCACACGCCGGGTTGCGCGCCTTGCACGTGTAGCGCCCGTGCAGGATCAGCCAGTGGTGCGCGTGGCGCTTGAACTCGTCGGGAACGACCGCCAGCAGTTTTTTCTCGACCGCCTCGGGCGTCTTGCCCGGCGCCAGGCCGGTGCGGTTCGCTACCCGAAAGATATGCGTGTCCACCGCAATCGTCGGTTGGCCGAAGGCGTTGTTCAGGATTACGTTCGCGGTCTTGCGCCCGACGCCGGGCAGGCTGGTCAGCGCTTCCATGGTGCCCGGCACGCGCCCGCGGTGTTCGGCGAGCAGGATTTTGCAGGTGGCGATGATGTTGTCGGCCTTGGAATTGAACAGGCCGATGGTGCGGATGTGGGTTTTCAGTCGCCGCTTGCCAAGCTCCAGCATTTTGGCGGGCGTGTTCGCCTCCTTGAACAACGTGCGCGTCGCCTTGTTGACGCCGACGTCGGTCGCCTGCGCCGACAATATCACCGCGACCAGCAACTCGAAGCGCGAGCGATAGACCAGTTCGCTGCGCGGGTTCGGATTGCGCTCGCGAAGGCGGGTGAAAATCGTGCGGGCGGCGGCGCCAGGCGGCATGGTTTCAGCTTGACCGCGCGCCGCCGGTGGCCGCGGCGACGCGCCGTTGCAGCGCCTGCCTGGCCGTATCGCGCGCACTTTTGCGGCGTTCGTCTTCGCGCGCAAGGCGCCGCTTGCGCGCCTTGATGCGCCGCGCGGCATCGCGCATTCGCCGTTGTCGCGCCTCGGGCGTCTCGGGCGTCTCGGGCTCAGGCGCCATTGCGATGCAATCCACCGGACACACGGGCAGGCACAACTCGCAACCGATGCACTGCTCCTCGATCACGGCGTGCAACCATTGCGCTGCGCCGAGAATCGCGTCCACCGGGCAGGCCGCAAGACACAGCGCGCAACCGATGCATTCCTCCTCGTCTATGCGCGCGACGGCGCACGTGAATTTCAGGCGCGGCGCGGCGCGCGTTGTCGGCGTCTCCATGCGCCTACCGGATCTTCATGCCCGGCTGCGCGCCGGCGTCGGGTGCGATCAGGAACAGTTCGCCGCCGCCGGCGCCGGCGGCCAGCACCATCCCCTCGGAGACGCCGAAGCGCATTTTCTTCGGCGCCAGGTTGGCGACGACGACGACCAGGCGGCCTGGCAGGCGCTCGCTCTCGTACGCGCGGCGGACGCCGGCCATGATCGTGCGGTTGCGCGCCTCGCCCACGTCTATTGCAAGGCGCAGCAATTTGTCGGCGCCCTCGATTTTCTCGGCGCTGACGATTTTGCCGACGCGCAGATCGAGCTTCTGAAAATCGGGCAGCCCGATTTGCGCCGCTTGTGTGGGCGCGTCGTCCGCCGCCGACGCACTCGTTTCAGATTTCGGGGCGCTGCCGGGCGTTTCCACCAGACGCTTCGCCACGTCGCGCTCGATGCGCGTGAGCAGCGGGCGAAAGCGGTTGATCCTGTGGTGCTCGCCGGCACCTGCTTTTTCCACGAAAGGGTCGCGTTGCCAGTGCTGTAACGAACAGTTCAAAAACGCCTCGGCCCGCGCGCACGTCTCGGGCAGCACCGGCTTCAGGTAGAGGACGAGGCGGCTGAACAGCAACAGGCCGAGACTGCATACGACGTGCAGCTCGCCGCCGGCGTCCGGGCGCTGCTCGCGTTTTGCGATCTGCCACGGCTTGTGGCGATCTATGTAGCGGTTGGCCTCGTCGGCGAGCGCCATGACGGCGCGCATCGCGGCCGCGTATTCGAGGGTCTCGTATCGGCGCGCGACGTCGGCGCCGGCGTCCTGGAAACGGCGATAGAGATCGTGGCCGACGGTCTTGTCCGTGCACAGGATGCGGTCGTCGAAGTACCGGTGGATGAAGCTCGCGCAGCGGCTTGCGACGTTGACGATTTTGCCGACCAGATCGCCGTTGACGCGCTGCACGAAATCGTCGAGTCCCAAGTCGGCGTCGGCGACGTTGTCGCCGAGTTTGGCGGCGAAGTAATAGCGCAGATACTCCGGCGACAGATGCCGCAGATAGGTCTTTGCGGTGATGAAGGTGCCGCGCGACTTCGACATTTTCTGGCCGTCGACCGTCACGAAGCCGTGGCAGTGCACCGCGGTCGGCTTGCGAAAACCCGCGCCCTCGAGCATCGCCGGCCAGAACAGCGTGTGGAAATAGGCGATGTCCTTGCCGATAAAATGGTGCAGTTCGGCGTCGGAAGCGGCGCCCCAGAAGCGCTCGAAGTCCACGCCCTCGCGTTTGCAGTAGTCTTTGAAACTCGCCATGTAGCCTATCGGCGCGTCGAGCCAGACGTAGAAGTACTTGCCGGGGTGGTCCGGTATCTCGAAGCCGAAGTACGGCGCGTCGCGCGAGATGTCCCAGTCTTGCAGCCCGGCGTCGAACCACTCGTCCAGCTTGTTGCCGATCTCGGGCTGCACGTGCCCGCCCTTCGTCCAGCGTTTGAGGCTGTCCTCGAAGTCGCGCAGCCGGAAGAAGTAGTGCTCCGATTCGCGCGCGACCGGCTTGTCGCCGGTCACCACCGACACCGGGTTTTTCAGTTCCGAGGCCGCATAGGTCGCACCGCACGCCTCGCAGCAGTCGCCGTACTGATCGGCGGCGCCGCAGCGCGGACACTCGCCCTTGATGTAGCGGTCGGGCAGAAACATCCCCGCCCGTTCGTCGTAGGCCTGGGTGACGTTGCGGCGCGTGACGTGCCCGCCCTCCTTGAGGCGGCGATAGATCAGCTCCGACAGTTCGCGGTTTTCGTCCGAATGCGTCGTGTAGTAGTTGTCGAAATGCACCAGAAACGCGGCGAAGTCGTCGGCGTGCTCCTTGTGCATACGCGCGATCAGTTCCTCGGGCGCCACGCCTTCCCGTTGCGCCTTGATCATGATCGGCGTGCCGTGCGCGTCGTCGGCGCAGATGTAATGACAGACGTTGCCGCAAAGCCGCTGAAAGCGAACCCAGACGTCCGCCTGTATGTACTCGAGCAGATGCCCGAGGTGTATCGGCCCGTTGGCGTACGGCAGGGCGTTGGTAACCAGTATTTCGCGCTTTTTTGTCATTTGCGGGGTGGTGGCGGGATACGTTCGCGGCGAGGTCGGGCTGCTTTCGGGCGGGAAGCTTCGTTGCGCGGGGCGGCGGATACGGCTTTATTGCGCCCGCAATTTGCCGGAGGCGGTTTTCCCGGTTTTCTCAGTCTTCTCCAGGCACTCGGCCAGCCAGATTTTTATGATGGATTGCCGGGTCACCCCCAGACGGGCGGCTTCCCGATCTATGGACTCGATCATCCAGGTCGGGAAATCCACGTTGACGCGCTTTTGCTCGCGCATCGGTCTCCTGGCCTTCGACAAGTCCAGGGCGCCCGTAATATCCTTTCCCTCGTCAAAGTTTTTATCAAAATGTTTCGCTTTCATAGAGAGCAACCTCCTCGGGGTCGGGACTTCCGGACTGAATGTATAAAAATTATACCATTATGGAGTTTGCGAAGACTTTGTGATGTGACTTGCCCGACTACCCCGGTATCATTTTTTCCAGATCTTGCCGGCGTGCTTCAGCCCTTTTTTCCCATCTCTTGCAGGCGCGCCTCCAGATCGGGCGGCGCCACAAATAGAAACGTGCGGCCCGCGCGCGAGTGGCGCAGCAGATCTCTCTGCTCCAACGTCAGCAGATCATTGCGCGCCGTCGCGTACGTGATGCCGTGGCTGTTGAGATGCGACCTGATCGAGTAGCGAACACCGGGGTTGCGCAGGGCGTGTCCCAGCAGCGCGGTTTGCCGATGATTCAATCCGACGTCGGCGCGCAACATCTGCTCGATGGCGCGCACCTGCCCGCTTTTGCGCGCAATGTAATTGTGCAGTTGTTTGATGGCCCCGTTGATGACCCGCAGTTGGGCGAGAATGAAATAAGTAAGATCGTTCTCGTCGGTTTCGGTGTAGAGAAACGAGCGTGCGTAAGCCGCCGGCGCCTTGCGCAGGATGCTGGAAATGGAAAGGAATTCGGCGAGCCAGTAGCCTTGTTTCAGCATCGCCCAGTAAAACAGGGCGCGCGCGGTGCGTCCGTTGCCGTCCATGAAAGGGTGGTCGTAGGCGAACCAGAAATGCAGGAGTATGGCACGCACCACCGGATGTACGAATTCGTGGCGCGGGCCACCGTTGGCAAATCGGCAAAGCTTTTCCATGTGTTTTGGGATTTCCCGCGCCTTCGGCGGTTGATGCAATAGCGTGCCGTCTCGGTCGTATACCGCAATTTCGTCGTCGGTGCGCAGCCACGGCGGGGGGCAATCGGCGGGCAGCGTGTCCTTGCAGATGACGCCGTGAATCTCCTTTATCAGGGCCGGCGTCATTTTCCGTTGCTTGTGTTCGCCCGTGAGTTGCATCGCATGGTAGTTGTTGAGAATCATCCGTTCGGCGCGATCCACGGGACGGCGCCCGGAGCGCAACATTTCCTTTGCCACCTTGCGCGTCGTCGCGGCGCCTTCGAGCTGGCTTGAGGTGATCGCCTCCTCGATCAGCGAACCTTGCAGATAGCGGTCTTTGCTACGTGGATTGGCAATCGGGTCGGGCACGTTGATCTGGCCGCTTGCGCCCCGGTCAACGTTGTGCAGCATCTCGAGGGCGGGGTCGGGCATCGTGTAGGAAAAACTGCGCCCTGCACGATCCACGAGCGGGACGAAACGCCGGGTCTGCAATCGTGTCCATTTGATGGACGCCCACCATTCCTCCGATGTAAGCCCCTTTGGGGGCCGCACGTAGCGCAGAGTATGCCAATGGCGGTATTTTCCCTCCGGAGCAGGGCCGGTTTCCGTTCCGGGCAACTGCGCGATGCGTCGCAGGAGATCAGCGTCGGCCAATTTCTCTATAGAATCTTCATATGTCGCTGGCGTTACAGGGATTTTCATCTTCGGGTCTTTTTTATAAAAATCTATCAGTTCAGTTAAAATTAATAGATAGACCCTTTTTTGTCAATCATCTGTATGGGGCCACCACATTCTGGACAAATGGGGGAGTTGTTTCTCGACGGCTTGGCACGGGGCGATCTTCCCCAAACTCCAGTGTGGGCGCTCGGCGTTGTAGCGTTCCAGGTAGAGGAGCGTTCAAGGGCCGCGTCGCGACTGCTGGTGCGACGACTTGCCAACGCCAACGCAAAACGACTGCTGTGATCCGTCACCGTGAAGATATAGTGACGACTGTTCCGTGCAAAAAGCATCGCTGATTTTGGGCGTTAAGCACTGGTGCTTGCGCGCCAGTGCTTAACACGCTAAGCCCACCAGAATTTTGGGAGCGCAGCAAGTAAAATTTCTGCGTGTAGCGCCTTATCAGACATGGGTTCTCATCACCGTTCTTTACATTCATATGCTTTACGAACGGTTGTTCTGATGTAGGCACTTAAACCTTCACCATATTGAGCGAGCCGCTTCATTTCTTTTATGTTCAATGATCCAGCACTCCAACAGGTGTAACGATAAATAGAACCATTATTAAACTGTACACGGATGAAGTCGCTACCAATCTCATAGCCGCATACACCAGAATCACCACCTAGATTTTTGTATCTTTCCATGACGCGCTTTTGCTCGCGCATGGGTCTTCTGGCTTTCGACAAGTCCAGGGCACTCGTAACATCCTTTCCCTCATCAAAGTTTTTATCAAAATTTTTCGCTTTCATAGAGAGCAACCTCCTCGGGTCGGGACTTTCGGACTGAAATGATGCGGATATTTTCCCCACGATAGGTGATCACACATGACCAGTGTTTATCCGCAATCATTCCAATCACCAGATACCTCGGTTCGCCTTCATTTCTGGCTGGTATTTCCAACAAGTTGGAATCATCCCAAAGTTTTTGGGCATTGACAAAGTCAATGCCGTGCTTGCCGAGATTTGTCGTGCTCTTACGCCCGTCAAACTCGAATCTGACCATGGTATAAAAATTATACCATTATGGAGTTTGCAAAGACTTTGTGATGTGACTTGCCCGACTACTGCACGGGGCGCCGAGTAGTCGGCTATATGAAGAGAGTGGGGCAATCAGATCTCTGATACTTGCAGTTTTTCCCCTATCACACGTTCCCAGTTTTGTAGAGTCGCGCAATAGTATGGGAGTGGTTTGCCCTCATACTCAGCGATATGCAGATTTCCTTCGCCAAGCAACAGTGTCAGGATTGGGCGTTTCAGTTCATCTTCTTTCCGGGGATCTTCGGGGCTTTTGCTTTCCTTGATGAGGTGGTACAACTGGCCGCCATAAACCCCGATTCCATCCTCTCCACTAGGCATCGCCCTGGGTACGCGACAGTACTTGGTATTGCGCTCCTTCAATTTCTCCAATAGCTTGTTTTTAACGTCAGCCATTGCAGCCGAGGCCGCTTGAATTACTTCTTGAGCACCAGTGTCTTCAATAACTTGAGTCTGCTGTTCCTCCTTACATATATTACCCATGTAGACTTCACCGAAATCGCGCAGGCGAACGGGAAGAACAAAGGGTTGGTGCGGTGCACTCCACATGTAGCAGTTGCCGGGAATGGGTTCCGCAATAAGATGAGCCAGAATATCTGACGAATAGTGAGAGTTGTACTTGCCGAGAACACTGGCATCACCCTCGGAGAGTAAATGAAAGCAGAACCAGTTGTCCGCCTGACTAAGCAGTTCAGGTGCCATCGCACCGGGCTGTTGCGTGACGAGCATGGCCCCAAGATCGTACTTGCGCCCTTCCTTCACCCATTCGACATAGGGACTGGTATCGTCCAGGTTACGGCCGAGGACACTCTGCGCTTCCTCGACAACGGCAACAACGGGAATGATCGGATTTCCGCCCGTAAAGTGTTCCTGATTGTGCGAGAAAATTTTTCGGAGAAGCAATCCGGCGAGTTTATTGCCCGCACCAGAACTCAACAGGCTGATGTCGATCACAACGACTTTCCCCTTCGCCAGAGCCTGTAGCGTTCCCGACAAGACTTGGCTGTCCGGATCATGGAGAGTACGTACGACACCAGACATATTGCTGCGGGCAGCTGCGATTTCCGCCGTTGACTGAGAAATTTGTCCTATAGCGTAGCCAAGGAGTGTGCCGACTTCCTTATCATCGGCCTGTAGTCCCTTTTCGTAAATCAGCTCAACGAGCTTGTGCCAGTTAGCATTGGAGACACTCTTGAGTTTGAGTACATTCTGTTGGGATTGGCGATCGGAAGAAACTGCGATGCCGATGACGTCGCGCGGGGAAAGGTCCCGGATATCGAGTTTCACCTCGCCAGCCTTCCAACTGCCATAGTATGCGCTTGGTGCCTGTCGGTTTGTGAACACCAGAAGTTTTTCCTTCAAATCTGGGACGTCGCACAGTCCAGGACGGCCCGCCACACGGTCAGGCCAGAAATACTCGCCATCAGGGTCGAAAATCAGGGTGCCGACGGGACGACCGTTAGCCGTCGTTGGTTGCGTCTGATACAACTCCGCAATGAGGAACTTGACGAGATTCGACTTCCCATAGCCTGCGCGCGCAAAGACGACGGAGCGTCGAGAAACAAGGTTCTTTATATCGAAAGTGACCTGAAGGCGGGGATCAAGAGATATTAATTCCGGCTGTGTCTGTTTGTGATCGGCTCCGCTGAATACGAACTCACCCAACACGTACTCTCCTAATTCCGTCTTGCCCCGGCTCAGTTTGCAGAGTTCCTGCAAAACCCTCTCGCTGGGCAAAGCGACCTGTGCACCGAGATGCGGGAGCCTGCGTTGTGAGGGGACGTATATGATACTGTTGCCGTCCGTGCGCACCGCCCCAAGCAATTTCACTTGCACGCGATACTTGAGACGCTGCTCCTTCAAGTCCTCAGGCACCTTCTGTTGCCTGCGTTGCATCGTGTTGACGTAATCTTCTCCTTCCGGCGCCGCCAGTAATCCAGAAGGAACAAAACGGGTTATGCGTCCAAGCGAAGCTTCCTCTGGTGACCCGAGTTCGACGAGAAGAAATTGCCCGAGTTGTGGACGGTCGAGCATACTGGCGTCGTACGGAGCAACAATCTCGGCTGCAAACTCATATCCGCGTTCGTTGAATCCTTTGAACGTTCCTACGATTTTCGAATTTGCGAACAGCATATCAGGCCTCCTTATATCTGAGGTTCGTCAGCGTCCGTCCCAGATGCTTCATGCGAAGCAAGCGTTCAGATTCTTCATCCGTAAGTCTGCTGCACATTCCTTGAAGCAGCATGTCCTGGAGATCCTGAATCTCGAGCCCCGACAGCTTTGCGAAATTGTGCGCTTTCTGGATACACATCGGGTAGTCCGGAATAGGAAAACCTTGCTGCGCATCAACGGTCAGTTGTCCGAGGATGCGTTCCGCCTGACCAGCCTGCCACTCGGCAACGTCAACGGGCCATACAGGATCCATAGGTCTATCACCGAATTTAACGAGATAGAGTTTCCCAAAGGACTGGTATAGTCGCCGGCCGGTGTCGTCCTCGTCAGTGGTTTCATACGTGTCGAGCCAGGTACGATCGAAGTTGTAGCACTCGGCCTCAATATCCTCATCAACCCGAACAAAGCATGGATAAGGTTTGTGAAACGTGGCTTCGAGTTCCAGGGCGACGGCAAGTCGACCGAGTACGGCACTTTGCTTGGCTACCCCGACTAACGACAGTTGTGCGTTTTCCTTTGCATGAGTGGCAACACCGGCACGGATTTTCTGATCAAGCAAAGGAAACATGTCTCGGGTGAACGATTTGGTTCGGAGAAGACCATCCCGCACCAAAATTGTATCCCCTCCCCATTGGAGGTTGGGGTTGGCGACGAGATCATATAAGACGGCCCATTCTACAATGTCTCGATAGCAGCGCATTGCCCCTGTACTCTTGCCGGGCGTTCCAATCCCTCTGATGAGATACGACATCTGTTCGAGGGTTTTGCCCGTGTCTTGGGCCAACCGCTCCAGGGGTGTAACTGTATGTCCCGAATCCTGTTTGGTTCTTTCTTCCAGTTCTTCAATGCTGATGGTGCTGGAGACAGCGTCGAGCACATGTTCCTTACCACGCGAATCAACCACGCGCACAAGTTCGACAATCGCCGGATTGAAGGCAAGACGGTTATCACCTCCATCCGCAGAGACGAATGAAACGGCATTAACGGAGTAGGAACGGAGTGGTTTCACTCCATCCCGAAGGCGTTTCGCGTACTCGCGAAACTTTTGGAGATGAGGGACTTCGGAGTTATACGCCTTCATCACCTTTCGTCTGAGTTCCTCTCTATCCAGGTTAGCGAGTGACACGTTCTCAGCCCATTGTCTCAGCGATTGTATGGAGTCGACGCAGGTTGGCAATGGTTCCTCCCAGGTTCCAGTTTCTCCATTCAGGGAACCGTTGTGCTCGAGGAAACGCCCATCGCTCGGCCCAATACTCGGTAATCTGGCTTGGTGTCTGCGTTATGTACTCAGGATGCACTGCTTTTCCAAGAAGAAAGTCGCGTGTATTGCCAGCGAGAGGGATGACAAAAACTTGCCGACGGATTCCGTGCTGAAGAATGTCGGCCTTTATTCCCAATTCTGTTGCAGCTTGGCGAATGACCCGTATACGCCAATTTGGTCCATTACCGAATTTGTTTCCTTGGGCATAGGAGTGATTGCGACGGATGAGGACGTCCCGCAGTTGCGTGAATGTGTCTTCGTCAATATGAAAGTGTCCATAGCCCTGAGAATACCACGTTGGAACTTGATGATTTTCAACATTCGTGAGAAATGCAGTTCCCTGCGGAATGCGAAGGCGGTTGTATATGGATGATCGTCCAAGTGCCGACGATGTCGTCAGAAGAACAAGTTGTGGTTTCTTTTTCTTTTCACTTATTACACCCCGATAGTTGCGATACTTCAGGTGGAAATTTCTTACTATCTCGCTGGAGGTAGCCAACAGGGCCACCAACTTACCGCCTAAGATCTTGCTGTATGGCGGTAAGGCCCCAAGGACAAATGCGTCCATCGTGTGGATTAGACGATCTTTGCGTCCGTTGGCATCCCAACCAACCCAAGCGTCTCGCGGCGTGAGATTAAAGACGGGATCAGTCAGTCCGATAATACCGATGAGCTTCCCGTTGTTTTTATCTCTGACAAGGTAGCGCATACGCCTCCCGAAGCCTTTGCTTACTGGAATTGACCAAAGAAGTGAGGCGGCGTTGAATATTTGGGAGTCACAGGTTCCTCCTGCCACAGCAGTTAATTGAGGCTCGATCTCAGAAATATTAATTTCACGTGGATTGGCGAGATACTGGCGCAGAAGACCAATGTGATGCTCAAAGGAGCCATTCATAGTAGCCATAGTGGCCAAACGTTTTCCTGAGTGGAACACGCGAATCTGCTTTTTGTTTAAGGTGCTGGGCAAGGATGGAAACTGCTCGGCTACGCTAAGCAGATGTCTTCGTAGGGAATATTCCTTGGGGGTGAGTTTCATGGGTAAGCTTGAGCGCGTTCTCTGTATTCCAGGGATTATGTGGCGCGCAATAGAAAATTGACTTTTGTTAGCGTCCGGCTCTCGGCGGGCGGGCGCGATATTTGCCGCGCCGATGCGACGGGAAGAGAGAGTATAAGCCGGTCAGGCGGGTTTGTAGCGTCGGACTTTGATTTTGTCCGCACGGGCGCGCATTTGCGAGGCGTCATACCATGCCTGCATTCGCAGCAGCAGGTCCATGCCGACGCCGAATGCTTTCTCAAGGCGCAGCGCCATCTCCGGCGATAGCGCGGCGTTGCCGTTCAGCAAGGCCGAAAGCGTCGCGCGACGCACCCCCAGAATCGCAGCCGCCTTCGTTACGTTCAAACCCAATTCCTCGATGACTTCCGTACGAATGAAACTGCCCGGATGCGGGGGAACCATGTTCACTTTGAGACCGCCAGTAACCATCAGTGGTAATCCTCCAAAGTGAGGCGATCAATATGACCGCTTATCACGTCTCCAAGTGTACGGCGATACCGCTCATAGCACAAGTGTGTGTATAAGGCCAGAAACATACTGGACAGGTTGTTGACCCGGCCAAGTTTGATGTGTATGTTCCTTACACATGCATATTGAATACAGACGAGTTCCATGGCCAGAGTGCAGTTGATAATCCCTGACGAGGAGCGCACCCGGTTTGCCCACCAGGCACGCCGGGAAGGCATGTCCCTGAGCGCCTGGCTGCGCGCCGCGGCCCGTGAACGGCTTGCGCGGCAATTGAAAACCGGACGCTTTGAATCCGAAGCGGAACTCGCGGCCTTTTTCGCCGAATGTGACAAATTGGAAGGCCCGGGCGAGGAGCCGGACTGGAGACAACACCTGGTCACCATCAACGAATCCCGCGGGCGCGGCGTATCAAACACTTGAGCTGCCGGGTTTGATTCGCGGACGGCGGGCACGGCTACAGTTTTTCCCACAGACGGCGCGTGGGGACGGCGTGAAGCTTTTCCCCGAAGCGGATCATTTTCCCCCCGTTATAAACCACCGCGCCGCCGGCAAAGGCGTCCCCCATCGTGGATTGCAGGCGGCGCAGGCCGCGAAAGTCGGAAGGGGAAATGGTGGCCGAGGACTTCACTTCCACGCCGGCGACGGAGTGCACGCTGCGTTCGATAACGAGGTCCACTTCCACGCCGTCTTTGTCGCGGTAGTGAAAAAAATCATGCCTTTCATCGTGCCCGTCCGCCTGCCGCCTCAATTCCTGCAGGACGAAAGTTTCCAGCAGTTGTCCGAGCAACGCGCGGTCGTTTCGCAGTTCCTCCGCGTCCACTTTCAGCAGCGCGCAGGCAAGCCCGGTGTCGGCCAGATGCAGTTTCGGGGTCTTGACGAATCGTTTGCGTCTGTTCGCGTGCCACGCGGGAATTCTTTCCAGCAGAAACAGCCGCTCCAGCAAAGAGATATAACCTTGAATCGTCGGTCTGCTGTGCTGAAAGTATGCCGCGAGTTTATTGACGTTCAAAAGCCGCGCCGTGGAGGCCGCCGAAAACGCCAACAGTCTCGGCAGATCCTCGACCGACCGGATGCGTGAAATCGTGAATGCATCGCTATTGGCTATGGTTGTCAGATAGCTTTGGTACCACTCGATGCGACGTGTCTTGTCGGAGTATTCGAGGGCCGCCGGATAACCGCCATATACTATTCTTTGCGCGGGATCGGTCAGCGCGACTTGCCAGCGGTTCGGAAACTTTGCCGAGAACAGCAAATCCAGAAAATCCGGTTTTTTGTGTTCCAGCTCGGTTTGCGCGAGCGGATGCATACGGACGATTTCCATTCGTCCGGCGAGCGAATCGGAAAGTCCGCGCACGTGCAGAACGCTGACCGAGCCGGTCAAAATGAAGCGCCCTGGAACGCGGTTTTTGTCAACGGCGAGTTTTATCTGTGAAAAGATTCGGGGAGATTTCTGAATCTCGTCCAATATGACTTTTCTCGGCAGAGAATTGACAAAGCCCACGGGGTCGTTCAGGACGTAATCCAGGGTTTGTGCATCGTCCATGCTGATATAGACATAGCCCGCGGATTTCCCCACTTTCTGCGCGAGCGTCGTTTTGCCACACTGACGCGGCCCATGAATCAGCGTAACCGGAGTGTCTTTCAAGGCCCTTCTCAGGCATGGTTCCACGTGGCGGGGATGCAGTCTTTTCATACGGTTTATTATGTCCGCAAGTGGGACTGATTGCAAGTTTATATATAGGACGATTAAAAGTTCAGTAAGAGGATGATTGCAAGTTTCATGTATGGCTGATTGAAAGTATTTTCACCCCGTAAAAAGCGGCAGGCTGCCGCTATCCGTGCCCGATTTTCCAGACGCCCTTTTCTCGGAAGGCCGGGATGGTCTGGCGGCGGGCGGCGTTGGTGACGGCGGGTGCCGAGAGTTTTTGTTGCCTGATGTAATCGGACAAGCGGACGATTCGTTCTCCTTTCAGGTAGGCAGTCCGTTTGTGCAGAGATTCCATCAAGGCCAGGAACAGAATCTTTTCCATCCCCTTTGTCCGGCCGTTGGCGTCGTAATCGCGCAACGCCTGATAGTAGACCTGCTTTTCTTTGTTGCGGATTATGACGCAGGGAAATCCCGACTCCAGCAGCTGGAAATTGACGAGCACCCGTCCGATGCGGCCGTTGCCGTCGCAAAACGGATGGATGGATTCAAAATCCAGATGGAATTTTGCTATTTTGTCGAGAAAATAAGCGTTCATATCGTTTGCGCAGGAAAGCAGAATTTCGCTCATCATTTCTTCGACGTGTTCCGGCGGAGGTGCTACGTGATAACCGACGCGCACGAACTCGCCCTGCCGCCGAAAGCGCCCGGCGATGGAGTCGTCAATGCCGCCCATCAGCATATTGTGGAGCAGCAGTATCAGGTCTCTGGTCAGCGGTTCTCTCTCCGCGGCCCTGTCGCGCTCGTATGCGATCACACGCGCCAGGTTTTTCGCCTCGAACATTTCCCGAATGGATACGTTTCGGGATAACTTGGTCCCCAGCAGGATTTTCTCGGTCTCCCGCAGGGTCAGCGTGGAGTTTTCTATCGCGTTGGAGTTATAGACGTTCTCCGGCGTTTCCGCCTCGTCAATCAAGGCCAGCAGGGATTCCTTGCCGGTTTTGAGGGAGGCATATTCCTCCCGCAAACGTTGGATTCTGTCTCTGATGGACGGGGAGATTGCCATAGGGAAATTCTACCTGTATTCACGCAATAAGTGCAAAAAAACGTGAATTCAGGCACCAAAAACGGGGCTATTCACGATTTCGGGTAGTGTGTATAAGGCCAGAAACATATCAGACATTTTGTTGACTTGGCCAGGTTCGATGTGTATGCTTCTTACACATGCACATTGAGTGCATTGAATACAGGAGAGTTTCATGGCAAGAGTGCAGTTGATAATCCCCGACGAGGACCGCACCCGGTTTGCCTACCAGGCACGCCGGGAGGGCATGTCCCTGAGCGCTTGGCTGCGGGCCGCGGCCGGTGAACGGCTTGTGCGACAGTCGAAAACCAGACGCTTTGAATCCGAAGCAGAACTCGCGGCCTTTTTCGCTGAGTGCGACAAATTGGAAGGCCCGGGCGTGGAACCGGACTGGAACCAGCACCTGGCCACCATAAACGAATCCCGCCGGCGCGGCATATCAAACACTTGATCTTCGTAGATACCAACGTATTCATGTACTCGGTGGGCCGGGCACATCCGCTGCAGGAACCGGCCCGCGAATTTTTTGCCGAGTCGGACCGCAATCAGACACCGTTATGCACTTCCGCGGAAGTCTTACAGGAACTGGCCCATGCTTACCTTCCCGTGCAGCGACAACGAACGCTCGAGGCTGCCATGTCGCTTGTAATCAGGGCGGGAATTGAGGTTTGGCCTTTGGAGAGCGAGGATGTACATCTCGCCTGCCAACTGCATGAGCAGTTCCCCACCCTTGGCGTAAGAGACCTCTGCCACCTGGCAAGTTGCCAGCGACACGGAGCGACCAGTATCAAGACCTTCGATAAAGCCCTCGCCACTGTCGCAAACATCCCGAAAAATATATAGAGGGAAATGGTGCTATATTCTGTTGTATGCCGAGCAGAATTGTCGATCTAATAAAAAAATGGGCGAACTGGCTGTGGTGCCGAATATCCGCCACTACTGATAGCGGTGATGGCGACAAGCCTGTTCCGCCAAATAACGATGTATCCAGTCAGCCGGAAGGTGTTGGACAAGATCGCATCGAGCCATATTCTGATGGTCCCGAGAAACCACTTGACGAGAATCAACGGACAGAGAACAAAAATGAGCAGGCGTCTGGCGACGGAAAAACACCCCAGAGTTCTCCTGCGTCAAATAAGCAATCAGGGCTTCCCGCTACCGATACTGATAGCGGCAAGCCTGTTCCGCCGAATAACGATATATCCAGTCAGCCGGAGGATGTTGAACAAAATCGCATCGAGTCATGTTCTGATGGTCACGAGAAACAACCCGACGAGGATCAACGGACAGAGGACAAAATTGAGCGGGCATCTGGCGACGGAATAACGTCCCAAAGTTCTCCTGCGTCAAATAAGCAGTCAGGCCTTTCCGCTACCGATGAGGATGACTCCGACTCTTATGATCATGAAAAGCCTGAACTGGCAGGAAACGACAAACCCGTTGGCAGGCAATCCAAGCCTCCCAGAGAAATACCCGCGAGACGAGGGCGGGAAAGAGGCACCTCGTCCCGGAAGGAAAAGGGAGAACCAAAGAAATCTTCCCCTGGCCCCCGAGCACAACTGATATGCATAGAAAAAGAACAGCGCTGGGGGCTGTACTTATCTGCGGATGAGGAATGCCCAATAGCAAAAGTTCGGCAAGGAAACGAACCTCTGGCCAGTGCAGGAGGTGAATGGAGTATTCTATCCTTCCGTGGCAGCTTGTCCATCACCTATGAGGATGGAGAACGTCACGAGATTGAGCTATTCAATGATAGACCGCTGGTCTTCAAATTCCAAGGCGGATGGCAAGGCACAGGCCACAAAGTCAAATACATCACGAGCGGCCATTTCATCGTCATCGTGCCGCAAGAATGGCATCGCAGAGGGAACGTCCCGGTCGAACAGGATGGGTGCACGGACTCCGGGTTCATTGCACACTACTTCTCTCGTGGGAGAGAAGACTCATCCGAAGATGCAGGCGGTTTCGGGGAATATGCCGGCCCATTGACGAAATCCAGCTTCACATTGATCGGGAATCGTATCTTCGACAACTCCGATGAAGGCGAACTGTTCGGCGGCCCGGTTCTGGAGCTGAACCTCGCTTCTGAGGTCGAGTGGGTGCGAGTCGGCGAGGAAAGAGATGGCGGATGGCCGGGCGACAACTTCAAGCCGGACAAACCTCTTGCAGAGGTCCTGAACGGCCGACAGGGGCGATTCTTCGTTCGTGTGTACGACGATGATACCAAACGGCTGGACAGTGACGAGTTTCGATATTTCGCCAATCTTCAAAAAATCCTTGTGGATGGCGCGCCCTACAGTGAAACTTCGCTGCTCATTCCGTCTTCGACCGGCCATTCTCCGACGGAAGTGCAGCTCATCGGCACCGAGGATTCCCTCATTCTCCCAAAATTGGAGACAGATGAGGCCTGGACAACCGTACGGCCGGACGGCACCGTTGTTGTCAAACCGCATCCAGACGGCGATCATGTTTCTTGTAAGCTGGAGTCCGATAAGGGCAGCGTCCGGGTGGAAATAAAGCTCCCCCGCATCTGGTGGCGGTTGAGCCAACGCGGGGAACAATCCGAAGACTGGCACAGCGTACCATTCGAGGTGACGCGCCAGGGATTCAGGGACCGTGCCGAACGGGACGAGGCTATTTGGCTGCGGTTGCCGCTACGTATCGCTTCCGTCAAGGCAGGATTCGACGAAGAAACAGATCGAAAGTACCGCTCTGACAAGAAGGGAGAAGATGTCGAGATTCCCTTGCTCGATTTTCTCGACTACCGGCAGATTGACCAACGGCTGAACGCGGACACTTCGCTTAATATTGAAATTGGCGAACAAGTGTTGGCACTTATCCAGGTTTCCAGTGATCCGGTGCCAACGATCCTCTCATTTGCGTGTGAACCGGAGGCCATCAACGAGGGGGATGTGGCGACCTTGTCCTGGGAAACTCAGGACACGGAACCCGAAGGCGTAACAATCGAACCCGAAATCGGGTCGGTGAAACCAAATGGCAGCCGCACTGTTTCGCCGAACGAGACCACAACTTATACGCTGAGATTGACGGCTGCCAATATGGATGACGTGACAAAAGACGCGACCGTGACGATTCATCGGGAAGCACCGCACGGAACACCACCGGAAGCCATGGTCAAGTGTCGGAGTGGATGGCGACGAGGCAAGGGCTTCAGCCGGCGCGAACTGCGCGCCGCAGGTCTGGCACCAGAGAACGACGCGCGGGGTTTCATTCCTGTCGACCGCCGCCGACGGAGCATGCATCCGGACAACGTAGCAACACTCAGGAGGTTGACTGATGCCTGACGCAAACGACATCGAACGGTGGACCGAAATGATCCGCCAACGGTACGAGAACTACCTGAAGACGTCCTTTTACTTCAAGGATGGCAACCTTCGGGACTCGTTCCGGTCTGCTCTGCAAGAAGGCGGCAGCCTGCTGAAGGGGCCGTTTCCCGAACCGGCGCGCGGCTTCAAGAAGGGTATGCATGCAAGGAATCTGGCACAGAACTGTTTTCCCAAAAAGAGTGAGGAGGTTCTTCCTGCGCTACTGATTGATAAACATGACTACCAGTTGTACGTCCATCAGGAACGCGCGATACGCGCTGTACACCTGGATCGGCAAAACATCGTCGTCGCTACCGGCACCAGCAGCGGAAAGACGGAAAGTTTTCTTTATCCCATCCTGTTCGAGCTGTTCCATCAGTACCTCACAGACAAACTGCGGGAACCGGGTGTGCGGGCTTTGATCCTGTATCCGATGAACGCGCTTGCCAACGATCAGCGTGAACGCCTTGGGGGTATCTGCCAGGAGCTGGCCGATGCAGGATCGGCATTTCGCCCGACCTTCGGGCAATACATCGGCCAGACACCCGAGGACGAAAAGGACCACCGGCGCAATGCCACGGCGTGGGAGGAAAGACGACTCCCTAGTGAGCTCGTCTTTCGTAAGGAAATGCGGGACACTCCGCCCCACATTCTGCTTACCAACTACTCTATGCTGGAGTACCTGCTGATTCGTCCCGACGACAGTCCACTCTTCGACGGAGATCGGGGTACACACTGGCAGTTCATCGTGTTGGACGAGGCACACCAGTACCGGGGTGCCAAAGGCATGGAGATGGGCATGTTGATCCGGCGCCTCAAGCAACGGCTGCGTGACGGCGGGCGGAAGGAAACTTTCCGCTGTATCGCCACCAGCGCAACCATTTCGTCCGGCGAAGACGAGAAAGATAGACAAGCAGTCGCGCAGTTTGCAAAATCGCTTTTTGGAGAACCGTTCTCGGCATCCGGCATCATCTTTGGAGAGGCGGAACAACCAAGCGCGGACGAATCGCCACGCCGCTACCATGCCTTTCTACGCTCGCTCGAAGGCGCGTTTTTGGTTCATAGAGACGGTGCGGACGCTGTCGTGCTCAATCGAAAAGGTGTAGCAGAAAGCGATTCGACCTCAGAACCTTTGGAGATCGCACTGTGCCGCGAGTGTGGACAGCACTACTACGTTGGCCAAGAGCAGGGCGGAAAGTTGCAGGAGGCCGTACGGGACCCCAGCCAGTCGAACTTCGGCGTGGAATACTACCTGCCGTCGGAGGATGGAGATCATCTCCTTTGCAGGCGTTGCGGGATGCTTTCCATGTCGAAACCGGCATGCGATTGCGGCGTATCGGTTCACGTCAAGCAGTGCCAACCCCACCAAGAGCATGCCGACCAGTTAAAGCAATGCGAGACGTGCGGGTATCAGCGCGGCGGCATCGGCGATCCCGTGCAAGAGATCGTCCACGGCTCCGATGCGCCCAATGCCGTCATTGCGACCGCGCTCCACGAACTCTTGCCCGAGGACCGGCGCAAAGTGCTGGCTTTTGCCGACAGTCGCCAAGAGGCCGCATTCTTTGCGTGGTATGCCGAGGACTCCTACGCAAAGCTACGCGACCGCAATCTGATGTTTCGCGCGATGAAAGCGGGACCAATCGATCCGGAAGGCTTATCCATTGACGACCTCAAAAACCGGCTACATAAACAGTGGGAAGAGGCTGGCTTGTTCGATGAGCCAGATGCCAGGGAGAGCAATGACCGAAAAGTGCTGATGTCGATCCTCCGCGAAGCGGTGACGGACGAGCGGAGGTTGTCTTTGAGTGGGGTCGGTCTGGTCAGGTGGTCCATCAAAATTCCTGACGACGTGGAATTACCCTTGGCAATGCAGCCACCTTGGAATCTGACAGAGGATGAAACACGTCGTTTGCTCGGGTATCTTATGGATGAATTGCGAGTTCGCCGTGCCATGAATCTACCGGAAGGCCCTGGGGTGCCGGGATGGAGTGACGTATCGACTCGGAATCAACAAGCATACTGTCAGGGAATGCCGGGCAATAGGAGAAACGTTCGAAAATGGGGCGGTCCCCAATCCACAATCGTCAGCCACTTCCTTCGCAGGCTCCTGACGGACAGCAATCTTTCAGATGACAAGAGACGGTCAGCCTCCACCGAACTCATGAAGAATGTCTGGCAGACTTTGCGCAAGCGCGACGGTGAACGCGGCACGGCTGATTGCATTCTTTCCAGTACAAGCATCAATGGAGCATTTCGTCTCAACCCGCGCTGGCTTCGAATACAGCTGGCTGCATCAGGCGAAATCTGGGAATGCGATACCTGCGCAAGCCTGACCGCCCATAACGTGCGCAAAGTTTGTCCTCGGAATAAATGTCCCGGAAAACTGGAACCTGCCGACCAATCGCGCCTCCGGCAAAATCACTATCGAATCCTCTACGAAAGTGCCGACTTGCCAGCCGCATTGTATGCGGAGGAGCACACGGCGCAGATCGAAAGTGACGAAGCACGCAAAAGACAGGATCGGTTCAAAGACGGAAAAACGCATTTGCTCAGTTCCTCGACGACGTTCGAGGTCGGCGTCGACCTCGGTGATTTGGAGGTCGTGTTCCTGCGCAACGTCCCACCGGAACCGTTCAACTATACCCAGCGCGTCGGGCGAGCCGGACGCCGCGAGACACCGGGATTGGCGGTCACCTATTGCCGCCGCAACCCGCACGACCTCTACCACTTCAAGAGTCCGGAGGAACGGGTCATAAAGGGCAAGGTGCGACCACCACGGTTGCAAATGACGAACATGAAAATCGTGATCCGACACATGGTCGCCGCAGCTTTGTCGACATTCTTTAAGGAGAATAGTACGCGCTTCGCAAAGGTAGAGGCGTTCGTTGGAAATTGGGCGACCCCCTCCGCCGTTTCCGACTTGAAACGATTCTGCAAAAACAATGCTGAATTAAGGAACACGCTTCGCCAGATCGTGCCGAAGAACATGTACCAGGACACGGGGCTTGTCGGCGACGACTGGATTGACAACGTTGCGGGACCGAAGAGCCGTTTCGCCGATATGGAAGAGGAAGTGTGTGCGGATTACCAAGCAATGAAGACGGCTAAGGACTCTCTTATTGAGCGGCAGCCCCGGGGGTGGACTGAAAAAGTGAAACAGTTGGAAAGTCGGATGGAGACCATCGCCGGCGAACAGACGTTGCAGTTCCTTTCTCGAAAAGCGGTAATCCCAAAATATGGGTTTCCGGTTGATGTCGTCGAACTCGATACGCGTCCGCAAGATGGCAAGCCGACAGGTGTCTCGCTCCAGCGGGACCTGTCCCAGGCCATTGCCGAATACGCACCGGAAGGAAAGGTCATCGCCAACAAGCTTGAATGGCAGTCCTATGGTATCAAAGCGATCCCTGAAAAAGCATGGCCCGTCCGACACTATGAATATGATGAAGCACGGAATTTCAGACAATGGATTGAAGGCGACCCGGGGGCTTCCCCTAATAGCCGGAAATACCTTTCTCCTATATTTGGTTTCGTGACCCAGCTTTTCAAGCAGCCCAAGAAGCCCCGTGGGCGGGCGCGACGCCTGTACACAACACGACCGTTTTTCCAAGGATTCGGAGGCGATAGCCAGCCCGAAAGCAAGACCATCCTCGGCGTGCAAGTCACCAAAGCGACGCCGGGAACTCTGGTCATACTCTGCGAAGGCAGGAACAAGAAAGGTTTCTGGATATGCCGTTCTTGCGGTGCCCACATGGCGGAACCAGCAGACACGCACAATTCCCCCTCGAACTCCACCTGCCGAGGCACACTCGCACGGTTCTCGCTTGGGCACGAATTGGTGACAGATGTCGTGCGTTTGCAGTTTCCGCAACTGATTGAGGAGTGGCACGCATACTCCGTTGCATACGCCGTTCTACTCGGTGCGGCGGAAACGTTGGATGTTCCGAATACCGATCTGAACGTGACAATCACTGGTAGCGGCAGTCGGGATGAGTCCGCGGTAGTGTTGTACGATAACGTTCCCGGTGGAGCCGGACTGGTCGCGCAATTGGAGGAAGCCAACGTTTTCGAGGAAGTCCTCGAAAACGCACGAAAGCGCGTTCAGGGAAACTGCGGTTGCGATTCCAGTTGCTACGGCTGCCTGCGCAGCTACCGCAATCAGTTTGCGCACCCGTATCTGCAAAGGCAGACAGCACTGGAATTTCTCTCAAGGCCAGGGTTACCTGGTTTGTGAAGCGTCAAATTGATACAAAACAGCACTATTCACTATTCTCCCTTGCCTCTGGGTGAGGGCCGTTTGAGGGCCGTTGCATAACCTTCTCACCCTCACCCGGCCTGCGGCCACCCTCTGCCGTCCCTTGCTCCCTCTCCCGGAGGGAGAGGGTTTTATCGGGAGGTGCTCCAGTCGTCGGCGAAGAGTTCGGCTTGTTGCAGGATGTTGTCGGTCGCCGTTTCCTGCCCGTCGGGCGGGTAGCCGTATTTTTTCAACAGTCGCCGGACGATGTTTCTCAGTCTGGCGCGCACGTTTTCCTTTATCGTCCAGTCTATCGAGGCATTCTCCCGCACCCGTTGCACCAGGATTTGTGCGAGTTCCCGCAGGGTCGCATCGCCCAACACCTCCATGGCGCTTTCGTTCATCGCCAGCGCGTCGTAAAACGCGACCTCGTCGGGCGACAGCCCCATGCCGCCGGCTCTTTCGTCGGCAGTTTTTATCTCCTTCGCAAGTTCGATCAGTTCCTCGATGACCTGCGCCGTGGTCAGCAGGTTGTTCCGGTATTTTCTGATCGCCGCGGCCAGCATCTCGGAAAACTTTCTGCTCTGGACGAAGTTCTTTTTCGTCCGGGTTTTTATCTCGTCGCTCAGGATCTTCTTCAGCAGTTCCAACGCGAGGTTGCGGTGTTTCAGGCCCCGGATCTCGGCCAGGAAGTCGTCGGAAAGAATGGATATGTCCGGCTTTTTGATGCCGGCGGCGTCGAACACGTCCATCACGCCGTCCGCCACCAGCGCCCGGTCCACTATCTGCCGGATCGCGGTCTCGATCTCGACGCTGCCGCCGCCGCCACTCCGTGACTCGAACTTGGTCAGGCGCGCTTTTATGGCCTGGAAAAACCCGACGTCCGCCTTTATTTCGAGCGCCTTGGGATGCGGCACCGCAAGCGCGAACGCCTTGCCGAGCAGCGTCACCTCTTTGACAAACCTTTCCTTGCCGTTCTCCAGGCCGAGGATACGTTCGGCGCCCTCCAGAATCAGCCTCATCTTCTCGCCGGTGCCGGCGGCGAAGTATCCGCGGTAGTCGAACTTGTCGAACATCGCGTCGACCACTTCGTGTTTCTCCAGCATCTGCTCGACCGCCCGTTCCTGCGCGAGCGCCGGCGTCCCGCGCACGTCGTTTCTGGTGTACTCCGCGAGCGCGTGCTTCAAGTCCGACACAATGCCGATGTAGTCCACCACCAGGCCGCCGGGCTTGTCCTTGAACACCCTGTTGACGCGGGCTATCGCCTGCATCAGGTTGTGGCCGCGCATGATCTTGTCGACGTACATCGTGCTCAGGCACGGCGCGTCGAAGCCCGTCAGCCACATGTCGCACACGATGACCATTTGCAGCGGATCATCCGGGGCTTTGAAGCGTTCGCCGAGCGCTTTTCTCTCCTGCTTTGTGGTCACGTGCCTCTGCCACTTGGCGGGGTCGCTCGAGGCAGCGGTCATGACGACCTTTATGCGGCCCTTGTCTCTGGCGTCGTCGTGCCAGCGCGGGCGCCGCGCGATGATCGCGTCGTAGAGGGCGACCGCGATGCGGCGGCTCGTGGCGACGATCATCGCCTTGCCTTCGACGGCTTCGCGCCTCGCCGCAAAGTGTTCGAGCAGGTCCTCGACGACCTTCTGTATGCGCTGCTCGTGGCCGACGATGGCCTCCTGCCGCGCCCATTTGGCCTTCGTTTGCTCGGTCGCCGTCGCCTCCTCGCTTTCGGCGACGCTCTCGATCTCGGCGTCCAGCCGCTCCCGCTCCTCGTCTTTCAAATGCACCTGCACCAGGCGCGACTCGTAGTAGATCGGCACGGTCGCCCCGTCCTCGACCGCCTGCTCGACGTCGTACACGTCTATGTAATCGCCGAACACCTTGGGCGTCGAGGCGTCCTCCTTCTCAATCGGCGTGCCGGTGAAGCCGATGAAGGAGGCGCCGGGCAGCGCGTCTCTCAGGTATTTGGCGAAGCCGTAGTTTGTCCTCACCCCGTCCTTGACAAAGAACGTTCTGGCGCCGAACCCGTATTGGCTGCGGTGCGCCTCGTCGGCGATGACGACGATGTTTCTCCGTTCCGAGAGCAGCTCGAAAACGTCGCCGCCGTCGTCGGGCAGGAATTTCTGGATGGTCGAAAACACGACACCGCCGCCCGCGGTTTTCAACAGGCGCTTCAAGTCGGCGCGGCTTTGCGCCTGCTTCGGTTCCTGCCTGAGCAGGTTTTTGCCGGCGACGAAGGCGCCGAACAACTGGTCGTCCAGATCGTTGCGGTCGGTGATCACGACGATGGTGGGGTTTCCCATCTCGCGGCTGGCCACGAGCAACCCGGCGTAGAACACCATGGACAACGACTTGCCGCTGCCCTGCGTGTGCCAGACCACCCCGGCTTTGCGGTCGCCCTCGGGCTGGTCGCGGACGTCCGGCAGGCCGTACGCCGCCGGCTTTTCCTTTATTTGCCCGCGCCCGCGCGCCGCCCGCAGCGTGGATCGGACGGCCTCCTTCACCGCGTGATACTGATGATACGCGGCGATCTTCTTGACCGTCGCAATCGTCGTCTGACCGGTTTGTGCATCGGTAACTTTCTCTCTATCGAAGATCGTAAAGTGGCGGATGAGATCGAGCAGCACGTCCGGCCTGAGCATTCCCCGGACGAGAGTTTCTATCTGGGGCACGGTCGCGGCGTCTTCCATTCTTCCGTCCACCGTCTTCCACGCCATGAAACGGTTCCAGCCGGAAGTCAGCGAACCGGCCGCGGCGTTCAGACCGTCCGATGCGACCAGCACCCCGTTGTAGCAGAACAGGCCGGGGATGGTTTGCCTGTAGGTTTGCAGCTGATCAAACGCCTTGCGCACCGTCGCGTTTTCGTCCGCCGGGTTTTTCAACTCGATGACCGCCAAAGGCAGGCCGTTTATGAAGAGGACCAGATCGGGGCGCCTGGTTACGTTGTTCTCCGTCACCGTGAACTGGTCGCAGACGACGAGGTCGTTGTTCAACGGCTCCTCGAAATCAATCAAATGTACTCTGGCGCCGGCCGTCTCGCCGTTCTTCTGATACTCCTCGGCGACGCCGTCGGTCAACATCCGGTGGAAGGCTTCGTTGCTTGCGGCCAGATTGCGTCCGGACAAGGCGATCACCTGGCGCACGGCCTGCTCCCCGACCGCTGCCGGAACCTTCCGATTGAGATTGACGACCGCATCCCGGAGGCGCCCGCGCAGGACGACATCGGTGACGTGCTCCCTCTCGGCCTCCTGCCGTTGCCGGGAGAGATGCGAGTAGCCCTGCTCTGTAAGCAGCGCTATCGCGTGCCTTTCGACGTCCGACTCGTACATGGCGGCGGTCATTTCATTCTATCGTTCGCACAGAAAAGCAGAACTTCGTTCATCATCCCACAGACGCGCTGGCGTTGGAGTGATAGGCGTTTTCCGGCGTTTGTGCCTCGTCAATCAAGGCCAGCAGGGATTCCTTGCCGATTTTGAGGGAGGCGTATTCCCTCAGCAAACACTGGATTCTGCCGCGACGGGACAGAGAGGTTGGCATAGCGTAATTTTACATGTACTCACGGAGAAATATAACCATGAACAATCACACTCTATCTGGTGCGATTTGATAACGGCCAGGAAAGAAAGTACGACATTGCCCCGTTGCCGACAAAGAAAATGTTTGCCCCCTTGAAAGCCCCGCTTTGTTCCAATACATTGCAGTGGAGCAAGAGTGTTACTATCCTTACTGTCAACCAAAGGAGCTGAATGATGAAAAAGAAACAATCCGCCCAGGGACAACCTCCTCGCGGCGGGCGCGCGCAAAATTGCAGCGCCATACTGAAAAAGGCGTTGTCCCGGCCGGGAGTGCGTGAGTTTATGGAGGTATATGGCCAGTGGCAGGAGCGGGACAAAGGGCTTGACTCGTATCGGGCGGCGACGAAAGAATCTCGTCAGATTATTACCACGGATCACGCCAACCCCTCGTAGCCGCTTAAACTGTATAAACCATGCTTCACCAGTTCATCCATCAACAGCGCGTAAAACGCGGGATAACCCAGGAATACCTTGCATCGGCGCTCGATGTTTCGCGCCCGACGTATATCCAGATCGAGCGCGGCAAGCGGGAGCCGACTATATCCGAAGCCAGAAAACTCGCGGCAATTTTCGACTTGTCGTTGGAGGCTTTTCTGGCCGAGAGAGAACCGAAGCACGAGATCATCGTCGAGCAGGAGCCGGCGGGCGGTGCCGACGATCTGCAAATTCGCGTGACCAGAAAAAACCTCGACAAGTGTAAGCAGGTTTTGCTGTACGTGCTGACCAAAGTAGGCGCCAAACCGAACGTCGGCGAAACGGTGCTGCATAAACTGCTCTACTTCATTGACTTCGACTACTACGAAAAATATGAGGAAAACCTGATGGGCGCAACCTACATCAAGAACCATCACGGCCCCACTTCGGTGGAGTTCGCAAAGGTCGTCGGCGACATGCAGAAACAAGGGGAACTGCAAGCCGTAAAAAGCAAACATTTCCAATACCGGCAGAAAAAATACCTGCCGCTGACCTCGCCCAAACTCGACCTGCTCTCGGCCCGCGAAGCCGCCCACATTGACGGCGTGCTCGCCCGCCTCTCGGACAAGAACGCCGCCGAGATAGAACATTACTCGCACGGGGACATCCCGTGGCAATCCGCACAACACGGCAAACCGCTTTCCTACGAGAGCGTCTTCTACCGCGACGAAAAATACTCCGTAAGAAGCCACGACGATGCGCTTTGATGGGGTGGCGGAGTTTCAGGTTTGGCTTTGTGCGGCTGGCAACCATGATGACATTGATCAGGCAATTTTGGGATAGGTTCATAATTCCCCTAATTATGGGAGATAGGCCACACAGAAATAACGTTGAATCGAAGCCAAGCCGCAAACCATATGGCCCGTCACGCTTCGCTGATTTATTGCAAGCCTATACGGGGTCTTTGGAAAAATCTGATGGTGAGCCAAAGACAGCAGGTGAGTTAATCTCGGAACTCACTGATGGAGCAAACTTAGTTGATGGAAAACATACTTGCGAATACGCCGATGACAACAAGCACGACATTGAATGCATGAAGAAGTGTTGTGATGCTGAGATAAAGACTATGGAAATAATTGGGCTGGTTGCAGCGCCATACTATTTCCATCGAGTGGCAGTGCTCTCCCGAAAAATAAAAAACTATCGCCAAGAAGTTTATTACTGTGAAACTTACATCCGATTAGTTGAAAACTATTACGCCGAACATGGAACGAAGGGCATAGCCGATGTAAGAAAAGGCCCGCGTTTCCAAGCGATAGTTAATCGCCTTCCCAAAGCAAAAGAGCTGTTGGCCAAAAAGCGCCCGCGCCACCCGATGCCCGCCTTCGTCAGACAGGCCCTGCAAAGCCACAACCTGATGGACACTTACAATCAGCGCCCGGCCTATCAGCGAAACGATTATCTCGGCTGGATCAACGCCGCCAAGCGCGCCAAGACGAAAGAAAAGCGGCTGCGGCAGATGTTGGACGAGCTGAGGGCAGGCGGCATCTATATGAAAATGAAACACCCGCCATCGTCGAAACGCTAACGGGAACCTCATATTACCTACCAAGATTCCTGGCGAAACAAAATCAACTCAACAGACGATAGGTGCGTTTGCGGTTCACCACCAGCCCTTCGGCAACCAGCATCTCGTGCAGCATCAGATACCCTTAGTGTTGAAACTTGGCATTCTCTCTCTCCAATTGCCTTAGGGGATAGGTCAATCAGTCATTTCGCTTGGCGACAGCGGTAGAGGCTGATGGATGGTTGACCTCCGAGCTAACAGGGGCAGGTAAGATCCCCAATCTATCAATAATTTTCTGTCGATCCCTATAGTTAATAGTATGCGTACGAGAATGTCCGACTATTTCAAAGTCTAAGATTCTCCTTGCTATTACAGAGAAGTCCTTTTTATTTCTCCTTTCAGCAATAGATTCTATTTGTAAATTTTTGCTGTACCACATCAATATTCCATGTTTTATGATAAAAGAAGCTGGAGTATTCCTCTTATCACATACTGCTTCGACAATATTTATTAACTTATCTGAACCTAAGGAATGTACTATTTTGTAGAGTACTCCATAAATAAGAAGAAAATTTATATTCCAAAAAATAATCCTCGATACTTTTTCTAATTCTTTCCGGCTTGGTCTTTTCTTTTTGCTCTCCGCGAATATTTCTAATCTATCGGAAATAAATTTCACCAACTCTTCTTGCTGATATTCTTCTCTTATTAATTCAAAAAATGATGATAAAAACCTCAATTGAATATCCATTGCCTTCTCAAATGTTTCTTTAAGATATTCTTTTTCAAGCGAGCCAGCACGATTCTTTATAATCTGTCCCATAACCTCCGCCGTTTTGATGCCTTTTCTTAACTCATTTTCAAACTCATCTTCCACTTCGCCACTTTCAAAACCTTTTTCCTCCATCTCTTTCGCTTCTTCAATGACATCTTGAGACTTTAGTTGATCATGTCTGGTTCTTTCTGGCGTTTGATCCGTGGGCAGAGCGGCTGTGACTATATCATTAGCGTGTTTATCAAAAAAATTAAGTTCTTCTTTGCCTAATGATGCTGGCTTATAGTTCTTAAATATATCGTCAGCGTTAATAAAGGCTTTCTTTAAGACTTGAATATTTTTAGAGTGATGAAATACAAATACCGCAATATAAGCATTTTCATTTGTATGAAGATTACTGATAATTCTGCTAATGCTTTTCTCACACTCATTCAAATGCTCTGCTATATATCTAGCAGCAAAAAAATAGTACAAATATAGATAACAAAAAGAGTAGTTCCCAAGGCTATCTCTACATAATATTTGTGTTCTCTGTAAATTTTTTAGTAGGGTATCTTCTTTCACGGGGAAATTATACTTCTGTAAATAATCTCTCATAAAATTCCGATAATCATTCTGTGATACTTCTCGTTTCCTATTTTTAAAAAAATGAAAGGCAAATACAGTTAGAAAATTGATATAAGTGTCTATTTCATCGTTTCCTATTCCTTGTTTCCGCAACGCACAATATATTAGCGCTTGGTAACAATACCCTTGTGATGTGATTTCCTCGTTTAGTGGTTTAAGTGTTTCATAAGTACAAATCGCCGATAAAATAAAGAAAGGATACGCTGGCATTATTCCACTGCCTAGAATCTTGCCCAAAATGGAGTCCACTAATTCTGTTGTTTTATCAATATTCTCATAATGATCATTCATGCCACCGCTATCCTGACCTGCTAAATCTGTCCATCTGCCAATTAACTCACTCCTCAAAGATGGCTTTAATTCCTCAATCTGAAAATGAGGGAATGACCTCGTCAGGCTTTCATCTTTCAGATTCAAGCTGAAAATATCATCAACTATGATTATTCTATTTTTGTACAAAGATAACCGATTAATATGTTTTTCTTTGTTTGTGGCCAAATGAAAATCATCAATAATAGGAACGATTCTGTTTGCGCCAATCTCATCAATTGAAGCAGCGTTGTACTGCTTCTTAAAAGCAGCGGCTATCCTGTTTTCTACTACTCCAGCAAGACGCTTATTTTCATCATGAACGTAAACAGGTACTAACCCTTTTTCTCTCAATACTGTGAATAGTTTTTTGCACAAAGTAGTTTTTCCTGATTGATTCTCTCCAGCAATCAACACGGCAGAATATTCTGTGATGTTCTTTATTAGGACCTCAGAACTAATATACTCTCTCTTATCTTTTGAACGATCATACTTTGATAATGTCGGATAAATGAAAATATCGTCCAAGCGTAGTGTTTCTTTGCCAGAGTGAGCGCGTGTCAATAGTTCCGCGCTGCCTAAAAAATCTTGGAAACTATCTTTAATTACTAGTTGTTTGCATTTGTTCTCACTCACAATAACTTTCTTCAACTCTTCATAAACAGAATGCCATGCGGTGTCAGAAGTTTCAAAACTCGAAACAGGCTTTCCATCTTTGGGCAAGGCTAACAACTCGAAAATATCACCATCATCTTTCCAGCCACATTCTTTTAGAATTATTGGCACGACTGAAATACCCTTTTTATTTTTGAGCTCAATGGCTCGTTTCTTCTCATTAATACACTCGTCCGAGGCAAGAAACTCTGCTGATATAAATAGACAAATAATATCTGCCTGCTCGAGATTATTATGTATATGATCTCGAAATATCGCACCGGGTAATATTTTTCTGTCGTACCAATCTTCAATTAATCCCTTTTGCTTAAGTGGATCAATATGCTTAGTAAACTTCTCAATATCAGCTTCATCCTCATGGCAATAGCTGATAAATAGTTTTAACTTTTGAGTTTCACTCATAAAATTTCTCCTTTGTTTGTCTTTTCGTCTGACCCTAACTTTGGCGTCCATCAATTTTGGTAACAGGGTGTCTCGTAGGTTTTCAAGTGCATAAATGTGGCAGGAATTGGAGGTAATTCTTTCGTCAATAGACTTTATGTTGTCTTGAAATTTTTGAATTAAATCAGAAGGTGGCAAGACGATTTCGATATTCCCGAAATCATTTTTGCTTATGGAACCGAATACCGTTCCTTCTTGATCAAATTGTCTGATTTCACCCATCAGTGATTTTGTCTTGTAGTAGGTGTAACTATAGAAATCTTTATTCTTCTTGTATCGCAGGGAGGCTACACCTCGGCCTATGCAGCATTTTTCTTGTGCCATGTTTAATTCACCAACCGGGGCGCGGACGCTGATCAGCGTATCATATTTTTCCGCAAGTCTTTTAGGTTCGGTAGTATAGACTCGGTTTTTCGGAAAACGAAAGCCAAAATCCGCATTCCCTTGAAATAGAGGAGTGCCTTGTCTTACCTCATTATAAGATTTTCCAGGCGGAGATTGTCCCATTGTAAGATTAAATTCGCCAGACAATGCGCTGGTATCCCACCTCTCATCCGCTTCCTCGACAAACCATTGGCGGAAGAGGGTTTGGGCTAGGTTCTCGAGGGTTTTGTTCTGGCGGTGGAGCAGGTCTATTTTGTCGTCGAGGGATGAGAGTACTTGGGCGATGGCTTTTTGTTCGGGGAGCGGGGGCAGAAGAATCTGTAAATTTTCAATATCGGACGGTCTTAATGACGGGTAGGCAGATGTTGCCCCTTCTGCTATCGAATCAAGTTTTTCTACCGTGTCATTAGATGTTAAGAAGAAATAAATAAACATGGGTTCCGCTTTCCTCTTGTCTGTTTCAATAACTGAAAATCCAGTTGACACGACAAGGTTTGCCGGAGGGTTTTTTATGAAGCCATAATGGCGCTGAATAGGTCTCACTGTTGAATAAATTATGTCATGGTTTTTTACCAACCGTTTTGCCCTACTCGGCGCGTCCGGTAGTTCAAATGTTTGGTAAGATTCTGTCCTTCCTTCACATATCGAGCCCGTATCCAAGTATCGGATTTTGATATGTTCATAGTTCTTATCTACGCTCCGTTGATTAGATTTGACGATCTTCCCCAACTTCACCTCCCGCCAGCCTGCCAACTCCGTCTTTTCCTGCAACACCACGTATTTTTTCCTGATGTTATCTTTGAAATCTTCGGGGATGTCTTCCCATACGAGAAGTTGGACGGTAAAGGGCAGATTGCTTTCCACGAAGGCCTCTTTTGCGTTGGCGACTTCCATGTCCGTCGCATTCCAGACAACCAAGTCAAGATCCGAAGCAGGATCGGCTTTCCACTTCACGCGGGAACCATAGGCCCATACCGTTTTATCGGTCAGGTAAGTGCCCAACAGTTCGCGCAACAGGCGCAAGTGCCTGTTTTCAAGGTCTATCAAGCGTTCCATTCTTCACCTGTCATGGCTTCGTAAAGATCAATAGCGTCCGCAATGAAATCGGGGACAAGCTCCAGGGTTGCGTTTGCCTTCGCTTCATCATGCTTATAGCTGGTATCGTTTCTTTTGTCGGTGTATTGAAGCCAGGCTTCCGCGTCATTTATTACCCGGCTTTCAAATCCCGACCGGAATAGGGATTTCGGCCTTACATCTCGCAGACCGGAAACCCCTTCTTCCTGAAGATACTTTTTCAGGTGTTTGTGTGCCATATCGAAGCAGACTTCAAAGCGCTGAATGCAGGACTCTCGGAATTTGTCCCGGTCGGAATCCCGCAACTCCGGCCGGTTCGGGCATTCCAGCCATGCCTCATGGCCTTCTTGAAGCAGAGCCAAGGCTTTTTTCAGTCTTTCATAGTTTATCTCGCTCATGCTTCCACCTCCCGCCAGCCTTCCCGCCTCGGTTTTCCCTGCGATGCTGTGTCTTTATTTCTGGTTTTTAAGCTCATCTTTTGTGAACAGGGTCTTGTTGCAATCTTCAATGCGTTCTTTCAGGGGCCGATAGCTGATCGTCTGCCAGGCGGTGACGTCGACTTTGTACGGCAGGCTGCTTTCCAGGAAAAGTGTATACAGCCTGCGAACGGCGGCTTCGTCCACGTTCCCGTATATCACCAAGTCAATATCGGAGTGGCTTTTACGGGTTCCGTCCGCGCGGGAACCGAACAGCGCCACCCTTTCGGCACCGGGTGCGCCCTGGTTGATGATGGATTTTATCTTTTGTAGTTGAGACCGGCTCAACCCGTGATCAAGCGCCGTCCGCATGGATGTCTTCCTCCGCCAGTTTTTCGTATAGCTCATCGAAGCAGAGCAGGTATTTTTCGCCTATCTGTTCTATCACCGTCTCGAATCTCTTGAAGTTGTAGGTGTGGCTCATTTCATTGCGGGCGTCCAGCAGGTTCATCCACTCTTCCCCGCGCTCGATGAGTTTTGCGGCGACCGCCTCTTTTATCACGGCTCTCGGCGTAATTTGCGCAAACACCACGTTCTGGCTCTCCAGATAGTCTTTCATCGTTTTCCAGGAGAGTTCGGTGCAGTATTCAAAACGATGCACCATGCCCTCCCTGCCCAGTTGATCCAGTTTGTTTTCATGGTGCAGTTCATTGGCCTCCTGCAACAGAAAGAAGGCTCTTTTGAAATTGGCGAAACGGTATTGCCAGCGCTGTTTTTCCTGCTGGATGGTCACTTGTACTTTCCGCTCAACAGCAATACGATCAGGCCGATCATCTGTTCTTTGTCCCCCGGTTTGGATTCGGCAATCAGCAAAGTCAACGCGGTCAGGGTCTCCGGCGTGATTCTTTCCCGAAAGCGGAACCCCGCCTTTTGCAGAAACCAGATAAAACAAAAGGCCCCGGTGCGCTTGTTGCCGTCGTTAAACGGATGGTTTTTTATCGTGAAGTAAAGCAGATGGGCGGCTTTTTCCTCTATGCTCGGATAGGCGTCTTGACTGAAAGCGGATTGCAATACACTGGCCAAAATCGCCTCCATGCTGCCTTGTGTTTTTTCCTGGGCGAACAGTTCCGTCGCCTCGTCTTTCCGCAGTAGTTCCACCTTGAGTGTGGCAATCGCCGCGTACAAGTCTTCCGACTGAATGGCCAGCGTTTTTTTGCTCAACCCCTTTTGCGGGAACATTTGCCGGTCATAGGATTCCAAAGAAAACCAGACACCAGCAAAAGTTTTGATCAGACCCAGAACGTCGCTTGTCTTCAGACCGGTGTTGCCGACGGAAATTTTTTTGATGTCTTCTACGGTCTGTAAAAACTTTGCATAATTCGTGCCGATGCGTTTTCTGTTGATGGTGTAGCCCTGGAGCAAATGCCGCTTCAGGGTCTTGGTCGCCCAAATGCGGAACTGTGTGGCCTGCTTGGAATCTACGCGGTAGCCAACCGAGAGAATGAGATCCAAGTTGTAGTATTCAATTTCGCGTGATATTTGCCGATTTCCTTCCTTTTGAACTGTTGCAATTTTTGCAACAGTTGCCTCGGCTTCCAGCTCACCAGACTGAAATACATTCTTGATATGGCGTGAAATAACCGATTTATCTCTGCCGAATAATTCGGCAATCTGGCTCAGATTGCCCCAGACGGTGTTGCCGTCCACGTCGCCGCGAAACTCTATCCGCCCGCTTCTGGCCTGGTAAATGACCATCTTTTCCCGCCGTTTATTTTTCATGGCCAATTTTTCCCAGGTCAATTTTGTCCAGGTTCGCCAATATGCGTTTGTTCAGCGTTTTCTCTTCTTTTATCTGCGCCTCGAACTCGGCCTTCAATTCGGCGAACCGCTCGCCGAAGTCGAAGTCGTCTTCCTCGTCGGGCAGGCCGACGTAGCGCCCCGGGCTCAGCACGTAGTCCAGCTCCTTGACTTTCTCTATCGGCGCCGCGTTGCAGAAGCCGGCGACGTCCTCGTAGTTTCCGTCCTCCTTGCGCCACCGGTGGTAGGTGTCGGCGATCCTGGCGATGTCCTCGTCGGAAAACTCGCGCGTGCGCCGGTTGATCAGGTGCCCCAGTTCGCCCGCGTCTATGAACAGGATTTCGCCGGCGCGTTTGCGGTCGCCGTTGTAGCCGTGCCTTTTGTTCGAGACGAACCACAGGCAGGCGGGGATCTGGGTGTTCAGAAACAGCTTGGCCGGCAGGTTGACGATGCAATCCACGAGGCCCGCGTCTATGATGTTTTTGCGGATGACGTCCTCGTTGGACGACTTGGAGGTCAGCGAGCCCTTGGACAGTACGAAACCGGCCGCGCCCTTCGGCGAGAGGTGGTGGATAAAATGCTGCACCCAGGCGAAGTTGGCGTTGCCGCGCGGCGGCGCGCCGTATTTCCAGCGCCCGTCCTCGCGCAACTGTTCGCCGCTCCAGTCGCTGTCGTTGAACGGCGGATTGGCGAGAATGAAATCCGCCTTCAGGTCGGGGTGGGCGTCGCGCAGAAACGAGCCTTCCGCGTTCCACCGCACCCGCGAGCCATCTATGCGGCGGATGGCCAGGTTCATCCGGCAAAGCCGGTAGGTGGTCTGATTGCTTTCCTGGCCGTAGATGGAAATGTCGTCGACCTCGCCCTGGTGCGCCTTGATGAATTTCTCGCTCGAGACGAACATGCCGCCGCTGCCGCAGCACGGGTCGAAAACCCGCCCCCGATACGGCTCTATCATCTCCACCAGCAGTCTGACGATGGAGGCCGGAGTGTAAAACTGCCCGCCTTTTTTGCCTTCGGCCAACGCGAACTGGCCGAGGAAATACTCATAGATTTTTCCGAGAACGTCCTTTGATTTTGCGGGGGCGCCGCCGAGAGCGACGTCGCCGAACAGATCCATCAGTCCGCCGAGGGTCGCGGCGCCGACGTTGGGCCTGGAAAACCCTTTCGGCAGGATGCCCTTGAGGCCCTGGTTTTCCCTTTCTATGGCCTCCATCGCCTCGTCCAATACCGCGCCGATATTCGTTTGTTTCGACTGCGAATGCAGTGCTTTCCACCTGGCCTCGGGCGGCACCCAGAACTCGTTTTCCGCATGGTATTCGTCCCGCTCTTCGGGATCGGCGTATCGCTCGTTTTTCAGTTCCTCGTAACGGGCCTCGAAAGAGTCCGATATGTATTTGAGAAACAGCAGGCCGAGCGCGACGTGCTTGTAGTCCGCCGCGTCCATGTTTTTGCGCAGCTTGTCCGCCGCCTTGAACAGCGTGGCCTCAAGGCTCCCCGTTTTTGCGGTCTTATTCTTTGGCACGGGTTGTTTCATCTGCCGGATTGTACATACAATATGAAGAAACGCGCCATCTCACCGGCGGGCGGCCAGGAAAGAGCGCGCGTTTTGCACGGAAGGCACATGATGAAATCCGAATACGATTTGTCCTCGATGAAGTCCAGGAAAAATCCGTTCGCCTCGAGGCTGACAAAGCAGGTGACGATACGGGTGGGCGGCGACGTCGTCGAGTATTTCAAATCCATGGCGAATGATACGGGCATTCCCTATCAGAGTCTGATCAACCTGTATCTGAGGGATTGCGCGGCGCGCAACAGGAAAATTGACCTGCGCTGGCGTCGCCCCCCGAACAAGCGCGCCCAGGCGTCGCGCAAGACGCGCGGTTGAGCATCATGAAATACAAAATCATACTGACGGCCTCCGAGGAGGGATACAGCGTTTCCTGCCCTGAACTTCCCGGGTGCTGGTCGCAAGGCACGACGGAAGAAGAAGCCATCGAGAATATAAACGAGGCGATTCAAGACTATCTGGCGGCCGTTGCCGCGTCCGCCGAGGGACGGGATGTCCCCTCTGAACAATTATGAATGAACATTTTTTGCAGTCCATGAAGATCGAGAATTTCCGCGGGATCAAATACGCGGAAATTAACGATCTGGCGCGAGTCAATCTGTTTTGCGGCAAAAACAATTATGGCAAAACTTCGATTTTGGAATCGTTGTTCCTGCTAAGCGGTATTTCGAACCCGGAATTGATGGTCAGGCTTCAAACCTGGAGAGGGCAAACGCTTAGTACGGCTGTTGACTGGAAGAGCTGCTTCCACAATTACAATCATAAGAAAGCAATTATGCTCTCCGGGAAGCAGCAGCAGGGAAAGAGAAAACTTACTATCTCTCCGATGTCTGACCATCTGCCCATCGCGTATGGCCCAGGCACCCCGGCGGTTGCGGGAAGCGGCAGGCCCATTACCCAAGCTCGGGCTGAGACCTCTGCCATAGAGAACGCACCCACGGGACTTCGATATGATTTTACCGTTGATGGCCGGAACTATCAGGCAACGATCAGCCAGGCGATTGGCCAAGAGGGGATGGGCCAAATAAACTGGAATAAACCGCCCGGGTACGAAGAGCGATTAGCAAGTGTTTTTTCATTACCAACGAAAAAATACAACCCTGCCTTTGTTGACAAAATGCTCCAGGCAAAGCGCAAAGACATACTCATAAAGGCACTGCAATTTGTGAACCCTGAAGTCCGGGACGTTCAGATGAGCGCGACGGGAGTTCTCTCCGCCGATACAGGGCTCGATTATTTTCTGCCCGTTGACTTGCTGGGCAGCGGCACTGGTAATGTTACCAACATAATTTCCAGCATTGACGGGGCCGAGGGTGGTTTGTTAATGATGGACGGAATCGAGCGCGGGCTTCATGTCTCCGCCATCAAACCTGTATGGGGAATGATTCTGGAACATTCCGCCGCGTGCGACACCCAGATATTTGCGACCACCCACAGCAAGGACGTTATCAAAGCTTTGACGGCAGTATCGAACGAGAAACTGCTTTCAGATGATGACGGTAATGAAGTCGCATGTTTCGCGCTGGAAAAATTGGACTCCGATGAGACAAAGGCATATAAATACTCCGTTGAAGACTTGATAAAATCCGAGGAAGCCAACGTAGATATTCGATAGCAGGGTTTGTCGGCGAATTACTGATCTTATACAGGAACGGCAGACCGGGCCGTCCGCCCCCCTCTGCTATAATCCCTCATTCGCCCCGAACAACCCACCATGTCCCAACCAGAAACTCAACTGAGCACCCGGGCCGTCGAGCAGGCCCTGCAGGAAATCGTCGACCCCAATACGGGCAAGGACCTGGTCTCGTCGAAGGCGGTGCGGGATCTTGCGGTCGAGGGCGGCGCGGTGCGCGCGCGTCTGCTTCTCGGTTATCCGGCGAAGAATTTTCTGCCGCAGTTGATCGCCCGGGTCGAGGCCGCGATTCGCGCGCTCGACGGCGTCGAGGAGGTCGAGGTCGAGGGCGAATGGAAGATCCAGGCGCATTCGGTGCAGAAGAGCCTGAAGCCGATGGAGCACATCCGCAACGTCATCGCGGTGGCGTCCGGCAAGGGCGGCGTCGGCAAGTCCACGACGGCGGTCAACCTGGCGCTGGCGCTGGCGGCGGAGGGGGCCGCGGTCGGTCTGCTCGACGCCGACATCTACGGCCCCAGCCAGCCGACGATGCTGGGCATACGCGGGCAGCCCGACACCAAGGACGGGCAGACGCTGGAGCCGCTCGACTCGCTCGGTTTGCAGGCGATGTCCATCGGTTTTCTGATTGACGAGGAGACGCCGATGATCTGGCGCGGGCCGATGGTCACGCAGGCGCTCGAGCAGCTGCTGAACAACACCAACTGGCGCGACCTCGACTATCTGGTGGTGGACTTGCCGCCGGGCACCGGCGACGTGCAGCTGACGCTGGCGCAGAAGATTCCGGTCAGCGGCGCGGTCATCGTGACGACGCCGCAGGACATCGCGCTGCTCGACGCGCGCAAGGGCATCCGAATGTTCGAGAAAGTGGACGTGCCGATACTCGGCATCATCGAGAACATGAGCATCCATATATGCAGCGAATGCGGCCACGAGGAGCATATCTTCGGCAGCGGCGGCGGCGACAAAATCGCCAAGGACTACGACGTCGAACTGCTGGGGCGCCTGCCGCTCGACAAGGCGATCCGCGAGCAGACCGACGGCGGCCAACCGACGGTCGTCGCCGAACCGGACGGGCGCCTTGCGCAAATCTACGTCGAGACCGCGAGAAAGACCGCGGCGCGCCTGGCGGTGCGCGCCAAGGATTATTCGGCGAAGTTTCCGAAGATCGTCATCCAGAACGACTGAATCCCGACGCCCGCCCAAAACCCGCCCGACGACGACAACACGATGGCGATCAAATCCGACGCCTGGATACGCAGGATGGCGCGCGAGCACGGCATGATCGAGCCGTTCGCGCCGCGGCAGGTGTCGCGTCGGGACAACGGCAAGGTCGTCTCCTACGGCACCTCGAGCTACGGCTACGACGTGCGTTGCAGCAACCATTTCAAGGTGTTCACGAACATCCATTCGGCCATCGTTGATCCCAAGGCGTTTGACGAGGAGAGTTTCGTCGCGATGGATACGGACGTGTGCCTCATCCCGCCCAACTCGTTCGCGCTGGCGAGCACGGTCGAGTATTTTCGCATCCCGCGCTCGGTGCTGACGGTGTGCGTCGGCAAGTCCACCTACGCCCGCTGCGGCATCATCGTCAACGTGACGCCGCTGGAGCCGGAATGGGAGGGGCACATCACGCTGGAGTTCTCGAACACGACGCCGCTGCCGGCCAGGATCTACGCCAACGAGGGTGTCGCGCAACTGCTGTTTTTCGAGTCCGACGAGACGTGCGAGACGTCGTACAAAGACCGCGACGGCAAATACCAGAAGCAGACCGGGGTCACGTTGCCGGTCGCCTGAGGCCGCCGGCGCCATCCCATCCGCGCAAGACCACGTGAGGAAGACCCTATGAAAATGATCACCGCCGTCATCAAACCGTTCAAACTCGACGACGTGCGCGAGGCGCTGTCCGAAGTCGGCGTCACCGGCATGACCGTGACCGAGGTCAAGGGCTTCGGGCGTCAGAAAGGCCACACCGAACTCTACCGCGGCGCGCAATACGTCGTCGACTTTCTGCCCAAGCTGAAATTGGAGACCGTCGTCGCCGACGATCAGGCCGCGGCCGTCGTCAAGGCCATAGCCGATACCGCGAACACCGGCCAGATCGGCGACGGCAAGATCTTCGTCACCGATCTCGAACAGGCGGTGCGTATCCGCACCGGCGAGTCGGGCGACGCCGCCGTCTGACGGCGCGCGCGAAAGGCTTTCGGCCCACCCTCTCCTATGGGGGAGAGGGTTACGTTACGGGCCGGCGGACGACTTCTCCCGGAGGGAGAGGGTGGCCGCAGGCCCTCGCCCCTACCAGCGCGCCTTGTCCCACATTTGCGGGTTGGCCCAGAAGCGGCTGCTGAGCCATTCGGGGACGTCCTTGTAATCGAAGATGTCGAAGTAGTACAGGCGCCCGCCCGCGGCCGCGCCCTCGTCGGGGTAGGTGCGCAGCAGGCGCAATCCGAGCGCGCGCACGCGGCGGTCGTCTTGAACCGATACCGCTTGCGGCCGGTACAGATAGACGCGCTCGCAATCGAGGTCGCGCAGGCGCGAGATCAGCTGCTCGAACGACGCCGGCGCGACGTCCGTCGCGCCGCAGGCGACGATGCCTACCGAGAATTTGCGCGCCGCGCGCGGCGCCTCGAGATACTCCGCCGGACCGCGCCAAGCCAGTTTGTCGCGCCCGCTGCGCGCTTCGCAAAGCCGCGACGCCCATTCCTCGCGCGCGCTCAGCAACAACGCGCGGGCGTGCGGCGCGGCCAGGGTGTCGGCTATGATGCGCCGCAGATCATCGCGCGCGCCGCGCGTCACGTTTCCTCGAGCAAGGCCGCAACCCGCTCCCCGAGCAGATGCGTCCGCCAGCCGTGCAGCAGCGGCGCGTCCGTGCGCGCTTCTTCCGGGCGCACCAACTGCGTCAGTTGCCTGCGCGTCGCCAGCAGCGACGGTTCGATCGTATGTTCGGCCGCGATCTCGCGCACCAGCCGCACCAATTCGTCCACCAGCACCTGGCGTTTTGCATCGTACTTCTTCGGCGGCGTTTCGTCGCCGTCGCCGACCGGTGCCAGCAACGCCTCGATTTCGCGCGCCCACGCCCCGAGGCGCCGGCTGCGGCACGCGGCGATCTTTTCTATCGCAGCCGCTTTCGCCGGGCGCATCAGCGCCAGTTCGATCAGGCAGTCGTCGCTCATCAGCCAGCGTCGCGGCAAGTCGGCTTTTTGCGCCTTTTGCTCGCGCCACTGCGCCAGCAGCCGCAGGCGGCGCTGGTCGGAGGGGCGTTTTAAGCGCCCGCGCCCGCCGACCTTCTGCCATACGTCGTCGGTGCCACGCTCCGCCGCGGCTTGCAGATTGCACCGGCTCTCCTCGGCAAACCACTCCTGCTTGCCTTGGCGGCGCAGCCGCCGCTCCAGGTCTCGTTGCAGCGAACGCAGATGGACGACGTCGCAGGCCGCGTAGCGCATTTGTTCCGGCGACAACGGGCGTTGCAGCCAGTCGGATCGAGTGCAGTCTTTGTCGACGCCGACGGCGAGACACGCCATGACCAGCTGCTTGTAACCGACCTGGTAGCCGAGACCGACGAAGGCCGCGGCCAGTTGCGTGTCGAACACCGGCGCCTTGACCGGGCACTCGAGGCGTTCGAGCACCTCGTAGTCCTGTTGCGCGCCGTGGATGATTTTCAGGATTGCGCCGTCGGCCAGCAAGCGGCGCAACGGCGACAGATCGGACACCGCGGTGGGATCAATCAGCGCCACTTTTTCGGCGTTTTCGCCGGTCGCAATCTGCACCAGCGCCGGGCGCGGGTAATAGGTTTTCTCGCGCACGCACTCGGTGTCGAGCGCAAGCCACCGCGTGCGCGCGGCAAGGTCGCAGATTTGTGATAACGCGGCGCCGTCGTCGACAAAAGCGATCCGCATGAACTGGGGCCCCAAAGAAGGACGCGACGTGTATCGTTCGCCGGCCCTTACTTGATCTTGGCTTCCTTATAGAGGACGTGTTTGCGCACGACGGGATCGTATTTCTTGATCTCCATCTTCTCGGCGTTGGCGGTCTTTTTGCGGGTCGTCGTGTAGTAGTGGCCGGTGCCGGCGCTGGAGACGAGTTTGATCTTGTCGCGCATGGCGCCGTCAGACCTTGACGCCGCGCTTGCGCAGATCGGCGAGCACGGCCTGTATGCCCTTCTTGTCTATGATGCGCATGCCCTTGCGCGAGACGCGCAGTTTTACCCAGCGTCCTTCGTCGGGCGCCCAGAAGCGGTGCACGTGCAGGTTCGGCAAAAAGCGCCGCCGCGTCTTGTTGTGCGCGTGCGACACGTTGTTGCCGCTCATCGGCTTTTTCCCGGTTACCTGGCAGACTCTGGACATGGTTTTGTTCCGCTGAACGCGTGAGCGTGCAAGCATACCGTATATCGGCGCTTGCCGCCAGTTCTTCTCCGCCCTCTCCTTAGGGGGAGAGGGCTACATTATGGGGCGGCGGGTGGGGACGGCGGACGGTTATACTGCTCCGAAGGTATCGCGCGCGTGAACAAGGCTTCCTCATCCCCGAACGTATCGGCGCCGTCCGCGTGGCGGGGCGGTCGGTCGAAACCGGCGTTGTCGTGGGCGTTGTACGACTGGGCCAACTCGGCCTTTGCGGTCGTCGTGATGGCGGGCATCTTCCCGATATTTTTCCGCGATTACTGGGCGCGCGGCCTCGACGACGGCGACGTCACGCTGGCGCTCGGCGTCGCCAACTCGCTGTCCAGCCTGCTGCTGATACTGTCGGCGCCGCTGCTCGGATCAATCGCCGACGCGATGGGCGTAAGAAAGAATCTGCTGGCCGCGTGCGCCGTGGCCTCGGCGGCGGCCACCGCCGGCTTCGCGTTCGTCGTACAGGGCGCGTGGGTCGGGGCCGCGGTGCTCTACGTGCTCGGCGTGTTTCTGTTCATGCTCGGCAACGTTTTCTACGACGCGCTGCTGGTGGACGTCAGCGAACCGCGCCGCTACCACCGGGTATCGTCGCTCGGCTACGCGCTCGGCTACCTCGGCGGCGGTCTGGCGCTGGCGTTTTGTGCGTGGATGATCCTGCAAGCCGAGACCTTCGGCTTCGACGACGAAAGCGACGCGATCCGCTCGTGCTTCGCGCTGGTCGCCACGTGGTGGCTGGTGTTCAGCGTGCCGCTGTTGCTGTGGGTGCGCGAGAGGGGCGGCGCCGGCGGCGGCGCGCGCGCCGGTCTCGGGCGTTTTCTAGAGACCCTGCGGCTGTTGCGCCGTCATCCGCAGGCGGCGTGGTTTCTGCTGGCCTACTGGCTGTACATAGACGGGGTGGACACCGTCATCCGCATGGCCGCCAACTACGGCCAAGTTCTCGGTTTCGGCGTGCCCGATCTGATCGCGGCGCTGCTGCTGGTGCAATTCATCGGCTTTCCCGCCACCATCGTCTATGGGCGGCTGGCCGAACGTTTCGGCGCGCGGCGGCTGATCACAGCCGGCATACTCGTGTATCTGCTGATCTGCGCGTGGGGCGCGATGGTGCAGTCCACCGCCGGTTTTTATTCGCTGGTCGTGCTGATCGGATTGACGCAGGGCGGTATCCAGGCGCAGAGCCGGTCGTTTTACGCGCACCTGGTGCCGGCGCAATACTCGGCGCAACTGTTCGGCGTCTATAATCTGCTCGGCAAGTTCGCGGCGCTGATAGGACCGCTGCTGCTCGGCATCGTCGGCAGCATCAGCGGCAGCCCGCGCCTCGGGCTGTTGTCGGTCGGCGTGCTGTTCATCGCCGGCCTGGTCGTTCTCGTGACGCGCGTGCCGCGCGACGCGGGCGAGGTGCGCGGCGCGGACTAGGCGCGGATCAGGCGCCGCGTTCGGCGTCGGCGGCCGTCTCGAACTATACTTCCGCATCCGGCCCCAGCGGCCGCTCCAGGACGCGGCCGTCGAACAGGCAACGGTCTTCCCGCATCGTGATCCTGCCGCTGCAACAGAGCGCCACGGCCTGCGGGTAGATGCGGTGTTCCTCGCGCAACACGCGCGCGGCGAGTTCCGCCGGCGTCTCGCCCGCCACCACCGCTATTTCGCTTTGCATGATCAGCGGCCCGGCGTCGAGCGCGGCGGTAACAAAGTGCACGCTGCAACCATGGCGGGTCTCGCCGGCTTCGAGCACGCGCCGGTGCGTGTCCAATCCCTTGTAGGCGGGCAGCAGCGAAGGATGGATATTGACGATGCGCCCGACGAAGCGGCGCACGAAGTCCGCGCTCAACACGCGCATGAACCCGGCCAGCGCGATGACGTCGACGCCCGCGGCGGGCGCTCCCGATGTCGCTTCGGGCGACGCTCCCGACGTCGCTTCGGGCGACCCTCCCGGCGGCTCTCCAGGCGAGGCGTCGTCGAGGCGCGCCGCCAGCGCGCGCTCAAAATCCGACCGCGAAACGAACTCCGAGGCCGCGACGACGTGCGCAGGAACGCCGCGCCGTCTTGCCTCGTCCAGGCCGGGCGCACCGCGCCGGTCGCTGATGACTTGGCTGATGCGCCCGCCCAGACGCCCGTCTGCGGCCGCCTCCATCAACGCGCGCGCGTTGCTGCCGCGTCCCGAGAGCAGGATTGCGACTTGCCTGCCGCGCTCAGTCATAAAGGACGGACGGCCGTTCCTCGTCGCCCTTCTCGATCTCGCCGATCACGCGGGCCGCAAACCCTCGTTGCCCGACGTCGCGCACCACGCCGTCGCAGTCGTCGCCCGCGACGATGAGCGCCATGCCGATGCCGCAGTTGAAGACGCGCAACATTTCGGCTTCCTCGATTTGCCCCTCGCGTTGCAGCCAGTCGAATATGCGCGGGCGCGTCCACGCCTTGGTAAAAACGCGCGCGTGGTGAAACGGCGGCAGCACGCGCGGCAGATTGGCGCTTACGCCGCCGCCGGTGATATGCGCCAGCGCGCGCACGCGCCCCTGCTCGATCAGCGGCAGCAGCGCCCGCACGTATATATGTGTCGGCGTGAGCAGGGTCTCGCCCAAGGTGGCGCCAGTGGCGTCGTCGAAGGGCGCGTCGAGGCGCGCGCCGTTGTCGTCCATAATTTTGTGGATCAGCGAGAAGCCGTTCGCGTGCACGCCGCTCGACGCGACGCCGACGACGGCCTGGCCCGCGGCGACGCCCGCGGGCGTCGGCAGGCGGTCTTTCTCGGCCAGACCGACGGCGAAGCCGGCGAGATCGTATTCGCCGTCCGGATAGCATCCGGGCATCTCGGCGGTCTCGCCCCCGACCAGCGCGGCGCCGGCCATGCGGCACCCTTCGGCGATGCCGGCAACGACCGCCTCGGCCGTCACCACGTCGAGCCTGCCGCACGAGAAGTAATCGAGAAACAGCACCGGTTCGCCGCCCTGCGCCAGGACGTCGTTTGCGCACATCGCGACCAGGTCTATGCCTATGGTGTCGTGCCTGCCGAGACGTTGCGCCAGTCTCAGCTTCGTGCCGACGCCGTCGGTCGCGGTCAGGATCAGCGGCTTGCGGTAGCGCCCCGCGGGCGGCTCGAACACCGAGGCGAAACCGCCGATGCCGCCGACGACGCCCGGCCTGCGGGTGCTTTCGCACAGCGGGCGGATGGCTTTTACCAGCGCGTCGGCGGCGTCGAGACGCACGCCGGCGTCGCGGTAGGTCGTCGCTCGTCGGGATTGTTTCGCGGTCATTTCGCCGGATGTTGCCGGATGTTGCGTTTGGGGGCTACAATGCCTATCCTGCGCGGTGCCCGCCTTAGGTCCATGCAGCGCGACGCCGCGATGAACCCGTGTTTGAGCAGCCTGACTTTCGTTTTATCACCGCCCGTTCCGGGCACGCAAGCCCGCGCGAGTTGCGAATTATATAGGCAAATCAACTCCCCCGGCGGCTTAGACACAAAGTGTTCCAGGCAAGACATATCCCGAACCTGATAACCGGCTTGCGGCTCGCGCTGACGCCGGTGCTGGTGTTCCTGCTGCTGGATCGGAACTTCCGCGTCGCGTTCCTGCTGCTGTTGCTGCTCGGTTTGTCCGACGCGCTCGACGGTTTCCTGGCGAAACGCCGAGACTGGCGCAGCCGCATCGGGGAGTTCCTCGATCCGGTGGCCGACAAACTGATGCTGATCGGCGCCTTTGTGGCGCTCGCGTGGGTCGAGCTGCTGCCGCCGTGGCTGGCGGTGTTGGTGCTGGCGCGCGACTTTATCATCATCGCCGGCGGCGTCGCCTACCATTTCTTCATCGGGCCGTTTCAGGCGCGGCCCTCGTACATCAGCAAGATCAACACGTTTTTGCAGCTCATCCTGGTCGGCGTCGTGACGTGCGCGCAGTTCGCGGCGGTGCCCGCCCTGGCGGTGCCGGCCCTGGTCACCCTGGTTACGATGGCGACGCTTTGGAGCGGCGTCGCCTACGTCGTCGTCTGGGGGACGATGGCCAGGAACCCGCCGCGTCGCGCCCCGCGCCGCGCCCCGCGTCGCGCCATGGGCGCCGGGCGTTGACCGCGGTCGAGCAGCTGCCGATCCGCCTGAGCGTCGGCAAGGACAGGACCTTCGAGAACTTCCACGCCGCGGCCAACGCGGCCACGGTGAACCGCCTGCAACGTCTTTGCGCCTCTCCCGGCGGCGGCGAACAGCTGCACCTGTGGGGCGCCTCGGGCACCGGCAAAAGCCACCTGTTGCAGGCGGTGTGCCGGCGCACCGCGCGCCACCGGCGGCGCGGCGTGTTCCTGCCGCTGAAAACGCTGATCGCCGAGGACGTCGGCCTGCTGGCCGGTCTTGAAAGCGTCGAGGTTATCTGTATGGACGACGTCGACGCCGTCGCCGGGGTCGCGCGCTGGGAGAAGGCGCTGTTCGATCTGATCAATCGCGCGCGCGCGCGCCGCCGCCACCTGGTCAGCGCCGGGCGCGGCAACCCGAAGCACCTGCCGTTTGCGTTGCAGGATCTGTCGTCGCGCCTGCTCTGGGGCGGCGTCCATCGGCTGTCGCCGTTGGCCGACGCCGACAAGCCGCAGGCGCTGAGACTGCACGCGAGCGAACGCGGCTGCGACGTGCCGGATGCGGTCATCCGCTACCTGCTGTCGCACCACCCGCGCGACATGCGCCACCTGGCGGACGCGCTCAGGCGTCTCGACCACGCCAGCCTGCGCGACCAACGCCGCATCACCGTGCCGTTCGCGCGCGAGATCCTGGGCGCGGCTCAGTAATCATCGCCGCCGGCGTTCAGGCGCTTCGTCAAGGTCGCAACGCGCCGGCCCAAAGCCATGCACAGCTCGGCCTCGTCGTCGCTGATCGGCATGCCGTCGAAGCCGGCGTGGTGGCTCGCGCCGTACGGGGTGCCGCCGCCGCGCGTGCGTTCGAGCGCCCGTTCCTCGTAGGGCAGACCGCACAGGATCATGCCGTGGTGCAGCAGCGGCAGCATCATCGTCAGCAGCGTCGTCTCCTGGCCGCCGTGCAGGCTGGCGGTCGAGGTGAACACCGCCGCCGGTTTGCCGCTCAGCGCGCCGCCAAACCACAGCGCCGACGTCTGATCGAGAAAATGCTTGAGCGGCGCCGCCATGTTGCCGAAGTGGGTCGGGCTGCCCAGGATCAGCGCGGCGCACTCCTCGAGGTCGGACGTCGCCGCGTACGGCGGCCCGGCGTCGGGCGCGCTCGCAAGCTCGGCGCCCGCCGCCGTGAGCGCGGGCACGGTGCGCAGGCGCCCGTCGCAGCCGTCCACGCTGTCGACTCCGCGCGCAATGATGCGCGCCATTTGCGCGACGGCGCCGGTGGAACTGTAGTAGAGTATCAGTACGTTGTTGCGGGGCATGGTACAATCGCCGTTTCAGCATTGCATTGTCCTACTTTTGGCGGGGCGTTTTCAAGACGCCGCGCCGGATCGGGGAGTTCCATCGTGCCAATCTACGAATACGAGTGCAGCGATTGCGGACACCGCCTCGAGGTGTTGCAGTATTCCGGCGAACCCACGCTGACCGAGTGTCCGGCCTGCGCCCGGGGCACCCTCAGAAAACTGATGTCGGCGGCGGGTTTCCGGCTGTCGGGCGGCGGCTGGTACGAGACCGACTTCAAGACCGGCGGCAAACGCAACCTGGCCGGCGACGCCAAGCCCGAGGCCCAGTCCGAACCCAAGTCCGACGCCAAGTCCGACGCCAAGTCCGAAACCAGGGGCGCGGATGCCCGACCTTCCGACAAGGGCGGTGGCGCCGGCGAGCCGAAAAAAACCTCCGGTGCGCCCGCGGCGCCGGCGAAGCCGGCGGCCAGGCCGTCGCCGTCTCCGGATAAGGGCACCGGTTGAGCACGCCGCCTTCGCTTTCTTATCTTGTCCATGCGCACCCATTACTGCGGCGAGGTTGACGAGACGCTCGTCGGCCGCGAAGTAGTCGTCTGCGGCTGGGTCAACCGCCGCCGCGACCACGGCGGCGTCATCTTCATAGACCTGCGCGATCGCGGCGGGTTGTTGCAGATCGTGGCCGACCCGGCGCGTGCGCACGTGTTCGCGCTGGCCGAGAGCGTGCGCAACGAGTTCGTGCTGAAGGTCGCGGGCCGGGTGCGGCTGCGCCCGCCGGACACCGCCAACGCGGAGTTGCCGACGGGGCGCGTCGAGGTCGCCTGCGAGCGGCTCGAAATCCTGAACGAAGCGGCGACGCCGCCGTTTCAGATGGACGACGACGACGTCAGCGAGGAAGTGCGCCTGCGTTACCGCTACGTGGATTTGCGCAAGCCGCAAATGCAGCGGCGCCTGGCGACGCGCGCCGCAATCGCGCGCACGCTGCGCGCCTTTCTCGACGACAACGGCTTTCTCGAGATCGAGACGCCGATGCTGACGCGCGCGACGCCCGAGGGCGCGCGCGATTACCTGGTGCCTAGCCGCACCCAGGCGCACTCCTTCTTCGCGCTGCCGCAATCGCCGCAACTGTTCAAGCAACTGCTGATGATGGGCGGTCTCGACCGCTACTACCAGATCACGCGCTGTTTCCGCGACGAGGATCTGCGCGCCGACCGCCAGCCGGAGTTCACGCAGCTCGACGTCGAGACTTCGTTCATGGACGAGGCGCACATAACCGGCTTGATGGAGGAAATGATCAGGCGTCTGTTCCGCGACGTATTGGACGTCGAATTGCCCGATCCGTTCCCGCGCGTGACCCACGCCGAGGCGCTGCGACGCTACGGCAGCGACCGCCCCGATCTGCGCGTTCCGCTGGAGCTGACCGAGATCACCGAGTGGATGCGCGAAGTCGAGTTCCAGGTCTTCTCAGGCCCGGCCAACGACGCCGACGGGCGCGTCGCCGCGTTGCGGCTGCCCGGCGGCGCGCGCCTGACGCGCAAGGAGATTGACGACTACACCGAATACGTCGGTCGCTACGGCGCCAAGGGTCTGGCCTACGTCAAATGCACGGAGCCGGCGCGCGGGCGCGACGGCTTGCAGTCGCCGATCATCAAGTTTTTGCCGGACGACGTGCTCGCGCGCCTGCTACAAGCCACCGCCGCGGGCGCCGGCGACCTGCTGTTCTTCGGCGCCGGTCACCGCGACGTCGTCAACGATTCGCTGGCGGCGTTGCGCGTGCGTCTCGGGCGCGATCTCGGGTTGGCGGAGTCCGGCTGGCGTCCTTTGTGGGTCGTGGATTTTCCGATGTTCGAGTGGGAGCGGCGCGAGAAGCGCTGGCTGTCGCCGCACCATCCGTTCACCGCGCCGCGCACCGACGACCCGCGCCGGCTGCTCGACGATCCGGGCGCCTGTACGTCGCGCGCCTACGACGTCGTGATAAACGGCGTCGAATTGGGAGGCGGTTCGGTGCGCATCCACAAGCGCGCGATGCAGCAGGCCGTGTTCGACGTGCTCGGAATCTCGCGCCGGGAGGCCGACGCCAAGTTCGGCTTTTTCCTGCGCGCGCTCGAACACGGCTGCCCGCCGCACGGCGGCATCGCCTTCGGCTTCGACCGCATGGCGTTGCTGCTGACGTCCGGGCGCTCGATCCGCGACGTGATGGCCTTCCCGAAGACGCAGACCGCCTGCTGCCCGCTGACCGAAGCGCCAGCGCCGGCGGCGGCGGAACAGCTGCGGGAATTGCACCTGAAACTCGACCAGCGTCCTGGCGATGGGAGCGGTTAGCCCGCCATCGCGCGACGCTCCGCAAGTCACCGTGCTGATGCCGGTGTACAACGGCGAACGCTTCCTCGGCGCGGCCGTCGAATCCATACTCGGCCAGACCTTCGGTGATTTCGAGCTGCTCGTCATGGACGACGGTTCGAGCGACGCCTCGCTGGCCGTCGTCCGCGGCTACGCGGCGCGCGACTCGCGCATTCGCGTCGTTTCCAGGGAGAACCGCGGGCTGGTCGCGACGCTGAATGAAGGCATAGACCTTGCGCGCGGCGCCTATCTGGCGCGCATGGATTGCGACGACCTGAGCTTCCCCGGGCGCCTGCAAACGCAGTTCGATTTCATGCGCGCACATCCGGATCACGCGCTGTGCGGAAGCAACGCGCACGTCATCAACGCCGGCGGCCGCGTCATCAAGAAATGGTCGGTGCCGGTCGAGGACGCGCAAAGCTTCCGCGTTTTCAGTTGTTTCTCGGCGCCGTTTGCCCATTCGAGCGCGTTCATCGCCCTGGCTTGCCTGCGCGCTGGAAATTTTCGCTACAGCGAGCGTTACCCCCGCGCCGAGGACCTCGAATTGTGGGGGCGCATCTCGCGCCGCCATCCCTGCGCGCTGCTGGCCGAGCCGTTGATCGCGTGGCGCAATCACGACGACGGCGTCTGCACCAGCTTTTCGGATGAACAGATAGACGAACTCGCGCAAATCGTCGAGAACAACGTCGCCGCCGAATGGCTGAAACTTCCCGACGACGCGTACGTCCGGCTGCTCGCGCGCGCGCGCCCGATTACGCGCGACGACGTCATCGGCGCGGCCGAGGTCTCCAATCGTCTGAGCGAGGCGTTCGAGGACTTGCCGCCGCGCGCGCGCCGCGCCGCGCGTTTTGCGTTCGGGGTTTTTCTGAGCATCATGGTCGCGGGAATCGCCCACCGCCGGGGGCTTGCCTGGGCGCACGACTTCGGCGGCCGCCTGTCGTGCCGGGGAGCGCTGGGACTGCGCCCACGCCTGTTGTTGGCGATGCCCCGATGGTTGCCCGACGCGCTCGCCTACCGCATAGAGGCGGCCGCCGTGTTCGTCTATCGCAAGGTTCTGCCGCAGGCGCGGGCGCGCCTTCAGGGACCGCGCTCGTAGGCGACGAATCCCCTTATCCTGCCGGCGGCGGACGCCGCGTAGCGCAGCGCTTCCCTGGGCCTGAAGCGCAGCAGTTGCACGAACGCGCCCGCCAGCGGTTGCAACAGCGACAGCGCGGAATAATACAGCGCCCACAACGGCCTTGCGCGGCAGTGCTTTCTCAGCATCGCCCCCCGCCCGACGCCGTACGTGTAGTGTTTTTTTATCCAGACCCGGAGCGCCGCCTTGCGGGCGTCGACGTCCGGATGGCGCACGCGCAGATCCGGGTGATAGACGACCGGCTTGCCGCGTTCGAGCAACCGCAGCACGAGGTCGCTCTCTTCGCTGCCGCCGTATTTCGCGCCTATGCCGAGTTGCTCGTCGAACAACCCCACTTCCACCAGGTCCTCGCGTTTGACTATCATGGACGCCAGCAGGCAGCAGTCGAAGCGGTAGAAGGTGACGGGCGTCTCCAGGGCGCCGGTGTGCCTCGAATAAGCCCGCCTGCCGTCCGGCAGCGTCACCAGGCCGCAGATGCAGGCGTGGTCGGGGTAGCGCTCGGTCAGCGCGTGTGCGGCGGCAAGGCTGCCTTTCTCGAGTATGGCGTCGTCGTCCACGAACAGCAGCCAATCTCCCCTGGCGTGGCGGATCGCGTGATTGCGCGCCGCCGCCGCGCCTCTCGTTTCCATTGGCAGGTAGCGGTATTCGCCCCGCCGAGGCGGGACGATTTCGTGCCTGGGGCGCGACTGGTCCGCGATGATGGTCTCGAAAGGCCGCCGATAGTCCTGGGCGTCAATCGAGGCGACGAGCTCGCTCACGATCCGGTAACGGTCGCAGGTCGGTATAATGATCGAAAATTTCATCGGCGACGGGGTGGTTCGGCGCCGCCGATTATAAGTCTTTTGTTCGGGCCTTTTGTTTCGTTCGGACCTTTTGTTCGGGCGCTGCATACTGAGCTGGCCCCGGCACCAGGGCCGCCGTTTTCGCGCCTCGTACGGTCGTTTATGACTTCCCCCCATGTACCCATCGGCCCACAATGAACGTTTTGGCGTCTGAGTCGGACGCCGCCGCGGTTTCCGTCTCGGTCGCGTCGCTGCTGGGCCTGGCGCACGCGGCGCGCGGCCTGTCGCTGCGCCGCAACGTCGCGCGCGCGCGCCACAGCGACGTGCGCCGTTCGCCGTTCAAGGGACGCGGCATGGAGTACGACGAGTCGCGCCCGTACCAGCCCGGCGACGACGTGCGCCATCTCGACTGGCGCGTGACCGCGCGCACCGGCAAGGCCCATACCAAACTGTTCCGCGAGGAGCGCGAGCGCCCGGTGTTTTTGTGGGTGGATTACCGCGCGCCGATGTTTTTTGCGACGCGCGGGCGCTTCAAATCGGTGGCCGCGGCGCAGCTCGCGGCGCTGCTGGCGTGGAGCGCGGTGCACGAGGGCGACCGTCTCGGCAGCGTCGTCTTCAACGACGGCGATCACAGCGAGATCAAGCCGCAGCGGGGCAAGATCGGCGCGCTGCGCCTGTTTCACGAACTCGCCCGGTTAGGGGCCGGCGGCGGCGCCGCCACGGTCGAAGCCGAGGCCGGCGACGACCCGCGACGCGCGCCGTCGCAGGCGCTGTCGCGCCTGGCGCACATCGCGCGCCGAGGCAGCCTGATCTTTCTGATCAGCGATTTCCGAGGGCTCGACGAGGCCGCCCACACGCGCTTGCTGCAACTTGCGGCGCACAGCGAGACGATGCTGGCGTTCGTCTGCGACCCGCTCGAGCGCCGTCTGCCGCCGCCGGGACGCTACCGCGTCAGCGACGGTCGGCGCGACCTCGACTTCGACGCCGGCGACGCGCGCCTCGCCGCCGACTACGCCGCCGCTTACGCCAGGCGCGTCGGGCGCCTGCGCGCGTTCGCGCGCAAGGCGGGAGTCGGCTTTTTGCAGTGCCACACCGACGACGAGCCGCTCGCCGTGCTGCAACGCTATTTCGGCACGCGCCGCCGTTGATCGCCTCGCCGCCGATCCCATTCATCTCCCCAAACGGGGCGTTTCGTCGGCCGTTTTTGAGACCGCGATCCGGCGTCCGTTAGCCTCGGGCACATTCCATTGACCCTACTCGAAGGAGAGAAAACATGAAAAAACTACTGGCAATCGCGGCGCTTTCGATGATCGCGTCGGGCGCCACAGGTGCTGGGCCTGAGCGGGGAATTGATTCCGTGGGCATGACGGCGGCGGCGCATACGCCGGCTTCGCCGGAAAGTCAGAGTCCCCCGGTGTTGTCGCCCAGCCGCATGCCCTCGACGTTCGACGGCCTCGCCACGGCCGCGGGCGGTTTCCGCCTGGCGAAGGCCAGGGACGCGAACGGGGATTACCTGCTCCTGATGAAGGACAACAACCACGTCTGCGACTTCCGGAGCGGCAAGACCTGCCGGCAAGCGGGGAGCGCCGGCCAACAACGGCGAAACGGCTGGTACGGAAGCGACGGCGAACTGGGATTCACCGGCGCTACCTATACGTTGACCTGGGACGGCCTGGTCGGATCCAAAAACTTCAGGGAGCGAATGCCGACCGACAGAGCGACCTGCTACGCATCGGGGAACTACCGGGCTTGTCGGCGCTACCAGCTGACCCGGATCAGGAACGAGCCGATAAACCACGAATGGCAGTGACGCCTGAGCGGCAACGACGGGGCGCGCGGATCAACGCACGCGGCGAGGCGCGCGGGCGACGGCCCGAAGCGACGCGCGTGTAATTTCGGAGTTAATATACTTGACACCACTAAAAACATATATAAAATGGTCTCTATCTAATCAACAAGCGAGGTAGAGACCGTGAAAGAATATGACAGTCTGACGGATCTGCTCAAGGCGTTTCCAACAGAGGCCGCCTGCGTTAAGCATTTGGAAGGCGTGCGGTGGCCGGTGGGGGTCGTCTGCCCCCACTGCACGAGCGCGCGCAAGATTTACCGCGTGTCGCGTGGACACGGCTACAAGTGTGGTGATTGTAAGAAAGGGTTTTCCGTCCGCAAAGGAACCATCTTCGAGGAAAGCCGCCTGCCCCTGCAAAAGTGGTTCGCAACCATTTGGATGGTTACCACCGATCGCAAGGGGATCAGCAGCCACCAGTTGGCCCGCGAGATTGGCGTAACGCAAAAAACCGCATGGTTCATGCTTGGCAGATTGCGTGAGGTTGCAGACGGCATTAACAACGGGGATGGCCTGATGGACGGAGTGGTTGAGGTTGATGAAACATGTATCGGTGGTAAGGAGAGAAACAAAGGGAACCGCCTTAGCTACCACGACCTGAACAGTTGATGGTTGATAGCCCACTGCATATTCCGATGGGGTTTCACGACCTGCTGGCCGAGACAGTTGGTCGTGTGCGCCCGTCGCTGATGAAGCGCTGGCTGAACAAGGTGCACAAAGGCGACTGCCTGAAAATCATGCCGCGTATGCCGGCGGAGTCCGTCGGGTTGATAGTTACCAGTCCGCCTTATAACATCAAGAACAGTACGGGCAACGGTCTGAAAAACGGCAGCGGCGGCAAGTGGCCAAATGCCCGGCTGATGGAAGGCTACGAGGAACACGACGACACGATGCCACACGACGAGTACGTGCAATGGCAGCGTGACTGCCTGTCGGCGATGATGCGCGTGTTGCGCCCCGACGGGGCAATTTACTACAACCATAAGTGGCGCGTTCAGAATGGTCTTTTGCAGAACCGTGAGGATATTGTCAGAGGGTTTCCGGTGCGTCAGATTGTTGTATGGAAACGCGCGGGCGGGATAAACTTCAATCGAGGTTATTACCTACCCAACTACGAAGTGATTTATCTGATTGCAAAGCCGCAATTCAAATTACGTCCGAAAGCAAACGCATACGGCGCCGTGTGGGAGATACCCCAAGAAACGAACAACCCGCACCCTGCACCATTCCCCGTTGAGTTGGCGCAACGTTGTATTCAATCCACAACTGCTGACATCATCCTCGACCCATTCATGGGCAGCGGGACGACGGCCATCGCGGCGGAAGCGTGCGGACGCGAGTGGATTGGCATAGAGAGAGGTGGCGGATATTGCAAATTAGCCCGTGAGCGTATAAACGCGGCACGTCGTTTCACTCTACTATGAACAGGCAGAGTTGTTTGAGCGGTTGCGCGAAGTGTTGCGCAAGAGAAACTACACCAGGTATATTAACCCCATAATTTCATTCCGAACCCGTTGCAGGAACCCGAACCGGGCCTATGGATCCAACCAGCGATTTGCTTGTCGGTTTGCGCGACATTCATCTGCCGGACGCGGTGCCGTGGTGGCCGCCGGCGCCGTCGTGGTGGCTGCTGGCGGCGGCGGTAGCGCTCGCCGCGGGCTACTTCGTCCTGCGCCGCCGGCGCGCGCGCGCCACGCCGCCGGAGTCGGCGCGACGCGCCGCGTTGCGCGAATTCAATTCGTTGCGGCGGCGGTTTTTTACCGGCGGCGACGCCCATGCGTTGCTCGCCGGCTTGTCGACTTTGTTGCGACGCACCGCGATGAGTATGGCGTCGCGCCGCGAGGTTGCGGCGCTGACCGGGGAGCAGTGGCTGGCGTGGCTCGACCGGCAGGCGGGGTGCGAACTGTTCGCGCGCGGCGCGGCACGCGCGATTGCCGACGCGCCGTATCGGGCGCAGAGCGACGCCGACGTGCGCGAGGTGTTGCGCGCGTGCGAGACGTGGCTTGATCTGGTGTCGCGCCACGAGCAGACCCCCGGGCCGCCCCCCGGGCAAGACTGACGCGCCGGCGCCTGGCGTCGGTTGGCGGCGATGCCGCGGCCATGCTCCGGCGCCGTTTTCGGCGTGCTACAGTACGCCGGATGATCCACTTTGAATGGTCGTGGGCCTACGCGCTGTTGGCTTTGCCGTTGTTGTTCCGCTGGTTGTTGAAGCCGGTGCAGAGCACGCGCCAGGCCGCGTTGCGCGTGCCTTTCCTGTCTGATTTCGAGCGCCCGCACCAGCGCCGCGGGGGCTTGTCGCGCCGTCTGCTGCCGGCGTTGGCGGCACTCGCCTGGCTGCTGTTCATCGCGGCGCTGTCGCGCCCGCAATGGCTCGGCGAATACGCGCAGGCGCCGGTCAGCGGGCGCGATCTGATGCTCGCGGTGGACGTCTCCGGCAGCATGAAGGAGAACGATTTCGTCATCGGCGGCACGCGCGTGAGCCGCATGGAAGCGGCACGGGTGGTCGGCGGCGATTTCATCCGGCGGCGCGAGGGAGACCGCCTCGGCCTGATCGTGTTCGGCGGGCGCCCGTATCTGCAAATGCCGCTGAGCTTCGACGTCAAGGCGGTCGGCAAAATGATAGACGAGGTTTTCATCGGCCTGGCCGAGGAGAAGGAGACCGCAATCGGCGACGCCATCGGCCTGGCGCTCAAGCGCCTGCGCCGCCAGCACGGCGAGCGCGTGCTGATTCTGCTGACCGACGGCGCCAACAACGCCGGGCGCCTGTCGCCGCTGGTCGCGGCCGACCTCGCGGCCAAGGAGGGCATGAAGATCTACACCATAGGCATCGGCGCGGACGCCGGGATGCCGGGCAATCTCGGCTTCTTCGGGCGCAGCCGTCTCGACGAGAAGACGCTGAAGGCTATCGCCGATAAGACCGGCGGACGTTACTTCCGCGCCAGGAACACGCCGGAGCTGGCCGAGATCTACCGCGTGCTCGATCAAATCGAGGTGGTCGAGCACGACCCGGAAACGTTTCGCACGCGCCGCGCGCTCTACCCGTGGCCGCTGGCCTCGGCGCTGCTGGTCGCGGCGCTCTTGTTGTTGTTGCGCAAAGGACGCCCGCGCGCGTCATGATCGCCCTCGACGACTTTCATTTTCTGCGCCCGGCATGGTTCGCGGCGTTGCTGCCGCTGGCGGCGCTGCTCGCGTGGCTGGCGCGTGGCGGCGTCTCGGGCGGCGGCTGGGAGAAGTTCTGCGACCGCCATCTGCTGCCGTTCATCCTGGTCGGGCACTCTCTCGCCCGGCGGCGCTCCTCGCTGGCCGTGATCGCGCTCGCCGGCGTCGTCGCCATCACGGCGCTGGCCGGGCCGGCGTGGGAGCGCCTGCCGCAGCCGGTGTTCCGCGACCGCGCCGCGCTGGTCATGGCGCTCGACCTGTCGCGCTCGATGGACGCGACCGACGTCGCGCCGAGCCGGCTCGCGCGCGCGCGTTTCAAGATCAGCGACCTGCTCGCGCGCCGCAAGTCCGGGCAGACGGCGCTCGTCGTCTATGCCGCGCGGGCGTTCGTCGTCGTGCCGCTGACCGACGACAACGACGCGCTCGCGCTCTACCTGCAATCGCTGAGCACCGACCTGCTGCCGGAACAGAGCAGCCGCCCCGACCGCGCGTTGCAGGAGGCCGGCGCGCTGCTGATGCAATCCGGCGTGCGGCGCGGCGACGTGCTGCTCGTCAGCGACTACGCCGACGCGCGCGCCCACGCCGAGGCGCGCCATCTTGCCGCCAAGGGCTACCGGCTGTCGGTGTTGGGCGTCGGCACCGACGACGGCGCGCCAGTGCCGCTGGCGTCGGGCGACTTCCTGACCGAGGGCGGCCACCCCGTCGTCTCGACGTTGGCCGAAGACGAGTTGCAGGCTTTGGCGCGCGCCGGCGGCGGTATCTATCGGCACCTCAATCTGGCGGGCGACGACGACGCGATGGATTTGGCGGCGTGGCTGAAGTCGGCGCCGCAACCGCAGGGAGAGGAACCCGTCGCCGAGGACACCGCGGTAACCGACGTCTGGCGCGAGCGCGGCCCGTGGTTGTTGTTGTTGCTGGTGCCGCTGGCGGCGGCGTTTCGGCGCGGCGTGTTGGTCGTCGCCGTCGCCGCGTTGCTGCCGTGGCCACCGGACGCCCGGGCGCTCGACTGGGACGGCTTGTGGCTGCGCCCCGACCAGCAGGCGGCGCGCGCGTTGGAGGAAGGCGACGCCGAGAGCGCCGCGCGGCTGTTCGAGGACGCGCGCTGGAAGGCCGCCGCGCAATATCGCAACGAGGACTTCGGAGAGGCCGCGCGCACGCTGGCGCCGTTCGACGCCGCCGACGACCTGTACAACCGGGGCAACGCGCTGGCCAGATCCGGCGCGCTCAAGGAGGCCGTCGCCGCCTACAAAGGCGCGCTCGAACTGCGCCCGGACATGGAGGACGCGCAACACAACCTGCGCCTGGTCGAGCAGCTGATGCAACAGATGCAACAGCAGCAGCAGCAGCAGCAGCAGCAAAGCGGCGGCGAGCAGCGCCAGGACCAGGAACAGCGGCAACAAGAGCAGCGACAATCCGACGACAAGCAGCAACGGGAAGGAGCACAACAACCAAGCCCGCCCGCCGACGCCGCCGCCAAACGACGGCAGGCCGCCGAGGCCGAGGGAGACGCGGCCGAGGCCGACGCCGCCGCGCAGACCGTAGGCGAGGACGAGCAGGCCATCGAGCAATATCTGCGCCGCATCTCGGACGACCCGCGCCGCCTGCTGCAACGCAAACTGCACCACATGAGTCGGCAGAAGCAGCGCCAGGGCGACGGCACCGCGGGGGATTCGCCGTGGTGAGGCGCGCGCTTGCGTCGCTGTGCCTCGGCGCGGCGTGGCTGGGCGCCGGCGCCCAGCCGGGCAAAGACATCTATCTCGAGACCGAAATCCGCCCGCCGACTCCGTACGTCCAGCAGCAGGCGCTGTTCATCCTGCGCGTGTTCACGGCCAAGGCGCTGAACGGTTCGGTCACGCAGCTGGCGCCGCAAGGCGACGCCGTCGTCCACCAGGCCGGCAAGATGCAACGTAGCCGCGCCAACGTGCACGGCAAAAATTACCAGGTGTTCGAGCAACGCACGCTGTTCTTCGCGCAGAAAAGCGGCGTGCTACAGTTCGCGCCGATCATGCTGAGCGGCAACTACGTCGAGAACAACCGGCGCTTCGGCGTGCGCGAGCAATCGCAGCCGGTGCGCGTCGCCGTGCGTCCGGCACCGGCGTCCTTCCCCGGCGGTTTCTGGCTGCCGGCAAAATCGGTGCGCCTCGAGGAGCAGTGGTCGGGCGACCCGGCGGCGTGGCGCGCGGGCGACCCGCTGACGCGCACGCTGTCGCTGCACGGGCGCGGCGTAGCCGCCAACCAGCTGCCCGAGATCGAGTGGCCGCAGCTTCCGCGCTTCAACGTCTATCATGAGAAAGCGCGTCTCGACGAGCGTCTCGACGGCGAGGACTTCGTCGGCGAACGCCGCCGCAACGTGGTGATGATCCCGTCGCGCCCGGGCCGCCACGTGCTGCCCGCGATCCGGCTGCCGTGGTGGAACACGCTGAGCGACCGCCTCGAATACGCCGAACTGCCGGCGCGCACCATCGAGATCGCCGAGGGCGAGGCGAGCGTGGTGGTGGCGATGCAGGAGACCCCCGGCGTCGCCGCCTCGCGCACCTCGCCGCCGCCCGCGGCGCGCGCGCACGGCGCGTGGCCGTGGGTAAGCGCCGCGCTGGCCGCGGCGTGGCTTGCGACGGTCGCGTTTTTTTACCGCACCGCGTGGCTTGGGGCGTGGGCCGCCTTGTTTGGAGCTGGGCGCGGACGCGGTGCGGGAAGCATCGGCGCGCGCCGCCGCCTCAAGCGCGCGTGCCTTGCGGGCGACGCGCCGGGCGCGGCGCGCGCGCTGGCGGACTGGGCACAACTCGCCTGGGCACTGCCGGCATCGGCGACGCCGGCGACCATCGCCGCCCACGCCGCGGCCGCGGGCGACAACGATCTGCAACGCGCGCTGGCGGCCCTGGACAGGGCCCTCTACGGCAACGACGGGCAATGGTCGGGCGCGTCCTTGTGGCGGGCTTTTTGTGCTTTCCGCCCGGAGCGCGCGACGCCGCCCAATCGAAAACCCGACGAAGGCGGCCTGGAGGCATTGCACAAACTGTAGGGTGCCGCACGTGTTCGCTCATTCGCTGACAAAAGATCCCTGGTTTGTCTCGGCGTTTTGCCGTCGAGCGCCTGGCGCGGACAGGCCGCGGCGATGACCGATTTCAGCTCGGCGCTGACCACGGCGCTGTCGCTGGTGGCGAGTCTTGACGCCGCCCTGATCGAGATTATCGCGCTGTCGCTGAAGGTGAGCCTGAGCGCGGTGGCGGCGGCGGCCATAATCGGGCTGCCGGCGGGCGCGCTGCTTGCGGTCGGGCGTTTCCCCACGCGCCGCTTCTGGATCAACCTGTTGAACGCCTTCATGGGGCTGCCGCCGGTCGTCGTCGGGTTGACGGTGTATCTGATTTTGTCGCGCGCCGGGCCGCTCGGGCCGCTGGGGCTGCTGTACACGCCGGCGGCGATGATCATCGCCCAGACGCTGCTGATCCTGCCGATCATCGCGGCGCTCACCTGCGCCACCGTGCAGGCCCTGGACGACGAGTACCGCGAGCAACTGCAATCGCTCGGCAGCCGCACGCTGGCGACCGCGCGCACGCTGCTGTGGGAGGGACGCTTCGGGCTGCTGACGGCGGTGCTCGCCGGTTTCGGGCGCGGCAACGCCGAGGTCGGCGCGGTGTTGATCGTCGGCGGCAACATCAACCATTCAACGCGCGTGATGACGACGACGATCGCGCTGGAGACGAGCAAGGGGAACCTGTCGCTGGCGCTCGCGCTCGGCCTGATCCTGATCCTGATCTCGCTGCTGGTGGCGTCGGCGGCGCAGTGGCTGCACGGCAGCGCGGTGCGCACGGCCTGAGGGCGATGCGGCTCGAGGTCGAACGCCTCGCGTACCGCGCCGGCGGGCGCGCGCTGATCGACGACGTGTGCTTCACCAGCGCCGGCGGCGACTGCACCGCGCTGCTCGGCGCCAACGGCGCCGGCAAGAGCCTGTTGCTGCGTTTGTGTCACGGCCTGTTGCAGCCGCACGGCGGCAGCGTGCGCTGGGACGGGCGCCCGCCGCGCGCGCTCGGCGCCTCGATTACGATGATCTTTCAAAAGCCGGTGACGTTGCGGCGCAGCGTGCGCGCCAACGTGGCCCACGCGCTGTACCTGCGAGGCACGCCGCGCGCGCGCCGCGCCGCGCGCGTCGAGGCGGCGCTCGAGCTGGTCGGACTTGCGGATTGCGGCGACCGCCCGGCCGGCGTGCTGTCCGGCGGCCAGCAGCAGCGCCTGGCGATCGCGCGCGCGTGGGCGCTGAAGCCGTCGGTCATGCTGATGGACGAGCCGACCGCGCGCCTCGACGTGCGCTCGGCCGAGCGCGTCGAGGGGATCATCCGCGGCCTGCACCGCGCAGGCATCAAGATCGTCGTCACCACGCACGATCTGGCGCAGGTGCGGCGGCTGTGCGACGAGGTGGTCTTCGTGCACGAGGGACGCCTCGTGCAGCACGCGCGCATGGACGATTTTTTCGCGCGTCCGGCAAACAACGTCGTATGCGAGTTCATCCGGTCGCAGACGTTTTGAGGCGCGGCGGCGCGGCGCTGGCGGCCGCGCTTTGCACCGCGGCCGCGACGCCGCCGCCGGCGGTGACGCTGGCCTCGACCACCTCGACCGACAACTCGGGTCTGTATGACCATCTGCTGCCGAAATTCACCGCCGCCACCGGCATCGCGGTGCGCGTGATCGCGGTCGGCACCGGGCGCGCGCTCAGCATCGGCAGGCGCGGCGACGCCGACGTATTGGTGGTGCACGACCCCGAGGCCGAGCGCGAGTTCGTCGCCGCGGGCCACGGAGTGGCGCGCGTGCCCTTCATGTACAACGACTTCGTCGTCGTCGGGCCGCGCGCCGACCCGGCCGGCGTGCGCGCCGCGGGCGACGTTTTGGACGGCCTGAGAATGATCGCGCAAGGCCGCTCGCCGTTCGTCTCGCGCGGCGACGACAGCGGCACGCACAAGAAGGAACTGCGCTTGTGGCGCGCCGCCGGCCTGGCGCCCGCCACGCCCGCCGCGGCCTGGTACCGCGAGGCCGGCGCCGGCATGGGCGCGGTGCTGAACCTCGCCAACGAACTGCCCGCCTATACGCTGACCGACCGCGCGACGTGGATCAGTTTTGAAAACCGCGACGCGCTGGTGCTGCTGATCGAAAACCAACCACCGCTCTACAATCCATACAGCGTCATCCGCGTCAATCCGCGTCGCCATCCGTCGGTCAACCACGCCGGCGCCGAACGTTTCGCAAAGTGGCTGCGCTCTCCGCGCGCGCACGCCTTGATAGCCGATTACCGCGTGCGCGGCGTGCAACTGTTCCACCCGCTGGCGAGCGACGCCCCCTCGAGCGCGCCGCGCTGAGGCGCCCCGTCCCCGGTTATTGCCGCCCGTTTTTCACCAAGCTCCCGCTTTCGCGGCTGATTCCCGAACGGCTTTCGGCGCACGCGCCGCCGGCCGGCGCGACCTGGCGTACAATTCCCCCGATGTTGTTCTTTCCGCTGTTCGACGACAACCCGACCGACCGGCGCCCTCTGGTGTCGTGGCTGATCATCGGCGCCTGCGTCGCGGTGTTCTTGTGGCAGGTCGCCCTGCCGCCCGGCGCCGCGCGCGCCGCGGTGCTCGCCTTCGGCGTGATCCCGGCGGTGCTGCTCGGCGACGCCGCGCCGCCGCTGGCGGGCGCGCTGCCGGCGTGGCTGACGGTGGTGTCGTCCATGTTTCTGCACGGCGGGTGGATGCACCTGATCGGCAACATGGTGTATCTGTGGATCTTCGGCGACAATGTCGAGGACAGCATGGGGCGCGGGAGATTCGTGCTGTTTTATCTCGTCTGCGGCCTGGCCGCGGCGCTGACCCAGGCGCTGGTGGATCCGACCTCGCGCGTGCCGCTGATCGGCGCCTCGGGCGGCATCGCCGGCGTGCTCGGCGCCTACCTGGTGCTGCATCCGCGCGCCAACGTGCGCGTGTTCATGTGGTTTTTCATCATCATCCAGACGATCAACGTGCCCGCCTTCCTGGTGCTCGGCGTGTGGATCGTGATGCAGCTGGTGAGCGTGCCGCAGGCGCTTTCGGCGGACGGCGGCGTCGCCTATTTCGCGCACGTCGGCGGCTTCGTCGCCGGCATGGCCCTGGTGCCGTTCTTCCGCCGCCGCGGCGTGCCGCTGTTGGACGCGCCGCACAGCCGCAGCTGGAGCCACGGCAAGGTCACCCGCGAAGAACTGACCTACACGGTGGCGAAGGACCGCACCCACCACCGCCCGCCACCCCGCATCCATAACGGCGGCGAGTAGCCGGAGCGCGGGCCGGGTAAGCGTTCACCGATGCGCTGAACAACTTTCAGGCGCAGCGTCCCAACCAATCCCGCGAAAGCGGGAACCCGGTGCGGCCATTCGCGCGCGTCCGCGCGGCCGCGCCTTCACGAACCGTCGCGCAGCCACCCGGCGACGGTCTCGGCGTAGTAGGTCAAGATGGCGTCGGCGCCGGCGCGCTTGATCGCGGTCAGCACCTCGAGCACGCAGGCGCGCTCCGGCAGCCAGCCGTTGGCGGCGGCGGCCTTCAGCATCGCGTACTCGCCGCTGACGTGGTAGGCGAAAGTCGGCGCGCCGAAACGTTGCTTGACGCGGCGCAACACGTCCAAGTACGGCAGCGCCGGCTTGATCATCACGACGTCGGCGCCCTCGTCGAGATCGAGCGCGACCTCGGATAGCGCCTCGTCGCCGTTGGCGGGATCCATCTGGTAGGTCTCCTTGCCGGCGCCGCCCAGGTTCGCGCCCGAACCGACGGCGTCGCGGAACGGGCCGTAGAACGCCGAGGCGTACTTCGCCGAATACGCGAGGATGCGCGTCGTCGTATGGCCGGCGCCTTCGAGCGCGTCGCGGATCGCGCCGATCCTGCCGTCCATCATGTCCGACGGCGCGACCACGTCGGCGCCGGCGGCCGCGTGCGACAGCGCCTGCCGCACCAATGCCTCGACGGTCTCGTCGTTCATCACGTAGCCGTCGCCGTCGGTCAGGCCGTCCTGCCCGTGCGACGTGTACGGGTCTAATGCGACGTCGGTAATGACGCCGAGTTCCGGCGTCTGCCGTTTCAGTTCGCGCACCGCACGCTGCACCAGGCCGTCTTCGCGCCAAGCCCGTTCGGCGCCCGCGCTTTTGCTCTCCGCGGCCACGACCGGAAACAGCGCGACCGCCGGTATGCCCAGACCGCACAGGGTCTCGGCGTGGCGCGCCAATTCGCCGAGCGGCACGCATTCGACGTCCGGCATCGAGGCGACGGGACGGCGGGCGTCGCCTTCGATCACAAAAACCGGCTGGATCAGATCGTCGCAGCCGAGCACGGTCTCGCGCATCAGCCGACGGCTGAAGTCGTCGCGGCGCATTCTGCGCAGCCGGGTTCGCGGGTAACGGCGGGTCATCGGAAACGGGAATTATAGGGGGATTCGCCGGTGCGACGGCGGACGGCTGAAACTTCGGATGCTTCTACCCGGGAAACCCCGGGGTTCAGGCCTGCCCGAACGCACGGTAGAATTGTCCGGACAAGGGGATACAGGAGGGATACAGGGGATATTCAGAGGGTATTCAGGCGCCCGGTTGTTGCCCGCCTACGGCCTTGTCCGCCTACGGCCAGGGGATGAATTTATAGGCGCCCGCGAACAGAATCGCCGCCGTGATCAATCCGTAAAGCCAGCTGATTCTCTGCGCCTGCTTATCCACCCTCTCGGGCAACGCAACGAGAAGTTTCAGCAGTCCGCTTACCTCGGCCTGACTCGCATGTATCTCGGCAATGGCTTGTTCCATCCGCTTTTGCCCCTGCCCCAATTCAGAAATGTTCCCCTCGACGTGGGACATGCCCGCCCCCAGAACTTTTAGCTCGGCCTGGAGTGCGACGATGTCGGCCTGGATTTTGGGAATGGCCTTGATCTCGCTCTCAATGGCGGCAAGGCGGTCGTTGATTTCCTGGTTTTCCATATCGCAATAATACCACACGCGCCGCCGTTGTCAAACTATTGTATGAGGCCACCACATTCTGGACAAATGGGGTAGTTGTTTTTGGATGGCTAGTCACGGGGTGATATTCCCCAGGCTCCGGTGCGGGCGCTCGCCGTTGTAGCGTTCCAGATACCTGAACAACGCATCGTTGAAGGCATACAGATCATCAAATAATCTGTCTTCCCGGTAGTCCACGAACTCCTCCTGCACGGTTCTGTTGAAGCGCTCGCCCAGTGTTCATCTTTGGGCGTTCCTCTTCGGACAACGCGGGTAAGTGTAACAGTGTTCTATACCCGCACGCTTCAGGTATTCGTCGAACTCTCCCTGATACTCACTGCCATTGTCCGTCAGCACTTTCTCGATGCGCCCTGGAAACAAGGGTTCCCTTCGCAAGCCTTGGGCTTGCTTGCCTCTTCGCAACTCCGGATGAGGAGCGTTCAATGGCTGCGGCGCGACTGCTGGCGCGGCGACTGGCCAGCGCCAACGCAGGACGACACTTCGGGAACGCCCGTGGGGGCGTTCCCTTGCCTTGGGGCGCCATCAGGCGAGAGGGCGATCCCGCGCCGCACTCGAGGCGCATCCTACCTGCATTCGCGGTAGCGCTTGCGCCATGCATACAGGGTGCTGCGCGAAACCCCGAAGGCGTCTTGGGTTGCAGGTAAGCCATGATTATCCCAGAATATCAGGGCGTCGTATTTGCGTTCGGCACTCGTTGCCATGATAGCCTCCATTTTGAAAGCGTAGGAAGCTATTTTACGCAACCCTGGGACGCGGTAGCCGACGTGCTTTATTTGCATGTCGGCTACCTTTCTGCGGCTAAGATATTGTCCAGAATGTTTCTGGCCCTATACACTGGGGGGGCTACCGGGCGAATGAGAGTAGCCGAACTACACGGGACGGTTCAGCCGCCTTAGGGGAGAGGGTTCAGTGAAACGCGGATTAGTGTATATAATTTCCGTCGGTAAAATGAGCACCAAATTTTAATCATCATTTCCCAGAGCTACCTGTAATGGCCGACAAACAAGCATTGCAAGCGCTGTTCGCCGACGCCTACGACCGCGACCGCTGGCTTAAGCAACTGCATGAGATTTTTGCCGGGCGCCTCGAAGTGTTTTCGGTGCCGCGCGCTTTACCGGCGAGAAAGGGCGAGGATGCGACCGACCGACAACCCGAAAGCCACCATCTCGGCAACCTCATCACCGGCGATGACAAAAAACTGGGCGTCTATGAAATACGGGTGGGAACCAACGCCCGGCTTGCCCGCAACCGGGTGCAGCTGCGCAACCTCGTGGCGCGCCAAGTGCAGGCTGATACCCTGGACGGCGCCCTGGCCGTCTATCCCGATGACTACAACCGCTGGCGCTTCAGCTACATCGCCGTTACCAGAAAACTGGATGAGCAGGGCGCCATCACCAGAGAAGAAACCGCCCACAAGCGCTATACCTACTTGTTGGGCGAAGGCATGCAAACCCGCACCGCGGTGGAGCGCTTTGCCGACTTGCCGACGCCCCCCACTCTCGAACAACTCGACTATGCCTTTGCGACGGAGCCGCTCAACAGGGAGTTCTACTCGAAACTCTATCATTGGTACGATCACGCCAAAGGCCAGGTAACCTTCCCCAACGATGAAAGCGTGGAGCAGGAAGTCCACAACGCCAACAGTCTCATTCGCCTGCTCACGCGCCTTTTGTTTGTCTGGTTCATGAAAGAGAAGGGGCTGGCCAACCCCGACCTGTTCGATCTCGGCCAGGTCAAGCAACGGATTGATTGGGAAAGACCGAGCGGCTACTACAAAGCCATCCTGCAAAACCTGTTTTTTGCCACCTTGAACCGCGAGATAAAAGACCGCCAGTTTCGCACCACCACCGACGGCAAAGCCAACGGCACCAACTATCAGATAACCAATCTCTACCGTTACCAGGACTATTTCAAAGACAGAAACAAAAAGAAAATTATCGAGCTGTTCGCCCAAACCCCGTTCCTGAACGGCGGCCTGTTCGAGTGCCTGGATCGGCAAGCCGACAAGGAAGAGATCGCCGCCTATGAACGGAACAAATCCATCCGCAAAGAGAGAAAAGAAAAACGGGCAATCCGCATGGACGGCTTTTCCGACCGCAAAGACAATGTGCTTTGCGTGCCCAACGACCTCTTTTTCAACGACGACGAGAACCAACCCGGCCTCATCAACGTGCTTTCCCAATACCAGTTCACGGTAGAGGAAAGCGCGCCTCTGGACGTCGAGGTGGCCCTCGATCCGGAGCTGCTGGGGCTGGTATTCGAGAACCTGCTGGCCGCGTATAACCCGGAAACCAAGGCAAGCGCGCGCGACGAGACCGGTTCCTACTACACCCCGCGCGAGGTCGTCGCCTACATGGTGGACGAAAGCCTCAAGGCCTACCTGGTGCAGGCCGTGCCGCCCGAGGACGGCGACGCCGTCTTCTACCGGGAGCGCCTGGATGATTTGTTCGGCGGGGCTTCCAGAACCGGCGAACTGAGCGAACTGGAAAAAGAGGACGGAACGGCCTGTATCTACGAGCAGGAAATCCCACGCCTCATCGAGGCAATCAGCCGCATAAACATCCTCGACCCCGCCGTCGGCAGCGGCGCCTTCCCGATGGGTGCATTGCAGCGCATGGTCAGTCTGCTGGCTATTCTGGACCCGGACAATGAACGCTGGAAAGAACAGCAACTCGCCCGACTGCCCGACCTGCAAAGCATAGAACAGGACCTCAAAACCGCCGGAAAAATCAGCGACCGCGAGGCGCGCCGCAAAGCCGAGGAAGAACTGCACAAGCGCAAGCGAGAAATCCAGACCCTGTTCGCCGGACAAGACCACGACTATCTGCGCAAACTGTATCTGATAGAAAACTGTCTGTTCGGCGTGGACATCCAGCCCATCGCCATTCAGATTGCCAAGCTGCGCTTCTTCATCTCGCTGGTGATCGAGCAAAAAGACCCGACTGCCGACAAGGATGACAACTACGGCATACTCGCATTGCCGAATCTGGAAACCAGATTTGTCGTCGCCGATACCCTGATCGGGCTGAGCAAGCCCGAGCAATGCGCATTACGCTGCCTGGACATTGATGCCAAAGAAAAGCAACTACAGGAAGTCCGCCACAAACACTTCAACGCCAAGACCCTGAGAACAAAAAGAAAGTACCGCGAACAAGACGAACAGCTGCGCGGGGAGATTGCCGAACTGTTACGGGATGACGGCTGGCAGGACGCCGACGCCGGCAAAATCGCCCACTGGAATCCCTACGATCAAAACGCCTCAGCCGCCTGGTTCGACCCCGAATGGATGTTCGGCGTCAAGGACGGCTTTGACGTGGTCATCGGCAACCCGCCCTATGTGCGGCAAGAGAACATCGGCCCCAAAAAACCGATTCTACTCGAACAATATGCCGACGCCGTCTCTGCCCGTTCAGACCTGTACTGCTACTTCTATGTCCGCGGCCTGCAACTGCTGCGCGATGGCGGAATGCACGTTTTCGTCTGCTCCAACAGCTGGCTGGACGTGGGCTACGGCGCGAAACTCCAGGAATATCTGCTGAAAGATACCCATGTACAAGCCATTTACGAAAGCGCCATTGAGCGGCAGTTTTCCACGGCGGACATCAATACCATCATCAGCGTCATTCGCAAGACGACCGGCGATGACGACGACGCCACCCGGTTCGTACATCTGCTGGAGTCTTTTGAAGCCGCCGTCGCCGAACGCGGCCGGCGTCGAGAAATCGTCAAAAGCCGGGCGGAACTGCTGACGGCGGGCACCAGCGAGCGCAAGTTTGTGGGCGACAAGTGGGGCGGCAAATACCTGCGTGCGCCGGACATCTATCACGCGATTCTGAACAAGTGCGCCAACAAACTGGTTCGCTTGGGCGATATTGCGACGGTCAGGTGTGGTATCAAGACCGGTGCCAACGACTTCTTTTATCTCACGCCGAAAGTCATTGCGAAATGGGGGATCGAGCCGAAGTTCTACCGACCGGTGATGACCAGCCCACAGGAATCCCGCCGCATCGCCGTTAACCCGGCGAACCTGCGTCACCAACTGTTTATGTGCCCTGAGGACAAGGCGGCACTATCCGGCACGGGAGCATTGGCGTATATCGAATGGGGCGAAAGGCAGGGCTACCACCGCCGGAGCAGCGTCGCCTCGCGGCGACGATGGTATGACTTGGGCGATAACCTTGATACTAAGCTGGCTTTGGGTTGTCGGGTGGACACGACAAGCCGTACACTGCTAGCAGTCGACGGCCTATGCTTTGACAAGGCATTTTACAAGATAGATAGCGGGAAGTTACCGACTGTGCAGACATGCGCGGTGCTGAACTCGACAATGACCCAACTGATGATTAACATAGAGGGGCGGGTAAATTTCGGTGGAGGTCTGTTGGAAATTATGGTCTATGAAACGGCACATTTGGCTGTTTTGCACCCGTCGCTACTGCCAGTGCTGGATTCGGATCTATTCGCGTCATCGGATTGGGATGTGCTGACGCCATCACCGGAGCGTCGGCAAATTGACGACGCCGTGTTCGATGCGCTGGGGTTGACGGCAGGGGAGCGCGAGGCGGTATATACTGGCGTAACCGAGTTGGTCGAAAACAGGAAACAACGAGCGCAGAGTGTCGGATGAGACGGTAGCGGAAGGTATCTGGATCACGGATATGCAGATGAAGCGAAGGTCACAGATGGCACGAAGGAAATGACAGATGTGGAGAGGTTGAATCCGTGCAATTCTTTGACCGCGCCAAGCCGTGATTCAGACAAGAAAACTGGAGGAGATACGATGAATAATCAACAGAATGAGCAGAGAGAGGCCTCCAGAACGGGAAGGTTCCCAAATAGTACCCACATCGTTCATGCCGCCAACCTTGAAGGATATGCAGATAGCATAAACAGCCAAACCGTAATACCAGAGTTGATCTGCAAGCTTGTGAAGCTGTCTGTCTTCGAAGCCTCTGAGATCCGTATTCCCTACGGAGATGCAGTCAATCAAAGCGGTTGGGATGGGATTGTGGAGGCAGAATCGGCTTTTCTAGAGTTTGTTCCGGAGGGACGGTCGTATTGGGAGATTGGCACAGGGAAACATCCTCAGAACAAGGCGACCAGAGACTTTGAAAAGAGAACGCGGCAACTTTCCGCTGAGGACCGGGCTCGGAGTACCTTTGTTTTTGTAACACCTCGTTACGCTGGCTGGGGAGGGACGAAACGGGAGGAGTTGCTGACGCGCGGAAAAGCTGAAGGCTGGAAAGATGTTCGCATTATTGATGGTGTCAAGCTCGCCGATTGGTTGCGGGAATTTCCCGCTGTGGGCAAGTGGATGGCGAAAAAGATGGGCTTGTTGGAAAAATTAGACGGAATTTCGACGCTGGGGGAGCATTGGAAAAATATCGTCTCTGTGACTAACCCAGGCGATCCTCCTGTTCCACCGACACTATTCACTGAAGGGCGCAGCAATGCATGCAATGCGCTTCAGGCACTGTTTGAAGGCACCTCGCAAAAGTTGCGGTTGCTTGCAGAGGGCAAGCAGGATGTTGCCGATTTTGTTGCGGCTTACATCGGGACTCTTGATGAGGATACCGCACAGGATTACGCCAACCGATGCCTCTGTATCGCTGAAGAAGACGCTTGGCGTATGGTTGTAGCAAGGCGGAAATCACACGTTCTGGTCGCTGATCCTCGGCTCAGTTCGGTGTTGTTGTACGAGCAACCCGATCTCCTGACAAGCGCCATGCTAAAAGGACACGCGGTGATAGTTTCTCTTTGCGGTGCATATCCAGAAGGAGATCCTAAGATCATCAAACTGCAAAGTCCGTCTCAGTCTCAGATGGAACAGATGCTGCAAGAGGCAGGTTACTCGATTGTGCGTGCGCGAGAACTAGCGGTCGATACAGGTGGCCGACTGTCCGCTTTGCTCAGATCTTTACGTGAACTGGGAGCTGTGCCGCCCTATGCAACATGGGAAAACGTGAGACGCCTTGCACAAGCGGGACTCGCCGGAAAATGGAATGGAAAAAATGTGGCGGATCGGAAAGCTTTGAAGAATTTGTCGGGGAAAAAATATGGGGAGTGGATCGAGGACTTGGCACACCGCACTGATCGCTCGGACTCTCCCCTGATGCAACGCAATGAAAAATGGCGATTCGTCGAGCGAGGGGAAGCATGGAGAGCGTTGGGGTACAAAATAAGGGATGAAGACCTTGAACGGCTCGAAGAGACCGCCGTTGCGGTTTTAGGGGAAAGGGATCCAAAGTTTGACTTGCCCAAAGAAGAACGATTCATGGCAAACATTCACGGCAAAGAATTGAAACATTCCCGTATGCTCCGAGAAGGCATGGCGGAAACACTCGCGCTTGTTGGCAGTCGCCCAGAAGCACTTTCCAAATGTTCGTTGCATAAAGCCGAATACACGGCTGTTTGTACCGTCCGACGACTTTTGGAGAATGCTGAATGGGACCGCTGGGCCAGTTTGAATTCGCTGTTGCCACTTCTGGCTGAAGCGGCTCCCGATGAGTTTCTCGACGCCGTCGAGTCGGCATTGGAAGATTTGGCCCAATCTCCATTTCATGAAGTTTTTGCCCAAGAAGGTAGTGGCATGGGAGGGTGGAACTACATGAGTGGCCTGTTGTGGGCTTTGGAAACCCTTGCCTGGCATCCTGATTTCCTTTCGCGGGTAACCGGGATTCTATCCGATCTTGCTTCGATTGATCCCGGAGGGAAGTGGGTAAATCGGCCGTTAAATTCCCTCATTGATATTTTCCTGCCTTGGCATGTGCAGACAAATGCCTCGCTCGAGAAACGAAAGGCGGCTGTCAAAAACGTGCTCCGAGAGCAACCGAAAACAGGTTGGCAGTTGATTATCGGTCTATTGCCACACACTCACGGTTCCACTTCTGGATGCCATCAACCGACTTGGCGAGACTACATTCCGAGAGACTGGAAGGATGGAGTCTCGGCATTAGAGCATTGGGAACAGATAACGACATACGCCGGGATGGCAATAGAACTCGCAAAGACGTGCACTGAGAAATTGGGCGAGTTAATCAACCATATGTCCGATTTGCCCAATCCGGCACTCGAGAATCTTCTGGAACACATGGCCTCAAAAGAGATTATGGCTTTCCCCGAGGCTGATCGCGTTTTAATCTGGGAAAAATTAGATGGTTTAGTGCGCCGACACCGAAAATTTGCGGATGCCAGATGGGCAATGCCTGAAGGTACAATTTCAAAAATTGAGATTGTGGCAAACACCCTGGCACCCGAGGCTCCAGTATTGAAATATCGTTATCTGTTTAATGGTCGAGATGCGGACCTTTTTCCTGATAAGGGAAATTACGAGGAACAGCGAAAACACCTTGATAAAGTTCGGCAGGATGCTGTGCAGGAGATTTTTGATACGGGAGGCGTGTCTGCTGTACTGGATTTCGCTCAGAGTGTTTCTATGCCTGGCAATGTCGGATATGCTTTGGGTGAGATCGTAAGTGAAGATATTGAGACGGAAATTCTCCCGTCTCTGCTTGATACTGAAGACGAAACTGAGGAATGGGTTGTATCCGGATTTGTTCAGGGGCGATTCCAGAAATCGAGTTGGACCTGGGTTGATCAGGTTCTCGGGAACTCCTGGAACGACACCCGGAAAAGTGCGTTCCTGACTTTGCTTCCATTTGAGGAGGATGTCTGGAGGCGAGTAGAGAAACACCTCGGCAAAGAGAATGAAAGGCTCTACTGGCTGAAGGTTGCCGTAAATCCGTATGGGCCAGAGCGAGACTTGACTTCAGCGATTGAGAAGTTGCTTGAATATGAACGGGGGGCCGAAGCCGTCCTTTGTGTTTCTTGCACAGTCAACAACAGAGAGAAATTTAAGGAAGACCTTGCAATTCGGGCACTTCTCGCGATGCTGAAGCAGCCTGATGTCGACGTTCGGCCAGACCAATATCAGATTGTCGAGGTGATAAAACGCCTTCAGGAATCCTCCTCCGTTGACCCGGACGATCTTTGCAAGATCGAATGGTACTTCCTGCCGCTCCTGGAGCATTTCTCACCTGAATCTGGATCACCCGCTACACTCGAAAAACGTCTCGCTTCGACCCCCGCCTTCTTCGCTGATATAGTAGCTTGCGCCTTTCGTTCAGAGAACGAAGCTGAAAGCGAGGGCGAACCGAGCGAAGAAAGGAAGGCGAAGGCCTCCAATGCCTACGAGCTCCTATACGCATGGAGAAGGTGTCCCGGCAAACTTTCCGATGATTCCTTTGATGAAGAAAAATTCACGCATTGGTTGAAGGAGGCAAAGCGAATTACGAAAGAGACTGGTCACAGTGAAATTGCTCAGGAGCGGATCGGTCACATATTGGCATACGCACCAGAAGATCCCGACGGTCTATGGATACATCGGGCAGTTGCGTCGGCATTGAACGAAAAAGGTGCAGAAGATATGCGCTCCGGCTTTACGATTGAGCTTTTCAATCAGCGGGGCGTCGTCCACGGCTTCACTGCCGGGAAAGAAGAACGAGAACTGGCGCAACAAAATCGCAAAAAGGCAGAAGCGCTTGAGACAGCAGGTTATCCAAGATTTGCAACTGCAATGCGCAAGTTTGCAAAAAGCTATGAACAAGATGCGGAATTTCTCGCACAGATAAACCCATTTGATGAGTAACCCGTCTCATGTCTTAAGACCACCGCTACAATTATGACGGCAAGGGTCGAAAGAAACCGCCGCCGCTGATTGCGAGGCTTGCCTGAAAAAAGAAGCTGATTCCGTTCGGGTGGTACGGTGGCAAGTTCTCGCACCTGGACTGGCTGTCGCCGCTGTTGTTGCAGTGTCATCATTACTGCGAACCGTTTGGGGGCTCCGCCGCCTTATTGCTGAATCGCGCGCCCGCCCCCGTAGAAACGTACAACGATCTCGACGGCGAGGTCTGCAATTTCTTTCGCGTGCTTCGGGACGAATCCAAGGCATTGACCCGGCTGATCGGGCTGACCCCCTTTTCGCGCGAGGAATTCGGGATTGCCTGCACGCTCGACCCGGACGCCTCTCCGGTAGAGCGGGCGCGAAGGTTTTACGTCAGGGCGAGACAGGTGCGCACGGGTCTGGCGCAGACCGCCTCGATGGGCCGATGGGCAAATTGCAAAAACACGACCAGGGCCGGGATGAGCGGCGTTGTCAGTCGCTGGTTCAAGCACGTTTCCCCGCCAAGAACCAACCACGCGACAAAAGGCAAGCGGATCGAGGTGCCGTGGACGAATTACGATCTGCGAAAAATTCTTTCCCGACGGGAGATACAGGAAAAGCTCGAGCTGGCCTGATGACGGAGACGCCGCCTCAGGTAGCGGGTGTGCGCGGCCCAACAAACGACGCGCTTTGTCCTTCGTAGATTCGAACGTCGCCAAGCACCCGGTATTTTGTCCACAGGCGCCAGAGCTCCTGCCATTGTACGTCGCAGTGGGCCTCTGCCTCCCTGACGGGCAAACCGAATCCTTTGGCATCCTTGCCGGAAATAGTGGTGCCATGGCTTTGCGTATCGCCGATCAGCGGCCCTTCCAGCGCCTTTGCCAGTTTTCCCACGTCCTCCGGGCTGCGTTCCTCTACACACGACAGCGCCTCCTTTACCTGGTCGCTTGTTCGAGCAAGAGCATCGCGCGCCTGTTGTACCGTCATTGCAGAGATGTCGGCAAGCAACGCTGCGTGGAGCGGATAAGTCTGAGGATTGGCCTGTATCCGTTTTTCGGCATCTTCAACGGCTGCGATGATCGCCTTTGCCGCTCCCAGATCGCCGTCGGCCAGTATGAATTGCGGGTCCACCGGCCCCAAATCGCTCGTCGGGCCCATGTAGATCCGGTGTGCGCCGAGAACAAACAGCGTGCCCGCGCTCTTGGCTGCGTCGGGCACGACAACCGTGAGTTCCCGGCACCGGCATTGAGCCTGGCGGATAAGCCGAATGGCCGTTTCGCCGTCGCCGCCGGGCGTCGCCAGCATGACGTGAAGGTCCTGGGAAGGGTCCGCGTCATACAGCGTCTCCTCGAATAAGGCGACACTGTCCGGAAAGATGTCGTCGGACACTATGACCAGACGGCACCGATATTTTTCCTGGTATCGGCGGATCAGCTTCTGGCGCTCATAGCGAGGCGCATTGTGCGCCTCGTATAGCGGACTTCGCGCTGGTGTTGCTGCGGCTTCAGGAATTGTATCAGTCGCCGAACTTGATAGGACGAGACGTCCGGAACGTAATCGGTTTGCCTTTCCGTGCCTTCTTGGCATCCTCGCGTACCAGCTTGGCAATCTCGATCTTCTTGCGCCAGTTCGGGTCGTATCTCAAAGTGGGTGCCTCGAGGGCGGGTTCACCGCTTGCGGCGACGGTATTATTGTTTTTTCTTTTCATTGTTCACCTCCCTGCTCATGAGGGCGGGCGCGCCATTCTGGTTGCCGATGCCTTTGCTTCCACGTGCGACGAACGCACGGGCGACCCGCCAGGGTTAATACTTGACAATTATACACAATCAAGTCTCCGGAAAAGTCGGGACGGTTCACCGGTTGTGTAAGTTCGGCTACTCTCATTCGCCCGGCAACCCGCCCAGGAGCTTTCTGGCCTTATACGACGCGAGTTTTACTCCGCGGCGAGCCAGTTTTTTGGTTTCAGATAATCGCGGTGCAGTTCTTCCTCGGGGCTGCCCGCTTGCGGCTTCCAGCCGTAGCGCCATTTTGCGTGGGGCGGCAGCGACATCAGGATGGATTCGGCGCGCCCGCCGGATTGCAGGCCGAACAGCGTGCCGCGGTCGTACACCAGATTGAACTCCACGTAGCGGCCGCGGCGGTAGAGTTGAAACTCGCGCTCGCGTTCGCCGAACGGCGCGTCGCGGCGGCGCTCGGCAACCGGGCGGTAGGCGGGGATGAAACTGTCGCCGACGCTACGCAGAAAGGCGAAACACCGCGCAAAACCCCAGTCGTTCAGATCATCGAAGAACAGACCGCCGACGCCGCGCGTCTCGTCGCGGTGGCGCAGGTAGAAGTAGTCGTCGCACCAGGCCTTGAAGCGCGGATAGACGTCGTCGCCGAACGGCGCGCAGGCGGCGCGCGCGGTGCGGTGCCAGTGCAGGACGTCCTCGAGAAACGGATAGCACGGCGTCAGGTCGTAACCGCCGCCGAACCACCACAGCGGTTCGTCGTCGGCGCGCGCCAGCGAGAAAAAGCGCACGTTGCAGTGCGCCGTCGGCACGTACGGATTGCGCGGGTGAAACACCAGCGACACGCCGGCGGCCTCGAACGCGCCGCCGGCCAGTTCCGGACGCGACGCGCTCGCCGCCGCTGGCAGGCGCGCGCCGCGCACGTGCGAGAAGTTGACGCCGGCCTTCTCGAACAGGTCGCCGGCGGCCAGGATGCGGCTGTCGCCGCGGCCTTCGGGACGCCGCCAAGTGTCGCTTACAAAACGCGCCGCGCCGTCGAGCGTCTGCGCGGCGTCGCAGATCGCGTCCTGCAAACCCGCCAGGTACGAGACGACCGCGTCGGTGTCGCCGGTTGCCATCAAAACGGCGCCGCGCAGGCCCGGCGTCAGCGGATGCCGCGCCCGGTCACGGCGTCACGGATCGAGGTCGGCGCGTGCATGCCGCCGGTGTCGCCCGCGACGATGCAGTCGAGTTTGTCGCCGAACGTCTCCCCGACCTGGCGCGCGTTGCGCGCCGCCGGCGCGTCGCTCAGGTTGGCGCTGGTGGAGACCAACGCGCAGTTGCAGGCGTCACACAGCGCCGCCGCCACCGGATGCGCGGTAACCCGCACCGCGATCCCGGGGTGCTCGCCGCGCAGCCACGGCGGACACGCCGCAGCCGCCGGAAACACCCAGGTGTACGGCCCCGGCCAGCTTTCCTTGACGCGCCGCCACGCGGCGCCGCCGATTACGCCGCAGAACGGTTCCAGTTGCAAAAAGTGGTTTGCGATCAGAATGAAGCCCTTGCCGACCGGCCTTTTCTTCAACTCCGTCAGGCGCGCGACCGCCCGCTCGTTCAGCGGGTCGCAACCGAGGCCGTACACCGCCTCGGTCGGGTAGGCGACGATGCCGCCGTCGCGCACCGCTTTGCGCGCCGGTTCGACGTTCGGAAACTCGACAAGATGCGCGTCGCTCAAGATTCACTTCGCCGCCGTCGGGAGCGGTGGTGGAGCCGAGGGGATTTGAACCCCTGACCTCGACAATGCGAATGTCGCGCTCTCCCGGCTGAGCTACGGCCCCGATGCGCCCGGCATTGTACGGCTTACGCGGCGTCAGGCCAAATCGCCGGATCCCGGGTTCAGGCCGTGGCCGGCGCCGCGCAATTCCTTCGGCAGCGGAAAGGTCACCCTTTCCTCGATGCCGACGGCCTCGTCAACGCGGCGCGCGCCGTGCTTTTGCAGTTCGCGCACGACCTCCCGCACCAGCGTCTCGGGCGCCGACGCGCCCGCCGTCAAGCCGACTCTGCGCTTGCCGGCAAGCCATTCCCGGCGGATTTCCGCGGCGCCGTCTATCAGATGGGCCTCGACGCCCCGCTTCAGCGCGATCTCGAGCAGCCGGTTTGAGTTCGAGCTATTGCGCGAACCGACGACCAACACCAGGTCGCAAGTCTCGACCAGTTGCTTGACCGCGTTCTGCCGGTTCTGGGTGGCGTAGCAGATGTCGTCCTTGCGCGGCTTGTGCACGTTCGGAAAGCGCTTTTCGAGAACGGCGACGATGCCGGCGGTGTCATCCACCGACAACGTCGTCTGCGTTACGAACGCGACTTTGTCCGGGTCGTGCACGCGCACCGTCTCGGCGTCGGCGACGGTCTCGACCAGGTGGATGGCGCCGTCGCCCGGCGGTGCGCACTGCCCCATCGTGCCGGCCACCTCGGGGTGCCCGCGATGGCCGATCAGGATGGTCTCGAAGCCGCGGCGGCCGTTGCGCGCGACCTCGAGGTGCACCTTGGTCACCAGCGGGCAGGTCGCATCGAGCACCGTCAGGCCGCGCGCCGCGGCTTCTTCGCGCACCGCGCGCGACACGCCGTGGGCGCTGAAGATGACGACGGCGCCGTCGGGAACGCCGCCCAACTCCTCGACGAAAACCGCGCCTTTGGCGCGCAGGCTGGCGACGACGAAGCGGTTGTGCACGACCTCGTGGCGCACGTACACCGGCGGCCCCAGCATCGCCAGCGCGCGTTCGACAATCTCGATCGCGCGGTCGACGCCGGCGCAGAAGCCGCGCGGGTTAGCCAGCAGCACTTCCATCGGTTCCCTCCTTTGCGATCAGCGCGGCATAGACGATCAACAGCGCGCCGACGGTGATGCAGGCGTCGGCGACGTTGAACGTCGGCCAATGATAACCGCGATAATACACGTCGAGGAAGTCCACGACGTGGCCGCGAACCAGGCGGTCCATCGCGTTGGCGGCGGCGCCGCCCAATATCAGCGCGATGCCGGCGGCCGAGACGCGCTCGCCGGGGCCGAGCTTGACCAGCCACGACCACAGCAGCGCGCACACCGCAAGCGCGACGCCTATCAGAAACCACCGCTGCCAGCCGCCGGCGTCGGCGAGCAGACTGAAGGCGGCGCCGGTGTTATAGACCAGCGTCAAATTGAGCGACGGCAACAACGGCACCGGCGCGTACGGCGCGAGCCAATAGTCGGCGGCGAGCTTGGTCGCGTGGTCGACGACGACGATTGCGAGCGCCAGCGCGATCCAGCTACGCATAGCGGCGCACCTCGCCGTCGCCGTGGACGTTCGTAACGCAACGGTCGCAGATGTCGGGATAGTCGCGGGCGTCGTCGCCGACCTCCTCGCGGTGATGCCAGCAGCGGGCGCATTTCTGATGATTGCTGTTTCCAATGGGGGTTATCGGCGACGGCAGTTCCTCCACTAATTTCACACTTGCCTTCGACGTGATGAACAGGAAGCGCAGTTCTGCGCCCAATTTTGACAGCAGGTGGTGATCTTCTTCGCTGCATCTAACTTCGGCTTCGGCGTCGAGCGACGAACCGATCACGCGCTCCCGGCGCTTGCGTTCGAGAGAGTCGGCGAGGGGGCGGCGGATCTCGATGACGCGCCGCCAATCGTCCATCGAAAGCACGTCGCTCTCGTCGAGATCGAACAAGCGCTGCGACCACTCGCACAGGAACACCGACGCCGGGGCTTCGCCGTGCGTCTCGTCGTCGGTATCCCCGGGCAACGCGCGGTAGATCTCCTCGGCCGTGAAGCTCAGGATCGGCGCGATCCAGCGCGCCAGCGCGTCCGCGATCAGAAAGAGCGCGGTTTGCGCCGAGCGCCGCGGCACGCCGTCGGCCTTCGTCGTGTAGAGCCGGTCCTTGATGACGTCGAGATAAAAACCGCCCATCTCGGTCGTGCAGAAACCGTGGACGCTGCGATAGACGCGGTGGAACGCACAGGCCTCGTAATCATGCTTTATCCGCGCTTGCAGTGCGGCGGCCGTCGCCACCGCCCAACGGTCGAGCGCGAGCATGTCCGCGGCCGGCAGCGCGTGCTTTGCCGGCTCGAAGCCGTGCAGGTTCGCAAGCAGGAAGCGCGCGGTGTTGCGGATGCGCCGGTAGGCGTCGGTGATACGTTTCAAGATCTCGTCGGACAGCGCCATCTCGGTGCTGAAATCGGTCGCGGCGACCCACAGCCGCAGCACGTCGGCGCCGAACCGCTCGATCACTTTCTGCGGCGCGATCACGTTGCCGCGCGACTTCGACATCTTCTGCCCGTGGGCGTCCACGGTGAAGCCGTGCGTCAGCACGCCGCGGTACGGCACACTGTCGGCGGGCGGCGACGGGTGGCGGCAGGCGAGCGACGTGATCAGCGACGATTGGAACCAGCCGCGGTGCTGGTCGGAACCTTCGAGGTAGAGGTCGGCGGGGAAACGCAGTTCTTCGCGCCTATCGAGCACGCAGGCGTGGGTCACGCCGGAGTCGAACCACACGTCGAGGACGTCGTTCAGTTTTTCGTAGGCGTCGGCCTCGTCGTCCAACAGTTCGCGCGCCTCGAGCGCGAACCACGCCTCGACGCCTTGCCGTTCCACGCGCCGCGCGACCTCCTCTATCAACTCGCCGGTGCGCGGGTGCAATTCGCCGTCGGCTTTGGACACGAACAACGCAATCGGCACGCCCCAATGACGCTGGCGCGAGATGCACCAGTCGGGGCGTTGGGCCAACGTGCCTTCCATCCGCGCACGCCCCCAATCCGGCGTCCAGCGCACGTCCGCGCACACCGCGAGCGCACGTTGCAGCAGGTTGTGTTTGTCCATGCCGATGAACCACTGCGGCGTCGCGCGAAAGATCACCGGCGTTTTGTGGCGCCAGCAATGCGGGTAACTGTGGGGATAGTCCTCGGCGTGCACCAGCGTGCCGCGTTGTCGCAGCAGCGCGACGACGTCTTCGTCGGCCTTGCGCACGTGGCGTCCCGCGAGCGCCCCCGCCGCTTGTGCGAACTTGCCGTCGCCGCCGACCGGCGTCGTTGTCGGCAACTGGTAGCGCAGACCGATCAGGTGGTCGTCGAGGCCGTGCGCGGGCGCCACGTGCACCGCGCCGGTGCCGGCGTCGAGCGTTACGTGTTCGCCGAGCACGACCGGCACGTCGCGCTCCTCGAACGGATGGCGCAATCGCAGCCCCTCCAGCGCCGCGCCCTTGAAGCGACGGACGACCTCATGCCGCGCGAGGCCGTAGCGTTCGGCGCACGCCGCCGCCAGGCCTTCGGCCAATACCAGGCCGCGCCCGTCGGCCTCTATCAACACGTAGTCGAGTTCGGGGTGCAGCGCCACGCCGTGGTTGGCCGGCAGCGTCCACGGCGTCGTCGTCCAGATCGCAACGCCGGATGATCGCGGCGCGTCGGCGCCGATGCAGGAGCGCAATACGTCGCTATCGGCCACCGGAAAACACACGTCCACCGCACACGAGGTTTTGTCGCGGTACTCGACTTCGGCCTCGGCCAAGGCCGAACCACATTCGAGGCACCAGTGCACCGGCTTCTCGCCCCGGCGCAGATAGCCGTCGCGCAGCAGCCCGCCGAAGGTCCGCAGGACGTCGGCCTCGCACTGGAAGTCCATCGTCAGGTACGGGTTTTCCCAGTCGCCGAGCACACCCAGGCGGATGAAGTCGCGGCGCTGGCGCCGCCACTGTTCGGCGGCGTATTCGCGGCAGCGTTTTCTGAAGCGCGCGGCCTCGTCGGCGTTCGCCGGTTTGCCGAGTTCCTTCTCGATCCGGTGCTCTATCGGCAGGCCGTGGCAGTCCCAGCCCGGCACGTACGGGGCGTCGTATCCGTCCAGCAGTTTGCTCTTGACGACGACGTCCTTCAGGATTTTGTTGACGGCGTGGCCGACGTGGATGTCACCGTTCGCGTACGGCGGCCCGTCGTGCAGCACAAACTTAGGGCGCCCGTCGCACGCGTCGCGCACCCGCTTATAGAGACCGATCTCGTCCCACCAGGCGAGCATCTCCGGCTCTCTGCGGGCCAGGTCGGCGCGCATCGGAAAATCCGTATGCGGCAGGTTCAGCGTATCCTTGTAGTCGTTCGCCATCGTCGTTCAGCCGTTCACACCGGTGCGCCCGCCGCGCGCGGCGTCGTCGCGCGTTCGTCGAAGCAGCGCCGCGCCGCGGCCACGTCGCGCGCGACGTTGTCGCGCAATTCCGCGAGCGACGCGAATTTTTTCTCGTCCCGAAGCTTGCGCAGCGGGTGCACCGTCAGGCGGCGTCCGTACAGATCGCCCGCGAAATCGAGCAGGTGCGCCTCGAGCCGCCAGGCGCCGCGACGCGTACCCTCGACCGTCGGCCGGAAGCCGGCGTTGACGACGGCATCAAACGTCTCGCCCGAGTCGCCGGCGACGGCCGCGGCATAGACGCCGGCCAGCGGCGGCGGGCGCCGTCCGCACGCGACGTTCGCGGTCGGAAAACCAAGTTGCGCGCCAAGCCCGCGACCGGCGACGACGCGACCGGCGACGCCGAAACTCCGTCCGAGCAGGCGGTTGGCCAACGCAACGTCGCCGGACAGCAGCGCGTCCCTTATGCGCGTGCAGCTGACGCGCGCGCCGGCGTGCTCGACCGCCGCGACCTGCTCCGTCTCGAAGCCGTAACGCGCGCCGCTTTCGCGCAGCGTCGTGAAGTCGCCGCCGCGGTCTTTGCCGAAACGAAAATCGTGGCCGACGACCAGCGCGCGCGCGCGCAGCCCGCCGACCAGCACGCGCTCGATGAAGTCGCGCGCCGGGCAGTCGGCGACGGCCTGAGAAAAACGCAGACAGACGAGGCAATCCACGCCCAAACCCGCAATGATGCGCGCGCGTTCGCGCAACCGGTACAAGCGCGGCGGCGTTTCCCCGGCGCGCGCGAAAAACTCCGTCGGCAGCGGCTCGAACAACACGACCGCAACCGGCAGGCGGCGCGCGCGCGCGGCCCGCCGCAAGCGCCCGATGATCGCCTGATGCCCTATATGCAACCCGTCAAACCCGCCCACCGTGACCGCGCAGGGGCCGGCCAGACGACGCAACCCGCCCTCTCCGCGTATCCAGTCCATGGGAATGATTATAAGGGGAATGACGCGGCGTCGGCGTCTTGCCCGAGCAGCGCGTCGGCGACCGCGGCGAGGTCGTCATAGACCGGCACGTCGCCGGGGAAGTCTTTTTGCCGCAGCGTCTCCGATCCCTTGCCGGTGCGCACCAGCACCGGGCGCGCGCCCGCGGCCTTCGCGGCCGCCACGTCGTTCATCGTGTCGCCGACGAACGGCACCCCGCGCAAGTCCACGCGCAGCCGCCTCGCCAGGTCCTCGAGCAGGCCGGGCGACGGCTTGCGGCAGCGGCATCTTTCGTCGGGGTGATGGGGGCAGAAGAACAGGCCCTCGACCTGGCCGCCGAGTTCATGCAGCAGGCCCTGCATTTTGGCCTGCATTTCCCCCAGCGCCTCGACCGTGAACAGGCCGCGCCCGATGCCCGACTGGTTCGATACGACGTACGCGCGCCAGCCGGCGTGGTTGAGACGCGCGATGGCCTCGAGGCTGCCCTCGAGCGGCAGCCATTCGTCGGCGCTCTTGACGTAGTCGCGGGCGTCGTGATTGATGACGCCGTCGCGGTCGAGCAGGATCGTCTTCACGCCGCCTTGGCGGGGGTTTCCAATTTCGAGAAGTCGGCGATGCACGTGAACAGCGAGCGGACTTCGCGCAGCAACCCGATGCGGTTGCGGCGTTCGGCCTGGTCCTCCGACATCACCAGCACTTCGTCGAAAAAGCGGTTGATCGGCTCGTGCAACTCGACCAGCACGTTCAACGCCTCGAGATATTCGCGCCGCCCGGCGAGGTGCGCGACGCGCTCGCGGCGTTCGCAATACGCGCGGTAGAGGCCGTTTTCGGCGGCGTGGCGCAGCGCGCGCGCGTCCACGCCGGCGACGTCCTCGCGCGCGTCTTTTTCGAGGATGTTGCGGATGCGCTTGTTGGCGGCGGTCAGGCTGCCGGTCTGCGGCAGCGCCTTGAAACGCCGCACCGCGGCCAGACGCGCGTCGAGATCGAGCAGTTGCAGCGGGCGCACCGCCACCGCCGCTTCCACCTCGTCGACGCCGCAGCCGCGCTCGGCGTAATAGCCGCGCACGCGGTCTAGCAGGTAGCCGGGCAGACGCGCGACGTTCTCGGGATCGAGCGCGCCGCGGTAGCCGTCGGCGGCGCGCGTCATCCATACGCCCAGGTCGAGATCGAGACGCTTTTCGAGCACGATGCGCACGAGCGCAAGCCCGGCGCGCCGCAGCCCGTACGGATCCTTGCTGCCGCTCGGGTGCTCTCCGGAACCGAAGATGCCGGCCAGCGTGTCGAGGCGGTCGGCCAGCGCCAGCAGCACGCCGGCGGCGCTTTGCGGCAGTTCGTCGCCGGCGCGCCGCGGCAGGCGATGCTCGGCGACGGCGCGCGCCACCGTCTCGGACTCGCCGTCGGCGCGCGCGTAATAGCCGCCGATGACGCCTTCGAGTTCAGGATACTCGCGCACCACGTCGGTCGTCAGGTCGGCCTTGCACAGTCTGGCCGCGCGCGTCGCGTCGCCCGAGGCGACGCCGCCGACGCTTTCGGCGAGCAGCGCCGCCAGGCGCTCCAGACGCCGCGTCTTGTCGGCGAGGCTGCCGAGCTTCTCGTGGAACAGCACGTCTTCGAGTTCCGCCACGCGGCTCGCCAGGCCGCGCTTGCGATCCTGATCAAAGAAAAAAGCCGCGTCCGCCAAGCGCGGCGACACGACGCGCTCGTAACCGAGGCGCACGCTCTCGGGCGACGCGCTTTCCACGTTGGCGACGGCGACGAAATCGGACGTCAGGCGTCCGGCCCCGTCCTCCAGCGGAAAGAATTTCTGGTCGTGCTCCAGCACCTCGACGATGACTTCGGCGGGCAGCGACAGAAAAGACGGGTCGAAGCGCGCCACCATGGCCGAGGGCCATTCGGTCATCGCGGTCACTTCGTCCAACAGCGACTCTGCGCCGCGCCGCGCCGCGCCCGCCAACGCGCGGCCCGCGGCGGCGCCCGCGACCTGCGCCTCGACGCGGCGGCGGCGCTCGGCGAACGACGCGATGACTTTGCCGCGCCGTTCGAGCACGTCTTCATAAACGCCCGCCTTGGCATCGGGCACGCGCAGCGGCCCCGGGCAATGCCGGCGGTGCCCGCGCGTGTCGCCGCCCGAGCGCACGCCCATGACCTCGAGCGCGAGCGGCTCGTCGCCGTAGAGCGCGAGCACCCAGCGCACCGGGCGGATGAATTCGTACGGCGCGTCGCCCCAGCGCATCCGTTTCCCGACCGGCAGCGCCAGCAGCGCGCCGCGCACCTTCTCCTCCAGCAGCGCCTGCACGGTGGCGCCGGCCTCGCGACGCCGGAAGCAGACGCGCTTGCCGTCGTCCGAGACTTGCAGGTCGCCGACCGCGACCCTGCACGCCCGGGCGAAGCCTTGCGCCGCCGGCGTCGGTTGCCCGGCTTCGTCGTAGGCGCGTTCGAGCGCCGGCCCCTTGCGTTCGATCACGCGCCCGGCCTGGCTCGCGGACAGCCCGGTTATGCGCGCCGCGAGCCGCCGCGGCGTGGCGAAGCCTTCGTGCGCCGCCAGGTCGAAACCGTCCTCGCCGAAAGCGGCGGCGAGATTCGCGGCGAAGGTCTCGCCCAGGGCCCGCAAGCGCGACGGCGGCAGTTCCTCGACGCCGATCTCGACCAACAGGGCGCGCGCGCTCATCGCCGTTCGGGCAGCCCGCGGTACAGGCGCGCGACCGCCAGCGCCAGTCTGCGCGTGCGCAGGACGTAGCGCTGCCTCTCGGTGACCGACACCGCGCGGCGCGCGTCGAGCAGGTTGAAGCCATGCGACGCCAACATCAACTGCTCGTAGGCCGGCAGCACCAGTCCCTTCGACAGCAGCCTGCGACATTCGCTCTCGCTTTCGTCGAAACGACGCGCGAGCGCCCCGGTGTCGGCCTCGTCGAAGTTATAGGCCGACTGTTCAGCCTCGTTGCGGTGGAACAGGTCGCGGTAGAGCACGCGCCGGCCCGCGCCTTGCGACCACACCAGGCCGAAGGCGTCGTCGCTGCCTTGCAGGCTCATCGCCAGACGCTCGAGCCCGTACGTGATCTCGCCCGTTACCGGGCGGCACTCGAGTCCGCCGACCTGCTGAAAATACGTGAACTGGCTGATCTCCATGCCGTTCAGCCACACCTCCCAGCCGAGTCCCCACGCGCCCAACGTCGGCGACTCCCAGTCGTCCTCGACGAAACGGACGTCGTTGACGTCGCCGTCCAGGCCCAGCGCGTCGAGCGACGCCAGATACAGTTCCTGGACGTCGTCCGGCGACGGCTTCAGCACCACTTGAAACTGGTAATACTGCTGCAACCGGTTCGGATTTTCGCCGTAACGCCCGTCGGTCGGGCGCCGGCACGCCTGCACGTAGGCGCAGCGCCAGGGTTCAGGGCCGAGCGAGCGCAAAAACGTCGCCGGGTGAAAGGTGGCCGCCCCCATCGGCAAATCGTACGGCTGTACCAGCGCGCAGCCTTGCGCCGCCCAGTATTCTTGCAGGCGCAGCAGGGTCTCCTGGAACGTCTTGGGTTGATTCGGCATCGTGGGGTTCGCTCGGCGACGAACCTATTTTACCCAACATCGGCCATTCCGGTGGGATAAACGGCTCCATATACAAATGGAGCGCCATCGGAGATTCGTGCCGAGCTTTCCTCTCAAACGGGTGCCCCCGGCGTCAGCGCCCGCTGCGCGACGCGCACTCCGCGCCATGGTCGCGCAACGCCTCGGCAGACCGAATGCGGTATCCGCACGCCTGGTCGGTTGTCCGTCGGCCAAACGATACCGTTCGTCTGTGAATCTGACGGGTGCGCAGCGTCCGCGGTTACCGTCGCATCCGGCAGGCCGTGCGTATTGGTCATCAACCTCCGGTGAGTGAGAGTGCGCGGCCTGTCTTGATTACCAAAAAAAATGAAACCAAAGAAAGCCACGTGCCCGAGTCTTTCGACGAAGGCACATAGAACAATCCGCAGCCGCCGGCGTCCACGCGCGCGGGCGACGCACACGGCCGGCGCGGCGACCGGCATGGCGGTGCTGCTATCGTCGCTCGTGGTCGCGCCCGCGACCCCGGCCGAGACGCGCGACGGGTTCGAGCGAGTCGCCCGGTACATCCTCGCGCACAAGGAGGCGGCGGCGCCTGAGAAGCCCCTTGCCGAGGATGCTTTTGCCGTCGCCAAGGGCGTGGCGGACAAAGCCGGCCTCGGCGATCTTTCCGAACCCATAGTCGTGCACCACGACTCGATTCAGCTGCGCGATCTGCTGACCCATCTGATTCCCGACGGCTGGGAGCTGAGGCTGGAAATTCCGAAGCGCGAGGCGCGGCAGGTCATCGCGTTTCACGCCGAGACCTCGCGCCGGCGCGCGCTCGACGACCTGCTCAAAAAATTGAACCTGCGCGGCTCCTTTTATCCGGGCGCCGGCCTGCTGTTGGTGAGCAAGTCATGAGCGCGCGTCGCGTCCTCGCGCTCCTGACGCTGGCGCTCGCCGCGGCGTGCGCGCAGCAGCCGTTGCCACCCGTGCAAATCGAAAACGCGGTCGCGGCGCGGCCCGACCGCCTCGCGTCGCCGCCGACTTTCGTGCGCGTCAAGGAGCGGGAGGAACACGAGCTGCTCGGCACAAAGATCAAGCGCACCAATCTGCCGGAAACGACGCTGTTGGAGGCGGTCTGGTCGGCGTTGCCGTTCTACGTAACGGTCGAGGGCGACAACCGCGTGGATCTGTCGCGCCCGGTCTCGGTGCGCGCCGACGAGGCGCTGGGCGTCGGCGACTACCTGCGCTATCTGTCGCAACTGACCGACTACCATTTCGAGCTGCTGCCCGGCACCAGAGTCGTGCGCGTGTCGTCTCATCGGGCCAAGACCTGGAACCTTGCGACGTTGGCGTCCGCCGGCGACACCGAAATTTCTTTGGGCGGCGGCGACATCGGCGCCGACGGCGGGGACACCGGAGCGGGCGACGGGCAGCGCGGCACCGGCGCGGAAATCTCCAAATCCATCAGCAAGGACGACCCGTGGCGGCTGGTCGTCGCCGAGGCGAATTGCATCATGGGAACGCCGGCCTGCGGCGACGGCGCCGCGGGCGACGGGCAGGACGACGAGCCGGGCGTCGCCGCCTCGGGACGCGCCGCGGACGGCTCGTGGGTCTCCTCCAACCGCCTGACCGGCGCGTTGCGCGCCTCCGGGCCGCCGCAAAAGATCGCGCAGCTCGACCGCTGGCTGGGGCCGCTGCAAAAGAGCGCGTCGCGCTTCATCCGCCTGGACGTCGCGGTGTTCGAGGTGCTTCTGGACCACGGCCGCGGGCGCAGCGTGGACTTTCGCGTGTTGAACGAGGGAATCGAGAGGACGACGAAACTCGACGGCATAGAAAACGACGACAACCGGCGCGCGCAATACCGCGGCGGCATCGTCGGCAACGCGCTGGAAAACGCCGGCAGCATGGTGCTCGGGGCGACCGCCAAGATCGGCGACGTGGTGCTGGACTTCGTGTTTCGCTTCCTCGAGACCGAAGGCGAAGTGACCCTGTTGAACCGCGCCAATCTGATCATCCCGAACGGCGAGACCGCGACGATACGCTCGGTCGAGAGCTTCTACTACGTGGACGACCAGGAGATCATTCCCGGCGACGCCAACAATCAGTCCCGGATCTCGACCTCGCTCGCGCGCGAGTCGGTCGGCCTGGAGATCGCGATCACGCCTCAGTATCTCGACGAACGACGGCTGCTGGTCAGCATCGTGCCGGCGCTGTCGGCGCTACAGCGTTTCGACAACATAGAATCCGCCGGCGTCGTGATTTCGGAGGCGCCGCGCACGACGCTGACCACCCTGTCGGCGCGCGGCGTGACCGAGAACGGGCGCGCGATCGCGCTCGGCGGCATCCGCACCGAGGGCGTGCAGACGCGCCTGACCGACGTCGGCGCCGGCGGCGTCCCCGACGGCGGCCTGCTCGATTCCGGTTCGCGGCTCCATCAGCGCCGTCAGTTGATCGTGCTCGTCATCCCCCACGAGGTGGAGGTGTAGATGGAGGCCCCGTTCCTGCCCGAGCGCCGCGCGACCATCGAGGGCGTCGAGTGCTTCATAGTCGCCGACGCGATTGCGAGCGGCGCCCCGGTCGAGGGCATGGTGCTGTTGGACGACGGCAGCCAGTCGTGGCGGATCTTGTGCAGCCTCGCGCACGTGACGGCGGTGCGCGCGGCCCACGCCGGACTGCCCCTCTACGGCTTCTGGCAGGTGCTGGAGGCGAGCGGCGTCTGGCGTCCGTCCACGCCGCTGCAAGCCTACCGCGACCAGGACGGAAACGGGCAGTTCGTGTTTTCCGACGACGCGCAGATAGTCACCGGCGAGGTGGTGCGCGGAAAACTCGTGAGCACGCCGGTTGCGAAAGTGGATGACGCACAACCGGAGTGGCTGGATCTCGCGGGCGTCGTCGAAAGACTGAAACTACCGCGGCGCCAGGCCGAGACCGGCGCCGAGCGCCTCGAGCGCGCCCATGCCGCGACCAAAAAGAAGTGGGCGCGCGTCGCCGCGGCCGCGGCCGCGGCGACGCTCAGTTTTTTCGCGGCCGAGCAGCTCGGGCGCTTCGTCGAGGCCGGACGCGGCCACGAGCTCGCGCGCTTGCAGGAGCAGGCGCAAGCGCTGCAAGCCGCCGGCCGCCAAGCCGCGGCCGGACGCCTCGAGCGGTTGCCGGATCAATCGGCGAGACTCGATCAGCTGCTGCGGCTGACTCTGCTCGATCCCGAGGTGCGCGTCGAACGCTCGCTTTCGCGCGGACTGAAAGACGCGCTGACGGTCAGGATACGGCGTCGCACCTACGAGAACTTCCTGAGCGAACAAGACGGGGACGCCCGCTACCTGCAATCGGGCGACGTCGAACTGGTGCTGCACCGGCCATGAACCCGTTCATGAACGCGCGCAAGACCCTGGCCAGGACCTGGGGCAGGTACGGCACGGCGCTGGCGATCGCGGCGCTCGGCGCGAGCGGCGCGGTCGCGGGCTGGGGCGCGAACGTCGGCGCCGACTCGAGCGCGCGCATCGCGGCGTTGCATTCCGAGATCGCGACGCTGGAGCGGGAACTCGGCGCGAAGGCGAAGTGGCTGCCGCTGCCGCCGGCGCACGCCACCTGGGATCGGCTGGCGGCGATAGTCGGCGATCACCACGGGGTGGTTCTGCACAAACGGGGCGTGGACGGCGCCAACTGGAAGGGCGCGATCAGCGGCGAGGCGCGGCTGATATACGCGCTCGCCCACGGCCTGCAACGGCGCCATCGCCTGCCGCTCGAGTACTCGGCGATCCGGGCGCACGGCGACGCCGAATTGGGATTTCTCGTCTATGGATCGCACTGACAAGAACCGGAGAAAAGAATGAAAACGTTGGTCATCGTGATCGCCGCGACCGTGGCGACCGCGCAGGCGCGGGACCTGGACGCGGCGAGGGGGCAGATCCTGAACCACGCCGCGCAGGTGCAGGCCCTGAACCGGGAGATGGAATTGCTGCGGCTCCAGAATGAAATCGCAAAGCTGCGAAAAGAATGCCTGCTCCACGGTTACACGTGCGCCGCCGGCGGCCTGCGGGAGACGACCGCGGCGCCGCGCGGCGCACCTGATCCCGGCTCCTCGTTCGAGGCCGCGCCGGAGGCGGAGTTCGCTCTGGTCGGCGTCGGCGGCGGGCGCGCCCGCATCGCGCGCCAAGGCGGCGAGGCGGACGAGTACCGCGAGGGCGACGCCGTCGCCGGCTGGCGGCTCGAGACCATCGAGCTCGACCGCGTGCACCTGTCGCGCGGGAGCGCCCGGCGGACGCTGCACGTCGTACGCGAGGCGGGGCCAGGCGCGCGTGGCGGCGCACGAGTCCGGGGCGGGCCCAGGTCGTGACCAGGCAACGGGAAATTTTCAACCAGGTGAAGACGCGCCTGGTCGAACTGGGGCGCCTGGGGGCGGCGCAGGCCGAGGCCGTCGGGTGTCCCGACAATCCGGAGGAGATTCCGTCGAGTCTCATCCGCGCGGGCGTCTCGGCCGAAAAACTTCTCGCGGTGCTGTCGGAAGTGCTGGAGCTGCCGATCTACGACGCGGCCAGCCACGGCGCCGCGCGCGAACAAGCCCCCGACGGTTCCTGGCTGCTTGCAAACGGCGTCTTTTTTGTCGCCAATCCGTTCAGGATACCCTCGCTTCGGGCGATTCTGCCGCGCCTGGAGACCGCCGCGACGGGGGTGCGTTACGGGCTTCTGCCCCTGGAGGAGCGGGCCGCCGAGGACGAGGTCGGCCACGACGACGGCGAACGGCTGACGAAGGCACGGGCCAAAGTGCGGCAGTGGATACGCGACGCGATGCAGGGCAAGGCGAGCGACGTCCACTTGTGCCCGCGCGACGACAAGACCATAGCGATCAAGCACCGCGTGGATTCTCGCCTGCGCCTCGTCAGCGAGTGGAAGGCGTCGCGGGAGCTCGAGTACAAGCACATCTGCAACGTGCTGCTGACGCTGGCCGGGAAGAATTCGGGCATCTTCGGGCGCCTGGTGGACGGCTCGATTCGTCAGAAAATCGGCGCGCGTCCGGTGGAAATCCGGCTCTCGATGCGCCCGGTCTCGCTGCCCGACGGATCGGCGCCGGCGTTCTTCCTGCGCCTGCCGGGCGGCGCCGGACGGCGGGACCTGCGTCTGGCCTCGCTCGGCGTGCTGCCGGAGCAGCGGGCCGGATTGTCGAGGCTCGCCGACTGCGGCGACGGTTTTTCGGTGATGACCGGACCGACCGGCTCGGGCAAGACGACGACGCTGTACGCGCTGTTGCGGGAGATTCGCGCCAGATACCCGCACCGCTCGATTCAGACCCTGGAAGATCCGGTGGAACGCCACTTGGAGGGGATCGAACAAACCCAGATCAACGAAAAATCCCTGAGCTTCGCCGACGGCCTGCGCTCGCTGATGCGCACCGACGTGGACACGATACTGTTGGGCGAGGTGCGCGACCGGACGACCGCCGATTTGTGCATATCGGCCTGCCTGACCGGCCACTACCTGATGACCACGCTGCACGCGCCGACCGCCTTAGGGGCGATAGACCGGTTGATGGACCTGGGAGTGGATCTGCGACTGCTGGCGTCGTGGCTGCGTTTCGTGTCCGCGCAGCGCCTGGCGCGACGGGTGTGCCCGCGCTGTTCGAGCAGGGTCGTTCTCGGCGAACGTTACGAAAAACGCGAAGGTTCGATCCTGCGCGACGACGAGTTCGTCGCCGTCGCCGATCCCGCAGGCTGCGCGAAATGCGCGCGCGGCTACCGCGGCCTGGTGCCGTTGCTCGAGGTGGTGGAAGTAACCGACGGAATGCGCCCCCTGATCCGGGGCGGCGGCTCGATCTACGAGCTGGAGCAACGCGCGCGCGCCGCGGGCAACGTTCTTTTACCCGAATACGCCGAGCGCGTCATACGCGGCGGCGACACGACTTTCGAGGCGGTGACCGAGGCCTGCGGCCTCACGCTCGCCGTCGCGAAAGACCCACGATCCGACAAACCGACACGTGAACCGACGGAGGAACCAAAGACATGTCCGACAAAAGATCCAAAAAACGCGCCGAGCGCGGCTTTACACTGATCGAGATAGTCATCGTCACCGCGATACTCGCGGTGCTGGCGGGAGCGGGAATCTACGCGCTCACGACCAGCGGCCAGATCACCGACGCGCAGGTGGCGGTGGCGCGCGGCATCCTGATAAACCAGTTGCCGAACGCGATCGTCAGCCACCACACGCGCAACAACGGGATACGGGCGGACTTTACGTTCGCCGGCGCCGGCAACGGCGGCACCCTGCGAGACTTTCCCGGAGACGGCAGCGCGCGCCTGGACGTCACCCCGGCGGACAACGAGGTCAAGATCACCCTGAGCGGCTACGACAGAGACGTCGTCAATCGCATCATGAGCGGCCTGGCCGCCTCGGCCATAGTAAAAAGCGCCTCCTCGCAAACCGCGTCGGTAACCTACGGCCTGTGACGGCCGGCAACGACCGATAACGACGGCGCCATGGCCTATCTGGTTCGACACCTGTCCGACGGCGGCGAGATTCTGCAAAGCGTCTGCCGCGGGCGCACCCTGCGGGACGCGATAGCGGCGGCGGGGGTGCGCCGGAATCGGATGATCTCGGCGAAATGGACGTTCGTCGTCCCGGATTGTGTCGACCGGATTCCGCTCAAGGAGCAGGAGTTGATTCTGATGCGCCTGCAACCGTTGATTTCGAGCGGGCGCGCCGCGGAGGTCGCCGCCCAGTTGCCCGAGTTCGCCGCCGCCCGGCGACGGCTGAGAAAAAAACCGCACTTGCTGGACGACGGCCTGGCCCTGTCCGAACGCCTGAGCGGCCTCGGTTTCGATCCCGGCGCGGTGACCCTGATCCGCGCCGGGGAGGAGGCGGGTTTCGTCGTGGAGCACTTGCGAGACGCCATCAACCATCTCGAGGAGACCATCAAATTGTCGCGGCAGACCGCGCGCGGCGTCTATCTGGGCCTGGCCCTTACGGGCGTCTCGCTGGCGGTTCTATTGATCGTCGCCGCGTCTTTGCGCGCGCCGCTGCAATCATTGCGGGAACTGCAAAGCCTGGCGTTGGACTTCAACCTGCTGACCGAGGTGCTGCTGTTTTTCGGCTGGCTGGTAACCGAGGCGGGCTGGTTTCTGCTCGCGTTCGCGGGCGGCACGGGATACGCCGCGTGGAGATTCTGGGAGTCGCTGTCGCGGTGGTGGCCGCTCTCCTATTTTCGGGACTTGAGCAACACCGCGCGGTCGCTGCGCCTAGCCAGAATCTGGGGTTCGCTCAACCGCAGCGGCCTGCCGATCGAGCAACACCACGATCTGATAGAGGCCGCGGCCGGACGCCAGGCGGCCGCGGCGATCCGAACCGGCCTGGCCGCGGGGCTGACCTTCGGCGAGCTGCTCGCACCGCGCTGGTTTTCGCCGACGCTACGGGCCGGGTGCCGCGCCATCGGCGAGATCAGCGTGCGCGATTTCGGCGAACGCCTGGAGCAGCTGACGACGCTGCTGACGTCGGAAAAGGAGGTCCTCGCGCGGCGCGCGGCGGGCGTGTTCCACGTCGCCGGCGTCTGCATCATGCTCGCGGTCCTGATCCTGCTGTTGGGCGGCGTGCTGTGGCCGATCTATACCTCGGCGGGACTTGCGCCGTGATCCGCGGGCACGGCTTCACGACGCTCGAGGCGCTGGTCGTCGTCGCGATCATCACGATCCTGCTGGTGTTCGCCGGCGTTCGCCCGGACGCCGCAAAGAGCCTGGACGACGCGACGCGCCAGAACCTCGCCGCGCAGGGCCGGCTGTATCTGCACGCGACCGCGCGCCTGCAACGGCTCGGCTACGTCGGGCGGGCGCGGCAGGCGGGCGGCGCGATCCGGGCGTTAGCACCCGAACCGCTGCCGGATGCGGCCATCGAGCACCTCGCGGGCGTCGCGCGCGCCCGGGATTTCCCGGCCGACCGCGCGCTGCCGCCGGAACACGGGGTGTTTTCCTTCGACAGCAGCAGCGCCGGCGCCGTGGTGACGCTGACGCTCGGCGGTCTCGCCGGCGATCTCGGCGCCGCAGCGCCTGCGGACGTCGAGAGCAGGCGCCTGGGCGACGGTAGCTGGTCGTGGATCTGGCGGTCGACGCCGGGCGTGCCCGGGCGCGCGCGACGGGTTACGGAGCGCCTGTACCGGCGATGAACGAACGCGGTTTCACGATGTTCGAGGTGATCATCGCCGTCGCGGTCATCTCGCTGCTGACGACCGGCTACTTCGCCTGGAAGGCGAACGCCGACGTCCGCGACTGGTTTGCGACGCTCGCGGCCACGCAAACCGACGAGATCGTGCGCATCGCCAACGCCGCGCAGAGCCACTACGCGCGGCACCACGCGTGGCCGGACCAGGCCAACACGTGCCGGGGCGCGTTCGAGGCGTTGGCGCCGATGCTCGCCGGCGTGGACCGGCTGTCGCCGTTCGACGGCACCTACGAAATGCGTTGCCCGACCACCGCGAACGGCCCGATCCAGATAGACGCGACGCTCCCGAACGAGTCTTATAAGGAGTGGGCCGTCGTCGTCGCCGCCGGGTTGCCCGGGGCGCACGTAACCACCAGCGTCCAACCGCGAGGGTGGAAAGTCTCCTCCCCGTGGCCGGTGCCCGCGGAAATTCCGCTGCTGCAATCGCTGCTGCCCGTGGACGGCTCGCGCCCGATGGCCGGAGCGCTCGACATGGGCGGGAACGCGATCGTGAGCGCGACCTCGGTCACGGCGCGAAACGTAACGCTGGAGACCGGCCACAGCTTGGCGAACACCGTGCATTTCGCCGGGATCGTTCCGCATAAGACCGGCAACGTCATCCGACGCGGCATCCGCAAACCGGCCTGCCCGCCCGGCTACACGCCGCAGGTCTTTCTGGCGCCGGTGGACGTGCGACATTCCAGCGGCAGGCCGATCACGCAGTTCAGTATCTCGGCGCGGCAACACCCGGGGCTGCCCGACCGCTGGCAGGTGCTGTCCACGGTGCACGACACCGCCGGCGCCGAGACGAATCACGCGGACGTGCGCGCGCTGGCTTTCACGAAGTGCTCGCCGCCGACGCTCGACCCGATATACCGATGAAGGCGCGCGCCTCGGCCCGGGCCCGAAGGACGGGAACCCGCCGATGAAAAAATTGGCGGCGGCGTTGATGATGACGTTAGGCGCGGGCGCGACCGGCGACACGTCGGAGCGCGGCTACGTCGCATGCCGGCAACAAGCGGCGGCGGCCTTCGATCTGCCGGATGATCTGGTGCAGGCCGTCAAGGAAGTCGAAAGCGGCGCGTCTCTCGGCGCGCCGATCAGCACCAACCGCAACGGCACCGAAGACATAGGCTTGATGCAGATCAACAGTTCCTGGCTGCCGACCCTGGGCCGGCACGGCATCAGCAAAGAAGGACTGCTCGACACCTGCGTCAATCTCCACGTCGGCGCCTGGATCCTGCGCCAGGCGATTGACGACGCCGGCGGCGACGTCTGGGCCGGCGTCGGCGCCTATCACTCGCCGACCCCGGCGCGCCAGCGGCGTTATCGCACACTGATAGTGCAAAAGTTACAAAAAATCAGGGCGCGTGCGCTGAATCAGGGCGCGAGGAGACGGTAACTTGTCTTCGGTAAGCCGGATGCTCGCGCGCTCGATGCCGACCGCCCAAACCGCGGACGACGCCCGCAAGCGCCGCGTCGAAGCCGGTCGGGGCGCGCCGGCCGAGGAGTTTTTCGTCATTCCGGGACGCACCTTGCGGCCGGCGCGGTGGCCAGTGCGGTGGCCAATGGGGTGGTCAGTGCGGTGGTCAGTGCGGTGGCCAATGGGGTGGTCAGTGCGGTGGTCAGTGCGATGGCCAGCACGCCGGTCGCCGCGATGGCCGGCGCGCCCGGCACAAAGGCTGCTCGTCGCGGGCGGCGGCCTGCTGCTCAGCGCGGCCGTGGCCTCCCAGATCCTGATCGGGCCGACGGGGGCGCCCGCCAGGGCATCTGCGACGGCACCCGCGACGGCACCCGCGGGGGCGCTCACGGGCGACGCGGCTTTCACCCCGCTCCAAAAACGGCCCGAGCACCAGCCTCGCAGTCTGCCTCGCAGTCTGCCCCAGAGCCTACCACAGGACCCGGCCAGTCCGGTCGCGGAGCGCGAAACCGCGCCTGCCGGCGACGCGGGCGCGACGCCGCCAGACGCCGACGCCGCCATCGGTCATCAGCGCGAAACCGCGCCCGTTGGCGACGGGGACGCGGGCGAGACCGGGAATCACGCCGGCGATCTCACGCAAAAACTCGCCGACTTGTCGGCCACGCTAACCCGGGACCGGGCAACCGCGATAGCCTCGATACGCGGCGACTATTCCGCCCAGACCCGGAAAATAGAGCGCCTTGCGGCCACGCTGGCGCAACGTTCCGAGGAGTTTTCCCGCAGCCTTTCCCGGCTGCGGAATCTGGCCGAACGCAACGCCGCGCGCCTGATGGCGCAAGACACCGCGACGCCAAGCGCGGCGCCAGATGCGACACCGGGCAGGCGAGCGGGCGCCGCCGGGCGCGCCCCGCGCGCGGGGCGGCGGCCCGTCGGCCCGTCGGGAACGACGGAGCTTGTCGGACGCACCCCAGGCGCGGGGCGGCGGCGGCCGTTGCGACTGGCGGCGGTCGAATACCGGGGCCAAGAACCGGCGGCGGTCGTCTTGTTGGACGGACGCAGGCGCAGCCTGCACGAGGGGGACGCGCTCCTCGACTACCGGGTGTCCGCGATTTCGGTCGCCGAGCGCGCCCTGACCCTGTTGGAACCGGCCACCGGCAAGCACTACGTGCTGGTCGTAGGAACAAACTACGTCGCCGAATACAACGCGGGTTCGGCGCGCGGGATTGATCATGCGGATTGAGCGCGCGTCGAGGTTCGTTTTGCGCGCGCTCCGCGCCGTGCTCGCGGAGCGCGGCGGCGCGCCCGAGAAGAAACACCCCGAAGAAACCGCTTCGAGCAACGTTCAAAAAACAAGGAGAGCAACATGACCAGAGTTTGCGCAATTTTTCTGATGTTCCTGGCCGCGGCCGCGACGTCCGGATGTATCGTCATCAAAAATCCGTTCCAGGGGCCGGGCGCCGACGCGCGCGCAGCGGCGCGTAGCGCGGGCGAATCAAGCGAGGGCCGAATCGCGCGCACGCGCGCGGATCGCGCACAAGACGAGCGGGAACTGCTCAGGCGCGCCGTCGAGACGCTGGCGCGCACCCGGCGCATCGGCCACGCGGCCTCGCTGAAACGGGCGCCCGGGGAGCGCGTGATCTTCGACTACGCCTATTTCGACCACGATCTCAAGGAGATGATCGAGGCCATACGCGAATACCTGGCGGCGCGCGACACCGGCGTACGCGCGGCGCGCACGCCGGTGCCGCTCCAGTTGGACTACACGAGATAAGGCGCGCGGCGTCATGGTCGGGGACGCGCCGTGGTCGTCATCGTCGTCCTCAAGCGGCTCGTGAAGTTCGGCCTGTTAGGACTGTACTGGGTCATGCGGTGACGGCCGAGGGCACCGTTCCTCGCTTGCGAGCACGCGCGTCGCGGCCTCGCTGAACGCGGCCTCGTCCATGCCGCGCAGGACGACGCGGACGGCGCCGGCGTAACCGCGAAAGTGGCGCTGCATCGAGCGCAGATAAAGCGGATCGTAATGCTCCTCGAGCAACGCGCGCACCAGCCCGGCGGCGTCGCCGGCGTCGCGCCGCGCAAGCCACCGCCGCACGCGCGCCTCGCCGACGTGACCGCCCAAACGCGCCAGCGTCCGTTCGAGCAGTTCGGGGTCTTCTAGAAAACGGTGATACTCCGACACCAGAAAAGGCACGCGCAGCCCGATACCGGCCTCGACGCGGATGCAGCGCGCCGCGCGTATCGCGCGAATCAGCGGCTCCGGCACGTGCAGCTTGCCGATGCGGCGGCTCTCGGCCTCGACGTACACCGGGCGTCCGGCGTCGAATTGCCGCATCGCCCGACACAACAGGCTCTCGAACCACCGCTGCGGCGGCTGCCCGCCTTCGGCGGGTTCGCCCAGCACCGAACCGCGGTGGCGCGCCAGGCCCTCGAGATCCAGCACCTGCCGGCCGCGCGCGCGCAGCACCTCGAGCAGGCGGCTCTTGCCGACGCCGGTGCGCCCGCACAGGACCCGGAATCCAAGCCGAGGCGACAGCTCCTCGAGCGCGGCGATGACCTCGCGGCGGTAGGCCTTGTAGCCTCCGGGCAGTTGGCGCGCCGGCCAGCCGATCTCGTTCAGCACGTGCACCATCGCCGCGCTGCGGGCGCCGCCGCGCCAGCAATAGATCAGCGGCCGCCAGTCGCCGCCGCGCGCCTGCCAATGCCGCTCCAAATGCCGCGCGACGTTGGCGGCGACTTTCGCGGCGCCGCGCTTTTTCGCCTCGAACGCGGAGACTTGCTTATAGACGGTGCCGACGGCGGCGCGCTCGGCGTCGTCCAACACCGGAAAGTTCCCGGCGCCCGGGACATGATCCTGCGTGTATTCGGCGGGCGAGCGCACGTCTATGATCTCGTCGAATTGATCCAGGCGTGCTAATGTCCAGCGTTTTTCGGAGGTCGTCACGGTGCTCCACCATCCCTGCAAACTGACCGCATTGTCGCACGGCGGCGGATGCGGATGCAAAATACCGCCGGCCGCGCTGGCGCGGCTGCTGTCGCGGATACCGCCGCCATCCTCGCCGGCGCTGCTGGTGGGCGGCGCGCTGACGGACGACGCCGCCGTGTATCGGCTCGACGATGAGCGCGCGCTGATCGCGACCGCCGATTTCTTCGCGCCCATCGTCGACGATCCGTTCGACTTCGGACGCATCGCCGCGGCCAACGCGCTGTCCGACGTCTATGCGATGGGCGGGCGCCCGGCGCTCGCGCTGAATCTCGTCGGCGCGCCGCTTGCGCGCATCGGCGAGGACGCGCTCGGCGAGATCGCAAGGGGCGGACACGAGATTTGCACGCGCGCCGGGGTCGCGGTCGGCGGCGGCCACTCGATAGACGCGCCCGAACCGTTCTACGGCCTCGCGGTGACCGGCTTCGCGCCGCCGGCAAAGATCAAGACCAACGCCGCGGCCGCCGACGGCGACGCGCTGATACTCGGCAAGCCGCTCGGTATCGGCGTGCTCGGCGCGGCGCTGAAGCAGGGGCGTCTCGACGAGAGCGGCTACCGCGAGATGATCCGGTGGACGACGCGCATCAACGACATCGGCGCACGCTTGGCCGAAGCCGACGACGAACCGTGCGCGGTGCACGCGATGACCGACGTCACCGGCTTCGGGCTGCTCGGCCACCTGCTCGAGATATGCCGGGCGTCCGGGATGCGCGCGTTCGTGCGCGCGCGCGACGTGCCGTTGATCGAGGCCGCGCTCGCGCTGGCGCGCGCCGGTTTCTCGCCCGGCGCCACGCGGCGCAACTGGGACGGCTACCGCGACCAGGTGCAAGCCGACGCGCTCGACGACGTCACGCGCGCGCTGCTGGCCGACCCGCAGACGAACGGCGGCCTGCTCGTCGCCTGCGCGCAAGACGCGACGCCACGGGTGCTGGCGGAGTTCCACGCGCAAGGCTACACGCGCGCGGCCTGCATCGGGCGGCTGGAGCGCTCGTCCCGGGCCGGCGTCGTCGTCGAGGCCTGAGGCGAAACCGGCCGCCGGCGTCATTCGTCGGCTCACGTCGTTCGTCGGCCAGATGGGGCGTTTCATCCCCCTTTTCGTGCGCCGGCGGTTTCGTGTCCGCTACCTTCGTTTCCCTGTAAGCGGCGGCCGCGCACGTCTGGCCGGGGCCGCACCCAAACGACGGAGGAAACGAAATGAAAGCAAAAAGAATGGTCGCGCTGGCCGCGTTGGCGGTCGGCGTCGCCGGCGCGGGCTGCGCCACGGCGCCCGACAAAATACAGGCCGCGTCGCTGTCGCCGCTGGCCTACAAGGAGCATAGCTGCGAGGAAATCGCGGCGGAATACAACCGGGTGTCGGTGCGCGAGAGCGAACTGCACGCGGTCCTGAAGGAACGCGCCGACACCGACGCGACGCAGATGGGCGTCGGCATGTTGCTGTTGTGGCCGACGCTGTTGTGGCTCGACGGAGACGGCGACGACACGCGGGAATACGCGCGCTTGAAGGGCGAGCAGGCCGCGCTGAAGGAAGCGGCGGCGGCCAGCCGGTGCGGGCTGTGAGGGTGCCGCCCGCGTGCAGGCCCGGCGTCAGAAGTCCGCGCTTAGATCGAAGGCGGTGACTTTGTTTTCGAGCATTTCGGGCACGATCAAAAGCCTGGTATCGGTCAGGAAGGCGACGTCCGCGGCGCCTTTGGGACGGATCAGCAAGGTGCGCGCCGCGCCGTTTGCGACGTGATGCACCATGCCCGCAACCCAGTCGGTCACGATGTAACCGCCCCGGCCGTCGGCCTCGATGCCGTCGAGGTTGCCGAGCGGCGCGGCCACCAGGTCGGTGCGCGCGCGCGTCTCGAGATCGAGCGCGAACACGCGCCCCGGCGTCTCGGTGCTGAAGTCGTCACCGATGCCGGCGCCCCACGAGGCGACGATCAGCCGGCCCTCCTCGACGAGCAGGCCGTTGGGATGCTCCAGCGCGTCGCCCTCGGCGAATACCGACAGGTGCCCGTCTTTGTAGCGGTGGATGCGGCCGGCCACCATGTCGGAGACGTAGACCGCGCCGGCGGCGTCGCAGGCGACGTCGTTTAAGAACTTCGCGTCCGGCACCGCGACTTCGCGGGCGATCTCGCCGGTGGCGATGCGGATTGCGACGAGGCGGTCAATATCGGCGACCCACAACGTGCCGTCGTGGGCGCGCATACCCTTCGGCGCGTTCAGGCCGGTCGCCCATCGGTGTTCGAGGAGCGCGCCGGCGACGTCGAGCCTCGACACGAAGCCGTCGCCGTCCTTGCCGGTGGCGCCGCCAGCGCCCATCTGCGACACAAACAGCGAGCGCGAGGCGGCGTCGTAGTAGGCGCTTTCCGGCGCCTGCACCCCGTCGGCCTCGCCGATGCTCCAGACGACCGGCCGGGACGCGCCGGACGCCGCGGCCACGGCCGCCTGGCAAAAAATCAGCACTGCCGCGAACGCGGCGGGTCTTGTAGCGGTCATAGTTGGCCCTCCTTCCTAATTTGGCGGTGTATCAAGCGCATATGATAATACCACTCCCTCCTGTATTCTCTTTATAATAGAAGTGGACACCCCGCAGGGCGGGTGGAGAGATGGAGCGATGGCGGCAAATGTTGCATATGCGCCGCGAGTAGAGGCGCCTGAGACGGCGAGCGTGTGCGCGCTGGTGCCGCGCTATCGCGGCGCCGAGCGTCGCGAGCGGATGGCGCGCATAGCGGACAAGCTGAAGGCACTCGACGCGGTGCTCGTGTCCCACTATTACGTGGACGAGGACTTGCAGATATTGGCCGAGCGCAGCGGCGGCTTCGTCGGCGACTCGCTGGAGATGGCGCGTTTCGGCCAGCGCGCCGACGCCTCGACGTTGGTGGTCGCGGGCGTGCGCTTCATGGGCGAGACCGCCAAGATACTGAGTCCCGACAAGCGCGTGCTGATGCCGACGCTTGAGGCGACCTGCTCGCTCGACGTCGGCTGCCCGATCGAGGCGTTCGCACCGTTTTGCGACGAACATCCCGAGCGCACGGTGGTCGTCTATGCGAACACCAGCGCCGAGGTCAAGGCGCGCGCCGACTGGGTCGTGACCTCCAGCATCGCGCTCGAGATCATCTGCCACCTGATGGATCGCGGCGAGAAAATCCTGTGGGCGCCCGACCGCCACCTCGGCAACTATTTACAGCGCGTCAGCGGCGCCGAGATGCTGACGTGGCCGGGCAGTTGCGTCGTGCACGAGGAGTTCAAGCACGCCGGCGTGCTCGAACTGAAGCGGCGCTACCCCGAGGCCGCGGTGCTGGTACACCCCGAGGCGCCGCGCGCGGTCATAGACGCCGCCGACGCGGTCGGTTCGACCAGCACGCTGGTGAAGGCCGTGCGCGAACTGCCGAACCGGCGCTTCATCGTCGCCACCGACAATCGCATCTTCCACAAGATGCGCCAAGTCGCGCCGGGGCGCGAGTTCATAGAGGCGCCGACCGCGGGCGAGGGCGCGACCTGCAAAAGCTGCGCGCACTGCCCGTGGATGGCGATGAACGGACTGCACAACCTGGAGCGGACGCTCGACGACGACGCCAACGAGATCCTCATTGACGAGCAGGTGCGGCGGCGCGCGCTGGTCTCGACGCGGCGCATGATGGAGTTCGCGCGGCGCAGTCATTGAGGCCCTGCAAACGGCGCGCTTCATCGAGAAGCGCGCCCGCCGCCGCACCGAAAGATTACAGATCGAAAGTCGTGGACACCGTGAAGTAAATCCGCGTGTCGTCACCGTCGGCCAAGTCGGTTCCGTCGGCACCGAGGTCGCTGCTCGGATTCACAAACCCCAAACCGACGTCGAGCGCTTCCATGATGGTCGTGCCGTAGCCGACTTCGACGTAATGCCCCCCCCAGTCTTCACTGAAGCCGCCGTAGGTCAGGAACAACCCCTTGTAGCCCAGGGTAGCGGCGGCGAAGGTGTAGTCCGCGTCGCTCTCGTGACTGGCGGCGCCGCCGTTGGTGTGATCGCCGAACGAGTACTCAAGATCCAAGGTGAACGGAAAATCCTCGGACGCAAATCCCAACGCAAGGTTGGTTTCGTTATACGCCGAGTCGAAACCCTCGGTGTACTGATAGCTCGTGTAGCCGACGCCGACCGTTACGGCCTCGCCGAGAGCATAAGACAGGCCGGCGTACAAGTCGTACTCTATGCTGCTGTCCTTGTCCATGGTGCTGTCGCCGTCGTCGCTCACGTCCGCAAGCCAGGTGCCCGCGTATAACGGACCGTACTCAACGTCTATCCCGCCCATCGCGGCGGTGTCGGATTGCTTGATGCCGCGGTAGATGTATTGCGACATAAAGCCGACGTTGGCGGAAACCCCCAGTTCGTAGCCTGCGCCGTCGTCGGCGCTCGCCTTCGTATGCGGCAACGTCGCGCCCAACAAGAGCGCGGCGCACAGGTATCGAATGTTTTTCATGTTGTTCTCCTTATATATAGTCAGGTTATACGGGTGCTGACGATACAATATAGAAGCAGGAAACGTGCCATATACGATATATCTCGTGATTACAAGAGATTACATAATCCGCGGCGCCCTCCGCCGCCGGCCCGGTGCACGCTTGCGGAACACCGATGCCCACGCGCTGACGCGCGATAACGCCGGATGGCAAGAACCGTGCCGGCGACGCCTCGTGGTTTATCACTTATAATGAAGGCCAGTCTCGGGCGCGTCCGGAACCGGACGACAAGCAAAACGACAACCAGAATGATGCAGGGCAAAGAAAGTCTCGGTCGCAAGCTGCTCGCGTTCGCGCTGGTGGCGGTGCTGGCGGGCGCACTCGGCAGCGTCGCCTACGAGACGCCCGCGGCCAACGTCTCCCTGCCGATCAAGGAATTGCGTCTGTTCAGCGACGTTTACGCGCGCATCAAGAGCGGCTACGTCGAGGAAGTGGCCGACGAAAAACTGCTCGAAGGGGCGATCAACGGAATGTTGCGCGAACTCGACCCGTATTCGGTTTATCTGAAGGAACGTTCCTACCAGGATCTGAAAATCGGCACCTCCGGCAAGTTCGGCGGCCTCGGCATCGAGGTGGACATGGAGGACGATTTCGTCAAGGTCATCGCGCCGATAGACGACACGCCGGCGCAGCGCGCCGGCATCATCGCTGGCGACCGCATCGCCAAGATAGGCGACAAGCTGGTCAAGGGCATGACGCTGTCCGAGGCCGTGGATCTGATGCGCGGCGAGGTCGGCACGCAAATCACGCTGACGATACTGCGCGAGAACGCCGCCGAACCCCTGACCGTCGAGTTGACGCGCGCCGTGATCAAGATCAAGAGCGCGCGCGCGACGCTGCTGGAGCCGGACTTCGGCTACGTCAGGCTGTCCAAGTTCCAGGAACGCACCGCGCAAGACCTGCTTGCGATGCTCGAGAAACTCGCCGCCGACAACACGCGCCCGCTGCGCGGCCTGATTCTCGACTTGAGGAGCAACCCCGGCGGCGTGCTGGCCGAGGCGGTCGGTGTCGCCGACGTCTTTCTGAACGAGCAAAGCCTGATCGTGTTCACCCGCGGCCGCCACCACAACGCGGCCGTCGAATACAAGGCGACGACGCCCGATCGCCTGAACGGCACGCCGCTGGTCGTGCTGATAGACCGAGGTTCGGCGTCGGCGTCGGAAATCGTCGCCGGCGCGCTGCAAGACCTGAAGCGCGCGACCATCATGGGCGCCAACACGTTCGGCAAGGGTTCGGTGCAGTCCATCCACCAGCTGAATCAGGAAAGCGCGCTGAAACTGACGACCGCCAAGTACTACACGCCGTCGGGACGCACGATACACGAGGTCGGCATCAAGCCCGACCTCGAGCTCGCACCGCTCGATCTGTCCGACGAGGACAAGGAGGCGCGCTCCAAAATCAGCCGTTCCGACCTGAAGGCGTGGCTCGCCTACGACGCCCAGGTCACCGCGGCACTCGACAAGCTGAAGCTGATCGCGACAACGACGCAGTAGCCGGGCTTCCCCCCTCCCCCCGCGACGTGATCGGCGGCGGCGTTGCCGCCTAATTTTTCGACCGGGTTTCCGCTTTTGCGGGAACGACGGACCCGAGGCGGAAGTGTCGGGCCAGTTTGTTTCTGACCGCCACCAGCAGCGCCAGGCTCGGCAGCACCATCAGCGCGGTGATGACGAAGAATTGCTCCCAGGCGCCGCCGAGGGCGTCCACCAGCTGGCCGCTGTGCGCCGACAGCGTCGTGCGCGCGAGGTTGCCGAGCGACGCCAGCAGCGCGTACTGGGTCGCGGTATAGACGCGCCCGCACAGTTGCGAGATGAAGGCCACGAAGGCGACGGTCGAGATCGCGGTCGTGAACTGGTCCAGGACGACGGCCGCGGCGAACAGCGCGCGCTCGGGGCCGACGGCGGCGAGCCACGCGAACAGCAGGTTGGTCGCGGCCATCGCCAGGCCGCAGATCAGCAGCCCCCGAAACAGGCCGAAGCGCACGCTGAAGAGGCTGCCGACGACGGAAAAGAAGGCGATGGTGCCCCAACCGATGAGCTTGGAATACGTCGCTATGTCGGCCTCGTCGAAGCCGACGTCGCGGTAGAACAACAGCGACATGCGGCCGAGAAAAGCCTCGCCGATCTTGAACAGAAACACGAATCCGAGCAGCGCCGCGGCGACGCGCGCGCCGTTGGTGCGAAAGAAGTCGGCGAGCGGCTCCCAAACGGTCGCGCCCAGCCACGCCAGCGCGCGCGCGCCGTCGCCGCGCCGCGCCGTCGCCACCCGCTCGAGCGCCGCCTGGCGCGCGCGCGCCTGGGCCGCGGCGCGTTCGTCGCCGCCGCTTTCGCGCACGCACAACAGGCCGGCGTTGCAGGCGACGATCACCAGCGTCATCAGCAGGTAGGTCGTCTGCCACGGGTCGTCCACGCCGGTGCTCTTGAGCCAGTCGGCGCAGTAGAGCGCGATGGCGCCGCCGGCGTTGTAGCCGGTGTACCAGCCGGCCGTGGCCATGGCCGCGGCGGCCGCGACCAGCGCGGCCTCGTCCTTGCGCACCAGTTCGATGCGCAGCGCGTCTATCGCCACGTCCTGCGTCGCCGACGCGGCCGCGATGACGACGACCGCGATTGCGACGTGCCACAGGCTGACCGCGGGCGACAGAAAATACATCGCCGTCGTCGCGCCCAGGATCAAGACCTGCATCAGCACGATCCACGCGCGGCGGTGACCGAGGACGCGCGTCAGCACCGGGACGCGCACCGCGTCCAACAGCGGCGCCCACAGGAAGTTGAGCGCGTAGAACGCGAAGGCGTAGCCGAACAGGCCTATCGAGCTCAGGCTGTATCCCTCGTCCCTGAGCCACAGCGACGCCAGCGAACTGATCAGCACCCACGGAAAACCGCTGATGATCCCGATCAGCAGGATTTTTGCGAGGCGCGCGTCGGCATAGACTTTGAGCGTCGCCGCCCAATCGCGCGAGGAATCGTCCGGTGTATGGTTCAAGATTTTCGGCGCGGCTTCGGGCTCGCGTCTTCCAAGGCCGTCAAAGGCCGTCAGTCGGGCAGGTCGTAGTCTATCGTAAGCGGCGCGTGATCCGAGAAACGCCGCCTTTTGTAGATGGCGGCGCGCGTCGGCGCACCGCGCAGCGGCGGCGACGTCACCTGGTAATCTATGCGCCAACCGACGTTTTTGTCCCACGCGCGCCCGCGGTTCGACCACCAGGTGTACTGCTCGGGCAGCGCGCACAGTTCGCGGAACGCGTCGTTGTAGCCGAGGCGCCCAAACAGCCAGTCCATCCACGCGCGTTCCTCCGGCAGAAAACCGGAGTGGTTGCGGTTGCCGCGCCAGTTCTTCAGATCGATCCGCTTGTGCGCGACGTTCCAGTCGCCGCAGATGACGTAGTTGCTACGCCGCCGTTTGAGCTTGCGCAGGTGCTCCCCGAACTCGTCGAGAAAACGAAACTTGGCCTGCTGGCGCTCGTCGCCGGACGAACCGGACGGCGCGTAGAGCGAGACCACCGAAAGCGCGCCGAAGCGCGCCTCGAGATAGCGCCCCTCGCGGTCGAATTCGGCGCTGCCGAAACCCTCGACGACGGCCTCGGGACGCCGCCGGGAAAACAGCGCGACGCCGCTGTAGCCTTTCTTGTCGGCGGCGTGATAGTTGCAGTGGTAGGCGCGCGGATGAAACACGGCGTCTTGCAGCTGCCACGTCTGCGCCTTCAATTCCTGGATGCAGACGAAGTCGGCTTTCTGTCTCGCCAGCCAGCCGAACAGGCCCTTGGACGCGGCCGAGCGTATGCCGTTGGCGTTGAGCGTGATCACGCGCATCGAGGCCCGGCCCTATTCTTTCGTACCGCCGCGCGCGGACAAAGACGCCGCGGTAGCGCCTCCCCGCCAGGTGCCGCGCACGAGCATCGTCTTCAGGTCGTCGGCGACCAGGTAGAAGCACGGCAGCACGATCAAAATCAGCACCGTCGCCATCACCAGGCCGAAACCCAGGCTGATCGCCATCGGCGACAGAAAGGCGGTCTGGCCGGTGGCGAAAAAGATCAACGGCGAGACGCCGAGGAAGGTCGTAACCGTGGTCAGCAGTATCGGGCGCGCGCGCCGGCAGCCGGCGCGCACCACGGCGGTGTCGCGCGCGACGCCGTCCTTGCGCATGCGCTTGATACAGTCGATCAGTATCAGCGAGTCGTTGACGATGATGCCGCTGAGCGCGAGGATGCCGATGACCGAGACGAATTGCAGGTTGTAGCCGAGCAACAGGTGCCCGCCTATGACCCCGATCAGGCCGAACGGGATGGTCAGCATCACCAGCAGCGGGTCCAGCAGCGAACGGAACAATATGATCAGAATGAAGAAGATCAGAAACAGCGAGATGACGCCGGCGTCGTAGGCGCCGGCGAACGAGTCCGCGGCCTGTTTCTTTTCGCCGCCGAACACCATCTGGTAGCCGACGCGGTTCTGGTACAGCGGCGCGAAGTGCCTGGTCAGCGCGTCGTAGATCTGGAGCGCGGTGGCGCGGCTCTGATCCACTTCCGCGCTGACCGTCGCGACGCGCCGTTCGTCGAGACGTTTCAACGTGTTGAAGCCGCGGTCGAGGCTGGTGTCCGCGATCTCGTTGAAGTAGATCACCCTGCCGTCGGCGAGCGTGATCGGCAGTTCGGCCAGGCGCCCGCCGTCGTTGCGCACGTCCTCGTCGAAGATCAGGCGCACCGGGTAGCGCTCCTCGCCCCAGTTGACGTGCACCGTCTCGACCCCGAGGTAGCCGGTGCGCACGGCCTCGGCGACGTCGCGCTGGGTCAGGCCGAGACGCCGCCCGTGCTCGTTGAGGCGGTAGCGGAACTCGAGTTTGCCCGGTTCCATGTCGTGGCGCACGTCGCGCACGCCTTCGAGCGACGCCAGAAAAGCAGCCATCTCGTCGGCGTAACTTTCGAGTATCCCGAGTTCCGGCCCGGTGAGATTCACCGACACGTCGGAACCGGCCGGCCCGGCCTCGGAGCGCGCAATCGAGAAACGCTTGACGCCGGGCATGCGTTCGACGCGCTCGCGCATCAGCGAGATGATGTCCTCGGTGTCGCGCGTGCGCCGCCCGCGCTCGCCAAAGTCGAGGCTCACCAGCGGCGTTACGAACCTCTCGATAAAGCCGCGCGGTTCGGGCTCGGTCAGCGTAACCACGAACTGAACGTAATTCTCGCCGATCTTCGAGCGCCGCGTCTCGGCGTCCACCAGCGTCAGCCCGATATTGGTCAACAACACCTCGAGCTCGTGCTCGGCGCCGTCGAAGGTGGCCAGAAGCTCGCGTTCGATCCTGGCCGACAGTTGTTCCGACTCCTCGATACTGTAGTTGTTCGGCGCCTCGATATTGACGAAAAACTGGCCGACCTCGACCTTGCCGAACAGTTGAAACGGCACGCGCGTGGCGGCGAGCGTCAGCGCCACGGCCAGGGTGCAGATCGTCACGACCGAGACCAGATAGCGTCTTTGTATCGCCCATTCGAGATAGACGCGGTAGCGGCCGAGAAACTGGTGCCAGTAGCCGGAGGTCGCCGCCGGCGCGCGCCTTTCCTCCGCGTCCGCGGCCGGTGCCCGGCGGGCTTCATAGAGGGGACGCGGCGGCGTATCAGATTCCCGGGATTCGCGGCCGCGCAGAATCAGGTTGGCGTGTGCCGGCAGTATCAACAAAGCCTCCAGCAGCGAGCCCAGCAGCGCGGCGCTGACGACGACCGGGATGACGACGACAAACTGCCCCATGGTGCCGCCGATTGCGAAGATCGGCAAAAACGCCGCGATCGTGGTCAGCGTCGAGGCGCATACCGGCGCGATGACCTCGCGCGTCCCGTCCAGGGCCGCCTGCATCACCGGCTCGCCCGCCTCGAGGTGGCGGTAGACGTTCTCGGTAATGATGATCGCGTCGTCCACTATCATGCCGAGCGCGATCAAAAACGCGAACAGCGATACCATGTTGACCGTAAAGCCCGCGTACTTGAGGCAGATAATCGCCACCAGAAAAGACACCGGTATGCCCAGCGCGGTGATCAGCGCGACGCGGAAATTGAGCAGCAGGTAGAGCGACGTCAGGAGCATGACGAGACCAATCAGGCCGGACGAAAACACGGTTTGCAGGCGCGTGTTGACGTAATCGGAAAGATCGCTGTGGTAGCCGACGCGCACCGCCGGCGGCAGTTGCGGCGCGAGCCGCGTAATCAGCTCCTTGACGTCGTCGGCAATCTCGGTGGTCGAGGCGTCGGCGTCCTTGGTCACCACCAGATTCAGCGACGGCCTGCCGTTGAAGCGCGCGCGCGTCTCGACCATCTCCAATTTCAGATCGACCGCGGCGACGTCGCCTATGCGCAGTTGGCCGCCGTCGGCGTCGGTGCGGATTGTAATTTGCTTGAGCGCCTCGACGTCGGGCGCCGCGCTGACGCCGCGCAGTTGGATGTCGCCCTCCGCCGCCGCCAGCGAACCACCGGGCTGGTCCGTCAAGTTGGCCGCCAGGGCCGCGCGGATTTCGGCCAGCGACACGCCGCGCGCGGCGATCTCGTACGGATCCACCGCCACCCAGACCTCCCACTCGCGCTCGCCGGCGATTGCGACCGCGGCCACGCCGGCGATCTTCTGCAAGCGCCGTTTCACCAGCTTGCTGTTCTCGATCAGGTCGGCCTCGGGCACGTCGCCGTACACGCTGACGCTCAGCACCGGAAAGTTCGACTTGATGCGGCGGATGACCGGCGTCTCGGCGTCCTGCGGCAGATCGTCCATCGCGTCCACCGCCGAGCGCGTCTCGCGCAGAATTTCCTCGACGTCGCTGTTCGGTTTCAGCTTCAACAACACCACCGAAGAACCTTCGAGGCTGGTCGAGCGGAGTTCGTCGACGTCGGCGAAGTCCTTGACCTCCTTCTCTATCGGTATCGTAAGCTGGCGTTCGCTCTCTATCGGCGGCGCGCCCTCGAACACAGTGCGTATCTCGACCAGGTCTTTCTCGATGGTCGGAAACATTTCCTGCGGCATCGAACGCCACGACAAAACGCCGATGATGACCACCGCGGCCAACAGAAAATTGACGATGAGCGGATTCTTTATCGAAAATTCGGTCATACGGGGTTACCTTTTGTCGGCGAATGGGTGGACGCTTACGCGAATGACGTGCCTAAGGGAGCGACTAAGCCGGCCACCGCCTACTGAATCGGAAACGTCCGGCGCCGACCCTTGTTCTCTATCACGAAATATCGATCGGCGGACAACACCTCGCCGTCAAAGTCCACGTCCGCGTCCACCGCGTAATGGCCGGCCGCGGCCGCGGCGCGGTAGTCGCCCGCACCCAACGACGACAAGTTGTACACGCGTATCAATACTTCGTCCCGCTCATCAATCACGCCGTTTCGATCCACGTCGCCCGCGACCATCGCATACACGCCCGCCCCCACTGCAATCTGCCCGCCCCCGTGCGACTGCCCGACGCGGAAGTCCACGCAGTAGTCCGCCTCGCAATCGGCGCCCGTGGTCGCGGCCGCCGGCATCGCCGACATCACCGACAGATGGTTGCGGTGGTGGATCAGCACGTACAGGTCCTCCCCTTCGGACAGCTCCGCCTCAAAGCGCACGCCGCCCAATGACAGCGCGTCCGCCACCGACGACGCCGCCTCGTTTATCCCCGCGATGCGACCGTCGCTCAACAGCAGACCCGCGGCGCGACCGCCCGTCGGCGGCCGCGACGACGCGGCCGCGGTCGTGCTCTCGCCGGTGCGCAACTCCACCAGCACCCAGTCCACTATCGTCGAGGTGACACTGGCCAGGCCGACCGCCGCGCCCGCGTGCGGCACCGTCGTCGTCACCGGGTGCCCCCACGGCAACGCGCCGTACGGCTGGCGCCTCGGCAACAAGCCCGCCAAGTCGCTCCTCATCCGACCGGCCCCGGCAAGCAACGCCCCCTGCAAAACCACTCGTGCGTCCACCACTACGACCCTCTCGCTGAAAATGCCAACGTCCGCAAACGACGGCGTCCCCAGCTCCGCCAGATGGGTGCCGCAATTCGGGCAGCCCGTCAGCCTCAAACGAAACCGCTCGCGGCCCTCGTCCCCCCTGCCGTCGCTCGGCACGCCCACCTCTATCCTCGCCACGCCCGCCTCATTCAGCACCACGCTCCCGGTAAACGGCAGCGAAACCACCGAGCGCACGCCGGCGGCGCCACGCCCCTCTACGTGCACCGCGGCCAGGTCCTCGTGCGTCAAACCCTCGGACGCGGCGGCAATCTCATAGTCCACGACCACCGCCCGATCACCGCCGCCACTCAACGCGATCGTGAACGTCGCGGTAGTGCTTTCGCTCACCGTCGCGGACGTCGCCGCCACCGTCACCTGACTCAGTTCATTGGCCTCTATCGTCGTACGCGCAACGGTGCTCGGCACGCCTAAAACCACGCGCGCAGGCGCCCCCGTGAGCCTCGCGCCCGTCAACGTCACCGCCAGCACCTCGGACAACTCGGGCTCGCCGTCCACGCGCACCCTCAACGAAAACGACGCGCTGACGGCGCCCGATTCGATGGCCACGCTGCTCGCAGTCACGCCGACAAAGTCGGCGGCGTCGACTTCGCCGCCACCCACCGACCAATCCCAACTCGCACGCACCCCCGGCGGCAAGGCCTGCGGCAAGCGCACCACGTAACTCGCGGTGCCGCCTTCCGACACCGTCTCGCTGCCGGTGAGCGTCGGGGCAAGACTCACCGCCGGCTGCGCCTCCCGCTGCGACGTGCGACGCGCCGCCTCCGTGTCGGTAGCGCCGCCGAACACCAGCACCGGGTAATCAAACACGCTGCCGAAGTCCCACGGACTGTCGTCGTTCAAGTTGCCGTCGCCTATCCGATCCAAGCCGTCCACGTTCAACTGATCCCAACCCGCATAGATCGTGCCCGCGGCCGTCGTCGGGACGCGCAACTCGCTCGACGTCTTCGAGGTGTCGTCCGAACTCGGCGCATTCGTTCCGCAGCAACGGCTCAAGCCGCTGCGCTCGGCGTCAAAATAACTCGACTCCACCACGGCGCCGACTACCCGGTTGCCTATCAGACCGCCGGCCGTGGCCGTCCCCGTCGTTACCCCGACCGAGTAGCTGGCGCTGACCACCGACGCGCCGCCGGCTTCGCCCACCAGACCGCCCGCGTTGCTTTCCTCCGCATGCACCTCCACGTCGGCGTAACTCGCCACCAGCCCGCCGTAATGACCCCCTATCAAACCGCCCACTCCCGAGGCGCCGGATATGCGACCGCCGATCACGTAACTCGCCGCCACCTTGCCCTCGTTGCGGCCCACCAGCGCACCGGTATAGGTGCTGCTGCGACCCAAGTCCCCTAAGGCCACCCGCGCGTTGCGCAAGCCCACGTTGCGGATCACGCCGTCGGCGCCGACGGCGCCGAACAAACCCACGTGATACCGCTGCCCGTCCCCGGCCATCGTCAGATTGCTGATGACGTGGCCGTTGCCTTCAAAAACGGCGCTGTAGGCATCCCCCGGAAGGTCTTCAAGCCTGACGCCCCCGCCTATCGGCGTCCAGTCCGGGATGTCCGACAAGTCCAGGTCGGCCGACAACTCGTAGCCGGTGCACGTTCTCGGACAGGTCTGCATCCCGTCGAAAACGGGAAACGCCGCAAAATAAGCGGCCCTGTTGGCATCGCTCACGCCCGCTATCCCGACACCGCCCAGGTCGTAGCGGATCGCCGCCAACTGCGACGTCGTCGCCACGTCTATCAAGGTGTCGCCGTCGTCGTTGTAGGCTATTCCGTCGCTGAACGCAATGGTGGTCCTGACGGAAACCGGCGCGCCCAGATCCACGCCACGCGCGGGCGCCCCCGTGAGCCGCGCGCCCGTCAACGTTACCACCAGCACCTCGGACAACTCGGACACGTCGTCATCGCGCACCTCCACCGAAAACGACGCGCTGACGGCGCCCGAGACGACGACCACGGTGCTTGCGGTCACGCCGACAAAGTCGGCGGCGTCGACGTCGCCGCCGCCCACCGACCAATCCCAACGCACGCTCACCCCCGGCGGCAAGGCCTGTGGCAAGCGCACCACGTAACTCGCGCTCTCGCCTTCCGACACCGTCGCGCTGCCGGTGAGCGTCGCCACAAGCCTCACCTTCGGCTGCGCCTCCTGCTGCGACGTGCGACGCGCCTGCACCGTGCCGGTAGAACCGCCGAACACCAGCACCGGGTAATCGAACACGCTGCCGAAATCCCACGGCGCGTCGTCGTTCAAGTTGCCGTCGCGTCCCCGATCCAAGCCGTCCACGTTCAACTGATCCCAACCGGCGTAGATCGTGCCCGCGGTCGTCGTCGGGACGCGCAACTCGCTCGATGTCTTCGAGGTGTCGTCCGGACTCGGCGCATTCGTTCCGCAGCAACGGCTCAGACCGCTGCGCTCGGCGTCAAAATAGCTCGACTCCACCACGGCGCCGACTACCCGGTTGCCTATCAAACCGCCGAGCGTGCCGCTTCCCGTCGTTGCCCCGACCGAGTAGCTGGCGCTGACCACCGACGCGCCACCGGCTTCGCCCGCCAGACCGCCCGCGTTGCTTCCCTCCGCATGCACCTCCACGTCGGCGTAACTCGCCACCAGCCCGCCGTAATGACCCCCTATCAAACCGCCCACCCCGGATGCGCCGGATATGCGACCGCCACTGACGTAACTCGCCGCCACCTTGCCCTCGTTGCGACCCACCAGCGCACCGGTATAGGTGCTGCTGCGACCCAGGTCCACCCGCGCGTTGCGCAAGCCGACGTTGCGGATCGCGCCGGCGGCGCCGACGGCGCCGAACAAACCCACGTGATACCGCTGCCCGTCCCCGGTCATCGTCAGATTGCTGATGACGTGGCCGTTGCCTTCAAAAACAGCGGTGTAATAGTCCACCGGAGATTCCACCCCCGAGCCCCCGCCTAGCGGCGTCCAGTCCGGGATGCCGGACAAGTCCAGGTCGGCCGACAACTCGTAGCCGGTGCACGTGCCGGGGCAGATCTGCTCCACGTCGAAAACGGGAAACGCCGCCAGATAAGCGGCCCTGTTCGCATCGCCGCTCACGCCCGCCAACCCGACACCGCCCAGGTCGTAGCGGATCGCCGCCAACTGCGACGTCGTCGCCACCTCTATCAAGTTGTCGTCGTCAACGTCGTAGTCTTTCGCGCCGCTCACCTCGATGGTGGTCCTGACGGAAAGCGGCACGCCTAAACTCACGTGCGCGGGCGCCCCCGTGAGCCTCGCGCCCGTCAACGTCACCACCAGCACCTCGGACAACTCGGGCTCGCCGTCCACGCGCACCCTCAACGAAAACGACGCGCTGACGGTGCCCGATTCGATGGCCACGCTGCTCGCAGTCACGCCGACAAAGTCGTCGGCGTCGACTTCGCCGCCGCCCACCGACCAATCCCAACGCGCACGCACCCCCGGCGGCAAGGCCTGCGGCAAGCGCACCACGTAACTCGCGGTGCCGCCTTCCGACACCGTCTCGCTGCCGGCGAGCGTCGGGGCAAGACTCACCGCCGGCTGCGCCTCCCGCTGCGACGTGCGACGCGCCGCCTCCGTGTCGGTAGCGCCGCCGAACACCAGCACCGGGTAATCGAACACGCTGCCGAAGTCCCACGGACTGTCGTCGTTCAAGTTGCCGTCGCGTCCCCGATCCTCGCCGTCCACGTCCAACTGGTCCCAACCGGCGTAGATTGTGCCCGCGGTCGTCGTCGGGACGCGCAACTCGCTCGACGTCTTCGAGGTGTCATCCGAACTCGGCGCATTCGTTCCGCAGCAACGGCTCAAGCCGCTGCGCTCGGCGTCAAAATAACTCGACTCCACCACGGCGCCGACTACCCGGTTCCCTATCAGACCGCCGGCCGTGGCCGTCCCCGTCGTTACCCCGACCGAGTAGCTGGCGCTGACCACCGACGCGCCGCCGGCTTCGCCCACCAGACCGCCCGCGTTGCTTTCCTCTGCATGCACCTCCACGTCGGCGTAACTCGCCACCAGCCCGCCGTAATGACCCCCTATCAAACCGCCCACTCCCGAGGCGCCGGATATGCGACCGCCGATCACGTAACTCGCCGCCACCTTGCCCTCGTTGCGGCCCACCAGCGCACCGGTATAGGTGCTGCTGTGGCCCAAGACCACCCGCGCGTTACGCAAGCCCACGTTGCGGATGGTGCCGACGGCGCTGACGGCGCCGAACAAACCCACGTGATACCGCTGCCCGTCCCCGGTCACCCGCAGATTGCTTATGACGCGGCCGTTGCCTTCAAAAACGGCAGTGTAATAATCCACCGGAGATTCCACCCCCGAGCCCCCGCCTATCGGCGTCCAATCCGCTATGCTGTCCAAGTCCAGGTCGCCCGACAACTCGTAGCCGGTGCACGTGCCGGGACAGGTCCGTTTCTCGTCGAAAAAGGGAAACGCCGCATAATAAGCGGCCCTGTTCGCACTGCTCACGCCCGCCGGCCCGACACCGCCCAGGTCGTAGCGGATCGCCGCCAACTGCGACGTCGTCTCCACATCTATCAAGGTGTCGCCGTCGCCGTTGTAGATTGTTTCGTCGCTCGCCTCGATGATGGTCCTGACGGAAACCGGCATGCCCAGATCCACGCCGCGCGCGGGCGCCCCCGTGAGCCTCGCGCCCGTCAACGCCACCACCAGCACCTCGGAAAACTCGGGCTCGTCGTCGTCGCGCACCCCCACCGAAAACGACGCGCTGACGGCGCCCGATTCGATGACCACGCTGCTCGCAGTCACGCTGACAAAGTCGTCGGCGTCGACTTCGCCGCCGCCCACCGACCAATCCCAGCTCGCACGCACCCCCGGCGGCAAGGCCTGCGGCAAACTCACCACGTAACTCGCGGTGCCGCCTTCCGACACCGTCTCGCTGCCGGCGAGCGTCGGGGCAAGACTCACCGCCGGCTGCGCCTCCCGCTGCAACGTGCGACGCGCCTGCATCGTTTCGGTGGAGCCGCCGAACACCAGCACCGGATACTCGAACACGCTGCCGAAGTCCCACGGCGCGTCGTCGTTCAAGTCGCCGTCGCGTCCCCGATCCAAGCCGTCCACGTTCAACTGATCCCAACCCGCATAGATCGTGCCCGCGGCCGTCGTCGGGACGCGCAACTCGCTCGATGTCTTCGAGGTGTCATCCGAACTCGGCGCATTCGTTCCGCAGCAACGGCTCAAGCCGCTGCGCTCGGCGTCAAAATAACTCGACTCGACCACGGCGCCGACTACCCGGTTCCCTATCAGACCGCCGGCCGTGGCCGTCCCCGTCGTTACCCCGACCGAGTAACTGGCGCTGACCACCGACGCGCCGCCGGCTTCGCCCACCAGACCGCCCGCGTTGCTTTCCTCTGCATGCACCTCCACGTCGGCGTAACTCGCCACCAGACTGCCGTAATGACCCCCTATCAAACCGCCCACTCTCGAGGCGCCGGATACGCGACCGCCACTGACGTAACTTGCCGCTACTTTGCCCTCGTTGCGGCCCACCAGCGCACCGGTATAGGTGCTGCTGCGACCCAAGTCCACCCGCGCGTTGCGCAAACCGACGTTGCGGATCGCGCCGTCGGCGCCGACGGCGCCGAACAAACCCACGTGATACCGCTGCCCGTCCCCGGTCACCCGCAAATTGCTGATGACGCGGCCGTTGCCTTCAAAAACGGCAGTGTAATAATCCACCGGATATTCCACCCCCGAGCCCCCGCCTATCGGCGTCCAATCCGCTATGCTGTCCAAGTCCAGGTCGGCAGACAACTCGTAGCCGGTGCACGTGCTGGGACAGGTCCGTTTCTCGTCGAAAAAGGGAAACGCCGCATAATAAGCGGCCCTGTTCGCACTGCTCACGCCCGCCAACCCGACACCGCCCAGGTCGTAGCGTATCGCCGCCAACTGCGACGTCGTCTCCACGTCTATCAAGGTATCGCCGTCGCCGTTGTAGATTGTTTCGTCGCTCGCCTCGATGATGGTCCTGACGGAAACCGGCATGCCCAGATCCACGCCGCGCGCGGGCGCCCCCGTGAGCCTCGCGCCCGTCAACGTCACCACCAGCACCTCGGAAAACTCGGGCGCGTCGTCGTCGCGCACCCCCACCGAAAACGACGCGCTGACGGCGCCCGATTCGATGGCCACGCTGCTCGCGGTCACGCCGACAAAGTCGGCGGCGTCGACTTCGCCGCCGCCCACCGACCAATCCCAACGCGCACGCACCCCCGGCGGCAAGGCCTGCGGCAAGCGCACCACGTAACTCGCGGTGCCGCCTTCCGACACCGTCTCGCTGCCGGCGAGCGTCGGGGCAAGACTCACCGCCGGCTGCGCCTCCCGCTGCAACGTGCGACGCGCCACCTCCGTGTCGGTAGCGCCGCCGAACACCAGCACCGGGTAATCGAACACGCTGCCGAAGTCCCACGGCGCGTCGTCGTTCAAGTCGCCGTCGCGTCCCCGATCCACGCCGTCCACGTCCAACTGGTCCCAACCGGCGTAGATCGTGCCCGCGGTCGTCGTCGGGACGCGCAACTCGCTCGACGTCTTCGAGGTGTCGTCCGGACTCGGCGCATTCGTTCCGCAGCAACGGCTCAGACCGCTGCGCTCGGCGTCAAAATAACTCGACTCGACCACGGCGCCGACTACCCGGTTGCCTATCAGACCGCCGGCCGTGGCCGTCCCCGTCGTTACCCCGACCGAGTAGCTGGCGCTGACCACCGACGCGCCACCGGCTTCGCCCACCAGACCGCCCGCGTTGCTTCCCTCCGCATGCACCTCCACGTCGGCGTAACTCGCCACCAGCCTGCCGTAATGACCCCCTATCAAACCGCCCACTCTCGAGGCGCCGGATACGCGACCGCCACTCACGTAACTCGCCGCCACCTTGCCCTCGTTGCGGCCCACCAGCGCACCGGTATAGGTGCTGCTGCGGCCCAAGTTCATCCGCGCGTTGCGCAAGCCCACGTTGCGGATCACGCCGGCGGCGCCGACGGCGCCGAACAAACCCACGTGATACCACGACCCGCTCCTGGTCACCCGCAAATTGCTGATGACGTGGCCGTTGCCTTCAAAAATGGCGCTGTACGCATCCCCCGGAAGGTCTTGAAGCCCGACCCCCCCGCCTAACGGCGTCCAGTCCGGGATGCCGGACAAGTCCAGATCGTTGGACAACTCGTAGCCGGTGCACGTGCTCGGACAGGTCCGTTTCTCGTCGAAAAAGGGAAACGCCGCATAATAAGCGGATTTGTTAGTCTTGCTCACGCCCGCCGGCCCGACACCGCCCAGGTCGTAGCGTATCGCCGCCAACTGCGACGTCGTCTCCACGTCTATCAAGGTGTCGCCGTCGCCGTTGTAGATTGTTTCGTCGCTCGCCTCGATGATGGTCCTGACGGAAACCGGCATGCCCAGATCCACGCCACGCGCGGGCGCCCCCGTGAGCCTCGCGCCCGTCAACGTCACCACCAGCACCTCGGAAAACTCGGGCGCGTCGTCATCAAACACCCCCACCGAAAACGACGCGCTGACGGCGCCCGATTCGATGACCACGCTGCTCGCAGTCACGCCGACAAAGTCGGCGGCGTCGGCTTCGCCGCCGCCCACCGACCAATCCCAGCTCGCACGCACCCCCGGCGGCAAGGCCTGCGGCAAGCGCACCACGTAACTCGCGGTGCCGCCTTCCGACACCGTCTCGCTGCCGGCGAGCGTCGGGGCAAGACTCACCGCCGGCTGCGCCTCCCGCTGCGACGTGCGACGCGCCTGCACCGTTTCGGTGGAGCCGCCGAACACCAGCACCGGGTAATCGAACACGCTGCCGAAGTCCCACGGACTGTCGTCGTTCAAGTCCCCGTTGTCACCCTGATCCAAGCCGTCCACGTTCAACTGATCCCAACCCGCATAGATCGTGCCCGCGGTCGTCGTCGGGACGCGCAATTCGCTCGACGTCTTCGAGGTGTCGTCCGGACTCGGCGCATTCGTTCCGCAGCAACGGCTCAAGCCGCTGCGCTCGGCGTCAAAATAACTCGACTCGACCACGGCGCCGGCAACCCGGTTGCCTATCAGACCGCCGGCCGTGGCCGTCCCCGTCGTTACCCCGACCGAGTAGCTGGCGCTGACCACCGACGCGCCACCGGCTTCGCCCACCAGACCGCCCGCGTTGCTTTCCTCCGCATGCACCTCCACGTCGGCGTAACTCGCCACCAGCCTGCCGTAATGACCCCCTATCAAACCGCCCACCCCCGAGGCGCCGGATATGCGACCGCCACTCACGTAACTCGCCGCCACCTTGCCCTCGTTGCGGCCCACCAGCGCACCGGTATAGGTGCTGCTGCGACCCAAGACCACCCGCGCGTTGCGCAAGCCCACGTTGCGGATCACGCCGGCGGCGCCGACGGCGCCGAACAAACCCACGTGATACCACGACCCGCTCCTGGTCACCCGCAAATTGCTGATGACGTGGCCGTTGCCTTCAAAAATGGCGCTGTACGCATCCCCCGGAAGGTCTTGAAGCCCGACCCCCCCGCCTAACGGCGTCCAGTCCGGGATGCCGGACAAGTCCAGATCGTTGGACAACTCGTAGCCGGTGCACGTGCTCGGACAGGTCCGTTTCTCGTCGAAAAAGGGAAACGCCGCATAATAAGCGGATTTGTTAGTCTTGCTCACGCCCGCCGGCCCGACACCGCCCAGGTCGTAGCGGATCGCCGCCAACTGCGACGTCGTCTCCACGTCTATCAAGGTATCGCCGTCGCCGTTGTAGATTGTTTCGTCGCTCGCCTCGATGATGGTCCTGACGGAAAGCGGCACGCCTAAACTCACGTGCGCGGGCGCCCCCGTGAGCCTCGCGCCCGTCAACGTCACCACCAACACCTCGGACAACTCGGGCATGCCGTCGTCGCGCACCCTCAACGAAAACGACGCGCTGACGGCGCCCGAGACGATGACCACGTTGCCTGCGGTCGTGCCGACAAAGTCGTCGGCGTCGACTTCGCCGCCGCCCACCGACCAATCCCAACGCGCACGCACCCCCGGCGGCAAGGCCTGCGGCAAGCGCACCACGTAACTCGCGGTGCCGCCTTCCGACACCGTCTCGCTGCCGGTGAGCGTCGGGGCAAGACTCACCGCCGGCTGCGCCTCCCGCTGCGACGTGCGACGCGCCGCCTCCGTGTCGGTAGCGCCGCCGAACACCAATACCGGGTAATCAAACACGCTGCCGAAGTCCCACGGACTGTCGTCGTTCAAGTTGCCGTCGCGTCCCCGATCCAAGCCGTCCACGTTCAACTGATCCCAACCCGCATAGATCGTGCCCGCGGTCGTCGTCGGGACGCGCAATTCGCTCGACGTCTTCGAGGTGTCGTCCGGACTCGGCGCATTCGTTCCGCAGCAACGGCTCAAGCCGCTGCGCTCGGCGTCAAAATAACTCGACTCCACCACGGCGCCGACTACCCGGTTGCCTATCAGACCGCCGGCCGTGGTCGTCCCCGTCGTTACCCCGACCGAGTAGCTGGCGCTGACCACCGACGCGGCGCCGGCTTCGCCCACCAGACCACCCGCGTTGCTTTCCTCCGCATGCACCTCCACGTCGGCGTAACTCGCCACCAGCCCGCCGTAATGACCCCCTATCAAACCGCCCACTCTCGAGGCGCCGGATACGCGACCGCCGATCACGTAACTCGCCGCCACCTTGCCCTCGTTGCGGCCCACCAGCGCACCGGTATAGGTGCTGCTGCGACCCAAGACCACCCGCGCGTTGCGCAAGCCCACGTTGCGGATCACGCCGCCGGCGCCGACGGCGCCGAACAAACCCACGTGATACCGCTGCCCGTCCCCGGTCATCGTCAGATTGCTGACGACGCGGCCGTTGCCTTCAAAAACCGCAGTGTAATAATCCACCGGAGCTTCCACCCCCGAGCCCCCGCCTATCGGCGTCCAGTCGGGGATGCCAGACAAGTCCAGGTCGGCCGACAACTCGTAGCCGGTGCACGTGCTCGGACAGGTCCGTTTCTCGTCGAAAAAGGGAAACGCCGCATAATAAGCGGCCTTGTTCGCACTGCTCACGCCCGCCGGCCCGACACCGCCCAGGTCGTAGCGTATCGCCGCCAACTGCGACGTCGTCTCCACGTCTATCAAGGTATCGCCGTCGCCGTTGTAGATTGTTTCGTCGCTCGCCTCGATCGTGGTCCTGACGGAAAGCGGCACGCCTAAACTCACGCGCGCGGGCGCCCCCGTGAGCCTCGCGCCCGTCAACGTCACCACCAGCACCTCGGAAAACTCGGGCGCGTCGTCGTCGCGCACCGCCACCGAAAACGACGCGCTGACGGCGCCCGAGACGATGGCCACGTTGCCCGTGGTCGCGCCGATAAAGTCGTCGGCGTCGACTTCGCCGCCGCCCACCGACCAATCCCAATGCGCACGCACCCCCGGCGGCAAGGCCTGCGGCAAGCGCACCACGTAACTCGCGGTGCCGCCTTCCGACACCGTCTCGCTGCCGGTGAGCGTCGGGGCAAGACTCACCGCCGGCTGCGCCTCCCGCTGCGACGTGCGACGCGCCGCCTCCGTGTCGGTAGCGCCGCCGAACACCAATACCGGGTAATCAAACACGCTGCCGAAGTCCCACGGACTGTCGTCGTTCAAGTTGCCGTCGCGTCCCCGATCCAAGCCGTCCACGTTCAACTGATCCCAACCCGCATAGATCGTGCCCGCGGTCGTCGTCGGGACGCGCAACTCGCTCGACGTCCTCGGGGCAACGTTGTCCGTATCACCCGGCTCCGTTCCGCAGCAACTGGCCTGGAGGCTGCGCCCCGTGTCAAAATAACTGGACTCCACCACGGCGCCGGCTAGCCTCTGCCCTATCAGGCCGCCGGCCGTAGCCCCCGTCGGTTCCCCGACGGAGTAACTGGCGCTGACCACCGACGCGCCGCCGGCCTCGCCCACCAGACCGCCCACGTTGGCCCCCCCTGCATGCACTTCCACGTCGGCGTAACTCGCCACCAACCTGCCGAAGTTACCCCCTATCAAGCCACCCACCGCCCATACGCCGGATATGCGACCGCCACTGACGTAACTCGCCGCCACTTTGCCCTCGTTGCGACCCACCAGCGCTCCTATATAAGTACTATGATTACCCAGGGACACCCGCGCGTCGCGCAAGCCCACGTTGCGAATCACGCCGACGGCGCTCACGGCGCCGAACAAACCCGCGTGAGACAACCGTCCATCCCTGGTCATCCGCATATTGCTGATGACGTGGCCGTTGCCTTCAAAAACAGCGGTGTAATAATCCTCATCCAGAAGGGGGCTAACCCCCCCGCCCAGCGGCGTCCAGCCCGGGCCCGGGGCCGGTTCCACGCTGGACAAGTCCAGGTCGGCCGACAACTCGTAGCCGGTGCACGTGGTAGGGCAGGTCTGCTCCACGTCGAAAACGGGAAACGCATCCAGATAAGCGTCCCTGTTCGCATCGCCGCTCACGCCCGCCAACCCGACACCGTCCAGGTCATAGCGGATCATCGCCAACTGCGACGTCGTCGCCACCTCTATCAAGGTGTCATTGTCAAGATCGTAGTCTATCTCGCCGCTCCCCTCGATGGTGGTCCTGACGGAAACCGGCACGCCTACACTCACGTGCGCGGGTGCCCCCGTGAGCCTTGCGCCCGTCAACGTTACCACCAGCACCTCGGAAAACTCGAGCTCGCCGTCCACGCGCACCCTCAACGAAAACGACGCACTGACGGCGCCCGAGACGATGACCACGGTGCCCGTGATCGCGTCGACAAAGTCGTCGGCGTCGACTTCGCCGCCGCCCACCGACCAATCCCAGCTCGCACGCACCCCCGGCGGCAAGGCCTGCGGCAAGCGCACCACGTAACTCGCGGTGCCGCCTTCCGACACCGTCTCGCTGCCGGCGAGCGTCGGTGCAAGACTCACCGCCGGCTGCGCCTCCCGCTGCAACGTGCGACGCGCCGCCTCCGTGTCGGTAGCACCGCCGAACACCAGCACCGGGTAATCGAACACGCTGCCGAAGTCCCACGGCGCGTCGTCGTTCAAGTCGCCGTCGCGTCCCCGATCCAAGCCGTCCACGTTCAACTGATCCCAACCCGCATAGATCGTGCCCGCGGTCGTCGTCGGGACGCGCAACTCGCTCGACGTCTTCGAGGTGTCGTCCGGACTCGGCGCATTCGTTCCGCAGCAACGGCTCAAGCCGCTGCGCTCGGCGTCAAAATAACTCGACTCCACCACGGCGCCGACCACCCGGTTCCCTATCAAACCGCCGACCGTGCCGCTCCCCGTCGTTGCCCCGACCGAGTAGCTGGCGCTGACCACCGACGCGCCGCCGGCTTCGCCCACCAGACCGCCCGCGTTGCTTCCCTCCGCATGCACCTCCACGTCGGCGTAACTCGCCACCAGCCCGCCGTAATGACCCCCTATCAAACCACCCACTCTCGAGGCGCCGGATATGCGACCGCCACTCACGTAACTCGCCGCCACCGTGCCCTCGTTGCGGCCCACCAGCGCACCGGTATAGGTGCTGCTGCGACCCAAGACCACCCGCGCGTTACGCAAGCCCACGTTGCGGATCGCGCCGTCGGCGCCGACGGCACCAAACAAACCCACGTGATACCGCTGCCCGTCCCCGGTCATCGTCAGATTGCTGACGACGCGGCCGTTGCCTTCAAAAACGGCGGTGTAAGAATCCACCGGATATTCCACCCCCGAGCCCCCGCCTATCGGCGTCCAGTCGGGGATGCCAGACAAGTCCAGGTCGGCCGACAACTCGTAGCCGGTGCACGTGCCGGGGCAGATCTGCTCCACGTCGAAAACGGGAAACGCCGCCAGATAAGCGGCCCTGTTCGCATCGCCGCTCACGCCCGCCAACCCGACACCGCCCAGGTCGTAGCGGATCGCCGCCAACTGCGACGTCGTCGCCACCTCTATCAAGTTGTCGTCGTCAACGTCGTAGTCTTTCGCGCCGCTCGCCTCGATCGTGGTCCTGACGGAAAGCGGCACGCCTAAACTCACGTGCGCGGGCGCCCCCGTGAGCCTCGCGCCCGTCAACGTCACCACCAGCACCTCGGACAACTCGGGCTCGTCGTCCACGCGCACCCTCAACGAAAACGACGCGCTGACGGCGCCCGATTCGATGGCCACGCTGCTCGCAGTCACGCCGACAAAGTCGTCGGCGTCGACTTCGCCGCCGCCCACCGACCAATCCCAACGCGCACGCACCCCCGGCGGCAAGGCCTGCGGCAAGCGCACCACGTAACTCGCGGTGCCGCCTTCCGACACCGTCTCGCTGCCGGCGAGCGTCGGGGCAAGACTCACCGCCGGCTGCGCCTCCCGCTGCGACGTGCGACGCGCCTGCACCGTTTCGGTGGAGCCGCCGAACACCAGCACCGGGTAATCGAACACGCTGCCGAAGTCCCACGGCGCGTCGTCGTTCAAGTTGCCGTCGCCTATCCGATCCAAGCCGTCCACGTTCAACTGATCCCAACCGGCGTAGATCGTGCCCGCGGTCGTCGTCGGAACGCGCAACTGAGAGGAAGTCCTGGGCGCGGTATCCGTAGTCGGCACGTTCGTTCCGCAGCAACGGCTCAGACCGCTGCGCTCGGCGTCAAAATAACTCGACTCCACCACGGCGCCGACTACCCGGTTGCCTATCAGACCGCCGGCCGTGGCCGTCCCCGTCGTTACCCCGACCGAGTAGCTGGCGCTGACCACCGACGCGCCGCCGGCTTCGCCCGCCAGACCGCCCGCGTTGCTTCCCTCCGCATGCACCTCCACGTCGGCGTAACTCGCAACCAACCGGCCGTAATGACCCCCTATCAAACCGCCCACCCCCGAGGCGCCGGATATGCGACCGCCGATCACGTAACTCGCCGCCACCTTGCCCTCGTTGCGGCCCACCAGCGCACCGGTATAGGTGCTGCTGCGACCCAAGTCCACCCGCGCGTTGCGCAAGCCCACGTTGCGGATCACGCCGGCGGCGCCGACGGCGCCGAACAAACCCACGTGATACCGCTGCCCGTCCGTGGCCACCCGCAAATTGCTGATGACGTGGCCGTTGCCCTCGAAAACAGCGGTGTAAGCATCCCCCGGAAGGTCTTGAAGCCCGACCCCCCCGCCTATCGGCGTCCAATCCGCTACGTCGGACAAGTCCAGGTCGCCCGACAACTCGTAGCCAGTGCACGTGCTCGGACAGGTCCGTTTCTCGTCGAAAAAGGGAAACGCCGCATAATAAGCGGCCCTGTTCGCATCGCTCACGCCCGCCAACCCGACACCGCCCAGGTCGTAGCGGATCGCCGCCAACCGCGACGTCGTCGCCACGTCTATCAAACCGTCGTTGTCGTCGTCGTAATCTATCTCGTCGCTCGCCTCGATGATGGTCCTGACGGAAACCGGCGCGCCCAGATCCACGCCACGCGCGGGCGCCCCCGTGAGCCGCGCGCCCGTCAGCGTCACCACTATGACCTCGGACAACTCGGGCTCGTCGTCGTCGCGCACCTCCACCGAAAACGACGCGCTGACGGCGCCCGATTCGATGGCCACGGTGCTTGCGGTCACGCCGACAAAGTCGGCGGCGTCGACGTCGCCGCCGCCCACCGACCAATCCCAACTCACGGTCACCCCCGCAGGCAAGGCCTGCGGCAGGCGCACTACGTAACTCGCGCTCTCGCCTTCCGACACCGTCGCGCTGCCGGTGAGCGTCGCCGCAAGACTTGCCTTCGGCTGCGCCTCCCGCTGCAACGTGCGACGCGCCGACTCCGTGTCGGTAGCGCCACCGAACACCAATACCGGATAATCGAACACGCTGCCGAAGTCCCACGGACTGTCGTCGTTCAAATCGTCGTCGCGTCCCTGATCCACGCCGTCCACGTTCAACTGGTCCCAACCGGCGTAGATGGTGCCCGTGGCCGTCGTCGGGGCGCGCAACTGGCTCGACGTCTTCGAGGTGTTGTCCGGATCCGGCGCCCCGAATCCGCAGCAAGCGCTCTGGCCGCTGCGCTCGGCGTCATAATAACTGGACCACACCACGGTGCCGGCGGCTATATTCCCTATCAAGCCGCCACTCGGTAACCCCCCCGTCGTTCTCCCGACCGAGTAGCTGGCGCTCACCACCGACGCGAAATCGGTTGCGCCTACCAGACCGCCCGCGTTACTTGCACTTGCACGCACTTCCACGTCGGCGTAACTCGCCACCAGACTGCCGTAATGACCCCCTATCAAACCGCCTATGTACAATGCGCCGGATATGCGACCGCCGCTGACGTAACTCGCCGCCACCGCGCCCTCGTTGGTTCCCACCAGCGCACCTACGTGCTCGCTATTCCCACCCAGGGACACCCGCGCGTTATGCAAACCCACGTTGCGGATCCTGCCGTCGGCACCCACGGCACCGAACAAACCCATGTAAAACCACTGTCCACTCCTGTTCATCCGCAAATTGCTGATGACGTGGCCGTTGCCTTCAAAAACGGCGGTGTAATAATCCACCGAATAGTTGTTATCCGGGATGCCCCCGCCTAGCGGCGTCCAGCCCGCGCCCGGGGCCGGCTCCACACTGGACAGGTCCAGGTCGGCCGCCAACTCGTAGCCGGTGCACGTTCTCGGACAGGTCTGCTTCTCGTCGAAAACGGGAAACGCCGCGAAATAAGCAAGTCTGTTCGCCTTGCCCACCACGCCCGCTATCCCGGCACCGCCCAGGTCATAGCGGATCGCCGCCAACTGCGACGTCGTCGCCACGTCTATCAAGGTGTCGTTGTCGTCGTCGTAGTCGGTGCCGTCGCTTAACTCGATGATGGTCATCACGGAAGCCGGCACGCCTAAGCGCACGTACTGCGGCGCCCCCGTGAGCCGCGCGCTTGCCAACGCGACCACCAGTACCTCGGACAACTCGGGCTCGTCGTCGTCGCGCACCCGCAACGAAAACGACGCGCTGACGGCGCCCGAGACGATGGCCACGCTGCCCGCGGTCACGCCGACAAAGTCGGCGGCGTCGACTTCGCCGCCCACCGACCAATCCCAACTCGCGGTCGTCTCCAGCGGCAAAGCCCCCGGCAAACTCACCACGTACGTCGCGGTGCCACCTTCCGACACCGTCGCGCTCCCGGCAAGCGTCGGCGCAAAACTCACCGCCGGCTGCGCCTCCCGCTGCGACGCGCGACGCATCGCCATAGTCTCGGTGGCGCCGCCGAACACCAACACCGGGTAATCGAACACGCTGCCGAAGTCCCACGGCGCGTCGTCGTTATAGTTGCCGTCGCGTCTCCGATCCACGTTGTCCACGTTCAACTTGTCCCAACCCGCATAAATCGTGCCCGTCGCCGTCGTCGGGACGCGCAACTGAGAGGAAGTCCTGGGCGCAGTGTCCGTGGTCGGCACGTTCGTTCCACAGCAACGGCTCAGGCCGCTGCGCTCGGAGTCAAAATAACTGGACTCCAGCGCGGCGGCAGCGTGCTTCCTCCCTATCAAACCGCCGACCGTGCTCGTCCCCGTCGTTACCCCGACCGAGTAGCTGGCGTTGACCACCGACGCGCCGCCGGCTTCGCCTACCAGACCGCCCGCGTTGCTTCCCTCTGCATGCACCTCCACGTCGGCGTAACTCGCCACCAAACTGCCGTAATGACCCCCTATCAAACCACCCACTCTCGAGGCGCCGGATATGCGACCGCCTATCACGTAACTCGCCGCCACCTTGCCCTCGTTGCGGCCCACCAACGCACCGGTATAGGTGCTGCTGCGACCCAAGGCCCCTAAGGCCACCCGCGCGTTGCGCAAGCCCACGTTGCGGATCACGCCGTCGGCGCCGACGGCGCCGAACAAACCCACGTGATACCACTGCCCGTCCCCGGTCATCGTCAGATTGCTGATGACGTGGCCGTTGCCTTCAAAAACCGCGGTGTAAGAATCCGGCGGAGATTCCACCCCCGAGCCCCCGCCTATCGGCGTCCAGTCCGGGATGCCGGACAAGTCCAGGTCGCCCGACAACTCGTAGCCGGTGCACGTGCTGGGACAGGTCCGTTTCTCGTCGAAAAAGGGAAACGCCGCATAATAAGCGGCCCTGTTCGCGTCGCTCACGCCCGCCGGCCCGACACCGCCCAGGTCGTAGCGGATCGCCGCCAACCGCGACGTCGTCGCCACGTCTATCAAGGTGTCGTTGTCGTCGTTGTAGTCGCTACCGTCGCTGAACTCGATGATGGTGCTGACGGAAGCCGGCGCGCCCACGGTCACGTCCTGCGGCGCCCCCGCGAGCCGCGCGCTTGCCAACGTTACCACCAGTACCTCGGGAAACTCGGGCGCGTCGTCATCGAACACCCTGACCGAAAACGACGCGCTGCTCGCGCCGGAACCGATGGCCACGATGCCGGTCGTGCCGACAAAGTCGTCGGCGTCGACTTCGTCGCCGCCCACCATCCAATTCCAGCTCGCGGTCACCCCTGCCGGCAGGATCACCGGCAAACTCACCACGTAACTCGCGACCTCGCCTTCCGCCACCGTCGCGCTGCCGGTGAGCGTCGCCGCGAGACCTACCGGCGGCTGCGTCTCCCGCTGCGACGTGCGGCGCGCCAACCTCGTCTCGGTAGCGCCGCCGAACACCAGCACCGGATAATCGAACGCGGTGCCGAAATCCCACGGCGCGTCGTCGTTGTAGTCGCCGTCGTCGCCCTGATCCACGCGGTCCACGTTCAACTTGTCCCAACCCGCGTAGATCGTGCCCGCGGCCGTGGTCGGGGCGCGCAACTGGTGTGACGTCTTCGATCCGCAGCAATCACTCTGGACGCCGCGCTCTTTGTCAAAATAACTGGACTCCACCACGGAGTTGCGAAACCCACTCCCTATCAAGCCGCCAATCGGGGAAAAAAATCCCGTCACTCTCCCGACGGAGTAGCTGGCGCTGACCACCGACGCGAGATCGGCCTGGCCTACCAGGCCGCCCACTGTACTGAATGCATGCACTGCCACGTCGGCGTAACTCGCCACTACCCTGCCTGCATTATTCCCTATCAAGCCACCCACCCCAAATCCGCCGGATACGCGACCGCCAATCACGTAGCTCACCGCCACTTGGCCCCGGTTGTCTCCCACCAGCGCACCTACAAAGGGGCTTTGGCCAAAGCCAGAGGCCGCCACCTCCACCCGTGCGTTACGCAAGCCCACGTTGCGGATTGTGCCGCTGGCACTCACGGCACCGAACAAACCCATCTGATACCACCCCTCGTCCCTGGCCACCCGCAAATTGCTGATGACGTGGCCGTTGCCTTCAAAAACAGCGGTGTAGTAATCCCCTGGAAAGTCTTGAACCTCAACACCCCCGCCTAGCGGCGTCCAGCCCGTGCCCGGGTGCGGCTCCACGCTGGACAGATCCAGGTCGGCCGATAACTCGTAGCCGGCGCACGTGCCAGGGCAGGTTTGGACCTGATCAAACTCATCGAACAAGGGAAACGCCGCCAGATAAGCGGCCCTGTTGGCACTGCTCACGCCCGCCAGCCCGGCACCGTCCAGGTCGTAGCGGATCGCCGCCAACTGCGACGTCGTCGCCACCTCTATCAGGTTGTCGTCGTCGACGTCGTAGTCCAGCGCGTCGCTGAACTCGATGGTGGTCTTCACGGAAACCGGCACGCCCAGATCCACACCACGCGCGGGCGCCCCCGTGAGCCGCGCGCTTGCCAACGTTACCACCAGTACCTCGGAAAACTCAGGGATCGCGTCATCGAAGACCCCGACCGAAAACGACGCGCTGACGGCGCCCGAGGCGACGACCACGCTGCCGGTCACGCCGACAAAGTCGGCGACGGTGACTTCGTCGCCGCCCACCGACCAATCCCAACGCACGCTCACCCCCGGCGGCAAGGCCTGCGGCAAACTCACCACGTAACTCGCGCTCTCGCCTTCCGACACCGTCACGCTGCCGGTGAGCGTCGCCGCAAGACTTACCCGCGGCTGCGTCTCCTGCTGCGACGTGCGGCGCATCGCCTCGGTCTCGGTAGCGCCGCCGAACACCAGCACCGGATAATCAAACGCGCCGCCGAAGTCCCACGGCGCGTCGTCGTTGTAGTCGTCGTCGTCGTTCTGATCCACGCGGTCCACGTTCAACCGGTCCCAACCCGCGTAGATGGTGCCCGCGGCCGTCGTCGGGGCGCGCAACTCGCTCGACGTCTGCCGGGCGTCGTCCGGATCCGGCACGTTCAAGCCGCAGCAGTCACGCTGGCCGCTGCGCTCCGCGTCAAAATAACTCGACTCCACCACGGCGCCGACGACCCGGTTCCCTACCAGGCCGCCGACCGGGCTGGCCCCCGCCGTTCTCCCGACCGAGTAGCTGGCGCTCACCACCGACGCGCCACCGACCTCGCCCGCCAGACCACCCACGTTGCTTTCACCCGCCTGCACCTCCACGTCGGCGTAACTCGCCACCAGCCTGCCGTAATGACCCCCTATCAAACCGCCCACGAACCATACGCCGGATATGCGACCGCCACTGACGTAACTCGCCGCCACCGTGCCCTCGTTGCGGCCCACCAGCGCGCCCGTGAACTCGCTGTTACTACCCAGGGACACCCGCGCGTCGCGCAAGCCCACGTTGCGGATAGTGCCGGCGGCGCCGACGGCGCCGAACAAGCCCACGCGATACCACTGCCCGGCCCTGGCCACCCGCATATTGCGGATGACGTGGCCGTTGCCTTCAAAAACCGCGGTGTAGGCATCCCCCGGAAGGTCATGAAGCATGACGCCCCCGCCTATCGGCGTCCAGCCAGGGCCCGGGGCCGGGTTCACGCTGGACAGATCCAGGTCGTTCACCAACTCGTAGCCGGTGCATGTTCTCGGACAGGTCTCCTGCTTGCCGAAAAAGGGAAACGCCGCCAGATACGCGTCCCTGTTCGCGTCGCTCACGCCCGCCAACCCGGCACCGCCCAGGTCGTGGCGGATCATCGCCAACTGCGACGTCGTCTCCACCTCTATCAAGGTGTCGTCGTCAAAGTCGTAGTCTATCTCGTCGCTCGCCTCGATCGTGGTCACCACGGAAACCGGTACGCCCAAACTCACGCCACGCGCGGGCAACCCCGTGAGCCTCGCGTTGCTCAACGTTACCACCAGAGCCTCGGGCAACTCGGGCTCGTCGTCATCGCGCACCCTGACCGAAAACGACGTGCTGTCGGCGCCCGAGGCGATGACCGCGTTGCCCGTGGTCGCGCCGACAAAGTCGGCGGTGTCGACTTCGCCGCCCACGACCCAACCCCAACGCACGATCACCCCCGGCGGCAAAGGCTCCGGCAAGCGCACCACGTAACTCGCCCTCTCGCCTTCCGACACCGTCGTGCTCCCGACGAGCGTCGCCGCAAAATTGGCCTTCGGCTGCGCCTCCCGCTGCAACGTGCGACGCGCCTGCATCGTTTCGGTAGAACCGCCGAACACCAGCACCGGATACTCGAACACGGTGCCGAAGTCCCACGGCGCGTCGTCGTTCAAGTTGCCGTCGCCTATCCGATCCAAGCCGTCCACGTTCAACTGATCCCAACCCGCGTAGATCGTGCCCGCGGTCGTCGTCGGGACGCGCAACTGGCTCGACGTCTTCGAGGTGTCGTCCGGACTCGGCGCATTCGTTCCGCAGCAACGGCTCAAGCCGCTGCGCTCGGCGTCAAAATAACTCGACTCCACCACGGCGCCGACTACCCGGTTGCCTATCAGACCGCCGGCCGTGGCCGTCCCCGTCGTTACCCCGACCGAGTAGCTGGCGCTGACCACCGACGCGCCGCCGGCTTCGCCCACCAGACCGCCCGCGTTGCTTCCCTCTGCATGCACTCCCACGTCGGCGTAACTCGCCACCAGCCCGCCGTAATGACCCCCTATCAAACCGCCCACTCCCGAGGCGCCGGATATGCGACCGCCGATCACGTAACTCGCCGCCACCTTGCCCTCGTTGCGGCCCACCAGCGCACCGGTATAGGTGCTGCTGCGACCCAAGTCCCCCAAGGCCACCCGCGCGTTGCGCAAGCCGACGTTGCGGATCACGCCGTCGGCGCCGACGGCGCCGAACAAACCCACGTGATACCGCTGCCCGTCCCCGGTCATCGTCAGATTGCTGATGACGTGGCCGTTGCCTTCAAAAACGGCGCTGTAGGCATCCCCCGGAAGGTCTTCAAGCCTGACGCCCCCGCCTATCGGCGTCCAGTCCGCTATGTCCGACAAGTCCAGGTCGGCCGACAACTCGTAGCCGGTGCACGTTCTTGGACAGGTCTTCGTCCCGTCGAAAACGGGAAACGCCGCGAAATAAGCGGCCCTGTTGGCACTGCTCACGCCCGCTATCCCGACACCGCCCAGGTCGTGGCCGATCGCCGCCAACTGCGACGTCGTCGCCACGTCTATCAAGGTGTCGCCGTCGTCGTTGTAGGCTATTCCGTCGCTGAACGCAATGGTGGTCCTGACGGAAACCGGCGCGCCCAGATCCACGCCACGCGCGGGCGCCCCCGTGAGCCGCGCGCCCGTCAACGTCACCACCAGCACCTCGGACAACTCGGACACGTCGTCATCGCGCACCTCCACCGAAAACGACGCGCTGACGGCGCCCGAGACGACGACCACGGTGCTTGCGGTCACGCCGACAAAGTCGTCGGCGTCGACGTCGCCGCCGCCCACCGACCAATCCCAACGCACGCTCACCCCCGGCGGCAAGGCCTGCGGCAAGCGCACCACGTAACTCGCGCTCTCGCCTTCCGACACCGTCGCGCTGCCGGCGAGCGTCGCCACAAGCCTCACCTTCGGCTGCGCCTCCTGCTGCGACGTGCGACGCGCCTGCACCGTGCCGGTAGAACCGCCGAACACCAGCACCGGGTAATCGAACACGCTGCCGAAATCCCACGGCGCGTCGTCGTTCAAGTCGCCGTCGCGTCCCCGATCCAAGCCGTCCACGTTCAACTGATCCCAACCCGCGTAGATCGTGCCCGCGGCCGTCGTCGGGACGCGCAACTCGCTCGATGTCTTCGAGGTGTCGTCCGGACTCGGCGCATTCGTTCCGCAGCAACGGCTCAGACCGCTGCGCTCGGCGTCAAAATAACTCGACTCCACCACGGCGCCGGCAACCCGGTTGCCTATCAAACCGCCGACCGTGCCGCTCCCCGTCGTTGCCCCGACCGAGTAGCTGGCGCTGACCACCGACGCGCCGCCGGCTACTCCCACCAGACCGCCCGCGTTGCTTTCCTCTGCATGCACTCCCACGTCGGCGTAACTCGCCACCAGCCCGCCGTAATGACCCCCTATCAAACCGCCCACCCCGGATGCGCCGGATATGCGACCGCCACTGACGTAACTCGCCGCCACCGTGCCCTCGTTGCGACCCACCAGCGCACCGGTATAGGTGCTGCTGCGACCCAGGTCCACCCGCGCGTTGCGCAAGCCGACGTTGCGGATCGCGCCGTCGGCGCCGACGGCGCCGAACAAACCCACGTGATACCGCTGCCCGTCCCCGGTCATCGTCAGATTGCTGATGACGTGGCCGTTGCCTTCAAAAACAGCGGTGTAATAGTCCACCGGAGATTCCACCCCCGAGCCCCCGCCTAGCGGCGTCCAGTCGGGGATGCCGGACAAGTCCAGGTCGGCCGACAACTCATAGCCGGTGCACGTTCTCGGACAGGTCTGCGTCTCGCCGAAAACGGGAAACGCCGCATAATAAGCGGCCCTGTTGGCACTGCTTACGCCCGCTATCCCGACACCGCCCAGGTCGTGGCCGATCGCCGCCAACTGCGACGTCGTCGCCACGTCTATCAAACCGTCGTTGTCGTCGTCGTAGTCTCTCTGGTCGCTCGCCTCGATCATGGTCCTGACGGAAACCGGCGCGCCCAGATCCACGCCACGCGCGGGCGCCCCCGTGAGCCTCGCGTCACTCAACGTTACCACTATGACCTCGGACAACTCGGGCTCGTCGTCGTCGCGCACCCCCACCGAAAACGACGCGCTGACGGCGCCCGAGGCGATGGCCACGGTGCCGGTCGTAGTGACAAAGTCGGCGGCGCTGACTTGGTCGCCGCCCACCTCCCAATCCCAACGCACGCTCGCCCCCGGCGGCAAGGCCTCCGGCAAACCCACCACGTAACTCGCGGTGCTGCCTTCCGACACCGTCGCGCTGCCGGCGAGCGTCGGTGCGAGACTCACCTTCGGCTGCGCCTCCCGCTGCGACGCACGACGCATCGCGCTGGTCTCGGTAGCGCCGCCGAACACCAATATCGGATACTCGAACACGCTGCCGAAGTCCCACGGCGCGTCGTCGTTATAGTCGCCGTCGCGTCTCCGATCCACGCCGTCCACGTCCAACTGGTCCCAACCCGCGTAGATCGTGCCCGCGGTCGTCGTCGGGACGCGCAACTGAGAGGAAGTCCTGGGCGCGGTATCCGTAGTCGGCACGTTCGTTCCACAGCAACGGCTCAGGCCGCTGCGCTCGGCGTCAAAATAACTGGACTTCAGCGCGGCGGCAGCATGCTTCCTCCCTATCAAACCGCCGACCGTGCTCGTCCCCGTCGTTACCCCGACCGAGTAACTGGCGCTGACCACCGACGCGCCGCCGGCTTCGCCCACCAGACCGCCCGCGTTGCTTCCCTCTGCTTGCACCTCCACGTCGGCGTAACTCGCGACCAGACTGCCGTAATGACCCCCTATCAAACCGCCCACCCCAAAGGCGCCGGATACGCGACCGCCACTGACGTAACTCGCCGCCACCTTGCCCTCGTTGCGGCCCACCAGCGCACCGGTATAGGTGCTGCTGCGACCCAAGTCCACCCGCGCGTTGCGCAAACCCACGTTGCGGATCACGCCGTCGGCGCCGACGGCGCCGAACAAACCCACGCGATACCGCTGCCCGTCCCCGGTCATCGTCAGATTGCTGATGACGTGGCCGTTGCCTTCAAAAACCGCGGTGTAAGAATCCGGCGTACCTCCCCCGCCTATCGGCGTCCAATCCGCTACGTCGGACAAGTCCAGGTCGGCAGACAACTCGTAGCCGGTGCACGTGCTGGGACAGGTCCGTTTCTCGTCGAAAAAGGGAAACGCCGCATAATAAGCGGATTTGTTAGTCTTGCCCACGCCCGCCAACCCGACACCGCCCAGGTCGTAGCGTATCGCCGCCAACTGCGACGTCGTCTCCACGTCTATCAAGGTATCGCCGTCGCCGTTGTAGGTTGTTCCGTCGCTCGCCTCGATCATGGTCCTGACGGAAACCGGCGCGCCCAGATCCACGCCGCGCGCGGGCGCCCCCGTGATCCGCGCGCCCGTCAACGTCACCACCAGCACCTCGGAAAACTCGGGCTCGTCGTCGTCGAATATCGTCACCGAAAACGACGCGCTGACGGCGCCCGATTCGATGGCCACGGTGCTTGCGGTCACGCCGACAAAGTCGGCGGCGTCGACGTCGCCGCCGCCCACCGACCAATCCCAACGCACGCGCACCCCCGCAGGCAAGGCCTGCGGCAGGCGCACTACGTAACTCGCGCTCTCGCCTTCCGACACCGTCGCGCTGCCGGCGAGCGTCGCCGCAAGACTTGCCTTCGGCTGCGCCTCCCGCTGCAACGTGCGACGCATCGCCATAGTCTCGGTAGCGCCGCCGAACACCAATACCGGGTAATCGAACACGCTGCCGAAGTCCCACGGAGCGTCGTCGTTCAAATCGTCGTCGCCTCTCCGAGCCACGCCGTCCACGTTCAACTGGTCCCAACCCTCATAGATGGTTCCCGCGGCCATCGTCGGGGCGCGCAACTGGCCCGACGTCTTCGAGGTGTTGTCCGGATCCGGCGCCCTGAATCCGCAGCAAGCGCTCTGGCCGCTGCGCCCGGCCTCATAATAACTGGACCACACCACGGTGCCGGCGGCCATGTTCCCTATCAAGCCGCCACTCGGTAACCCCCCCGTCGTTCTCCCGACCGAGTAGCTGGCGCTCACCACCGACGCGAAACCGGTTGCGCCTACCAGACCGCCCACGTTGCTTTCATCCGCATGCACCCTCACGTCGGCGTAACTCGCCACCAACCCGCCGTAATGACTCCCCAATAAACCGCCCACGAACGCTCCGCCGGATATGCGACCGCCGCTGACGTAACTCGCCGCCACCCCGCCCTCGCTGGTTCCCACCAGCGCACCTACGTGATCGGCATCCCTACCCAGGGACACCCGCGCGTTATGCAAACCCACGTTGCGGATCCTGCCGTCGGCACCCACGGCGCCGAACAGACCCATGTAAAACCACTGTCCACTCCTGTTCATCCGCAAATTGCTGATGACGTGGCCGTTGCCTTCAAAAACGGCGGTGTAATAACCCACCGAATAGTTGTCATCCGGGATGCCCCCGCCTAGCGGCGTCCAGCCCGCGCCCGGGGCCGGCTCCACACTGGACAGGTCCAGGTCGTTCGCCAACTCGTAGCCGGTGCACGTTCTCGGACAGGTCCGTTTCTCGTCGAAAAAGGGAAACGCCGCAAAATAAGCGGCCCTGTTGGCAGTGCCCACCACACCCGCTATCCCGACACCGCCCAGGTCGTAGCGGATCGCCGCCAACTGCGACGTCGTCGCCACGTCTATCAAAGTGTCGTTGTCGTCGTCGTAGCCGGTGCCGTCGCTTAACTCGATGATGGTCATCACGGAAGCCGGCACGCCTAAGCGCACGTACTGCGGCGCCCCCGTGAGCCGCGCGCTTGCCAACGTTACCACCAGGGCCTCGGACAATTCGGGCGCGTCGTCGTCGCGCACCTCCACCGAAAACGACGCGCTGCTCGCGCCGGAACCGATGGCCACGATGCCGGTCGTGCCGACAAAGTCGGCGATGTCGGCTTCGCCGCCGCCCACCGTCCAATTCCAGCTCGCGGTCACCCCTGTCGGCAGGATCACCGGCAAACTCACCACGTAACTCGCGACCTCGCCTTCCGCCACCGTCGCGCTGCCGGTGAGCGCCGCCGCAAGACCTACCTGCGGCTGCGTCTCCCGCTGCGACGTGCGACGCGCCAACCTGGTCTCGGTAGCGCCGCCGAACACCAGCACCGGGTAATCGAACGCGCTGCCGAAATCCCACGGCGCGTCGTCGTTGTAGTCGCCGTCGCCTTCCTGATCCACGCCGTCCACGTTCAACTGGTCCCAACCCGCGTAGATCGTGCCCGCGGCCGTGGTCGGGGTGCGCAACCCGTGTGACGTCTGCCGGGCGTCGTCCGAATCCCGCACGTTCGATCCGCAGCAACGGTCCTGGCCGCTGCGCTCTGCGTCAAAATAACTAGACTCCACCACGGCGCCGACGTTCCTGATCCCCATCAAGCCACCAGGGCTATCCCCCGTCGGTCTCCCGACCGAGTAACTGGCACGCACCACCGACGCGCCACCGGCTTCGCCTACCAGGCCGCCCACGCTATTTCCATCCGCATGCACTGCCACGTCGGCGTAACTCGCCACTACCCTGCCCAAATTCCTCCCTACCAGGCCGCCCACGTGCCACGTGCCGGATATGCGACCGCCTATCACGTAGCTCGCCGCCACTTGGCCCCGGTTGTCTCCCGCCAGCGCACCCGTATAAAGGCTACCGCCAACGTTATCGAACCTCACCTCCACCCGCGCGTTGCGCAAACCCACGTTGCGGATCACGCCGCTGGCACTCACGGCGCCGAACAAACCCGTGAAATACCACCGGCCCATCCTGACCACCCGCAAATTGCTGATGACGTGGCCGTTGCCTTCAAAAACAGCGGTGTAAAAGTCCACCGAAGAATCCCCCACAAGGTCTTCGGACCTGATCCCCCCGCCTAGCGGCGTCCAGCCCGGCGCCGGGTGCGGCTCCACGCTGGACAGATCCAGGTCGGCCGCCAACTCGTAGCCGGTGCACGTGCTGGGACAGGATCGTATCTCATCAAACACGCCGAACAAGGGAAACGCCACCCGATAAGCGGCCCTGTTGGCAGTGCTCACGCCCGCTATCCCGGCACCGCCCAGGTCGTAGCGGATCGCCGCCAACTGCGACGTCGTCGCCACCTCTATCAGGGTGTCGTCGTCGACGTCGTAGTCCGGCACGTCGCTGAACTCGATCGTGGTCTTCACGGAAACCGGCGCGCCCAGATCCACATTGCGCGCGGGCGCCCCCGTGAGCCGCGCGTTGCTTAACGTTACCACCAGTACCTCGGACAACTCAGGGATCGCGTCATCGAAGATCCTGACCGAAAACGACGCACTGACGGCGCCCGAGGCGACGACCACGCTGCCGGTCACGCCGACAAAGTCGGCGACGGTGACTTCGTCGCCGCCCACAGACCAATCCCAACGCACGCTCACCCCCGGCGGCAAGGCCTGCGGCAAACTCACCACGTAACCCGCGCTCTCGCCTTCCGACACCGTCACGCTGCCGGTGAGCGTCGCCGCAAGACTTGCCCGTGGCTGCGTCTCCTGCTGCGACGTGCGGCGCATCGCCATCGTCTCGGTAGCGCCGCCGAACACCAGCACCGGATAATCAAACGCGCCGCCGAAGTCCCACGGCGCGTCGTCGTTGTAGTCGTCGTCGTCGTTCTGATCCACGCGGTCCACGTTCAACCGGTCCCAGCCCGCGTAGATGGTGCCCGCGGCCGTCGTCGGGGCGCGCAACTCGCTCGACGTCTGCCGGGCGTCGTCCGGATCCGGCGCGTTCAAGCCGCAGCAATCACGCTGGCCGCTGCGCTCCGCGTCAAAATAACTCGACTCCACCACGGCGCCGACGACCCGGTTCCCTACCAGGCCGCCGACCGGGCTGGCCCCCGCCGTTCTCCCGACCGAGTAGCTGGCGCTCACCACCGACGCGCCACCGACCTCGCCCGCCAGACCACCCACGTTGCTTTCACCCGCCTGCACCTCCACGTCGGCGTAACTCGCCACCAGCCTGCCGTAATGACCCCCTATCAAACCGCCCACGAACCATACGCCGGATATGCGACCGCCACTGACGTAACTCGCCGCCACCGTGCCCTCGTTGCGGCCCACCAGCGCGCCCGTGAACTCGCTGTTACTACCCAGGGACACCCGCGCGTCGCGCAAGCCCACGTTGCGGATAGTGCCGGCGGCGCCGACGGCGCCGAACAAGCCCACGCGATACCACTGCCCGGCCCTGGCCACCCGCATATTGCGGATGACGTGGCCGTTGCCTTCAAAAACCGCGGTGTAGGCATCCCCCGGAAGGTCATGAAGCATGACGCCCCCGCCTATCGGCGTCCAGCCAGGGCCCGGGGCCGGGTTCACGCTGGACAGATCCAGGTCGTTCACCAACTCGTAGCCGGTGCACGTTCTCGGACAGGTCTCCTGCTTGCCGAAAAAGGGAAACGCCGCCAGATACGCGTCCCTGTTCGCGTCGCTCACGCCCGCCAACCCGACACCGCCCAGGTCGTAGCGGATCGCCGCCAACTGCGACGTCGTCTCCACGTCTATCAGGGTGTCGTCGTCGCCGTTGTAGTCTATCTCGTCGCTCACCTCGATCGTGGTCACCGCGGAAACCGGCACGCCCAGATCCACACCGCGCACGGGCGCCCCCGTGAGCCGCACGTTGCTCAACGTTGCCACCAGAGTCTCGGAAAACTCGGGCTCGTCGTCATCGCGCACCCTGACCGAAAACGACGTGCGGTCGGCGCCCGAGGCGATGACCGCGTTGCCCGTGGTCGCGCCGACAAAGTCGGCGGTGTCGACTTCGCCGCCGCCCACGACCCAACCCCAACGCATGATCACCCCCGGCGGCAAGGGCTCCGGCAAGCGCACCACGAAGCTCGCGACCTCGCCTTCCGACACCGTCGCGCTGCCGGTGATCGTCGCCGCAAGATTTACCTTCGGCTGCGCCTCCTGCTGCGACGTGCGACGCGCCTGCCGCGTTTCGGTAGCACCGCCGAACACCAGCACCGGGTAATCGAAGACGCTGCCGAAGTCCCACGGACTGTCGTCGTTCAGGTTGTTGTCGTCGTTCTGATCCACGCCGTCCACGTCCAACTTGTCCCAACCCGCGTAGATCGTGCCCGCGGCCGTGGTCGGGATGCGCAAGTCGCGCGACCTCTTCGGTCCGCAGCAACGGCCCTCGCCGCTGCGCTGGCTGTCAAAATAACTTGAATCCACGTAACCTGGCCCTATGTAACCGCCGTCGCCCCTAGCTCCTATCAAGCCGCCAGACGAGGAAGACCTATCTAATGTATTTGTCACTTTCCCGACGGAGTAACTGGCTTTCACGGACGAGCCGAAATAGACCAGGCCTACCAGGCCACCCACCCTGCTCCCAATCACTTCCACGTCGGCGTAACTCGCCACCACCTCACCGTCATTAACTCCTATCAAGCCGCCCCCGGCCGAGAATAAGGATACGCGACCGCCAATCACGTAACTCGCCGCCACCTTGCCCCGGTTGTATCCCACCAGCGCACCTACTTCTCTGAAGGATGAACCCGAATTCATCAGCACGTTACGCAAGCCCACGTTGCGGATTCTGCCGTTGGCGCCCACGGCGCCGAACAAACCTGTCCCACTCCAACCATCACGACTAAATAGGCGCCTATACTCCATCCTCAAATTGCGGATGACGTGGCCGTTGCCTTCAAAAACAGCGGCGTAACCAACTTCCTCCGGATAGACAAAGAAAAAGCCCTGAGCAAGTCCGCCTATCGGCGTCCAGCCCGTGCCCGGGGCCGGGTTCACGCTGGACAGGTCCAGGTCGGCCGCCAACTCGTAGCCTTTGCACGTGCCCGGACAGGTGCGCGCCTCGTCGTAAACGGGAAACGCCGCCTGATAAGCCCGATAAGCGGCCTCGTTGGCACTGCTCACGCCCGCCAGCCCGGCGCCGCCCAGGTCGTAGCGGATCGCCGACAACTGCGACGTCGTCGCCACCTCTATCAAGTTGTCGTCATCAAAGTCGTAGTCTATCTCGTCGCTCACCTCGATCGTGGTCCTGACGGAAAGCGGCACGCCCAAACCCACGTGCGCGGGCGCCCCCGCGAGCCTCACGCCCGTCAACGTTACCACCATGACCTCGGACAACTCGGGCACGTCGTCATCGAACACCCGCACCGAAAACGACGCGCTGACGGCGCCCGAGGCGATGACCACGCTGCCCGCGGTCGTGCCGACGAAGTCGTCGGCGCTGACGTCGCCGCCGCCCACCGCCCAGCTCCAACTCGCGCTCACCCCCGCCGGCAAGACCATCGGCAGGCGCACCACGTAACTCGCGGTGCCGCCTTCCGACACGGTCTCGCTGCCGGCGAGCGTCGCCGCAACCGTTACCTCCAAGGCCCGCTGCTGCGACGTGCGACGCGCCGCCTGCGTGTCGGTGGCGCCGCCGAACACCAGCACCGGGTAATCGAACGTGCTGCCGAAATCCCACGGCGCGTCGTCGTTATAGTCGCCGTTGTGATCCACGCCGTCCACGTTCAACCGGTCCCAACCCTCGTAGATGGTGCCCGCGGCCGCGGTCGGGGCGCGCAACTGAACGGAAGTCCTGGGCGCGTTGTCGGTAGTTGGTACATTGCTGCCGCAACACGCGGACTGGCCGCTGCGCTGTTTGTCAAAATAGCTTGTCTGTAGCGTGCCGGAAAGATAGTCCCCGACCAGACCGCCGGATGGAGACCCTTGCAGGCCGTCGCCGTCCCTGGTCAGCCTCGAGAGCGCGTAGCTGGCGCTGACTATGCCCCCGTTCGCAACGGCGCCTATCAACCCCCCCACGCTTCGCCCCGGCGACCGCTGATGCACCGGCACGTCCGCATAACTGGCAATCACGACGCCCCCGTCCAATCCGCCTACCAGACCGCCCAAGGCCGAACCGCCGCGCACTTGTCCGCCGCCGCCCACCACGTAACACGCCGCCACTTTGCCCGCGTTGTACCCCGCCAACGCGCCCGCCCCCATGCTTGCGCCGGACACGTCCGTATGCACGTTGTCCAAACCCACGTTGCGGATTATGCCGCCTGCGCCCACGGCACCAAAAAGGCCCACGTTATCGAGCCGGGCGGCTCCATTGTTCGCGCTGCGGATCGTTACATTGCTGATGACGTGGCCGTTGCCTTCAAAAACCGCGGTGTAATAATCCGACGTACCGGCCCCGCCTAACGGCGTCCAGTCCTCGCCGGCCAAGTCCAGGTCGGCCGACAACTCGTAGCCGGTACACGTGCCGGGACAGGTCTGCTCCACGTCGAAAAAGGGAAACGCCGCCAGATAAGCGGCCCTGTTGGCGCTGCTCACGCCCGCCAGCCCGGCACCGCCCAGGTCATAGCGGATCGCCGCCAACCGCGACGTCGTCGCCACCTGTATCAAGTCGTCGCCGTCGACGTCGTAGTCTATCTCGTCGCTCGCCTCGATCGTGGTCCTGACCGAAAGCGGCACGCCCAGACTCACGCGGCGCGGTGCTCCCGTGAGCCTCGCGCCCGTCAACGTTACCACCAGCACCTCGGACAACTCAGGCACGTCGTCATCGAACACCCTGACCGAAAACGACGCGCTGCTCGCGCCGGAGCCGATGACTACGGCGCCGGTCGTGGCGACGAAGTCGGCGGCGTCGGCTTCGCCGCCGCCCACCGTCCAATCCCAGCTCGCGGTCACCCCTCTCGGCAGAATCACCGGCAGACTCACCACGTAACTCGCGGTGCCGCCTTCCGGCACGGTAACGCTGCCGGTGAACGCCGGCGCAAGAATTATCCGCGGCTGCGCTTCCTGCTGCGACGTGCGACGCATCGCCACAGTCTCGGTAGCGCCACCGAACACCAGCACCGGGTAATCGAACACGGTGCCGAAATCCCACGGCGCGTCGTCGTTATAGTCGCCGTCGTCTCCCTGATCCACGTCGTCCACGTGCAACTTGTCCCAACCCGCGTAGAGGGTGCCCACCGCGGTGGTCGGGGCGCGCAACTGGTGTGACGCCCTCGGTTTGCAGCAACCACCCTGGCGACTACGCTCCTGGTCAAAATAACTGGACTCCACCACGGCGCCGGCCACCCGGTTCCCTATCAAACCGCCAATCGGGTAAATCCCCGTCACTCTCCCGACCGAGTAGCTGGCGCTCACCACCGACGCGCCACCGGCTTCGCCTATCAGACCGCCCACGTTAGCTCCATCTGCACGCACTTCCACGTCGGCGTAACTCGCCACCAGCCTGCCGGCGTAATGACCCCCTATCAAACCGCCCACCCCCGCATTGCCGGATACGCGACCGCCAATGACGTAACTCGCCAACACTTCGCCCTCGTTGTCTCCCACCAGCGCACCTATAAACAAGCTATCACCACCCATTTCCACCCGCGCGTTGTGCAAGCCCACGTTGCGGATCACGCCGCCGGCGCCCACCCTGCCGAACAAACCTATCTGCCACTCCCCGTCCCTGGCCACCCGCAAATTGCGGATGACGTGGCCGTTGCCTTCAAAAACGGCGGTGTAAGCATCCCCCGGCACGGCACGCGGAACCCCCCCGCCCAGCGGCGTCCAGCCTGGGCCCGGGGCCGGGTTCACACTGGACAGATCCAGGTCGGCCGACAACTCGTAGCCGGCGCACGTGCCCGGACAGGTCTGCTTCTCGTCGTAATGGGGAAACGCCGCCCGATAAGCCCGATAAGCGGCCTCGTTGGCACTGCTCACGCCCGCCAGCCCGGCACCGCCCAGGTCGTGGCGGATCATCGCCAACTGCGACGTCGTCGCCACCTCTATCAAGTTGTCGTCATCAAAGTCGTAGTCTATCTGGTCGCTCGTCTCGATCGTGGTCCTGACGGAAACCGGCACGCCCAAACTCACGTGGCGCGGCGCCCCGGTGAGCCTCGCGCCCGTCAACGTTACCACCAGCACCTCGGACAACTCAGGCACGTCGTCATCGAACACTACCACCGAAAACGACGCGCTGACGGCGCCCGAGGCGATAACCACGCTGCCCGCGGTCGTGCCGACAAAGTCGTCGGCGCCGACGTCGTCGCCACCCACCGCCCAGCTCCAACTCGCGGTCACCCCCGCCGGCAAGACCAGCGGCAGACTCACCACGTAACTCGCGGTGCCGCCTTCCGACGTGGTCTCGCTGCCGACGAACGTCACCGCAAGAATTACCCGCGGCTGCGCCTGCTGCTGCGACGTGCGACGCATCGCCATAGTCTCGGTAGCGCCGCCGAACACCAGCACCGGGTAATCAAACACGCTGCCGAAGTCCCACGGCGCGTCGTCGTTGTAGTCGTCGTCGCCTCCCTGATCCACGCGATCCACGTTCAACTGGTCCCAACCCTCGTAGATGCCCGCGGCCGTGGTGGGGGCGTACAACTGGCTCGACCTCCTCGGGACGACGTTGTCCAGACCCCGCGCAAACGTTCCGCAGCAACTGCTCTGGCCGCTGCGCTCCTGGTCAAAATAACTCGACTGCACCAGGGCGCTGGCAGCCCCGCTCCCTATCAAACCGCCGATGCTGGACACGCCCGGCGCCCCCGTCGTTTCCCCAACGGAGTAACTGGCGCTCACCACCGCCCCGAGACTGATTTCGCCTATCAGACCGCCCACCACGCTTTCCTCTGCATACACTTCCACGTCGGCGTAACCCGCCACCAGCCTGCCGTAATGAGCACCCGCCAAACCGCCCACCGCGGAGGCGCCGGATACGCGACCGCCACCGGCGTAACTCGCCGCCACTTCGCCCTGGTTGAATCCCACCAGCGCGCCTACAAAATAACCGCCGTGCACCCGTGCGTTACGCAAGCCCACGTTGCGGATGGTGCCGCCGGCACCCACGGCGCCGAACAAACCTATCTGATACCACCCGTCCCTAGCCACCCGCAAATTGCGAATGACGTGGCCGTTGCCTTCAAAAACGGCGGTGTAGGCATCCCCCGGGAAGGTTGCAGGCCCGACCCCTCCGCCTATCGGCGTCCAGCCCGGGCGCGGGGCCGGGTTCACGCCGGACAGATCCAGGTCGGCCGACAACTCGTAGCCGGCGCACGTGCCGGGACAGGTGCGCACCTCGTTGTACAGGGGAAACGCCGCCAGATACGCGGCCCTGTTCGCGTCGCCCACGACGCCCGCCAGCCCGGCACCGCCCAGGTCGTGGCGGATCGCCGCCAACTGCGACGTCGTCGCCACCTCTATCAAGTTGTCGTCATCAAAGTCGTAGTCTATCTCGTCGCTCACCTCGATCGTGGTCCTGACCGAAAGCGGCACGCCCAGACTCACGCGGCGCGGCGCCCCGGTGATCCTCGCGCCCGTCAACGTTACCACCAGTACCTCGGAAAACTCGGGCACGTCGTCATCGAGCACCCCGACCGAAAACGACGCGCTGCTAGCGCCGGAGCCGATGACTACGGCGCCGGTCGTGTTGACAAAGTCGGCGGCGTCGGCTTCGCCGCCACCCACCGTCCAATCCCAGCTCGCGGTCACCCCTCTCGGCAGGATCACCGGCAGACTCACCACGTAACTCGCGGTGCCGCCTTCCGGCACGGTAACGCTGCCGGTGAACGCCGGCACAAGAATTATCCGCGGCTGCGCTTCCTGCTGCGACGTGCGACGTATCGCCATAGTCTCGGTAGCGCCACCGAACACCAACACCGGGTAATCAAACACGCCGCCGAAATCCCACGGCGCGTCGTCGTTCAAATCGCCGTCGTCTCCCCGATCCACGTCGTCCACGTTCAACTTGTCCCAACCCGCATAGATGGTGCCCGTCGCCGTAGTGGGACCAATCAACTCGCCTGACGTCTTCGAGGTGTTGTCCGGACTCGGCACGTTCGCTCCACAGCAACGGCTCCGGCCGCTGCTCTCGGCGTCAAAATAACTCGACTCCAGCGTGGCGCCGACCACCCTGTTCCCTATCAAGCCACCGACCAGACCGGCCCCCGTCGTTGCCCCGATGGAGTAACTGGCGCTCACTACCGACGCGCCACCGCTTGCGCCCACCAGACCGCCCACGGTACCCAATCCATGCACTTCCACGTCGGCGTAACTCGCCACCACTCTGCCGAAATGAGACCCTATCAAGCCGCCCACCGAAAACGCGCCGGATACGCGACCGCCACTGACGTAACTCGCCGCCACTTTGCCCCGGTTGGAACCCACCAGCGCGCCTATATAAGTACCATTATTACCCACGCTCACCCGCGCGTTGCGCAAACCCACGTTGCGGATCACGCCGACGTCGCTGACGACGCCGAACAAACCCATGCTGTACCACGGGCGATCATTCCTGGTTATCGTCAGATCGCTGATAACGCGGCCGTTGCCCTCAAAAACGGCGCTGTAAGGATTCCTCAAACGGTGTGTGAGCGTGGTGGCCTCTCCGCCTATCGGCTTCCAGTTCAAGCCGGACAGATCCAGGTCGGCCGACAACTCGTAGCCGGTGCACGTGCCCGGACAGGTCTGCTTCTCGTCGTAATGGGGAAACGCCGCCCGATAAGCCCGATAAGCGGCCTCGTTGGCACTGCTCACGCCCGCCAGCCCGGCACCGCCCAGGTCGTGGCCGATCGCCGCCAACTGCGACGTCGTCGCCACCTCTATCAAGGTGTCGTCATCAAAGTCGTAGTCCATCTGGTCGCTCGTCTTGATCGTGGTCCTGACGGAAACCGGCACGCCCAAACTCACGTGGCGCGGCGCCCCGGTGAGCCTCGCGCCCGTCAACGTTACCACCAGCACCTCGGACAACTCAGGCACGTCGTCATCGAACACCCTGACCGAAAACGACGCGCTGCTCGCGCCGGAGCCGATGGCCACGCTGCCAGTCGTGCCGACAAAGTCGTCGGCGTCGACGTCGCCGCCGCCCACCGCCCAATCCCAACGCGCGGTCACCCCCGCCGGCAAGACCAGCGGCAGACTCACCACGTAACTCGCGGTGCCGCCTTCCGACACCGTCTCGCTGCCGGTGAGCGTCGCCGCAAGAATTACCCGCGGCTGCGCCTGCTGCTGCGACGTGCGACGCATCGCCATAGTCTCGGTAGCGCCGCCGAACACCAGCACCGGGTAATCAAACACGCTGCCGAAGTCCCACGGCGCGTCGTCGTTGTAGTCGTCGTCGCCTCCCTGATCCACGCGATCCACGTTCAACTGGTCCCAACCCTCGTAGATGCCCGCGGCCGTGGTGGGGGCGTACAACTGGCTCGACCTCCTCGGGACGACGTTGTCCAGACCCCGCGCAAACGTTCCGCAGCAACTGCTCTGGCCGCTGCGCTCCTGGTCAAAATAACTCGACTGCACCAGGGCGCTGGCAGCCCCGCTCCCTATCAAACCGCCGATGCTGGACACGCCCGGCGCCCCCGTCGTTTCCCCAACGGAGTAACTGGCGCTCACCACCGCCCCGAGACTGATTTCGCCTATCAGACCGCCCACCACGCTTTCCTCTGCATACACTTCCACGTCGGCGTAACCCGCCACCAGCCTGCCGTAATGAGCACCCGCCAAACCGCCCACCGCGGAGGCGCCGGATACGCGACCGCCACCGGCGTAACTCGCCGCCACTTCGCCCTGGTTGAATCCCACCAGCGCGCCTACAAAATAACCGCCGTGCACCCGTGCGTTACGCAAGCCCACGTTGCGGATGGTGCCGCCGGCACCCACGGCGCCGAACAAACCTATCTGATACCACCCGTCCCTGGCCACCCGCAAATTGCGAATGACGTGGCCGTTGCCTTCAAAAACGGCGGTGTAGGTATCCCCCGGAAAGGCCGCAGGCCCGACCCCCCCGCCTATCGGCGTCCAGCCCGGGCGCGGGGCCGGGTTCACGCCGGACAGGTCCAGGTCGGCCGACAACTCGTAGCCGGCGCACGTGCCGGGACAGGTGCGCACCCCGTTGTACAGGGGAAACGCCGCCAGATACGCGGCCCTGTTCGCGTCGCCCACGACGCCCGCCAGCCCGGCACCGCCCAGGTCGTGGCGGATCGCCGCCAACTGCGACGTCGTCGCCACCTCTATCAAGTTGTCGTCATCAAAGTCGTAATCTATCCGGTCGCTCACCTCGATCGTGGTCCTGACCGAAAGCGGCACGCCCAGACTCACGCGACGCGGCGCCCCCGTGATCCTCGCGCCCGTCAACGTTACCACCAGTACCTCGGAAAACTCGGGCACGTCGTCATCGAGCACCCCGACCGAAAACGACGCGCTGACGGCGCCGGAGGCGATGGCCACGCTGCCGGTCGTGTTGACGAAGTCGGCGACGTCGGCTTCGCCGCCACCCACCGTCCAATCCCAACGCGCGCGCACTCCCGTCGGCAAGACCAGCGGCAGACTCACCACGTAACTCGCGGTGCCGCCTTCCGACGTGGTCTCGCTGCCGGCAAGCATCGGCGTAAGAATCACCTGCTGCGCCTGCTGCTGCGACGTGCGACGTATCGCCATAGTCTCGGTAGCGCCACCGAACACCAACACCGGGTAATCAAACACGCCGCCGAAATCCCACGGCGCGTCGTCGTTCAAATCGCCGTCGTCTCCCCGATCCACGTCGTCCACGTTCAACTTGTCCCAACCCGCATAGATGGTGCCCGTCGCCGTAGTGGGACCAATCAACTCGCCTGACGTCTTCGAGGTGTTGTCCGGACTCGGCACGTTCGCTCCACAGCAACGGCTCCGGCCGCTGCTCTCGGCGTCAAAATAACTCGACTCCAGCGTGGCGCCGACCACCCTGTTCCCTATCAAGCCACCGACCAGACCGGCCCCCGTCGTTGCCCCGATGGAGTAACTGGCGCTCACTACCGACGCGCCACCGCTTGCGCCCACCAGACCGCCCACGGTACCCAATCCATGCACTTCCACGTCGGCGTAACTCGCCACCACTCTGCCGAAATGAGACCCTATCAAGCCGCCCACCGAAAACGCGCCGGATACGCGACCGCCACTGACGTAACTCGCCGCCACTTTGCCCCGGTTGGAACCCACCAGCGCGCCTATATAAGTGCTATTACTACCCACGCTCACCTGACCCACGCTCACCCGCGCGTTGCGCAAACCCACGTTGCGGATCACGCCGACGTCGCTGACGACGCCGAACAAACCCATGCTGTACCACGGGCGATCATTCCTGGTTATCGTCAGATTGCTGATAACGTGGCCGTTGCCTTCAAAAACGGCGCCGTAAGGATTCCTCAAACGGTGCGCGAGCGTGGTGGCCTCTCCGCCTATCGGCTTCCAGTTCAAGCCGGACAGATCCAGGTCGGCCGACAACTCGTAGCCAGCGCACGTGCTGGGACAGGTCTGCCCGTCGCCGAAAAAGGGAAACGCCGCCAGATAAGCGGCCTCGTCGGCACTGCTCACGCCCGCTATCCCGGCACCGCCCAGGTCGTGGCGGATCGCCGCCAACTGCGACGTCGTCGCCACCTCTATCAAGGTGTCGTCATCAAAGTCGTAGTCTATCTCGTCGCTCGCCCCGATCGTGGTCCTGACGGGAACCGGCACGCCCAGACTCACGCGCGCGGGCACCCCGGTGAGCCTCGCGCCCGTCAACGTTACCACCAGCACCTCGGAAAACTCAGGCACGTCGTCATCGAGCACTGTCACCGAAAACGACGCGCTGACGGCGCCCGAGGCGATGACCACGCTGCCTGCGGTCGTGCCGACAAAGTCGTCGGCGCCGACGTCGCCGCCCACCGCCCAATCCCAACGCGCGCGCACCCCCGCCGGCAAGACCAGCGGCAAGCGCACCACGTACCTCGCGGTGCCGCCTTCCGATACGGTAACGCTGCCGGTGAGCGCCGCCGCAAGAATTACCTGCGGCTGCGCCTGCTGCTGCGACGTGCGACGCGCCACCTGCGTGTCGGTAGCGCCGCCGAACACCAGCACCGGGTAATCAAACACGCTGCCGAAATCCCACGGCGCGTCGTCGTTGTAGTCGTCGTCACCCCCCTGATCCACGCCGTCCACGTTCAACCTGTCCCAGCCTTCGTAGAGGGTGCCCGCGGCCGTGGTCGGGACGCGCAACTGGCTCGACGTCTTCGAGGTGTCGTCCGAACTCGGCGCATTCGTTCCTCCGCAGCATCTGCTCTGGCCGCTGCGCTCGGCGTCAAAATAGCTTGCCTGTAGCGTACCGGAACCATAGCCTCCGACCAGACCGCCGGACGGAAACCCTTGCAGGCCGTCGCCGTCCCTGGTCAGCCTCGAGAGCGCGTAGCTGGCGCTGACTATGCCCCCGTTCACAACGACGCCTATCAACCCCCCCACGTTTTGCCCCCGCGACCGCTGATGCACCGGCACGTCCGCATAACTGGCAACTACGACACCCCCGTCCAATCTCCCTACCAGACCGCCCAAGTCCCAACCACCGCGCACTTGTCTGCCGTCGCCCACCACGTAACACGCCGCCACTTTGCCCGCGTTGTACCCCGCCAACGCGCCCGCCCCTACGCTTCTGCTGGCCACGTCCGTATGCACGTTGTTCAAACCCACGTTGCGGATCCTGCCTGTGACGCCCACGGCACCAAAAAAGCCCACGCTATCGAAGCGGGCGGTTGCATTGTTCGTGCTGCGGATCGTTACGTTGCTGATGACGTGGCCGTTGCCTTCAAAAACGGCCTGGTAACGCCGCTCCGGGGGAACGTAGTTCCAGGGGGCGCGTGTAATCCCCCCGCCTATCGGCGTCCAGTTCGGTACGTCGGACAGATCCAGGTCGGTCGACAACTCGTAGCCGGTGCACGTGCTGGGACAGGTCTGCCCGTCGCCGAAAAAGGGAAACGCCGCCAGATAAGCGGCCTCGTCGGCACTGCTCACGCCCGCTATCCCGGCACCGCCCAGGTCGTGGCGGATCGCCGCCAACTGCGACGTCGTCGCCACCTCTATCAAGGTGTCGTCATCAAAGTCGTAGTCTATCTCGTCGCTCACCTCGATCGCGGTCCTGACGGGAACCGGAACGCCCAGACTCACGCGCGCGGGCACCCCGGTGAGCCTCGCGCCCGTCAGCGTTACCACCAGAATCTCGGAAAACTCGGGCACGGCGTCATCGAACACTGTCACCGAAAACGACGCGCTGCTCGCGCCGGAACCAATGACTACGATGCCGGTCGTGCCGACAAAGTCGGCGACGTCGGCTTCGCCGCCGCCCACGACCCAATCCCAACGCGCGCTCACCCCCGCCGGCAAGGCCAGAGGCAAACTCACCACGTAACTCGCCGCCTCGCCTTCCGACACCGTCGCGCTGCCGGCGAGCGTCGCCGCAAGAATTACCTGCGGCTGCGCCTCCCGCTGCGACGTGCGACGCGCCGCCTGCGTCTCGGTAGCGCCACCGAACACCAACACCGGGTAATCGAACACGCTGCCGAAGTCCCACGGCGCGTCGTCGTTGTAGTCGCCGTCGTCCCCCTGATCCACGTCGTCCACGTGCAACTTGTCCCAACCCGCGTAGAGGGTGCCCACCGCGGTGGTCGGCGCGCGCAACTGGTGTGACGCCCTCGGTTTGCAGCAACCACCCTGGCGACTGCGCTCCCGGTCAAAATAACTGGACTCCACCACGGCGCCGGCCACCCGGTTCCCTATCAAACCGCCAATCGGGTAAATCCCCGTCACTCTCCCGACGGAGTAGCTGGCGCTCACCACCGACGCGCCACCGGCTTCGCCTATCAGACCGCCCACGTTAGCTCCATCTGCACGCACTTCCACGTCGGCGTAACTCGCCACCAGCCTGCCGGCGTAATGACCCCCTATCAAACCGCCCACCCCCGCATTGCCGGATACGCGACCGCCAATGACGTAACTCGCCAACACTTCGCCCTCGTTGTCTCCCACCAGCGCACCTATAAACAAGCTGTCACCACCCATTTCCACCCGCGCGTTGTGCAAGCCCACGTTGCGGATCACGCCGCCGGCGCCCACCCTGCCGAACAAACCTATCTGCCACTCCCCGTCCCTGGCCACGCGCAAATTGCGGATGACGTGGCCGTTGCCTTCAAAAACGGCGGTGTAAGCATCCCCCGGCACGGCACGCGGAACCCCCCCGCCCAGCGGCGTCCAGCCTGGGCCCGGGGCCGGGTTCACGCTGGACAGATCCAGGTCGGCCGACAACTCGTAGCCGGCGCACGTTCCGGGACAGGTGCGCGTCTCGTCATACAGGGGAAACGCCGCCCGATAAGCCCGATAAGCGGCCTCGTTGGCACTGCTCACGCCCGCTATCCCGGCACCGCCCAGGTCGTAGCGGATCGCCGCCAACTGCGACGTCGTCGCCACCTCTATCAAGTTGTCGTCGTCAAAGTCGTAGTCTATCCGGTCGCTCACCTCGATCGTGGTCCTGACGGCAACCACGCCCAAACTCACGCGCGCGGGCGCCCCCGTGAGCCGCGCGCCCGTCAGCGTTACCACCAGTACCTCGGAAAACTCGGGCACGTCGTCATCGAACACCACCACCGAAAACGACGCGCTGACGGCGCCCGAGGCGATGGCCACGCTGCCGGTCGTGGCGACAAAGTCGGCGGCGCCGGCTTCGCCACCGCCCACGACCCAATCCCAACGCGCGCTCACCCCCGCCGGCAAGACCAGCGGCAAACTCACCACGTAACTCGCGGTGCCGCCTTCCGACACCGTCTCGCTTCCGGCAAGCGTCGGCGCAAGAATTACCCGCTGCGCCTGCTGCTGCGACGTGCGGCGCGTCGCCATAGTCTCGGTAGCGCCGCCGAACACCAGCACCGGATAATCAAACACGCTGCCGAAATCCCACGGCGCGTCGTCGTTCAAATCGCCGTCGTCCGCCCGAGCCACGCCGTCCACGTTCAACCTGCTCCAACCCGCGTAGATGGTGCCCGTCGCCGTCGTCGGGACGCGCAACTGGTTCGACGTCTTCGAGCTGTTGTCCGGACTCGGCACGTTCGATCCGCAGCAGTCACTCTGGCCGCTGCGCTCGGCGTCAAAATAACTCGACCCCACCACGGCGCCGACTCTCCTGTTCCCTATCAAGCCGCCGACTATACCGCTCCCCGTCGTTGCCCCGACCGAGTAACTGGCGCTCACCACCGACACGGCGCCGGCCTCGCCCACCAGACCGCCCGCGTTAGCTCCATCTGCATGCACTTCCACGTCGGCGTAACTCGCCACCAACCCGCCGTAATGACCCCCTATCAGACCGCCCACCGCCCATACGCCGGATATGCGACCACCACTGACGTAACTCGCCGCCACCTTGCCTTCGTTGCGGCCCACCAGCGCTCCTATATAAGTGCTATGGGCACCCACGGACACCCGCGCGTTGCGCAAGCCCACGTTGCGGATCACGCCGACGGCGCTCACCGCGCCGAACAAGCCCGCGTGAGACCGCTGTCCATCGCTGATCACCCGCAAATTGCTGACGACGCGGCCGTTGCCTTCAAAGACGGCGGTGTAATAATGCTCCTCCTGAAGGGTTTCGACCCCGCCGCCTAACGGCGTCCAGCCCGCACCCGGAGCCGGGTTCACGCTGGACAGATCCAGGTCGGCCGACAACTCGTAGCCGGTGCACGTGCTCGGACAGGTCTGCGGCGCGCCGAAAAGGGGAAACGCCGCAAAATAAGCGGACTTGTTCGCACTGCTCACGCCCGCCAGCCCGGCACCGCCCAGGTCATAGCGGATCGCCGCCAACTGCGACGTCGTCGCCACCTCTATCAGGGTGTCGTCGTCCTCGTCGTAGTCTATCCCGTCGCTGAACTCGATCGTGGTGCTGACGGGAAGCGGCACGCCCAAACCCACGTGCGCGGGCGCCCCCGCGAGCCTCGCGTTGCTCAACGCAACCACCATGACCTCGGGCGGTTCGATCTCGCCGTCGGCGCGCACCCTCAACGAAAACGACGCGCTGGCGGTGCCGGATGTGATGACCACGCTGCCCGCGGTGGTGCCGACAAAGTCGTCGGCGTCGACTTCGCCGCCGCCCACCGACCAATTCCAACTCGCGCTCGCCCCCGCCGGCAAGACCACCGGAAAGCGCACCACGTAACTCGCGATCCCACCTTCCGGCCCCGTCGCGCTGCCGGCGAGCGTCGGCACAAGAATTACCCCCTGCGCCTGCTGCTGCGACGTGCGACGCATCGCCTTCGTCTCGGTAGCGCCGGCGAACACCAACACCGGATAATCAAACACGGTGCCGAAATCCCACGGCGCGTCGTCGTTCAAGTCGCCGTCGTCTCCCTGATCCACGTCGTCCACGTTCAACTGCTCCCAGCCCTCGTAGATGGTGAGCGCGGCCGCGGTCGGACTGAACAACTCGGCTGAGGTCTTCGAGGTGTTGTCCGGACTCGGCGGATTCCTTCCGCAGCAGCTGCTCTGGCCGCTGCGCTGGCCGTCGAAATAACTCGACTGCAACACGTCGGCGTAATTCAGCAGCAGATGATCGTCGTGATACTCGTGCCCTCCTATCAAACCGCCGACCGCGGCCGTCCCCATCGTTGCCCCGATGGAATAACTGGCGCTCACCACCGACGCGGCGGCGACTTCGCCTACCAGACCGCCCGCGTTCAATCTACCTGAAAATGTCTCACCTGGAGGCACCAATCCGATACCTGCCTGCACTTCCACGTCGGCGTAACTCGCCACCAAGCTGCCGTAATGACCCCCGATCAAACCGCCCACCCCAAATACGCCGGATATGCGACCGCCACTGACGTAACTCGCCGCCACTTTGCCCTCGTTGCGGCCCACCAGCGCACCTATATAAGTGCTACCACTATCATCCAGGTTCACCCGCGCGTTGCGCAAGCCCACGTTGCGGATGATGCCGTTGGCATTCACGGCCCCGAACAGACCCATGTGCCACCACCGCCCATCCCTGTCCATCCTCAGGTTGCTGATGACGTGGCCGTTGCCTTCAAAAACCGCGGTGTAATAATAATCCGCCGGAGCTCCGTCCCAGCATACACGCGTGCCCCTCGACTGCCGGGTAACGCAAGAGCGATAATCCTGCGGAAAGGCACCATCATTAGGAATCTCATCACTGCCGCCCCCGCCTATCGGCGTCCAGTCCAGGATGCTCGACAGATCCAGGTCGGCCGACAACTCGTAGCCGGTGCACGACGCCCCCGGACAGGTTTGCGTCTCATCGAAAAAGGGAAACGCCGCCCGATAAGCGGGCCGATCCTCGCTGCTCACGCCCGCCAGCCCGGCACCGCCCAGGTCGTGGCGGATCGCCGACAACTGCGACGTCGTCGCCACCTCTATCAGGGTGTCGCCGTCGAGGTCGTAGTCTCTGCCGACTCCGTCGCTGGGACTGATCACGGTGCTGACGGAAGCCGGCACGCCCAAACTCACGCGCGCGGGCGCCCCCGTGAGCATCGCGTCGCTCAACGCGACCACCATGACCTCGGACAACTCGGTAATGACGTCATCGCGCACCCTCACCGAAAACGACGCGCTGCTCGCGCCGGATGCGATGACCACGCTGCCGCTGGTCCTGCCGTCAAAGTCGTCGGCGATGACCTGGTTGCCGCCCACCGCCCAATTCCAACTCGCAGTCACTCCCGCCGGCAAGGCCCCCGGAAAACGCACCACGTAACTCGCGGCCTCGCCTTCCGACACCCCCGCGCTCCCGGCGAGCGTCGGCGTAAGACTTACCTCCGGCTGCGTCTCCCGTTGCGCCTCCCGCTGCGACGTGCGACGCGCCACCTCCGTCTCGGTAGCACCGCCGAACACCAGCACCGGGTAATCAAACTCGGTGCCAAAATCCCACGGAGCGTCATCGTTCAAATCGCCGTCGCTGCCCTGATCCACGTCGTCCACGTTCAACTTGTCCCAACCGGCGTAGATGGTGCCCGTCGCCGTGATCGGGAGAATCATGTCGCTCGACGTCTTCGCAACAACGTCGTCCAGACCGAATTCATTCGTTCCGCAGCAACTGCTCCGGAGGCTGCGCTCCTTGTCAAAATAACTCGACTCCACCGCGGCGATGATGGTCACCCCGAACTGTCCGCCACCCGCGGTGGCAACCCGCCGCCCTATCAAGCCGCCGACTCTGCTACCCCCCGTCGTTTTCCCGACGGAGTAACTGGCGCTTACCACCGACGCGACACTGGCTTCGCCTACCAGACCGCCCACCTCACCTATACTTGCATGCACTTCCACGTCGGCGTAACTCGCCACCAACCTGCCGGAGTTGCCCCCTATCAAGCCGCCCACCCTGAATGAACCGGATATGCGACCGCCACTGACGTAACTCGCCGCCACTTTGCCCCGGTTGCGCCCCACCAGCGCTCCCACGTAGATGTGTCCTACGGCCACCTGCGCGTTGCGCAAGCCCACGTTGCGGATTCTGCCGTCGGCGCCGACGATGCCGAACAAACCCGTGCCATACACCCCGCCGCCGCTCATCCGCAGGTTGCTGATGACGTGGCCGTTGCCTTCGAAAACAGCGGTGTAAGCATCCGGCGTATCCCCCCCGCCTAGCGGCGTCCAGTCCGCTATGTCGGACAGGTCCAGGTCGGCCGACAACTCATAGCCGATGCACGCGCGCGGACAGCTCGCCTCATCAAAAAAGGGAAACGCCTTCCGATAAGCGACGTTGTTCGTATCGCTCACGCCCGTCACCCCGGCACCGCCCAGGTCGTAGCGAATCGCCGCCAACTGCGACGTCGTCGCCACCTCTATCAAGGTGTCGTCATCAAAGTCGTAGTCTATCTCGTCGCTCACCTCGATGGTGGTCCTGACGGGAAGCGGCACGCCTAAACTCACGCGCGCGGGCACTCCCGTGAGCCTCGCGCCCGTCAACGTTACCACCAGAACCTCGGAAAATTCGGGCACGTCGTCATCAAACACTACCACCGAAAACGACGCGCTGACGGCGCCGGATGCGATGACCACGTCGCCGCTGGTCGCGCCGACAAAGTCGTCGGTGCTGACTTCGCCACCCACCGCCCAATTCCAACTCGCACTCACCCCCGCCGGCAAGGACTCCGACAAGCTCACCACGTAACTCGCGGTGCCGCCTTCCGACACGGTCTCGCTTCCGATGAGCGTCGGTGCAAGACTTACCTGCGGCTGCGCCTGCTGCTGCGACGTGCGACGCGCCGACTCCGTGTCGGTAGCGCCGCCGAACACCAGCACCGGGTAATCAAACGCGCTGCCGAAATCCCATGGAGCGTCGTCGTTGTAGTCGTCGTCGCCCCCCTGATCAACGTCGTCCACGTTCAACTTGTCCCAACCGGCGTAGATGGTGCCCGTCGCCGTGATCGGGAGAATCATGTCGCTCGACGTCTTCGCAACAACGTCGTCCAGACCATGCGCGTTCGTTCCGCAGCAACTGCTCCGGAGGCTGCGCTCCTTGTCAAAATAACTCGACTCCACCGCGGCGATGATGGTCACCCCGAACTGTCCGCCACCCGCGGTGGCAACCCGCCGCCCTATCAAGCCGCCGACTCTGCTACCCCCCGTCGTTTCCCCGACGGAGTAACTGGCGCTTACCACCGACGCGACACTGGCTTCGCCTACCAGACCGCCCGCCTCACCTAAACTTGCATGCACTTCCACGTCGGCGTAACTCGCCACCAACCTGCCGGAGTTGCCCCCTATCAAGCCGCCCACCCTGAATGAACCGGATATGCGACCGCCACTGACGTAACTCGCCGCCACTCTGCCCCGGTTGCGCCCCACCAGCGCTCCCACGTAGATGTGTCCTACGGCCACCTGCGCGTTGCGCAAGCCCACGTTGCGGATTCTGCCGTCGGCGCCGACGATGCCGAACAAACCCGTGCCATACACCCCGCCGCTGCTCATCCGCAGGTTGCTGATGACGTGGCCGTTGCCTTCGAAAACAGCGGTGTAAGAATCCGGCGTATCCCCCCCGCCTAGCGGCGTCCAGTCCGCTATGCTGGACAGATCCAGGTCGGCCGACAACTCGTAGCCGGCGCACGTGCCCGGACAGGTCTCCATCTCGTCGTACAGGGGAAACGCCGCCCGATAAGCCCGATAAGCGGCCTCGTTGGCACTGCTCACGCCCGCCAGCCCGGCGCCGCCCAGGTCGTGGCCGATCGCCGCCAACTGCGACGTCGTCGCCACCTCTATCAAGTTGTCGTCGTCAAAGTCGTAGTCCACGCGATCACGCACCTCGACCGTCACCACGTCCACGCCCGTCGCACCGCGCGCGTCCGCAACCGTCAACTCGAACACCAGCGTCTCCGCCACCACCACCCGCGGCACCGCGAACGTCGCCGTCTCCGACGTGGCGCCCGTCACCCCGACGACCGTGCCGCTGAGCTGACGCCACCGATACGTCAACTCCTCGCCTTCCGGATCATCCGCGACGCCGCGCAGCGTAACCACGTCGCCCTCGCCCGCGATCACGTCGGAACCCGCGTCCACCATCGGCGCGTCGTTCGCACCCGCGCGCACCGTGATCACCACCGTGTTCGTCGTATTGCCGACCAGCTGCCGTTCCACGGGCGACGACAAACCCCGCACGTCGGTTACCACCAGCGCGAACTCAAGCGTCTCGTCGTCCACCAACTGCGTCGGCGCCAGGAACGTCGTGCTGCGCGCCGCGGCGTCGCGCAACGCCACCGTGGCGCCGCCGGTCTGACGCCAGCCGTACCTCAGCGGCTCGTTGTGCGAACTGCTGCTCGCGGCGCCGTCCAAAGTCACCACGGCGCCCTCGGACACGGTCTGATCAGGCCCGGCGTGCGCCGTCGGCGCGACCGCTTCCTGGGCGGACACGGTAGCGGCAACGGACAACCCTAATAGCAATAACAGACTACGCACCCCCCCCCCCCCCCCCCCCCCCCCCCATCACTGGACCGCCGAGCGTTCACGCTTTCGCGCACTTTCCCGTGACCGGCGGCAACGCGTTGGGAGCAGTCGCTTGCGACAAGATGGATGCAGGTGCGCCCGATACGGACGGCACGTGCCTAAGGCCAGGGAAATGAGATACCATGCTAATAGGGAACTATAGGCTATATGCCCTGATCCATGAAAATGGGCGATTGGGGAATTATATCAAGCAGTTAGATCAATTCCATTCCGACTCCTGACAAATAAATACAAGTTATTGTTCCCCCTTGCTTTTATAATCATTCCGGGAAATGACCAAGCCGGCCATTGCCTAATGCACCGAAAACGTCCTGCGCCGACCCTTGTTCTCTATCACGAAATACCGATCGGCGGACAACACCTCGCCGTCAAAGTCCACGTCCGCGTCCACCGCGTAATGGCCGGCCGCGGCCGCGGCGCGGTAGTCGGCCACGCCCAGCGACGTCAGGTTGTACACGCGTATCAATACCTCGTCTCGCTCATCAATCACGCCGTTTCGATCCACGTCGCCCGCGACCATCGCATACCTGCCTGCCCCCACTGCGATCTGCCCGTCCCCGTGCGACTGCCCGACGCGAAAGTCCACGCAGTAGTCCGCCTCGCAATCGGCGCCCGTGGTCGCGGCCGCCGGCACCGCCGACATCACCGGCAGATGGTTGCGGTGGTGGATCAGCACGTACAGGTGCTCGCCTTCGGGCGGCTTCAGCTCAAAGCGCACGCCGTCCAATGACAGCGCGTCCGCCACCGACGACGCCGCCTCGTTTATCCCGGCGATGCGACCGTCGCTCAACAGCAGACCCGCGGCGCGACCGCCCGTCGACGGCCGCGACGACGCGGCCGCGGTCGTGCTCTGGCCGGTGCGCAACTCCACCAGCACCCAGTCCACTATCGTCGAGGTTACCCCGGCCAGGCCAACCGCCGCGCCCGCGTGCGGCACCGTCGTCGTCACCGGGTGCCCCCACGGCAACGCGCCGTACGGCTGGCGCCTCGGCAACAAGTTTGCCAAGTCGCTCCTCATGCGGCGGGTTTCGGCAAGCAACGCCCCCTGCAAAACCACTCGCGCGTCCACCACTACGACCCTCTCGCTGAAAATGCCGACGTCTGCGAACGACGGCGTTCCCAGCTCCGCTACATGGGTGACGCAATTCGGGCAGCCCGTCAGCCTCAAACGGAAGCGCTCGCGGCCCTCATTCTCCAACTGGTCGCTCGCCACGCGCACCGCTATCGTCGCCGTGCCCGTCTCATTCAACGTTACGCTCCCGGTGAACGGCAGCGAACCCACCGAGCGCGCGTCGGCGGCGCGCCCCGTTACGGTCACGGAAGCCAGGTCCTCGTGCGTCAAACCCCCGGAGGCGGCGGTAATCTCATATTCCACGACCACCGCCCGATCACCGCCGCCGCGCAGCGTGATCGTGAACGTCGCGGTAGTGTTTTCGCTCACCGTCGCGGACCTCGCCGCCACCGTTATCGGATCATTGACCGCTATCGTCGTGCGCGCGACGGTGCTCGGCACGCCCAAACGTACGTCAGCCGGCGCCCCCGTAAGCCTCGCGCTGCTCAACGTAACCGCCAGCACCTCGGGCGGTTCGATAACGCCGTCGGCGCGCACCCTCAACACAAACGACGCGCTGGCGGCGCCGGCTGCGATGACCACGTTGCCCGCGGTGGTGCCGACAAAGTCGTCGGCGTCGACTTCGCCGCCCACCGCCCAGCTCCAACGCGCGCTCACCCCCGGCGGCAAGGCCTCCGGCAAGCGCACCACGTAACTCGCGGTGCCACCTTCCACCACCACCGTGCTGCCGGCGAGCGTCGGCGCAAGAATTACCCGCGGCTGCGTCTGCTGCTGCGACGTGCGACGCGCCGCCTGCGTGTCGGTAGCGCCGCCGAACACCAACACCGGGTAATCGAACACGCCGCCGAAATCCCACGGCGCGTCGTCGTTGTAGTCGCCGTCGCGTCCCTGATCCAGGCCGTCCACGTTCAATTTGTCCCAGCCCTCGTAGATGGTGCCCGCGGCCGTGGTCGGGACGCGCAACTGGTTCGACGTCTTCGAGGTGTTGTCCGGACTCAGCACGTTCGATCCGCAGCAGTCACTTTGGACGCTGCGCTCTCGGTCAAAATAACTGGACTCCACCACGGCGCCGACCATCCTGTTCCCTATCAAGCCGCCGACTATGCCGCTCCCCGTCGGTTTGCCGACCGAGTAACTGGCGCTCACCACCGACGCGACACCGGCCTCGCCCACCAGACCGCCCGCGTTGGCTCCCTCTGCATGCACTTCCACGCCGGCGTAACTCGCTACCAACCCGCCGTAATTACCCCCTATCAAGCCACCCACCGCCCATACGCCGGATATGCGACCGCCACTGACGTAACTCGCCACCACTTTGCCCTCGTTGCGGCCGACCAGCGCTCCTATATAAGTACTGTGATCACCCAGGGATATCCACGCGTCGCGCAAGCCCACGTTGCGGACCGTGCCAACGGCGCCGACGGCGCCGAACAAGCCCGCGTGAGACAGCCGTCCACCCCTGACCACCCGCAGATTGCTGATGACGTGGCCGTTGCCTTCAAAAACCGCGGTGTAATAATTATCCAGAAGGCTGTCCCCTCCCCCGCCCAGCGGCGTCCAGCCCGCGCCCGGGGCCGGGTTCACGCTGGACAAATCCAGGTCGGCCGATAACTCGTAGCCGGTGCACGTGCTCGGACAGGTCTGCTTCGCGTCGAAAAAGGGAAACGCCGCGAAATAAGCGAGTCTGTTCGCCTTGCCCACCACGCCCGCTATCCCGGCACCGCCCAGGTCATAGCGGATTGCCGCCAACTGCGACGTCGTCGCCACGTCTATCAAGGTGTCGTTGTCGTCGTCGTAGTCGGTGCCGTCGCTCAACTCGATCGTGGTCCTGATGGAAACCGGCCCGCCTATACTCACGTCCGCGGGCACCCCCGTGAGCCTCGCGTCCGTCAACGTTACCACCAGAACCTCGGACAACTCGGGCTCGCCGTCAGCGCGCACTATCAACAAAAACGACGCACTGCTCGCGCCGGCTTCGATGACCACGCTGCCTGCGGTCGTGCCGACAAAGTCGTCGGCGTCGACTTCGCCGCCGCCCACCGCCCAGCTCCAACTCGCGCGCGCCCCCGCCGGCAAGGCCCCCGGCAAGCGCACCACGTAACTCGCGGTGCCACCTTCCGACACCACCGTGCTCCCGGTGAGCGTCGGCGCAAAATCTACCTCCGGCTGCGCCTGCTGCTGCGACGTGCGACGCGCCGCCTGCGTCTCGGTAGCGCCGCCGAACACCAGCACCGGATAATCAAACGCGCCGCCGAAATCCCACGGCGCGTCGTCGTTGTAGTCGCCGTCGCGTCCCTGATCCAGGCCGTCCACGTTCAACCGGTCCCAACCCTCGTAGATGGTGCCCGCGGCCGCGGTCGGGGCGCGCAACTGAGCGGAAGTCCTGGGCGCGTCGTCCGTGGCCGGCACATGGCTGCCGCAACAATCGGACTGACCGCTGCGCCCTTCGTCAAAATAGCTTACCTGTATCGTACCGGAACTATGATCCCCCACCAGACCGCCGGATGGAAATCCCGACGGGCTGCCGCCGTCCCCGGTCAGCCTCGAAACCGCGTAGCTGGCGCTGACTATGCCCCCCTTCGAAACGCCGCCTATCAACCCCCCCACGCTTTCCCCTGGCGACCGCTGATTCACCGGCACGTCCGTATAACTGGCAATCACGACGCCCCCGTCCAATTTGCCCACCAGACCGCCCAAGGCCCAACCACCGTGCACTTGTCTGACGTCGCCCACCACGTAACACGCCGCCACTTTGCCCGCGTTGTACCCCGCCAGCGCGCCCGCCCCTATACTTCCGCCGGGCACGTCCGTATGCACGTTGTTCAAACCCACGTTGCGGATCCTGCCTGTGACGCCCACGGCACCAAAAAAGCCCACGCTATCGAAGCGGGCGGCTCCATTGTTTGCGCTGCGGATCGTTACATTGCTGATAACGTGGCCGTTGCCTTCAAAAACGGCCTGGTAACGCCGCTCCGGGGGAACGTAGTTCCAGGGAGCCTGTGTAATCCCCCCGCCTATCGGCTCCCAGTTCGGTATGCTGGACAGATCCAGGTCGGCCGACAACTCGTAGCCGGTGCACGTGGTAGGACAGGTCTGCAACTGACCGAAAACGGGAAACGCATCCAGATATTCGTCCCTGTTCGCATCGCCGCTCACGCCCGTCAGCCCGGCGCCGCCCAGGTCGTGGCGGATCGCCGCCAACTGCGACGTCGTCGCCACCTCTATCAAGGTGTCATTGTCGAGGTCGTAGTCCACCTCGTCGCTCGCCTCGATGATGGTCATCACGGAAACCGGCACGCCTAAACGCGCACGCGCGGGCGCCCCCGTCGGCATCGCGCTGCTCAACGTTACCACCATGACCTCGGAAAACTCAGGGATAGCGTCATCAAACACCTCCACCGAAAACGACGCGCTGACGGCGCCGGAACCGATGACTACGACGCCGGTCGTGCCAACGAAGTCGGCGATACTAACCTCGTCGCCGCCCACGACCCAATCCCAACTCACGGTCGCCCCCGCCGGCAAGACCTCCGGCAAACTCACCACGTAACTCGCCGCCTCGCCTTCCGACACCGTCACGCTCCCGGTGAGCGTCGCCGCAAGAATTACTTGCGGCTGCGCCTGCTGCTGCGACGTACGGCGCATCGCCATAGTCTCGGTAGCGCCGCCGAACACCAGCACCGGATAATCAAACACGGTGCCGAAATCCCACGGCGCGTCGTCGTTATAGTCGCCGTCGTCTCCCTGATCCACGTCGTCCACGTGCAACTTGTCCCAACCCGCGTAGAGGGTGCCCACCGCGGTGGTCGGGGCGCGTAACTGGTGTGACGCCCTCGATCCGCAGCAACCACTCTGGCGACTGCGCTCCCGGTCAAAATAACTGGACTCCACCACGGCGCCGGCCACCCGGTTCCCTATCAAACCGCCAATCGGGTAAATCCCCGTCACTCTCCCGACCGAGTAGCTGGCGCTCACCACCGACGCGCCACCGGCTTCGCCTATCAGACCGCCCACGTTAGCTCCATCTGCACGCACTTCCACGTCGGCGTAACTCGCCACCAGCCTGCCGGCGTAATGACCCCCTATCAAACCGCCCACCCCCGCATTGCCGGATACGCGACCGCCAATGACGTAACTCGCCAACACTTCGCCCTCGTTGTCTCCCACCAGCGCACCTATAAACAAGCTATCACCACCCATTTCCACCCGCGCGTTGTGCAAGCCCACGTTGCGGATCACGCCGCCGGCGCCCACCCTGCCGAACAAACCTATCTGCCACTCCCCGTCCCTGGCCACCCGCAAATTGCGGATGACGTGGCCGTTGCCTTCAAAAACGGCGGTGTAAGCATCCCCCGGCACGGCACGCGGAACCCCCCCGCCCAGCGGCGTCCAGCCTGGGCCCGGGGCCGGGTTCACACTGGACAGATCCAGGTCGGCCGACAACTCGTAGCCGGCGCACGTGCCCGGGCAGGTGCGCGTCTCGTCGTAACGGGGAAACGCCGCCAGATAAGCCCGATAAGCGGCCTCGTTGGCACTGCTCACGCCCGCCAGCCCGGCACCGCCCAGGTCGTGGCGGATCGCCGCCAACTGCGACGTCGTCGCCACCTCTATCAAGTTGTCGTCGTCGGCGTCGTAGTCTATCTGGTCGCTCGCCTCGATGGCGGTCATCACGGGAACCGGCACACCCAAACTCACGCGCGCGGGCACCCCCGTGAGCCTCGCGCCCGCCAACGAGATCACCAGAACCTCGGAAGGCTCGGGGGCGTCGTCATCGAGCACCGTCACCGAAAACGACGCGCTGACGGCACCCGAGGCGATGGCCACGTTGCCGGTCGTGCCGACAAAGTCGTCGGCGTCGACGTCGCCGCCCACCGACCAATCCCAACTCGCGCGCACCCCCGCCGGCAAGACCAGCGGCAAGCGCACCACGTAACTCGCGGTGCCGCCTTCCGACGTGGTCTCGCTGCCGGTGAGCACCGGCGTAAGAATTACCCTCTGCGCCTCCTGCTGCGACGTGCGGCGCATCGCCCTGGTTTCGGTAGCGCCGCCGAACACCAGCACCGGGTAATCAAACACGCCGCCGAAATCCCACGGCGCGTCGTCGTTCAAATCGCCGTCGTCCGCCCGAGCCACGCCGTCCACGTTCAACCTGTCCCAACCCGCGTAGAGGGTGCCCGCGGCGGTGGTCGGGACGTGCAACTGGTGCGACGGCCTCGAAGTGTCGTCCGGACTCAGCGGATGCAATCCACAGCAACGACTCAAGCCGCTGCGCTGGCCGTCAAAATAACTTGATTCCATCACGGCGCGGATGTGCCTGCTCCCTGTCAAACCGCCAACCGCGTTGCGCCCCGTCAGGGTGCCGACGAAGTAACTGGCGCTCGTCACCGACCCGTAACCGGCTTGGCCTACCAGACCGCCCACGTCTACATCGGCATGCACGTCCACCGCGGCGTAACTCGCCACCAGCCTGCCGCCGCGATGATCCCCTATCAAGCCGCCCACGCTGTCCACCGAGGGTCCGCCTATGCGACCGCCAATGACGTAACTCGCCGCCACTTCGCCCAGATTGAACCCCACCAGCGCACCTATACCTCGGCCATCATTACTCAGACTCACCCGCGCGTTGCGCAAGCCCACGTTGCGGATCCTGCCGTCGGCACCCACGGCGCCGAACAAACCCATGCTAAGCGACTGCCTGTCCCTGACCATCCGCAGATTGCTGATGACGTGGCCGTTGCCCTCGAAAACAGCGGTGTAGCGCTCCTGTCCTAGAAGATCCCTGATACGGCTGACCTCGCCGCCTATCGGCGTCCAGCCTGGGCCCGGGGCCGGGTTCACGCTGGACAGATCCAGGTCGGCCGACAACTCGTAGCCGGTGCACGTGCTCGGACAGGTCTGCGGCGCGCCGAAAAGGGGAAACGCCGCAAAATAAGCGGATTTGTTAGTCTTGCTCACGCCCGCTATCCCGGCACCGCCCAGGTCGTAGCGGATCGCCGCCAACTGCGACGTCGTCGCCACCTCTATCAGGGTGTCGTCGTCCTCGTCGTAGTCTATCCCGTCGCTGAACTCGATCGTGGTGCTGACGGGAAGCGGCACGCCCAAACCCACGCCCTGCGGCGCCCCCGCGAGCCTCGCGTTGCTCAACGCAACCACCATGACCTCGGGCATCTCGATCTCGCCGTCGGCGCGCACCCTCAACACAAACGACGCGCTGGCGGCGCCGGCTGCGATGACCACGCTGCCTACGGTGGTGCCGACAAAGTCGTCGGCGTCGACTTCGCCGCCGCCCACCGCCCAGCTCCAACGCGCGCTCGCCCCCGCCGGCAAGGCCGCCGGAAAGCGCACCACGTAACTCGCGATCCCACCTTCCGGCCCCGTCGCACTGCCGGCGAGCGTCGGCGTAAGAATTACCTCCGGCCGCGCCTGCTGCTGCGACGTGCGACGCATCGCCTCGGTCTCGGTAGCGCCGCCGAACACCAGCACCGGGTAATCAAACACGCTGCCGAAATCCCACGGTGCGTCGTCGTTCAAGTCGCCGTCGCGTCCCTGATCCACGTCGTCCACGTTCAACTTGTCCCAACCCGCGTAGATGGTGTCCGTCACCGTGGTGGGAAAAAGCAACTCGGTCGACGTCTTCGATGTGTTGTCCGGACTCGGCGAATTCCTTCCGCAGCATCTGCTCTGGCCGCTGCGCTCTTTGTCAAAATAACTGGACTCCACCACGGAACCGGTAACCCTGCTCCCTATCAAACCATTGGCCGATGCCCCCGTCGGTCTGCCGATGGAGTAACTGGCTGTCACCGCCCCCTCGGAGTGGTCTGAACCCACGAGGCCGCCCGCGTTCGCCCCACCTGCATGCACTTCCACGTCGGCGTAACTCGCCACCACCTCACCGCCATTGATTCCTATCAAGCCGCCCACCGAGATTCCGCCGGATATGCGACCGCCACTGACGTAACTCGCCGCCACTTTGCCCTGGTTGGTTCCCACCAGCGCACCGGCACCCTCGCTATCACGACCCAGGCTCATCCGCGCGTTACGCAAGCCCACGTTGCGGATCCTGCCGCCGAGGCCCACGTTGCCGAACAAACCCACGTGAAACCATCGTTCATGTACGTTCCTCACCACCCGCAGATTGCTGATGACGTGGCCGTTGCCTTCAAAAACCGCGGTGTAAACATCCCCCGGAAGGTCTTCCAGCCTGACGCCCCCGCCTAGCGGCGTCCAGTCCGGGATGCCGGACAAGTCCAGGTCGGCCGACAACTCGTAGCCGGTGCACGTGCCCGGACAGGTCTCCATCTCGTTGTAATGGGGAAACGCCGCCCGATAAGCCCGATAAGCGGCCTCGTTCGCACTGCTCACGCCCGCCAACCCGTCACCGCCCAGGTCGTGGCGGATCGCCGCCAACTGCGACGTCGTCGCCACCTCTATCAAGGTGTCATTGTCAAGGTCGTAGTCCATCTGGTCGCTCGCCTCGATCGTGGTCATCACGGAAACCGGCACGCCTAAACGCGCACGCGCGGGCGCCCCCGTCGGCATCGCGCTGCTCAACGTTACCACCATGACCTCGGACAACTCGGTCACGGCGTCTGCGCGCACTGCCACCGAAAACGACGCGCTGACGGCACCGGACGGGATGACCACGCTGCCTGTCGTGCCGACAAAGTCGGCGATGCTGACCTCGTCGCCGCCCACGACCCAATCCCAACGCACGCTCGCCCCCGTCGGCAAGACCTCCGGCAAACTCACCACGTAACTCGCCGCCTCGCCTTCCGACACCGTCACGCTCCCGGTGAGCGTCGCCGCAAGAATTACCTGCGGCTGCGCCTGCTGCTGCGACGTGCGGCGCATCGCCCTAGTCTCGGTAGCGCCGCCGAACACCAGCACCGGATAATCAAACACGGTGCCGAAATCCCACGGCGCGTCGTCGTTCAGATCGCCGCCGCCCGCCCGAGCCACGTCGTCCACGTTCAACTGGTCCCAACCCGCGTAGAGGGTGCCCGCGGCCGTGGTCGGGACGCGCAACTGGCTCGACGTCTTCGAGGTGTCGTCCGGACTCGGCGGATTCACTCCGCAGCAACGACTCAGGCCGCTGCGCTCGCCGTCAAAATAACTTGATTCCACCACGACGTCGCGATGAGCGATCCCTATCAAACCGCCGACCGTGCCACCCGTCAGTCTGCCGACCGAGTAACTGGCGCTCACCACCGACGCGGCGCCGACTTCGCCTATCAGACCGCCCGCGCCACTTGCATTTGTATGCACTTCCACGTCGGCGTAACTCGCCACCAGACTGCCGAAATGACCCCCTATCAAACCGCCCACCTCAAATACGCCGGATATGCGACCGCCGATGACGTAACTCGCCGCCACTTTGCCCAGGTTGATTCCCACCAGCGCACCGGCAAATCGGCCGCCACTACCCAGGCTCACCTGCGCGTTGCGCAAGCCCACGTTGCGGATCCTGCCGTCGCGACCCACGGTGCCGAACAAACCCATGCTGAACCAATGCCCGTCCCTGACCATCCGCAGATTGCTGATGACGTGGCCGTTGCCCTCAAAAACAGCGGTGTAGATCCCCCCCAGAAGCTCCCCGAAACTGCTGACCCCGCCGCCCAGCGGCGTCCAGCCCGGGCCCGGGGCCGGGTTCACGCTGGACAGATCCAGGTCGGCCGACAACTCGTAGCCGGTGCACGTGCCCGGACAGGTCTCCATCTCGTCGTACAGGGGAAACGCCGCCAGATAAGCCCGATAAGCGGCCTCGTTGGCACTGCTCACGCCCGCCAGCCCGGCGCCGCCCAGGTCGTAGCGGATCGCCGACAACTGCGACGTCGTCGCCACCTCTATCAGGGTGTCGTCGTCGAGGTCGTAGTCTATCTCGCCTCTCGCCTCGATGGTGGTCCTGACGGAAACCGGCACGCCTAAACTCACGCGCGCGGGCGCCCCCGTGAGCATCGCGTCGCTCAACGCGACCACCATGACCTCGGACAACTCGGTAATGACGTCATCGCGCACCCTCACCGAAAACGACGCGCTGCTCGCGCCGGATGCGATGACCACGCTGCCGCTGGTCCTGCCGTCAAAGTCGTCGGCGTTGACCTGGTTGCCGCCCACCGCCCAATTCCAACTCGCAGTCACCCCCGCCGGCAAGGCCCCCGGAAAGCGCACCACGTAACTCGCGGTGCCACCTTCCGACACCGTCTCGCTGCCGGCGAACGTCGGCGTAAGACTTATCTCCCGCTGCGTCTCCCGCTGCGACGTGCGACGCGCCACCTCCGTGTCGGTAGCACCGCCGAACACCAGCACCGGGTAATCAAACTTGGTGCCGAAATCCCACGGAGCGTCGTCGTTCAAATCGCCGTCGCTGCCCTGATCCACGTCGTCCACGTTCAACTTGTCCCAACCGGCGTAGATGGTGCCCGTCGCCGTGAGCGGGAACAACAAGTCGCTCGACGTCTTCGCAACAACGTCGTCCAGACCATGCGCGTTCGTTCCGCAGCAACTGCTCCGGAGGCTGCGCTCTTTGTCAAAATAACTCGACTCCACCGCGGCGCCGGCAACCCTGTTCCCTATCAAACCGCCGACCAGCCCTCCCCCCGTCGGTATCCCGACGGAGTAGCTGGCGCTGACCACCGACGCGGCGCCGGCTTCGCCCACCAGACCGCCCGCGTTGCTTGCCTCTGCATGCACCTCCACGTCGGCGTAACTCGCCACCAAACTGCCGTAATGACCCCCTATCAAACCGCCCACCCCGGATGCGCCGGATATGCGACCGCCACTCACGTAACTCGCCGCCACTTTGCCCTCGTTGCGGCCCACCAGCGCACCGGTATAGGTGCTGCTGCGACCCAAATCCACCTGCGCGTTGCGCAAGCCCACGTTGCGGATTCTGCCGTCGGCGCCGACGATGCCGAACAAACCCGTGCCATACACCCCGCCGCCGCTCATCCGCAGGTTGCTGATGACGTGGCCGTTGCCTTCGAAAACAGCGGTGTAAGCATCCGGCGTACCGCCCCCGCCTAGCGGCGTCCAGTCCGCTACGTCGGACAGATCCAGGTCGGCCGATAACTCGTAGCCGGTGCACGCACCCGGACAGCTCGCCTCGTCGAAAAAGGGAAACGCCCGCCGATAAGCGACGTTGTTCGCGTCGCCCACGCCCGTCACCCCGACACCGCCCAGGTCGTGGCGGATCGCCGCCAACTGCGACGTCGTCGCCACCTCTATCAAGGTGTCGCCGTCGACGTCGTAGTCCTTTTCGACTCCGTCGCTGGGATCGATCACGGTCCTCACCGGAGCGGGCACGCCTAAGCGCACGCCACGCGCGGGCACCCCCGCGCCCGTGAGCCTTGCATTGCTCAACGCAACCACCATGGTCTCGAACGACTCGGTATCGGCGTCGTCGCGCACTACCACCGAAAACGACGCGCTGACGGCGCCAGACCTGATGACCACGGTGCCGGTCGTGTTGACAAAGTCGGCGGCGTCGGCTTCGCCGCCGCCCACGGCCCAATCCCAAGTCGCGCGCACCCCCGCCGGCAAGACCATCGGCAAGCGCACCACGTAACTCGCGGTGCCGCCTTCCGACACGGTCTCGCTTCCGATGAGCGTCGGTGCAAGACTTACCTGCGGCTGCGCCTCCTGCTGCGACCTGCTACGCGCCTGCCTCGTCTCGGTAGCACCGCCGAACACCAGCACCGGGTAATCAAACGCGCTGCCGAAATCCCACGGACTGTCGTCGTTGTAGTCGACGTCGCCCCCCTGATCCACGTCGTCCACGTTCAACTTGTCCCAACCCTCGTAGATGGTGCCCGCGGCCGTGGTCGGTGTGCGCAACTGGTACGACGTCCTCGGAGCGACGTTGTTCAGATCACCCGGGTTCCTTCCGCAGCAACTGGCCCGAAGGCTGCGCTGCACGTCAAAATAACTCGACTCCACCACGGAACCGGCAACCCGGTTCCCTATCAAACCGCCGACGAAGGCAGTCCCCGACTCCGCTTCCACCAACCCGACGGAGTAGCTGGCGCTCACCACCGACGCGCCATCGGCGTCGCCCGTCAAACCGCCCACGCCGCTCTCTATTCCATGCACCCTCACGGCCGCGTAACTCGCCACCAACCGCCCGCCGTAATGACTCCCTACCAAACCGCCCACCGAAGCCACGCCGGATACGCTACCGCCAATGACGTAGCTCGCCACCACTTCGCCCCGGTCCCCGTTGTCTCCTACCAGCGCGCCTACAAAATAGCCACCGTGCACCTGAACGTTACGCAAGCCCACGTTGCGGATCACGCCACTGCCGTTCACGGCCCCGAACAAACCTATCTGAGTCGGAACGGCAGCAGGATTACCAGGCGGAACGTCATGATACATCGTCAAGTTTTTGATGACGTGGCCGTTGCCTTCAAAAACAGCGGTGTAAGCATCCCCCGGAAAGTCGCGCAGCGGGACGTTCCCGCCTATAGGCTCCCAGTTCGGTATGTCGGACAGATCCAGGTCGGCCGACAACTCGTAGCCAATGCACGTGCCCGGACAAGTCTCCATCTCGTCGTACAGGGGAAACGCCGCCCGATAAGCCCGATAAGCTGCCTCATTCGCACTGCTCACGCCCGCCAGCCCGGCGCCGCCCAGGTCGTGGCCGATCGCCGCCAACTGCGACGTCGTCGCCACCTCTATCAAGTTGTCGTCGTCAAAGTCGTAGTCCACGCGATCACGCACCTTGACCGTCACCGTGTCCACGCCCGTCGCGCCGCGCGCGTCCGCAACCGTCAACTCGAACACCAGCGTCTCCGCCACCGCCGCCCGCGGCACCGCGAACGTCGCCGTCTCCGACGTGGCGCCCGTCACCTCGACGACCGTGCCGCTGAGCTGACGCCACCGATACGTCAACTCCTCGCCTTCCGGATCATCCGCGACGCCGCGCAGCGCAACCACGTCGCCTTCGCGCACGATCACGTCGGAACCCGCGTCCACCATCGGCGCGTCGTTCGCGCCCGCGCGCACCGTGATCACCACCGTGTTCGTTGTCTGACCACTCAACTGCCGTTCCACGGGCGACGACAAACCCCGCGTGTCCGTCGCCACCAGCACGAACGTCAGGGTCTCGCTGCTCACCAACTGCTCCGGCGCCACAAACGTCGTGCTGCGCGCTGCGGCGTCGTGCAACGACACCTGACTGCCGCTGATCTGACGCCAGCCATACACCAGCATCTCGTTCTCCGGATCCCTGCCTACGCCGGCAAGCGTTACCACGTCGCCCTCGTCCACCATCTGGTCGGCGCCCGCGTCCGCTACCGGCGCGGCGTTCGCGCCCGCGCGCACCGTGATCACCACCGTGTTCGTCGTCTGACCGCTCAACTGCCGTTCTCTCGGCGACGACAGGCCGCGCGTGTCCGTCGCCACCAGCACGAACGTCAGGGTCTCGTCGCTCACCAACTGCTCCGGCGCCACAAACGTCGTGCTGCGCGCTGCGGCGTCGTGCAACGACACCTGACTGCCGCTGATCTGACGCCAGCCATACACCAGCATCTCGTTCTCCGGATCGCTACCGTCGCCGTCCAGCGTTACCATCTCGCCCTCGTACACCACCTGATCATCGCCCGCGTCCGCCGTCGGCGCGTCGTTCGGCCCCGCTCGCACCGTGATCACCACCGTGTTCGTCGTCTGACCGCTCAACTGCCGTTCTCTCGGCGACGACAAACCCCGCGTGTCCGTCGCCACCAGCACGAACGTCAGGGTCTCGTCGCTTACCAACTGCTCCGGCGCCACAAACGTCGTGCTGCGCGCTGCGGCGTCGCGCAACGACACCTGACTCCCGCTGATCTGACGCCAGCCATACTCCAGCACCTCCTCCTCCGGATCGCTGCCGGTGCCGGCCAGCGTTACCACCTCGCCCTCGTCCACCATCTGATCGGCGCCCGCGTCCGCCACCGGCGCGTCGTTCGCGCCCGGGCGCACCGTGATCACCACCGTGTTCGTCGTCTGACCGCTCAACTGCCGCTCTCTCGGCGACGACAAGCCGCGCGTGTCCGTCGCCACCAGCACGAACGTCAGGGTCTCGCTGCTCGCCAACTGCACCGGCGCCAGGAACGTCGTGCTGCGCGCTGCGGCGTCGTGCAACGACACCTGACTTCCGCTGATCTGACGCCAGCCATACACCAGCATCTCGTCCTCCGGATCGCTGCCTACGCCGGCCAGCGTTACCAACTGGCCCTCGTCCACCACCTGATCATCGCCCGCGTCCGCCGTCGGCGCGTCGTTCGGCCCCGGCAACACCTCGACCGACACCTCGGCAGACGAACTCGCATCGCGCCTGTCCGTCACCGTCAGACGGAACACCAGCGTCGCCGTCTCCGCCAACTGCATCGGCGCCCTGAAACTCGCCCTATTCGTCGTCGGTTCGCCCAGCCCCACGTCAATACCGCCAATCTGTTCCCATCTATACGACAGACGGCCACCCTCGGTGTCCGTCGCACTGCCGCGCAACGTAACCTCGGCGCCTTCGCCTACCACTTGATCCGAACCGGCATCCACCACCGGCGGCGTGTTGACCCCCAGCTCCACATAGACCACCAAATCATCGGTCGTCGCGGCACCGCGCTCGTCCGTAACACGCAACGCAAACGCTATCTCCGTCGCCGAACTCAAACCCGTCGGTATCACAAAGCTCGTAATCCTCGACGACGCATCGCTCAACGCAACTCCCAGCACCTCCGCACCGCTGGTCTGACTCCACCGATACCTCAACTCCTCGCTCTCAGGATCATAGGCGCTGCCGCGCAGCACCACCACGTCGCCCTCGCCCGCAAGCAGATTATCGCCCGCGTCCACCACCGGCGCGTCGTTCGCTCCCGCGCGCACTTCGACCACTACCGTGTCCGTGTCCGTCGCCCCGCGCGCGTCCGCCACCGTCAACTCGAACACCAGCGTCGCCGTCTCCACCAACTGCATCGGCGCCGTGAACGTCACGGTGGTCGTCGTGGTGGTCGTGGCGCCTATCGTCGCTCCCGTCAACGTCACTCGACCGCCGCCGATCTGACGCCAGCCATACGTCAGATCCTCTCTCTCTGGATCACTGCTGCCATCGCCGTCCAGCGTTACCAGTCCGCCCTCGTCCACCACCTGATCATCACCCGCGTCCGCCACCGGCGCGTCGTTCGCGCCCGCGCGCACCGTCACCACCACCGTCGCCGTCGTCGAAACCGCACCACGCGTGTCCGTTACACGCAGCGCAAACTCCAACTCCTCATCCGACACCAACTGCATCGGCGCCGTGAAACTCGCGGTTACCGACATCGCGTTCGTCAGCGTAACGCGCACGCCCCGGGTCTGACTCCAGACATACACCAGCGCTTCTTTCTCCGGATCGTTACTGGCGTCGCCGTCCAGTATCACCACCGCGCCCTCGGACACCACCTGGGCAAAACCGGCGTCCGCCGTCGGCGCGTCGTTCGCGCCCGGGCGCACCGTGATCACCACCGTGTTCGTCGTCTGATCGCTCAACTGCCGCTCCGCAGGCGACGACAGTCCGCGCGTGTCCGTCGCCACCAACACGAACGTCAGGGTCTCGCTGCTCACCAGCTGCACCGGCGCCACAAACGTCGTGCTGCGCGCCCCGGCGTCGTACAACGACACCTGACTGCCGCTGATCTGACGCCAGCCATACACCAACATCTCGTCCTCCGGATCGCTGCCCGCGCCGTCCAGCGTCACCACGTCGCCCTCGTCCACCACCTGATCATCGCCCGCGTCCGCCGTCGGTGCGTCGTTCTCGCCCGGAACCACCTCGACCACCACCGTGGCCGTGCCCGTCGCGTCGCGCGCGTCCGTTACCGTCAACTCGAACACCAGCGTCGCCGTCTCCGCCAACTGCATCGGCGCCATGAACGTCGCGGTGGTCCTGGAACCTATCGTCGCTCCCGTCAGCGTCACTCGACCGCCGCCGATCTGACGCCAGCCATAGCTCAACTCCTCTCTCTCCGGATCCCTGCTACCGTCGCCGTCCAGCGTTACCATCTCGCCCTCGGACACCACCTGATCATCGCCCGCGTCCGCTATCGGCGCGTCGTTCTCGCCCGCACGCACCGTGATCACCACCGTGTTCGTTGTCCGATCGCTCAACTGACGTTCCACGGGCGACGACAGACCCCGCGTGTCCGTCGCCACCAGCACGAACGTCAGGGTCTCGCTGCTCGCCAACTGCACCGGCGCCAGGAACGTCGTGCTGCGCGCTGCGGCGTCGTGCAACGACACCTGACTGCCGCTGATCTGACGCCAGCCATACACCAGCATCTCGTCCTCCGGATCGCTGCCATCGCCGGCCAGCGTCACCAACTGGCCCTCGTCCACCACCTGATCGGCGCCCGCATCCGCTACCGGCGCGTCGTTCGGCCCCGGCAACACCTCGACCGACACCTCGGCAGACGAACTCGCATCGCGCCCGTCCGTCACCGTCAGACGGAACACCAGCGTCGCCGTCTCCGCCAACTGCATCGGCGCCGTGAACGTCGCCACCGACGACGTCGGATTCCCCAAAACCACGTCGCCACCGCCGATCTGTTCCCACCTGTACGACAATACGCCGCCCTCGGTGTCCGTCGCACTGCCGCGCAGCGTGACCTCCGCCCCTTCATCCACCACTTGATCGGAACCGGCATCCACCATCGGCGGCGTGTTCGCTCCCAACTCCACCCTGACCACCACTCGCGCGGTCGCCGCCAGACCGCGCTCGTCCGTCACCCTCAACGCAAATCCCAACACCACCGCATCCAACGGCGACGTGAACGTCGCCACCGACGACGTCGCACCCGACAACATCACCGTCGGCTGACCGCTGGTCTGACTCCACTGATACCTCAACGTCTCGTTCTCCGGATCAAACGCCACCCCGCGCAGCGTAACCTCCTCACCCTCGCCCACCACCTGATCCTGCCCCGCGCTCACCACCGGCGCGTCGTTCGGCCCCGGCAACACCTCGACCGACACCTCGGCCGACGAACTCGCATCGCGCCGATCCGTCACCGTCAGACGGAACACCAGCGTCGCCGTCTCCGCCAACTGCATCGGCGCCGTGAACGTCGCCACCGCCACCATCGGATTCCCCAAAACCACGTCGCCACCGCCGATCTGTTCCCATCTGTACGACAATACGCCGCCCTCGTTGTCCGTCGCACTGCCGCGCAGCGTGACCTCCGCCCCTTCGCCGACCACTTGATCGGAACCGGCATCCACCACCGGCGGCGTGTTCGTCCCCAACTCCACCCGAACCACCACCAGCGCGGTCGTCGCCAGACCACGCTCGTCCGTCGCCCTCAACGCAAATATCAGCACCGCCGCCTCCGCCAGACCCGACGGCGACGTGAACGTCGCCACCGACGACGTCGCACCCGACAACACCACCGTCGGCTGACCGCTGGTCTGGCTCCATTGATACCTCAACGTCTCGTTCTCCAGATCAAACGCCACCCCGCGCAGCACCACCGCCTCGCTCGAACCCACTACCTGGTTCCGCCCCGCACTCACCACCGGCGCGTCGTTCGGCCCCGGCAACACCTCGACTGACACCTCGGCCGACGAACTCGCATTGCGCCCGTCCGTCACCGTCAGACGGAACACCAGCGTCGCCGTCTCCGCCAACTGCATCGGCGCCGTGAACGTCGCGGTTACCGACTGCGCGTTCGTCAGCGTGACTCCCCTGCCGCTGACCTGACGCCAGTCATACCTCAACTCCTCTCTCTCCAGATCGCTGCTGCCAGTGCCGTCCAGCGTTACCAACTCGCCCTCGTCCACCACCTGATCGGCGCCCGCGTCCGCTACCGGCGCGTCGTTCTCGCCCGCGCGCACCGTGACCGACACCGTGTCCGTGCCCACCGCGTCGCGCGCGTCCGTTACCGTCAACTCGAACACCAGCGTCGCCGTCTCCGCCAACTGCATCGGCGCCAGGAACGTCGCGGTGGTCCTGGAACCTATCATCGCTCCCGTCAGCGTCACTCGACCGCCGCCGATCTGACGCCAGCCATAGCTCAACTCCTCTCTCTCCGGATCCCTGCTACCGTCGCCGTCCAGCGTTACCATCTCGCCCTCGTACACCACCTGATCATCGCCCGCGTCCGCCGTCGGCGCGTCGTTCTCGCCCGCGCGCACCGTGATCACCACCGTGTTCGTCGTCTGACCGCTCAACTGCCGTTCCACGGGCGACGACAAACCCCGCGTGTCCGTCGCCACCAGCACGAACGTCAGGGTCTCGTCGCTCACCAACTGCTCCGGCGCCACAAACGTCGTGCTGCGCGCTGCGGCGTCGTGCAACGACACCTGACTCCCGCTGATCTGACGCCAGCCATACACCAGCATCTCGTCCTCCGGATCGCTGCCAACCCCGTCCAGCGTTACCACGTCGCCCTCGTCCACCATCCGGTCGGCGCCCGCGTCCGCGACCGGCGCGTCGTTCGCGCCCGGGCGCACCGTGATCACCACCGTGTTCGTCGTCTGACCGCTCAACTGCCGCTCTCTCGGCGACGACAAGCCGCGCGTGTCCGTCGCCACCAGCACGAACGTCAGGGTCTCGCTGCTCGCCAACTGCACCGGCGCCAGGAACGTCGTGCTGCGCGCTGCGGCGTCGTGCAACGACACCTGACTGCCGCTGATCTGACGCCAGCCATACACCAGCATCTCGTCCTCCGGATCGCTGCCATCGCCGGCCAGCGTTACCAACTGGCCCTCGTCCACCACCTGATCGGCGCCCGCGTCCGCCGTCGGCGCGTCGTTCTCGCCCGGCAACACCTCGACCGACACCTCGGCAGACGAACTCGCATTGCGCCCGTCCGTCACCGTCAGACGGAACACCAGCGTCGCCGTCTCCGCCAACTGCATCGGCGCCGTGAACGTCGCCACCGACGACGTCGGATTGCCCAAACCCACGTCGCCACCACCGATCTGTTCCCACCTGTACGACAATACGCCGCCCTCGGTGTCCGTCGCACTGCCGCGCAACGTGACCTCCGCCCCTTCGTCCACCACTTGATCGGAACCGGCATCCACCACCGGCGGCGTGTTCGTCTCCAACTCCACACGAACTGCCACCCGCGCGGTCGTCGCCAGACCGCGCTCGTCCACAGCCCTCAATGCAAATCCCAGCACCGCCGCCTCCGCCAGACCCGACGGCGACGTGAACGTCGCCACCGACGACGTCGCACCCGACAACACCACCGTCGGCTGACCGCTGGTCTGACTCCACTGATACCTCAACGTCTCGTTCTCCGGATCAAACGCCACCCCGCGCAGCGTAACCTCCTCGCCCTCGCCCACCACCTGATCCTGCCCCGCGCTCACCACCGGCGCGTCGTTCGGCCCCGGCAGCACCTCGACCGACACCTCGGCCGACGAACTCGCATTGCGCCCGTCCGTCACCGTCAACCGGAATACCAGCGTCGCCGTCTCCGCCAACTGCATCGGCGCCGTGAACGTCGCGGTTACCGACATCGCGTTCGTCAGCGTGACTCCCCTGCCGCTGACCTGACGCCAGTCATACCTCAACTCCTCTCTCTCCAGATCGCTGCTGCCAGTGCCGTCCAGCGTTACCAACTCGCCCTCGTCCACCACCTGATCAAGTCCGGCGTCCGCCATCGGCACGTCGTTCTCGCCCGGCAACACCTCGACCGACACCTCGGCAGACGAACTCGCATTGCGCCCGTCCGTCACCGTCAACCGGAACACCAGCGTCGCCGTCTCCGCCAACTGCATCGGCGCCGTGAACGTCGCCACCGACGACGTCGGATTGCCCAAAACCACGTCGCCACCGCTGATCTGTTCCCATCTGTACGACAATACGCCGCCCTCGTTATCCGTCGCACTGCCGCGCAACGTGACCTCCGCCCCTTCGTCCACCACTTGATCCGAACCGGCATCCACCATCGGCGGCGTGTTCGTCCCCAACTCCACCCGAACCGCCACACGCGCGGTCGTCGCCAGACCGCGCTCGTCCGTCGCCCTCAACGCAAATATCAGCACCGCCGCCTCCGCCAGACCCGACGGCGACGTGAACGTCGCCACCGACGACGTCGCACCCGACAACACCACCGTCGGCTGACCGCTGGTCTGACTCCACTGATACCCCAACGTCTCGTTCTCCGGATCGAACGCCACGCCGCGCAGCACCACTTCCTCGCCCTCGCCCACTATCTGCTCCCGCCCCGCGCTCACCACCGGCGCGTCGTTCGGCCCCGGCAACACCTCGACCGACACCTCGGCCGACGAACTCGCATTGCGCCCGTCCGTCACCGTCAGACGGAACACCAGCGTCGCCGTCTCCGCCAACTGCATCGGCGCCGTGAACGTCGCGGTTACCGACTGCGCGTTCGTCAGCGTGACCCCTCTGCCGCTGACCTGGCGCCAGTCATACCTCAACTCTTCTCTCTCCAGATCGCTGCTGCCAGTGCCGTCCAGCGTTACCAACTCGCCCTCGTCCACCACCTGATCAAGTCCGGCGTCCGCCGTCGGCGCGTCGTTCTCGCCCGGCAACACCTCGACCGACACCTCGGCAGACGAACTCGCATCGCGCCCATCCGTCACCGTCAGACGGAACACCAGCGTCGCCGTCTCCGCCAACTGCTCCGGCGCCGTGAACGTCGCCACCGACGACGTCGGATTGCCCAAAACCACGTCGCCACCGCTGATCTGTTCCCATCTGTACGACAATACGCCGCCCTCGTTATCCGTCGCACTGCCGCGCAACGTGACCTCCGCCCCTTCGTCCACCACTTGATCCGAACCGGCATCCACCATCGGCGGCGTGTTCGTCCCCAACTCCACCCGAACCGCCACACGCGCGGTCGTCGCCAGACCGCGCTCGTCCGTCGCCCTCAACGCAAATATCAGCACCGCCGCCTCCGCCAGACCCGACGGCGACGTGAACGTCGCCACCGACGACGTCGCACCCGACAACACCACCGTCGGCTGACCGCTGGTCTGACTCCACTGATACCCCAACGTCTCGTTCTCCGGATCGAACGCCACCCCGCGCAGCACCACTTCCTCGCCTTCGCCCACTATCTGGTTCCGCCCCGCGCTCACCACCGGCGCGTCGTTCGGCCCCGGCAACACCTCGACCGACACCTCGGCCGACGAACTCGCATTGCGCCCGTCCGCCACCGTCAACCGGAACACCAGCGTCGCCGTCTCCGCCAACTGCTCCGGCGCCGTGAACGTCGCGGTTACCGACTGCGCGTTCGTCAGCGTGACTCCCCTGCCGCTGACCTGACGCCAGTCATATCCCAACTCCTCTCTCTCCAGATCGCTGCTGCCAGTGCCGTCCAGCGTTACCAACTCGCCCTCGTCCACCACCTGATCAAGTCCGGCGTCCGCCGTCGGCGCGTCGTTCTCGCCCGGCAACACCTCGACCGACACCTCGGCCGACGAACTCGCATCGCGCCCATCCGTCACCGTCAGACGGAACACCAGCGTCGCCGTCTCCGCCAACTGCATCGGCGCCGTGAACGTCGCGGTTACCGACATCGCGTTCGTCAGCGTGACTCCCCTGCCGCTGACCTGACGCCAGTCATACCCCAACTCTTCTCTCTCCAGATCGCTGCTGCCGGTGCCGTCCAGCGTTACCATCTCGCCCTCGTCCACCACCTGATCAGCGCCCGCGTCCGCCGTCGGCGCGTCGTTCTCGCCCGGCAACACCTCGACCGACACCTCGGCAGACGAACTCGCATTGCGCCGGTCCGTCGCCGTCAGACGGAACACCAGCGTCGCCGTCTCCGCCAACTGCATCGGCGCCGTGAACGTCGCCACCGACGACGTCGGATTACCCAAACCCACGTCAATACCGCCCGTTTGTTCCCACCTATACAACAGACGGCCGCCCTCGGTGTCCGTCGCACTGCCGCGCAACGTGACCTCGGCGCCTTCGTCCACCACTTGATCCGAACCGGCATCCACCATCGGCGGCGTGTTGACCCCCAACTCCACATAGACCACCAAATCATCGGTCGTCGCCGCATCGCGCTCGTCCGTAACACGCAACGCAAACGCTATCTCCGTCGCCGAACTCAAACCCGTCGGTATCACAAAGCTCGTAATCCTCGACGACGCATCGCTCAACGCAACTCCCAGCACCTCCGCACCGCTGGTCTGACTCCACCGATACCTCAACTCCTCGCCCTCAGGATCATAGGCGCTGCCGCGCAATACCACCACGTCGCCCTCACCCGCAAGCAGATCATCGCCCGCGTCCACCACCGGCGCGTCGTTCGTGCCCGCGCGCACCGTGACCACCACCGTGTTCGTCGTCTGACCAGCATACTGCGCCTCCACGGGCGACGACAAACCGCGCGTGTCCGTCGCCACCAACACGAACGTCAGGGTCTCGCTGCTCGCCAACTGCACCGGCGCCACAAACGTCGTGCTGCGCGCTGCGGCGTCGTGCAACGACACCTGACTCCCGCTGATCTGACGCCAGCCATACACCAGCATCTCGTTCTCCGGATCGCTGCTGCCTGCGCCGTCCAGCGTCACCACCGCGCCCTCGTCCACCATCTGATCGGCGCCCGCGTTCGCCGTCGGCGCGTCGTTCTCGCCCGGGCGCACCTCGACCACCACCGTGTCCGTGCCCACCGCGTCGCGCTCGTCCGTTACCGTCAACTCGAACACCAGCGTCGCCGTCTCCGCCAACTGCATCGGCGCCGTGAACGTCGCGGTGGCCGTGGCGGTGGTCATGGCGCCTACCGTCTCTCCCGTCAGCGTCACTCGACCGCCGCCGATCTGACGCCAGCCATACGTCAGAACCTCTCTCTCCGGATCACTGCTGCCGTCGCCGTCCAGCGTTACCACATCGCCCTCGTCCACCACCTGATCATCGCCCGCGTCCGCCAACGGCGCGTCGTTCTCGCCCGCGCGCACCGTGATCACCACCGTGTTCGTCGTCTGACCGCTCAACTGACGATCCCTCGGCGACGACAACCCGCGCGTGTCCGTCGCCACCAGCACGAACGTCAGGGTCTCGCTGCTCACCAACTGCACCGGCGCCACAAACGTCGTGCTGCGCGCCCCGGCGTCGTGCAACGACACCTGACTGCCGCTGATCTGACGCCAGCCATACACCAGCATCTCGTCCTCCGGATCGCTGCCCGCGCCGGCCAGCGTCACCACGTCGCCCTCGTCCACCACCTGATCATCGCCCGCGTCCGCCGTCGGTGCGTCGTTCTCGCCCGGAACCACCTCGACCACCACCGTGGCCGTGCCCGTCGCGTCGCGCGCGTCCGTTACCGTCAACTCGAACACCAGCGTCGCCGTCGCCGCCAACTGCTCCGGCGCCGTGAACGTCGCGGTTACCGACATCGCGTTCGTCAGCGTGACTCCCCTGCCGCCGACCTGACGCCAGCCATACGTCAACTCCTCTCTCTCCGGATCCCTGCTGGCTACGCCGTCCAGCGTCACCATCTCGCCCTCGTCCACCACCTGATTGGCGCCCGCGTCCGCCACCGGCGCATCGTTCGCGCCCGGACGCACCGTGATCACCACCGTGTTCGTCGTCCGATCGCTCAACTGCCGCTCCGCAGGCGACGACAGTCCGCGCGTGTCCGTCGCCACCAACACGAACGTCAGGGTCTCGCTGCTCGCCAACTGCACCGGCGCCACAAACGTCGTGCTGCGCGCTGCGGCGTCGTGCAACGACACCTGACTGCCGCTGATCTGACGCCAGCCATACACCAGCATCTCGTCCTCCGGATCGCTGCCATCGCCGGCCAGCGTCACCACGTCGCCCTCGTCCGCCATCTGGTCGGCGCCCGCGTCCGCCGTCGGCGCGTCGTTCGGCCCCGCTCGCACCGTGATCACCACCGTGTTCGTCGTCTGACCGCTCAACTGCCGCTCCCTCGGCGACGACAGTCCCCGCGTGTCCGTCGCCACCAGCACGAACGTCAGGGTCTCGTTGCTCACCAACTGCTCCGGCGCCACAAACGTCGTGCTGCGCGCCCCGGCGTCGTGCAACGACACCTGACTTCCGCTGATCTGACGCCAGCCATACACCAGCATCTCGTTCTCCGGATCGCTGCCATCGCCGGCCAGCGTTACCACGTCGCCCTCGTCCACCATCTGGTCGGCGCCCGCGTCCGCCGTCGGCGCGTCGTTCTCGCCCGGTCGCACCGTGATCACTACCGTGTTCGTCGTCTGACCGCTCAACTGCCGTTCCGCAGGCGACGACAGTCCCCGCGTGTCCGTCGCCACCAGCACGAACGTCAGGGTCTCGCTGCTCGCCAACTGCACTGGCGCCACAAACGTCGTGCGACGCGCTGCGGCGTCGTGCAACGACACCTGACTTCCGCTGATCTGACGCCAGCCATACACCAGCATCTCGTTCTCCGGATCCCTGCCTACGCCGTCCAGCGTCACCACGTCGCCCTCGTCCACTACCTGGTCGGCGCCCGCATCCGCTACCGGCGCGTCGTTCTCGCCCGGCAACACCTCGACCGACACCTCGGCAGACGAACTCGCATCGCGCCTGTCCGTCACCGTCAGACGGAACACCAGCGTCGCCGTCTCCGCCAACTGCTCCGGCGCCGTGAACGTCGCCACCGACGACGTCGGATTGCCCAAACCCACGTCGCCACCACCGATCTGTTCCCATCTGTACGACAATACGCCGCCCTCGGCGTCCGTCGCACTGCCGCGCAGCGTGACCTCCGCCCCTTCGTCCACCACTTGATCGGAACCGGCATCCACCACCGGCGGCGTGTTCGTCTCCAACTCCACCCGAACCACCACCAGCGCGGTCGTCGCCAGACCGCGCTCGTCCGTCGCTCTCAACGCAAATCCCAGCACCGCCGCCTCCGCCAGACCCGACGGCGACGTGAACGTCGCCACCGACGACGTCGCACCGGACAACACCACCGTCGGCTGACCGCTGGTCTGGCTCCATTGATACCTCAACATCTCGTTCTCCGGATCGAACGCCACCCCGCGCAGCACCACTTCCTCGCCTTCGCCCACTATCTGGTTCCGCCCCGCGCTCACCACCGGCGCGTCGTTCGGCCCCGGCAACACCTCGACCGACACCTCGGCCGACGAACTCGCATTGCGCCCGTCCGTCACCGTCAGACGGAACACCAGCGTCGCCGTCTCCGCCAACTGCATCGGCGCCGTGAACGTCGCGGTTACCGACTGCGCGTTCGTCAGCGTGACTCCCCTGCCGCTGACCTGACGCCAGTCATATCCCAACTCCTCTCTCTCCGGATCGCTGCTGCCGGTGCCGTCCAGCGTTACCACCTCGCCCTCGCCCACCACCTGATCGGCGCCCGCGTCCGCCGTCGGCGCGTCGTTCTCGCCCGGCACCACCTCGACCACCACCGTGTCCGTGCCCACCGCGTCGCGCGCGTCCGTTACCGTCAACTCGAACACCAGCGTCGCCGTCTCCGCCAACTGCATCGGCGCCGTGAACGTCGCGGTGGTCCTGGAACCTATCGTCGCTCCCGTCAGCGTTACTCGACCGCCGCCGATCTGACGCCAGCCATACCGCAACTCCTCTCTCTCCGGATCCCTGCTGCCGTCGCCGTCCAGCGTTACCATCTCGCCCTCGTCCACCACCTGATCATCGCCCGCGTCCGCTATCGGCGCGTCGTTCTCGCCCGCGCGCACCGTGATCACCACCGTGTTCGTCGTCTGACCGCTCAACTGCCGCTCTCTCGGCGACGACAAGCCGCGCGTGTCCGTCGCCACCAGCACGAACGTCAGGGTCTCGCTGCTCACCAACTGCACCGGCGCCAGGAACGTCGTGCTGCGCGCTGCGACGTCGTGCAACGACACCTGACTGCCGCTGATCTGACGCCAGCCATACACCAGCATCTCGTCCTCCGGATCGCTGCCATCGCCGGCCAGCGTCACCAACTGGCCCTCGTCCACCACCTGGTCGGCGCCCGCGTCCGCTACCGGCGCGTCATTCTCGCCCGGGCGCACCGTGATCACCACCGTGTTCGTTGTCCGATCGCTCAACTGACGTTCCACGGGCGACGACAGACCCCGCGTGTCCGTCGCCACCAGCACGAACGTCAGGGTCTCGCTGCTCGCCAACTGCACCGGCGCCAGGAACGTCGTGCTGCGCGCTGCGGCGTCGTGCAACGACACCTGACTGCCGCTGATCTGACGCCAGCCATACACCAGCATCTCGTCCTCCGGATCGCTGCCATCGCCGGCCAGCGTCACCAACTGGCCCTCGTCCACCACCTGGTCGGCGCCCGCGTCCGCGACCGGCGCGCCGTTCTCGCCCGCGCGCACCGTGATCACCACCGTGTTCGTCGTCTGACCGCTCAACTGCCGCTCCCTCGGCGACGACAGTCCCCGCGTGTCCGTCGCCACCAGCACGAACGTCAGGGTCTCGCTGCTCGCCAACTGCACCGGCGCCAGGAACGTCGTGCTGCGCGCTGCGGCGTCGTGCAACGACACCTGACTGCCGCTGATCTGACGCCAGCCATACACCAGCATCTCGTTCTCCGGATCGCTGCCATCGCCGGCCAGCGTCACCAACTGGCCCTCGTCCACCACCTGGTCGGCGCCCGCGTCCGCCGTCGGCGCGTCGTTCACGCCCGGTCGCACCGTGATCACCACCGTGTTCGTTGTCCGATCGCTCAACTGACGTTCCACGGGCGACGACAGACCCCGCGTGTCCGTCGCCACCAGCACGAACGTCAGGGTCTCGCTGCTCGCCAACTGCACCGGCGCCAGGAACGTCGTGCTGCGCGCTGCGGCGTCGTGCAACGACACCTGACTGCCGCTGATCTGACGCCAGCCATACACCAGCATCTCGTTCTCCGGATCGCTGCCATCGCCGGCCAGCGTCACCAACTGGCCCTCGTCCACCACCTGGTCGGCGCCCGCGTCCGCCGTCGGCGCGTCGTTCTCGCCCGGTCGCACCGCGACCACTACCGTAGCCGTGCCCGTCGCGTCGCGCGCGTCCGTTACCGTCAACTCGAACACCAGCGTCGCCGTCGCCGCCAACTGCACCGGCGCCGTGAACGTCGCCACCGACGACGTCGGATTCCCCAAAACCACGTCGCCACCGCCGATCTGGCGCCAGCCGTACCTCAGCGGCTCGTTGTGCGAACTGCTGCTCGCGGCGCCGTCCAAAGTCACCACGGCGCCCTCGGACACGGTCTGATCAGGCCCGGCGTGCGCCGTCGGCGCGACCGCTTCCTGGGCGGACACGGTAGCGACAACGGACAACCCTAATAGCAATAACAGACTACGCACGCACCCCCCCCCCCCCCCCCCCCCCCCCATCACAAACCGCCGAGCGTTCACGCTTTCGCGCACTTTCTCGTGACCGGCGGCAACGCGTCGGGAGCAGTCGCTTGCGACAAGATAGATGCAGGTGCGCCCGATACGGACGGCACGCGCCCTAAGGCCAGGGAAAGGAAATACCATGCTAGTAGGGAACTGTAGGCTATACGCCCTGATCCATGAGAATGGGCGATTGAGGAATTATATCAAGCAATTAGATCAATTCCATTCCGACTCCTGACAGATGAATACAAGTTATTGTTCTCTCTTACTTTTATAATCATTACAGGAAACGACCAAGCCGGCCATTGCCTAATGCACCGAAAACATCCTGCGCCGACCCTCGTTCTCTATCACGAAATACCGATCGGCGGACAACACCTCGCCGTCAAAGTCCACGTCCGCGTCCACCGCGTAATGGCCGGCCGCGGCCGCGGCGCGGTAGTCGCCCGCACCCAACGACGACAAGTTGTACACGCGTATCAATACTTCGTCCCGTTCATCAATCACGCCGTTTCGATCCACGTCGCCCGCGACCATCGCATACACGCCCGCCCCCACTGCAATCTGCCCGCCCCCGTGCGACTGCCCGACGCGGAAGTCCACGCAGTAGTCCGCCTCGCAACCGGCGCCCGTGGTCGCGGCCGCCGGTATCGCCGACATCACCGACAGATGGTTGCGGTGGTGGATCAGCACGTACAGGTCCTCCCCTTCGGACAGCTCCGCCTCAAAGCGCACGCCGCCCAATGACAGCGCGTCCGCCACCGACGACGCCGCCTCGTTTATCCCCACGATGCGACCGTCGCTCAACAGCAGACCCGCGGCGCGACCGCCCGTCGGCGGCCGCGACGACGCGGCCGCGGTCGTGTTCTGGCCGGTGCGCAACTCCACCAGCACCCAGTCCACTATCGTCGAGGTGACACTGGCCAGGCCGACCGCCGCGCCCGCGTGCGGCACCGTCGTCGTCACCGGGTGCTCCCACGGCAACGCGCCGTACGGCTGGCGCCTCGGCAACAGACCCGCCAAGTCGCTCCTCATCCGACCGGCCCCGGCAAGCAACGCCCCCTGCAAAACCACTCGCGCGTCCACCACTACGACCCTCTCGCTGAAAATGCCAACGTCCGCAAACGACGGCGTCCCCAGCTCCGCCAGATGGGTGACGCAATTCGGGCAGCCCGTCAGCCTCAAACGAAACCGCTCGCGGCCCTCATCCCCGATACCGTCGCTCGGCACGCCCACCTCTATCCTCGCCACACCCGCCTCATTCAGCACCACGCTCCCGGTAAACGGCAGCGAAACCACCGAGCGCACGCCGGCGGCGCCGCGCCCCGCTACGTGCACCGCGGCCAGGTCCTCGTGCGTCAAACCCTCGGACGCGGCGGCAATCTCATAGTCCACGACCACCGCACGATCACCGCCGCCACTCAACGCGATCGTGAACGTCGCGGTAGTGCTTTCGCTCACCGTCGCGGACGTCGCCGCCACCGTCACCTGACTCAGCTCATTGGCCTCTATCGTCGTGCGCGCAACGGTGCTCGGCACGCCTAAAACCACGCGCGCGGGCGCCCCCGTGAGCCTCGCGCCCGTCAACGTCACCGCCAGCACCTCGGACAGCTCGGGCTCGCCGTCCACGCGCACCCTCAACGAAAACGACGCACTGACGGCGCCCGATTCGATGACCACGCTGCTCGCGGTCACGCCGATAAAGTCGTCGGCGTCGGCTTCGCCGCCGCCCACCGACCAATCCCAACGCACGCTCACCCCCGGCGGCAAGGCCTGCGGCAAGCGCACCACGTAACTCGCGGTGCCGCCTTCCGACACCGTCTCGCTGCCGGCGAGCGTCGGTGCAAGACTCACCGCCGGCTGCGCCTCCCGCTGCGACGTGCGACGCGCCTGCATCGTTTCGGTAGAACCGCCGAACACCAGCACCGGGTAATCGAACACGCTGCCGAAGTCCCACGGCGCGTCGTCGTTCAAGTCGCCGTCGCGTCCCCGATCCAAGCCGTCCACGTTCAACTGATCCCAACCCGCGTAGATCGTGCCCGCGGTCGTCGTCGGGACGCGCAACTCGCTCGACGTCTTCGAGGTGTCGTCCGAACTCGGCGCATTCGTTCCGCAGCAACGGCTCAAGCCGCTGCGCTCGGCGTCAAAATAACTCGACTCCACCACGGCGCCGACTACCCGGTTGCCTATCAGACCGCCGGCCGTGGCCGTCCCCGTCGTTACCCCGACCGAGTAGCTGGCGCTGACCACCGACGCGCCGCCGGCTTCGCCCACCAGACCGCCCGCGTTGCTTTCCTCTGCATGCACTCCCACGTCGGCGTAACTCGCCACCAGCCCGCCGTAATGACCCCCTATCAAACCGCCCACCCCCGAGGCGCCGGATATGCGACCGCCGATCACGTAACTCGCCGCCACCTTGCCCTCGTTGCGGCCCACCAGCGCACCGGTATAGGTGCTGCTGCGGCCCAAGTCCACCCGCGCGTTGCGCAAGCCCACGTTGCGGATCACGCCGGCGGCGCCGACGGCGCCGAACAAACCCACGTGATACCGCTGCCCGTTTCCGGTCATCGTCAGATTGTTGATGACGCGGCCGTTGCCTTCAAAAACAGCGGTGTAAGAATCCACCGGATATTCCACCCCCGAGCCCCCGCCTATCGGCGTCCAGTCCGCTACGTCGGACAAGTCCAGGTCGCCCGACAACTCGTAGCCGGTGCACGTGCTCGGACAGGTCCGTTTCTCGTCGAAAAAGGGAAACGCCGCATAATAAGCGGATTTGTTAGTCTTGCCCACGCCCGCCAACCCGACACCGCCCAGGTCGTAGCGGATCGCTGCCAACTGCGACGTCGTCTCCACGTCTATCAAGGTATCGCCGTCGCCGTTGTAGATTGTTTCGTCGCTCGCCTCGATGATGGTCCTGACGGAAACCGGCATGCCCAGATCCACGCCGCGCGCGGGCGCCCCCGTGAGCCTCGCGCCCGTCAACGTCACCACCAGCACTTCGGAAAACTCGGGCTCGTCGTCGTCGCGCACCCCCACCGAAAACGACGCGCTGACGGCGCCCGAGACGATGGCCACGCTGCTCGCAGTCACGCCGACAAAGTCGTCGGCGTCGACTTCGCCGCCGCCCACCGACCAATCCCAACGCACGCTCACCCCCGGCGGCAAGGCCTGCGGCAAGCGCACCACGTAACTCGCGGTGCCGCCTTCCGACACCGTCTCGCTGCCGGTGAGCGTCGGTGCAAGACTCACCGCCGGCTGCGCCTCCCGCTGCGACGTGCGACGCGCCGCCTCCGTGTCGGTAGCGCCGCCGAACACCAGCACCGGGTAATCAAACACGCTGCCGAAGTCCCACGGACTGTCGTCGTTCAAATCGCCGTCGCCTCTCCGATCCAAGCCGTCCACGTCCAACTGGTCCCAACCGGCGTAGATCGTGCCCGCGGCCGTCGTCGGGACACGCAACTCGCTCGACGTCTTCGAGGTGTCGTCCGAACTCGGCGCATTCGTTCCGCAGCAACGGCTCAGACCGCTGCGCTCGGCGTCAAAATAACTCGACTCCACCACGGCGCTGACTACCCGGTTGCCTATCAGACCGCCGACCGTGGCCGTCCCCGTCGTTACCCCGACCGAGTAGCTGGCGCTGACCACCGACGCGCCGCCGGCTTCGCCCACCAGACCGCCCGCGTTGCTTTCCTCCGCATGCACCTCCACGTCTGCGTAACTCGCGACCAAACTGCCGTAATGACCCCCTATCAAACCGCCCACCCCGGATGCGCCGGATATGCGACCGCCACTGACGTAACTCGCCGCCACCTTGCCCTCGTTGCGACCCACCAGCGCACCGGTATAGGTGCTGCTGCGACCCAAGACCACCCGCGCGTTGCGCAAACCCACGTTGCGGATCGCGCCGTCGGCGCCGACGGCGCCGAACAAACCCACGTGATACCGCTGCCCGTTTCCGGTCATCGTCAGATTGCTGATGACGCGGCCGTTGCCTTCAAAAACGGCGGTGTAATAATCTACTGGAGCTTCCACCCCCGAACCCCCGCCTAGCGGCGTCCAATCCGCTACGTCGGACAAGTCCAGATCGTTCGACAACTCGTAGCCGGTGCACGTGCTGGGACAGGTCCGTTTCTCGTCGAAAAAGGGAAACGCCGCATAATAAGCGGCCCTGTTCGCACTGCTCACGCCCGCCGGCCCGACACCGCCCAGGTCATAGCGTATCGCCGCCAACTGCGACGTCGTCTCCACGTCTATCAAGGTATCGCCGTCGCCGTTGTAGATTGTTTCGTCGCTCGCCTCGATGATGGTCCTGACGGAAACCGGCATGCCCAGATCCACGCCGCGCGCGGGCGCCCCCGTGAGCCTCGCGCCCGTCAACGTCACCACCAGCACCTCGGACAACTCGGGCGCGTCGTCATCAAACACCGTCACCGAAAACGATGCGCTGACGGCGCCCGATTCGATGGCCACGCTGCTCGCGGTCACGCCGACAAAGTCGTCGGCGTCGACTTCGCCGCCGCCCACCGACCAATCCCAACGCACGCGCACCCCCGGCGGCAAGGCCTGCGGCAAGCGCACCACGTAACTCGCGGTGCCGCCTTCCGACACCGTCTCGCTGCCGGCGAGCGTCGGGGCAAGACTCACCGCCGGCTGCGCCTCCCGCTGCAACGTGCGACGCGCCTGCATCGTTTCGGTAGAACCGCCGAACACCAGCACCGGATACTCGAACACGCTGCCGAAGTCCCACGGACTGTCGTCGTTCAAATCGCCGTCGCGTCCCCGAGCCACGCCGTCCACGTTCAACTGGTCCCAACCCTCATAGATGGTTCCCGCGGTCGTCGTCGGGACGCGCAACTCGCTCGATGTCTTCGAGGTGTCGTCCGAACTCGGCGCATTCGTTCCGCAGCAACGGCTCAGACCGCTGCGCTCGGCGTCAAAATAACTCGACTCCACCACGGCGCCGACTACCCGGTTGCCTATCAGACCGCCGACCGTGGCCGTCCCCGTCGTTACCCCGACCGAGTAGCTGGCGCTGACCACCGACGCGCCGCCGGCTTCGCCCACCAGACCGCCCGCGTCGCTTTCCTCTGCATGCACCTCCACGTCGGCGTAACTCGCCACCAGACTGCCGTAATGACCCCCTATCAAACCACCCACTCTCGAGGCGCCGGATACGCGACCGCCACTCACGTAACTCGCCGCCACCTTGCCCTCGTTGCGGCCCACCAGCGCACCGGTATAGGTGCTGCTGTGGCCCAAGACCACCCGCGCGTTGCGCAAGCCCACGTTGCGGATGGTGCCGACGGCGCCGACGGCGCCGAACAAACCCACGTGATACCGCTGCCCGTCCCCGGTCACCCGCAGATTGCTGATGACGCGGCCGTTGCCTTCAAAAACGGCGGTGTAATAATCCACCGGATATTCCACCCCCGAGCCCCCGCCTATCGGCGTCCAGTCCGCTACGTCGGACAAGTCCAGGTCGTTCGACAACTCGTAGCCGGTGCACGTGCTCGGACAGGTCCGTTTCTCGTCGAAAAAGGGAAACGCCGCATAATAAGCGGCCTTGTTCGCACTGCTCACGCCCGCCGGCCCGACACCGCCCAGGTCGTAGCGTATCGCCGCCAACTGCGACGTCGTCTCCACGTCTATCAAGGTGTCGCCGTCGCCGTTGTAGATTGTTTCGTCGCTCGCCTCGATGATGGTCCTGACGGAAACCGGCATGCCCAGATCCACGCCGCGCGCGGGCGCCCCCGTGAGCCTCGCGCCCGTCAACGTCACCACCAGCACCTCGGAAAACTCGGGCGCGTCGTCGTCGCGCACCCCCACCGAAAACGACGCGCTGACGGCGCCCGAGACGATGACCACGTTGCCTGCGGTCGTGCCGACAAAGTCAGCGGCGTCGACTTCACCGCCGCCCACCGACCAATCCCAACTCGCACGCACCCCCGGCGGCAAGGCCTGCGGCAAGCGCACCACGTAACTCGCGGTGCCGCCTTCCGACACCGTCTCGCTGCCGGCGAGCGTCGGGGCAAGACTCACCGCCGGCTGCGCCTCCCGCTGCGACGTGCGACGCGCCTGCACCGTTTCGGTGGAGCCGCCGAACACCAGCACCGGATACTCGAACACGCTGCCGAAGTCCCACGGCGCGTCGTCGTTCAAGTTGCCGTCGCGTCCCCGATCCAAGCCGTCCACGTCCAACTGATCCCAACCGGCGTAGATCGTGCCCGCGGTCGTCGTCGGAACGCGCAACTCGCTCGATGTCTTCGAGGTGTCGTCCGAACTCGGCGCATTCGTTCCGCAGCAACGGCTCAAGCCGCTGCGCTCGGCGTCAAAATAACTCGACTCCACCACGGCGCCGACTACCCGGTTGCCTATCAGACCGCCGACCGTGGCCGTCCCCGTCGTTACCCCGACCGAGTAGCTGGCGCTGACCACCGACGCGCCACCGGCTTCGCCCACCAGACCGCCCGCGTTGCTTCCCTCCGCATGCACCTCCACGTCGGCGTAACTCGCAACCAACCGGCCGTAATGACCCCCTATCAAACCGCCCACCCCCGAGGCGCCGGATATGCGACCGCCGATCACGTAACTCGCCGCCACCTTGCCCTCGTTGCGGCCCACCAGCGCACCGGTATAGGTGCTGCTGCGACCCAAGACCACCCGCGCGTTGCGCAAGCCCACGTTGCGGATCGCGCCGCCGGCGCCGACGGCGCCGAACAAACCCACGTGATACCGCTGCCCGTTTCCGGTCATCGTCAGATTGCTGATGACGCGGCCGTTGCCTTCAAAAACGGCGGTGTAATAATCCACCGGATATTCCACCCCCGAGCCCCCGCCTATCGGCGTCCAGTCCGCTATGCTGTCCAAGTCCAGGTCGGCAGACAACTCGTAGCCGGTGCACGTGCTCGGACAGGTCCGTTTCTCGTCGAAAAAGGGAAACGCCGCATAATAAGCGGCCCTGTTCGCACTGCTCACGCCCGCCAACCCGACACCGCCCAGGTCGTAGCGGATCGCCGCCAACTGCGACGTCGTCTCCACGTCTATCAAGGTATCGCCGTCGCCGTTGTAGATTGTTTCGTCGCTCGCCTCGATGATGGTCCTGACGGAAAGCGGCATGCCCAGATCCACGCCGCGCGCGGGCGCCCCCGTGAGCCTCGCGCCCGTCAACGTCACCACCAGCACCTCGGAAAACTCGGGCTCGTCGTCATCAAACACCCCCACCGAAAACGACGCGCTGACGGCGCCCGAGACGATGGCCACGTTGCCCGTGGTCGCGCCGATAAAGTCGTCGGCGTCGACTTCGCCGCCGCCCACCGACCAATCCCAACGCGCACGCACCCCCGGCGGCAAGGCCTGCGGCAAGCGCACCACGTAACTCGCGGTGCCGCCTTCCGACACCGTCTCGCTGCCGGTGAGCGTCGGGGCAAGACTCACCGCCGGCTGCGCCTCCCGCTGCGACGTGCGACGCGCCGCCTCCGTGTCGGTAGCGCCGCCGAACACCAGCACCGGGTAATCAAACACGCTGCCGAAGTCCCACGGACTGTCGTCGTTCAAGTTGCCGTCGCCTATCCGATCCAAGCCGTCCACGTTCAACTGATCCCAACCCGCATAGATCGTGCCCGCGGTCGTCGTCGGGACGCGCAATTCGCTCGACGTCTTCGAGGTGTCGTCCGGACTCGGCGCATTCGTTCCGCAGCAACGGCTCAAGCCGCTGCGCTCGGCGTCAAAATAACTCGACTCCACCACGGCGCCGACTACCCGGTTGCCTATCAGACCGCCGGCCGTGGCCGTCCCCGTCGTTACCCCGACCGAGTAGCTGGCGCTGACCACCGACGCGCCACCGGCTTCGCCCACCAGACCGCCCGCGTTGCTTTCCTCCGCATGCACCTCCACGTCGGCGTAACTCGCCACCAGACTGCCGTAATGACCCCCTATCAAACCACCCACTCTCGAGGCGCCGGATATGCGACCGCCACTGACGTAACTTGCCGCCACCTTGCCCTCGTTGCGGCCCACCAGCGCACCGGTATAGGTGCTGCTGCGACCCAAGTCCACCCGCGCGTTGCGCAAACCCACGTTGCGGATCGCGCCGTCGGCACCGACGGCGCCGAACAGACCCACGTGATACCGCTGCCCGTCCGTGGCCATCGTCAGATTGCTGATGACGTGGCCGTTGCCTTCAAAAACGGCGGTGTAATAATCTACTGGAGCTTCCACCCCCGAACCCCCGCCTATCGGCGTCCAATCCGCTACGTCGGACAAGTCCAGGTCGCCCGACAACTCGTAGCCAGTGCACGTGCTCGGACAGGTCCGTTTCTCGTCGAAAAAGGGAAACGCCGCATAATAAGCGGATTTGTTAGTCTTGCCCACGCCCGCCGGCCCGACACCGCCCAGGTCGTAGCGGATCGCCGCCAACTGCGACGTCGTCTCCACGTCTATCAAGGTATCGCCGTCGCCGTTGTAGATTGTTTCGTCGCTCGCCTCGATCGTGGTCCTGACGGAAAGCGGCACGCCTAAACTCACGCGCGCGGGCGCCCCCGTGAGCCTCGCGCCCGTCAACGTCACCACCAGCACCTCGGACAACTCGGGCTCGTCGTCATCAAACACCCCCACCGAAAACGACGCGCTGACGGCGCCCGATTCGATGGCCACGCTGCTCGCAGTCACGCCGATAAAGTCGGCGATGTCGACTTCGCCGCCGCCCACCGACCAATCCCAGCTCGCACGCACCCCCGGCGGCAAGGCCTGCGGCAAGCGCACCACGTAACTCGCGGTGCCGCCTTCCGACACCGTCTCGCTGCCAGCGAGCGTCGGGGCAAGACTCACCGCCGGCTGCGCCTCCCGCTGCAACGTGCGACGCGCCTGCATCGTTTCGGTAGAACCGCCGAACACCAGCACCGGATACTCGAACACGCTGCCGAAGTCCCACGGCGCGTCGTCGTTCAAGTCGCCGTCGCCTATCCGATCCAAGCCGTCCACGTTCAACTGGTCCCAACCCGCATAGATCGTGCCCGCGGTCGTCGTCGGGACGCGCAACTCGCTCGACGTCTTCGGGGCGGTGTCCGAACTCGGCGCATTCGTTCCGCAGCAACGGCTCAAGCCGCTGCGCTCGGCGTCAAAATAACTCGACTCCACCACGGCGCCGACTACCCGGTTGCCTATCAGACCGCCGGCCGTGGCCGTCCCCGTCGTTACCCCGACCGAGTAGCTGGCGCTGACCACCGACGCGCCGCCGGCTTCGCCCACCAGACCGCCCGCGTTGCTTTCCTCTGCTTGCACCTCCACGTCGGCGTAACTCGCCACCAGACTGCCGTAATGACCTCCTATCAAACCGCCCACCCCAAAGGCGCCGGATACGCGACCGCCGATCACGTAACTCGCCGCCACCTTGCCCTCGTTGCGGCCCACCAGCGCACCGCTATAGGTGCTGCTGCGACCCAAGTCCACCCGCGCGTTGCGCAAGCCCACGTTGCGGATCGCGCCGTCGGCGCCGACGGCGCCGAACAAACCCACGTGATACCGCTGCCCGTTTCCGGTCATCGTCAGATTGCTGATGACGCGGCCGTTGCCTTCAAAAACGGCGGTGTAATAATCCACCGGATATTCCACCCCCGAGCCCCCGCCTATCGGCGTCCAGTCCGCTATGCTGTCCAAGTCCAGGTCGGCAGACAACTCGTAGCCGGTGCACGTGCTCGGACAGGTCCGTTTCTCGTCGAAAAAGGGAAACGCCGCATAATAAGCGGCCCTGTTCGCACTGCTCACGCCCGCCGGCCCGACACCGCCCAGGTCATAGCGTATCGCCGCCAACTGCGACGTCGTCTCCACGTCTATCAAGGTATCGCCGTCGCCGTTGTAGATTGTTTCGTCGCTCGCCTCGATGATGGTCCTGACGGAAACCGGCATGCCCAGATCCACGCCGCGCGCGGGCGCCCCCGTGAGCCTCGCGCCCGTCAACGTCACCACCAGCACCTCGGACAACTCGGGCGCGTCGTCATCAAACACCGCCACCGAAAACGATGCGCTGACGGCGCCCGATTCGATGGCCACGCTGCTCGCGGTCACGCCGACAAAGTCGTCGGCGTCGACTTCGCCGCCGCCCACCGACCAATCCCAACGCACGCGCACCCCCGGCGGCAAGGCCTGCGGCAAGCGCACCACGTAACTCGCGGTGCCGCCTTCCGACACCGTCTCGCTGCCGGCGAGCGTCGGGGCAAGACTCACCGCCGGCTGCGCCTCCCGCTGCAACGTGCGACGCGCCTGCATCGTTTCGGTAGAACCGCCGAACACCAGCACCGGATACTCGAACACGCTGCCGAAGTCCCACGGACTGTCGTCGTTCAAATCGCCGTCGCGTCCCCGAGCCACGCCGTCCACGTTCAACTGGTCCCAACCCTCATAGATGGTTCCCGCGGTCGTCGTCGGGACGCGCAACTCGCTCGATGTCTTCGAGGTGTCGTCCGAACTCGGCGCATTCGTTCCGCAGCAACGGCTCAGACCGCTGCGCTCGGCGTCAAAATAACTCGACTCCACCACGGCGCCGACTACCCGGTTGCCTATCAGACCGCCGACCGTGGCCGTCCCCGTCGTTACCCCGACCGAGTAGCTGGCGCTGACCACCGACGCGCCGCCGGCTTCGCCCACCAGACCGCCCGCGTCGCTTTCCTCTGCATGCACCTCCACGTCGGCGTAACTCGCCACCAGACTGCCGTAATGACCCCCTATCAAACCACCCACTCTCGAGGCGCCGGATACGCGACCGCCACTCACGTAACTCGCCGCCACCTTGCCCTCGTTGCGGCCCACCAGCGCACCGGTATAGGTGCTGCTGTGGCCCAAGACCACCCGCGCGTTGCGCAAGCCCACGTTGCGGATGGTGCCGACGGCGCCGACGGCGCCGAACAAACCCACGTGATACCGCTGCCCGTCCCCGGTCACCCGCAGATTGCTGATGACGCGGCCGTTGCCTTCAAAAACGGCGGTGTAATAATCCACCGGATATTCCACCCCCGAGCCCCCGCCTATCGGCGTCCAGTCCGCTACGTCGGACAAGTCCAGGTCGTTCGACAACTCGTAGCCGGTGCACGTGCTCGGACAGGTCCGTTTCTCGTCGAAAAAGGGAAACGCCGCATAATAAGCGGCCCTGTTCGCATCGCTAACGCCCGCCGGCCCGACACCGCCCAGGTCGTAGCGGATCGCCGCCAACTGCGACGTCGTCTCCACGTCTATCAAGGTATCGCCGTCGCCGTTGTAGATTGTTTCGTCGCTCGCCTCGATGATGGTCCTGACGGAAAGCGGCACGCCTAAACTCACGCGCGCGGGCGCCCCCGTGAGCCTCGCGCCCGTCAACGTCACCACCAGCACCTCAGACAACTCGGGCTCGCCGTCCACGCGCACCCTCAACGAAAACGACGCGCTGACGGCGCCCGATTCGATGGCCACGCTGCTCGCAGTCACGCCGACAAAGTCGTCGGCGTCGACTTCGCCGCCGCCCACCGACCAATCCCAACGCGCACGCACCCCCGGCGGCAAGGCCTGCGGCAAGCGCACCACGTAACTCGCGGTGCCGCCTTCCGACACCGTCTCGCTGCCGGTGAGCGTCGGGGCAAGACTCACCGCCGGCTGCGCCTCCCGCTGCAACGTGCGACGCGCCGCCTCCGTGTCAGTAGCACCGCCGAACACCAGCACCGGGTAATCGAACACGCTGCCGAAGTCCCACGGCGCGTCGTCGTTCAAGTCGCCGTCGCGTCCCCGATCCAAGCCGTCCACGTTCAACTGGTCCCAACCCGCATAGATCGTGCCCGCGGTCGTCGTCGGAACGCGCAACTGAGAGGAAGTCCTGGGCGCGGTATCCGTAGTCGGCACGTTCGTTCCGCAGCAACGGCTCAAGCCGCTGCGCTCGGCGTCAAAATAACTCGACTCCACCACGGCGCCGACTACCCGGTTGCCTATCAGACCGCCGGCCGTGGCCGTCCCCGTCGTTACCCCGACCGAGTAGCTGGCGCTGACCACCGACGCGCCGCCGGCTTCGCCCACCAGACCGCCCGCGTTGCTTCCCTCTGCATGCACCTCCACGTCGGCGTAACTCGCCACCAGACTGCCGTAATGACCCCCTATCAAACCGCCCACTCTCGAGGCGCCGGATACGCGACCGCCGATCACGTAACTCGCCGCCACCTTGCCCTCGTTGCGACCCACCAGCGCACCGGTATAGGTGCTGCTGTGGCCCAAGTCCACCCGCGCGTTGCGCAAGCCGACGTTGCGGATCGCGCCGTCGGCGCCGACGGCGCCAAACAAACCCACGTGATACCGCTGCCCGTCCCCGGTCATCGTCAGATTGCTGATGACGCGACCGTTGCCTTCAAAAACGGCGGTGTAATAATCCACCGGATATTCCACCCCCAAGCCCCCGCCTATCGGCGTCCAGTCCGCTACGTCGGACAAGTCCAGGTCGCCCGACAACTCGTAGCCGGTGCACGTGCTGGGACAGGTCCGTTTCTCGTCGAAAAAGGGAAACGCCGCATAATAAGCGGCCCTGTTGGCACTGCCCACGCCCGCCGGCCCGACACCGCCCAGGTCGTGGCGGATCATCGCCAACTGCGACGTCGTCTCCACGTCTATCAAACCGTCGGCGTCGGCGTCGTAGTCGGTGCCCGCGCTCGCCTCGATGGTGGTCACTGACGGAAGCGCGCCTCTCAATGCCAGCTCCGCTCCCGCATCCGCGACTATGCTCGCATCCACCTGGAAGCGCTCCGGATCCTCCGCGCCCTGGTCGTCGAAAACGTGAACCGAAAACGTCGTCCTGCTGCTGCCCGTCATGATGATCGCGGTGCCGGCCGGAAAATCGGCCAGCGCCGTCGTCGCCGTGGCGCCAGCGCGAAAATCCCCGGGCATCGCGCCGTCGCTCCCGGCCACCGCGGCAACGACCCAACTTACCGTAACCGGACGGGGCACCTCGATGGGCACGCCCACCGTGTACTCCGCCGTTTCTCCCTCGGCCACCGTCGCGCTCCCGCGCAACGTCACCGTCTGCTGCGCCCCGAGCTGCGACGCCCGACGCGCCACCATAGTGGCGGTAGCACCGCCGAACACCAGCACCGGGTAATCGAACACGGTGCCGAAATGCCACGGCGCGTCGTCGTTGTAGTCGCCGTCGCGTCCCTGATCCACGCGATCCACGTCCAACTGATCCCAACCTTCATAGATGGTGCCCGCGGCCGCGATCGGGACACGCAACTCGCTCGACGTCTTCGGGGCGTTGTCCGTACTCGGCACTCTCTCTCCGCAGCATCTGCTCTGGCCGCTGCGCTCGCTGTCAAAGTAACTTGCGCTCAATACGCTTCTCCTCGAGCGTCCGCCCACCAGACCGCCTACCGAACGTGAGTCTTCGCCTGGCAGCACCCTACTCACCGAGTAACTCGCGCGCACCACCCCGGAACCACTCATACCGCCCGCCAATCCGCCCAATGACCGATCGGTCCCAGCCACCGACACGTCCGCGTAACTCGCTACCAACGTGCCCAAGTTGACTCCCATCAAGCCCCCTACCCACGAACCGCCGCGCACCGATCCACCCGACACGTAACTCGCCGCCACTTGCCCATAGCTAAAACTCACCAAGGCCCCCGTTCCTAAGCTACCCTCGCGACCCCCCTGCACGTCCACGACCACGTCCCGCAGGCCCACGTTGCGCACCCGGCCGTCCCCACCCAATGTGCTGAACAAGCCGACATAATGCCAAGGCCGCGACGGGCTGCGGATACGCATATTCCTTATCACGTGGCCGTTGCCCTCGAAAACCCCCTGGTAGCGGATGCCCGCGGGCGGAACGTTGTTCCGCGTTCTAACGCGAGTACCGCCGCCTATCGGCGTCCAGTCCATGCCGGAAAGGTCCAGGTCGTTTGACAACTCGTAGCCGGCGCACGTGTTCACACAGGTGCGCCTCTCATCGAAAAAGGGAAACGCTGCCAGATAAGCACTCCTGTTCGCATCGCCGCTCACGCCCGCCAGCCCGGCGCCGCCCAGGTCGTGGCGGATCGCATCCAACTGCGACCTCGTCGTCACCTCTATCAAGGCGTCGCCGTCGGTGTCGTAGTCGGTGCCGTCGCTGAACTCGATGGTGGTCATCATGGAAACCACGCCTGAAGTCACACGCGCGGGCGCCCCCGTGAGCCTCGCGCCCGTCAACGTTACCACCAGTACCTCGGAAAACTCAGGGATAGCGTCATCGAACACCCTGACCGAAAACGACGCGCTGACGACGTCCGAGGTGATGACCACGCTGCCCGCGGTCGTGCCGACAAAGTCGGCGCTGCCGACTTCGCCGCCGCCCACCACCCAACTCCAACTCGTGGCCACCCCCGCCGGCAAGGCCATCGGAAAACTCACCACGTAACTCGCCACCTCGCCTTCCGACACCGTCTCGCTGCCGGCGAGCGTCGGCGTAAGAATTATCCTCTGCGCCTGCCGCTGCGACGTGCGACGCGCCTGCACCGTCTCGGTAGAGCCGCCGAACACCAGCACCGGGTAATCAAACGCGCCGCCGAAATCCCACGGCGCGTCGTCGTTGTAGTCGCCGTCGTCTCCCTGATCCACGGCGTCCACGTTCAACTGGTTCCAACCCTCGTAGATGGTGCCTGCCGCGGTGGTCGGAAAAAACAACTCGACTGACGCCTTCGAGGCGTCGTCCGGAGTCGGCGGATTCGTTCCGCAGCAACGGCTCCGGCCGCTGCGCTCCCGGTCAAAATAACTGGACTCCACGACGGCGCCGACTCTCCTGTTCCCTATCAAGCCGCCGACCGTTCCCCCCGTCGGCCTGCCGACGGAGTAGCTGGCGCTTACCACCGACGCGCCACCGGCTTCGCCCACCAGACCGCCCACGTTACTTTCCTCTGCATGCACTTCCACGTCGGCGTAACTCGCCACCAACCTGCCGCGATGATCCCCTATCAAGCCGCCCACCGCGGAGGCGCCGGATATGCGACCGCCACTGACGTAACTCGCCGCCACTTGGCCATCGTTGCGGCCCACCAGCGCTCCTATATAAGTACTATGAGCACCCAGGGACACCCGCGCGTTGCGCAAACCCACGTTGCGGATCACGCCGACGGCGCTCACGGCGCCGAACAAGCCCGCGTGAGAAAACTGTCCATCCCTGGCCACCCGCAAATTGCTGATGACGCGGCCGTTGCCTTCAAAAACGGCGGTGTAATAATCCTCCTCCAGAAGGGTTTCGACCCCCCCGCCCAGCGGCGTCCAGTCCGGGATGCTGGACAAGTCCAGATCGGCCGACAACTCGTAGCCGGTACACGTGCTGGGGCAGGTTCGCGCCTCGTCGAAAAAGGGAAACGCCGCATAATAATCTTCCTCGTTCGCAGCGCTCACGCCCGCCGGCCCGACACCGCCCAGGTCGTAGCGGATCGCCGCCAACTGCGACGTCGTCTCCACCTCTATCAAGGTGTCGTCGTCGACGTCGTAGTCGGTGCCCGCGCTCACCTCGATGGTGGTCACCAACGGAAGCGCGCTTCTCAATGCCACCTCCGCTCCCGCATCCGCGACCAGGTTCACGCTCACCTGGAAACGCTCCGGGTTCTCCGCGTTCTGGTCGTCGAAAACGTGAACCGAAAACGTCGTCCTGCTGCTGCCCGTCATGATGATCGCGGTGCCGGTCGGAAAATCGGCCAGCGCCGTCGTCGCCGTGGCGCCAGCGCGAAAATCCCCGGGCATCGCGCCGTCGCTCCCGGCCACCGCGGCAACGACCCAACTTACCGTAACCGGACGGGGCACCTCGATGGGCACGCCCACCGTGTACTCCGCCGTTTCTCCCTCGGCCACCGTCGCGCTCCCGCGCAACGTCACCGTCTGCTGCGCCTCGATCTGCGACGCCCGACGCGCCACCGTAGTGGCGGTAGCACCGGCGAACACCAGCACCGGGTAATCGAACACGGTGCCGAAATGCCACGGCGCGTCGTCGTTGTAGTCGCCGTCGCGTCCCTGATCCACTCCGTCCACGTCCAACTGGTCCCAACCCTCATAGATGGTGCCCGTCGCGGTGGTCGGGGTTCGCAACTCGCTCGACGTCTTCGGGGCGTCGTCCGTACCCGGCACCCTCTCGCCGCAGCATCTGCTCTGGCCGCTGCGCTCGCTGTCGAAGTAACTTGCGCTCAATACGCTGCTTCCCGAGCGCCCGCCCACCAGACCGCCTACCGAACGTGGGCCTGCGCTTGTCAGCACCCTACCCACCGAGTAACTCGCGCTCACCACCCCGGAACCAAGCATACGGCCCACCAATCCACCCAATGATCGCTCCGTCGCAGCCACCGACACGTCCGCGTAACTCGCTATCAACGTGCCGCCGTTGGCTCCCACCAGGCCCCCTACCTCCCAACCACCGCGCACTGAACCGCCCGACACGTAACTCGCCGCCACTCGCCCGTAGCTATAACCTACCAAGGCCGCCGTTCCGGTGCTGCCGCCGTAGCCTCCCTGCACCTCCACCTCCACGTCCCGCAGACCCACGTTGCGCACCCAGCCGGCCTCGCCCAGCGCGCCGAACAAGCCGACAAAATGCCAATTCCGCGACGGGCTGCGGATACGCACGTTCCTTATCACGTGGCCGTTGCCGTCGAAAATCGCCCGGTAGCGGATACCCACGGGCGGAACGTTGCCCGGCTGCACGGCACGGGCACCGCCGCCTAGCGGCGTCCAGTCCACGCCGGAAAGGTCCAGGTCGTTTGACAACTCGTAGCCGGTGCACGTGCTGGGACAGGTCTGCAGCGCGCCGAAAACGGGAAACGCCGCAAAATAATCGGATTTGTTAGTCTTGCCCACGCCCGCTATCCCGGCACCGCCCAGGTCGTGGCGTATCGCCGCCAACTGCGACGTCGTCGCCACCTCTATCAAGGAGTCGTTGTCGTCGTCGTAGTCTATTCCGTCGCTGAACTCGATGGTGGTCATCACGGCAGCCGGCACGCCTACACTCACGCGCGCGGGCGCCCCCGTGAGCCGCGCGCCCGTCAACGCGATCATCAGGACCTCGGACAACTCGGGGGCGTCGTCATCGCGCACCTTCACTGAAAACGACGCGCTGACGGTGCCGGACTCGATGACCACGCTGCCCGTGGTCGCGCCGACAAAGTCGTCGCCGTCGACTTCGTCGCCACCCACCGACCAATTCCAACTCGCGCTCACCCCCGCCGGCAAGACCAGCGGCAAACTCACCACGTAACTTGCGGTGCCACCTTCCGGCACCGTCGCGCTGCCGGTGAGCGTCGGCGCAAGACTCACCTGCGGTTGCGCCTGCCGCTGCGACGTGCGGCGCATCGCCATAGTCTCGGTAGCACCGCCGAACACCAGCACCGGGTAATCGAACACGCTGCCGAAATCCCACGGCGCGTCGTCGTTGTAGTCGCCGTCGTCTCCCTGATCCACGTCGTCCACGTTCAGCTTGTCCCAACCCGCGTAGATGGTGCCCGTCGCCGTGATCGGGACGCGCAACTCGTTCGACGTCTTCGAGGTGTTGTCCGGACTCGGCGGATACGTTCCGCAGCATCTGCTCTGGCCGCTGCGTTCTCTGTCAAAATAACTGGACTCCACCACCGCGGTGTTATCGCTATGCTGCCCTATCAAGCCGGCGACCGTGCGCCACCCCGCCGTTCTCCCGACGGAGTAGCTGGCGCTCACCACCGACGCGGCACCGCCCAGGCCCACCAGGCCGCCCCCTGCACTTCGAGGTGCAAACACTTCCACGTCGGCGTAACTCGCTACCACCCTACCGAAATTACCCCCTATCAAGCCGCCTATCTCATGTACGCCGTCTATGAGACCGCCAATGACGTAACTCGCCGCCACTTTGCCCTCGTTGCGGCCCACCAGCGCACCGGTATAAACGCTTTCCAAGCCTAAGAATATCCGCGCGTCCCGCAAGCCCACGTTGCGGATCCTGCCACCGGCGCCGACGGCGCCGAACAAACCCACGTTATACCACCGCTGCCCAGGCCTGTTCACCCGCAGATTGCTGACGACGTGACCGTTGCCTTCAAAAACAGCGGTATAAAAATTCCCCGGAAGGGATCCACGCCTGATGCCGCCGCCTATCGGCGTCCAGTCCGGTATGCCGGACAGGTCCAGGTCGGCCGATAACTCGTAGCCGGTGCACGTGCTAGGACAGGTCTGCTTCTCGTCGAAAAAGGAAAACGCCTCAAAATAATTGGCTCTGTTCGTATCGCTCACGCCCGCTATCCCGGCACCGCCCAGGTCGTGGCGGATTGCCGCCAACTGCAACGTCGTCCTTACCTCTATCAAGGTATCGCCGTCGGTGTCGTAGTTGGTGCCGTCGCTTAACTCGATGGCGGTCCTGACGGAAACCGGCACGCCTACGCCCACGCGCGCGGGCGCCCCCGTGAGCCTCGCGCCCGTCAACGATACCACCAGAACCTCGGACAACTCGGGCACGGCGTCATCGAACACCCGCACCGAAAACGACGCGCTGACGGCACCGGACTCGATGACCACGCTGCCCGCGGTCGTGCCGACAAAGTCGGCGGCGTCGACGTCGACGCCGCCCACCGCCCAATTCCAACTCGCGCTCACCCCGGCCGGCAAGACCTCCGGCAAACTCACCACGTAACTCGCGGTGCCGCCTTCCGGCACCGTAGCGCTGCCGACGAGCGTCGGCGCAAGAATTACCCCCTGCGCCTGCTGCTGCAACGTGCGACGCGCCTGCCTGGTGTCGGTAGCGCCGCCGAACACCAGCACCGGGTAATCGAACACGGTGCCGAAATCCCACGGCGCGTCGTCGTTCAAGTCGCCGTCGCGTCCCTGATCCACGCGGTCCACGTTCAATTTGTCCCAACCCTCGTAGATGGTGCCCGCGGCCGTGGTCGGGACGCGCAACTTGCTCGAGGTCTTCGGGGCGACGTTGTTCAAATCACCCGGGTTCGTTCCGCAGCAACCAGCCCGTAGGCTGCGCTCCACGTCAAAATAACTGGACTCCACCACGGCGCCGACTGCCCTTTGCCCTAGCAAGCCGCCGACGGTATTCCCCGTCGGTTTTCCGACCGAGTAACTGGCGCTCACCACCGACGGAACAAAGGCCTGGCCTACCAGACCGCCCACGGTACCTCCATCGGCATGCACTTCCACGTCGGCATAACTCGCCACCAAGCGGCCGTAATGACCCCCTATCAAACCACCCACCCCCCATACGCCGGATATGCGACCGCCACTGACGTAACTCGCCGCCACTTCGCCGTCGTTGCGGCCCACCAGCGCTCCTATAAAAGTACTATGATCGCCCACGGACACCCGCGCGTTGCGCAAGCCCACGTTGCGGATCACGCCGCCGGCGCCGACGGCGCCAAACAAGCCCGCGTGAGACAACCGCCCACCCCTGGCCACCCGCAGATTGCTGACGACGTGGCCGTTGCCTTCAAAAACAGCGGTGTAATAATTATCCAGAAGGCTGTCCCCTCCCCCGCCCAGCGGCGTCCAGCCCGCGCCCGGGGCCGGGTTCACGCTGGACACATCCAGGTCGGCCGACAACTCGTAGCCGGTGCACGTGCTCGGACAGGTCTGCTTCGCGTCGAAAAAGGGAAACGCCGCAAAATAAGCGGATTTGTTAGTCTTGCCCACGCCCGTTATCCCGGCACCGCCCAGGTCATAGCGGATTGCCGCCAACTGCGACGTCGTCTCCACGTCTATCAAGGTGTCGTTGTCGTCGTCGTAGTCGGTGCCGTCGCTTAACTCGATGGTGGTCCTGACGGAAACCGGCACGCCGAAACTCACGCCACGCGCAGGCGCCCCCGTGAGCCTCGCGCCCGTCAACGTCACCATCAGTACCTCGGACAACTCGGGCACGGCATCATCAAGCACCGTCACCGAAAACGACGCGCTGACGGCGCCCGAACCGATGACCACGCTGCCTGCGGTCGTGCCGACAAAGTCGGCGGCGCCGACGTCGCCGCCCACCGTCCAACTCCAACTCACGGTCACCCCCGTCGGCAGGACCTCCGGCAAGCGCACCACGTAACTCGCGACCTCGCCTTCCGACACCGTCGCGCTGCCGGCGAGCGTCGGCGCAAGACTTACCCGCGGCTGCGTCCGCTGCTGCGACGTGCGACGCGCCACCTGCGTGTCGGTAGCGCCGCCGAACACCAGCACCGGGTAATCAAACACGCTGCCGAAATCCCATGGCGCGTCGTCGTTGTAGTCGCCGTCACGTCCCTGATCCACGCGGTCCACGTTCAATTTGTCCCAGCCCTCGTAGATGGTGCCCGCGGCCGTGGTCGGGGCGCGCAACTGGCTCGACGTCTTCGGGGCGAAGTTGTTCAAATCACCCGGGTTCGTTCCGCAGCAACTGGCCCGTAGGCTGCGCTCCACGTCAAAATAACTGGACTCCACCACGCCGCCGACTCTCCTGTTCCCTATCAAGCCGCCGACTTTGTCATTCCCCGTCGCTGCCCCGACCGCGTAACTGGCGCTCACCACCGACGCACCACCGGCCTCGCCCACCAGACCGCCCGCGTTGGCTCCCCCTGCATGCACTTCCACGTCGGCGTAACTCGCCACCAACCTGCCGTAATTACCCCCTATCAAGCCACCCACCGCCCATACGCCGGATATGCGACCGCCACTGACGTAACTCGCCACCACTTTGCCCTCGTTGCGGCCCACCAGCGCTCCTATATAAGTACTGTGATCACCCAGGGACACCCGCGCGTCGCGCAAGCCCACGTTGCGGACCGTGCCGACGGCGCTCACGGCGCCGAACAAGCCCGTATGAGACAACCGCCCACCCCTGGCCACCCGCAGATTGCTGATGACGTGGCCGTTGCCTTCAAAAACAGCGGTGTAATAATTATCCAGAAGGCTGTCCCCTCCCCCGCCTAGCGGCGTCCAGCCCGCGCCCGGGGCCGGTTCCACGCTGGACAAATCCAGGTCGGCCGATAACTCGTAGCCGGTGCACGTGCTCGGACAGGTCTGCTTCTCGTCGAAAACGGGAAACGCCGCAAAGTAAGCGAGTCTGTTCGCCTTGCCCACCACGCCCGTTATCCCGGCACCGCCCAGGTCGTAGCGGATTGCCGCCAACTGCGACGTCGTCGCCACCTCTATCAAGGTATCGTCGTCGTCGTCGTAGTCGGTGCCGTCGCTTAACTCGATCGTGGTCCTGACGGAAACCGGCACGCCTATACTCACGTGCGCGGGCGCCCCCGTGAGCCTCGCGTCCGTCAACGTTACCACCAGAACCTCGGACAGCTCGGGCTCGCCGTCAGCGCGCACTATCAACAAAAACGACGCACTGCTCGCGCCGGCTTCGATGACCACGTTGCCTGCGGTCGTGCCGACAAAGTCGGCGATGTCGACTTCGCCGCCCACCGCCCAGCTCCAACTCGCGCTCACCCCCGTCGGCAAGACCTCCGGCAAGCGCACCACGTAACTCGCGGTGCCACCTTCCGACACGGTCGCGCTGCCGGCGAGCGTCGGCGCAAGAATTACCTGCGGCTGCGCCTGCTGCTGCGACGTGCGACGCGCCGCCTGCGTGTCGGTAGCGCCGCCGAACACCAGCACCGGGTAATCAAACGTGGTGCCGAAATCCCACGGCGCGTCGTCGTTGTAGTCGCCGTCGCGTCCCTGATCCACGCCGTCCACGTTCAACCGGTCCCAACCCTCGTAGATGGTGCCCGCGGCCGCGGTCGGGGCGCGCAACTGAGCGGAAGTCCTGGGCGCGGTGTCCGTGGTTGGCCTATTGTTGCCGCAACAATCGGACTGACCGCTGCGCCCTTCGTCAAAGTAGCTTGCCTGTATCGTACCGGAACCATAGCCCCCCACCAGACCGCCGGACGGAGACCCTTGCAGGCCGTCGCCGTCCCTGGTCAGCCTCGAGAGCGCGTAGCTGGCGCTGACTATGCCCCCGTTCACAACGACGCCTATCAACCCCCCCACGTTTTGCCCCCGCGACCGCTGATGCACCGGCACGTCCGCATAACTGGCAACTACGACACCCCCGTCCAATCTCCCTACCAGACCGCCCAAGTCCCAACCACCGCGCACTTGTCTGCCGTCGCCCACCACGTAACACGCCGCCACTTTGCCCGCGTTGTACCCCGCCAACGCGCCCGCCCCTACGCTTCTGCTGGCCACGTCCGTATGCACGTTGTTCAAACCCACGTTGCGGATCCTGCCTGTGACGCCCACGGCACCAAAAAAGCCCACGCTATCGAAGCGGGCGGTCGCATTGTTCGTGCTGCGGATCGTTACGTTGCTGATGACGTGGCCGTTGCCTTCAAAAACGGCCTGGTAACGCCGCTCCGGGGGAACGTAGTTCCAGGGGGCGCGTGTAATCCCCCCGCCTATCGGCGTCCAGTTCGGTACGTCGGACAGATCCAGGTCGGTCGACAACTCGTAGCCGGTGCACGTGCTGGGACAGGTCTGCCCGTCGCCGAAAAAGGGAAACGCCGCCAGATAAGCGGCCTCGTCGGCACTGCTCACGCCCGCTATCCCGGCACCGCCCAGGTCGTGGCGTATCGCCGCCAACTGCGACGTCGTCGCCACGTCTATCAAGGTGTCGTTGTCGTCGTCGTAGTCTATCTGGTCGCTCGCCTCGATCGTGGTCCTGACGGAAATCGGCACGCCTACACGCGCACGCGCGGGCGCCCCCGTCGGCATCGCGCTGCTCAACGTTACCACCAGGACCTCGGACGGCTCGGGCACGGCGTCATCGAGCACCGTCACCGAAAACGACGCGCTGACGGCGCCCGACGCGATGACCACGCTGCCCGAGGTCGCGCCGACAAAGTCGTCGTCGCCGACTTCGCCGCCACCCACCTCCCAATGCCAACGCACGCTCGCCCCCGTCGGCAACGCCTCCGGCAAGCGCACCACGTAACTCGCGACCTCGCCTTCCGACACCGTAACGCTCCCGGTGAGCGCCGCCGCAAGACTTACCTGCGGTTGCGCCTCTCGCTGCGACGTGCGACGCGCCATCTCCGTCTCGGTAGCACCGCCGAACACCAGCACCGGGTAGTCAAAAGCGCTGCCGAAATCCCACGGCGCGTCGTCGTTGTAGTCGTCGTCGCCCCCCTGATCCACGCGGTCCACGTTCAACTGGTCCCAACCCTCGTAAATGGTGCCCGCCGCGGTGGTCGGGACGCGCAACTGGCTCGACGTCTTCGAGGTCTTGTCCGGACTCGGCGGATTCGATCCGCAGCAACCGCTCAGGCCGCTGCGCTCGGCGTCAAAATAACTGGACTCCACCACGGCGCCGGCAACCCTGTTCCCTATCAAACCGCCGACCGTGCCGCTCCCCGTCGTTGCCCCGACGGAGTAGCTGGCGCTCACCACCGACGCGGCACGGCCTTCACCGACCAGGCCGCCCACGCTACTTCCATCGGCATGCACTTCCACGTCGGCGTAACTCGCCACCAACCTGCCGCGATGATCCCCTATCAAGCCGCCGACCCCGGAGGCACCGGATATATGACCGCCAATCACGTAACTCGCCGCCACTGTGCCCTCGTTGCGACCCACCAGCGCACCTGCATAAGTACTGTCACTACCCAGGGGCCCCACCCGCGCGTTACGCAAACCCACGTTGCGGACGGTACCGTCGGCGCCGACGGCGCCGAACAGACCCACGTGATACCGCCGCCCGCCCCCGATCACCCGCAAATTGCTGATGACGTGGCCGTTGCCTTCAAAAACGGCGGTGTAAAAATCCCCCGGAAAGTCTTCCAGCCTGACCCCCCCGCCTAACGGAGTCCAGTCCGGGATGGCGGACAGATCCAGGTCGGCCGATAACTCGTAGCCGGTGCACGTGCTGGGACAGGTCTCGTTCTCGCCGAAAAAGGGAAACGCCGCCAGATAAGCCCGATAAGCGGCCTCGTTCGCGCTGCTCACGCCCGCCAACCCGGCACCACCCAGGTCATAGCGGATCGCCGCCAACTGCGACGTCGTCGCCACCTCTATCAAGGTGTCGTCATCGCGGTCGTAGTCCATCTGGTCGCTCGCCTCGACGGCGGTCCTGACGGAAACCGGCACGCCTAAACGCGCACGCGCGGGCGCCCCCGTCGGCATCGCGCTGCTCAACGTTACCACCATGACCTCGGACAACTCAGGGATAGCGTCATCGAACACCTCCACCGAAAACGACGCGCTGCTCGCGCCGGAACCGATGACTACGACGCCGGTCGTACCGACAAAGTCGGCGATGCCGGCTTCGCCGCCGCCCACGACCCAATCCCAACGCACGCTCGCTCCCGTCGGCAAGGCCTCCGGCAAACTCACCACGTAACTCGCCGCCTCGCCTTCCGACACGGTAACGCTCCCGGTGAGCGTCGCCGCAAGAATTACCGCCGGCTGCGCCTCCTGCTGCGACGTGCGGCGCATCGCCATAGTCTCGGTAGCGCCGCCGAACACCAGCACCGGATAATCAAACACGGTGCCGAAATCCCACGGCGCGTCGTCGTTCAGATCATCGTCGCCCGTCTGATCCACGTCGTCCACGTTCAACTGGTCCCAACCCGCGTAGATCGTGCCCGCCGCGGTGGTGGGCGCGCGCAACTGGTTCGACGTCTGCGGGGTGTTGTCCGGACTCGGCACGCTATTTCCGCAGCATCGGCTCTGGCCGCTGCGCCCCGTGTCAAAATAACTGGACTCCACCACCGCGGCGATGGCCTTGATCCCTATCAAGCCGCTGGGCATGCCCCTCGCTATGTTGTCTGAGGGATCGATTCTCCCCGTCGTCGCCCCGACCGAGTAACTGGCGCTCACCACCGACCCGACGATGCTTCCGCCTACCAGACCGCCCCCGGTTGGACCTGATTCTATATACACTTCCGCGTCGGCGTAACTCGCCACCACCACACCGAAATTACCCCCCACCAAACCGCCCACCACCTCTTCGCCGGATACGCGACCGCCAATCACGTAACTCGCCGCCACCTTGCCCTCGTTGCGGCCCACCAATGCGCCTACCTGATTGCCACCATCACCACCACCACCCAGTACACCCGCGGCCAGCTCCACCCGCGCGTTGTGCAAGCCCACGTTGCGGATCACGCCGACGGCGCTCACGGCGCCGAACAGACCCATGTGATACGACGCCCCGTCCCTGGTCATCGTCAGATTGCTGATGACGTGGCCGTTGCCTTCAAAAACGGCGCTGTAATAATCCGCATCCCTCAGCGCATCCCTCAGCCTCAGCCCCGTACGGGAGTAATCGGTGTCCCCACCCAGCGGCGTCCAGTTCAAGCCGGACAAGTCCAGATCGCTCGACAACTCGTAGCCGGTGCACGTGCTCGGACAGGTCTGCAACGCGCCGAAAACGGGAAACGCCGCAAAATAAGCGGATTTGTTAGTCTTGCCCACGCCCGCTATCCCGGCACCGCCCAGGTCATAGCGTATCGCCGCCAACTGCGACGTCGTCGCCACCTCTATCAGGGTGTCGTCGTCCTCGTCGTAGTCTATCCCGTCGCTGAACTCGATCGTGGTGCTGACGGGAAGCGGCACGCCCAAAGCCACGCCCTCCGGCGCCCCCGCGAACCTCGCGTCGCTCAACACAATCGCGATGACCTCGGACGGCTCGGGAACGCCGTCAGCACGCACCCTCAACGAAAACGACGCGCTGGCGGCGCCGGCTGCGATGACCACGCTGCCCGCGGTCGTGCCGACAAAGTCGTCGGCGTCGACTTCGCCGCCACCCACCGACCAATTCCAACTCGCGCTCACCCCCGCCGGCAAGGCCCCCGGCAAGCGCACCACGTAACTCGCGGTCCCGCCTTCCGGCACCACCGCACTGCCGGCGAGCGCCGGCGTAAGAATTACCTCCGGCCGCGCCTCCTGCTGCGACGTACGACGCGCCACCTCCGTCTCGGTAGCGCCGCCGAACACCAATACCGGGTAATCAAACTCGGTGCCGAAATCCCACGGCGCGTCGTCGTTCAAGTCGCCGTCGCGTCCCTGATCCACGTCGTCCACGTTCAACTGGTCCCAACCCGCGTAGATGGTGTCCGTCACCGTGGTGGGAAAAAGCAACTCGGCCGACAACCTCGGGGTGTGGTCCGGATCCGGCGAATTCCTTCCGCAGCAGCTGCTCTGGCTGCTGCGCTCTTTGTCAAAATAACTGGACTCCACCACGGAACCGGTAACCCTGCTCCCTATCAAACCATTGGCCGATGCCCCCGTCGGTCTGCCGACGGAGTAACTGGCTGTCACCGTCCCCTCGGATCGGTCTGAACCCACGAGGCCGCCCGCGTTCGCCCCACCTGCATGCACTTCCACGTCGGCGTAACTCGCCACCACCTCACCGCCATTGATTCCTATCAAGCCGCCCACCGAGGTTCCGCCGGATATGCGACCGCCACTGACGTAACTCGCCGCCACTTTGCCGCCGTTGGTTCCCACCAGCGCACCGGCACTCTCGCTATCACGACCCAGGCTCATCCGCGCGTTACGCAAGCCCACGTTGCGGATCCTGCCGCCGGCGCCCACGTTGCCGAACAGACCCACGTGAAACCATCGCCCACTCCTGGCCACCCGCAGATTGCTGATGACGTGGCCGTTGCCTTCAAAAACCGCGGTGTAAACATCCCCCGGAAGGTCTTCCAGCCTGACGCCCCCGCCTAGCGGCGTCCAGCCCGCGCCCGGCGCCGGTTCCACGTCGGACAGGTCCAGATCATTCGACAGCTCGTAGCCGGTACACGTGCTGGGACAGGTCTGCCCGTCGCCGAAAAAGGGAAACGCCGCCAGATAAGCGGCCCTGTTCGCGTCGCCGCTCACGCCCGCTATCCCGACACCGCCCAGGTCGTAGCGGATCGCCGCCAACTGCGACGTCGTCGCCACCTCTATCAAGGTGTCGTCGTCAACGTCGTAGTCTTTCGCGTCGCTCGCCTCGATGGTGGTGCTGACGGAAAGCGGCACGCCCAAACCCACGTGCGCGGGCGCCCCCGCGAGCCTCGCGCCCGTCAACGTTACCACCAGGGCCTCGGACAACTCGGACACGCCGTCTGCGCGCACTGCCACCGAAAACGACGCGCTGACGGCGCCGGACGGGATGACCACGCTGCCGGTCGTGCCGACAAAGTCGGCGGCGTCGACTTCGCCGCCGCCCACCGACCAATTCCAACTCGCGCTCACCCCCGCCGGCAAGACCTTCGCCAAGCTCACCACGTAACTCGCGGTGCCACCTTCCGACACCGTCTCGCTGCCGGCGAGCGTCGGCACAAGAATTACCCCCTGCGCCTGCTGCTGCGACGTGCGACGCATCGCCATAGTCTCGGTAGCGCCGGCGAACACCAACACCGGGTAATCAAACACGGTACCGAAATCCCACGGCGCGTCGTCGTTCAAGTCGCCGTCGTCTTCCTGATCCACGTCGTCCACGTTCAACTGGTCCCAGCCCTCGTAGATGGTGAGCGCGGCCGTGGTCGGGCTGAACAACTCGGCCGACGTCCTCGAGGTGTTGTCCGGACTCGGCGGATTCCTTCCGCAGCAACTGCTCTGGCCGCTGCGCTGGCCGTCAAAATAACTCGACTGCAACACGTCGGCGTAATTCAGCAGCAACGGTCGTATGTCGTAACCCCCTATCAAGCCGCCGACTCTGCTTCCCCCCGCCGTTTCCCCGATGGAGTAGCTGGCGCTCACCACCGACGCGGCGGCGACTTCGCCTACCAGACCGCCCACGTTCCTTCCATCTGCCTGCACTTCCACGTCGGCGTAACTCGCCACCAAGCTGCCGTAATGACCCCCGATCAAACCGCCCACCCCAAATACGCCGGATATGCGACCGCCACTGACGTAACTCGCCGCCACTTTGCCCTCGTTGCGACCCACCAGCGCTCCTATATAACTGCTACCACCGTCCTCCAGACTCACCCGCGCGTTACGCAAGCCCACGTTGCGGATGATGCCGTTGGCATTCACGGCCCCGAACAAACCCATGTGCCACCACCGCCTATCCCTGTTCATCCTCAGGTTGCTGATGACGTGGCCGTTGCCTTCAAAAACCGCGGTGTAATAATAATCCGCCGGAGCTCCGTCCCAGCATACACGCGTGCCCCTCGACTGCCGGGTAACGCAAGAGCGATAATCCTGCGGAAAGGCACCATCATTAGGAATCTCATCACTGCCGCCCCCGCCTATCGGCGTCCAGTCCGGGATGCTAGACAGATCCAGGTCGGCCGACAACTCGTAGCCGGTGCACGACGCCCCCGGACAGGTCTGCGTCTGCTCGAAAAACGGAAACGCCGCCAGATAAACGGCCCTGTTCGCGTCGCCGCTCACGCCCGCCAGCCCGGCACCGCCCAGGTCGTGGCGGATCGCCGCCAACTGCGACGTCGTCGCCACCTCTATCAGGGTGTCGTCGTCGAGGTCGTAGTCTCTGCCGGCTCCGTCGCTGGGACTGATCACGGTGCTGACGGAAGCCGGCACACCCAGACTCACGCGCGCGGGCGCCCCCGCGAGCATCGCGTCGCTCAACGCGACCACCATGACCTCGGACAACTCGGTAATGACGTCATCGCGCACCCCCACCGAAAACGACGCGCTGCTCGCGCCGGATGCGATGACCACGCTGCCGCTGGTCCTGCCGTCAAAGTCGTCGGTGCTGACTTGGTTGCCGCCCACCGCCCAATTCCAACTCGCAGTCACCCCCGCCGGCAAGGACTCCGGCAAGCTCACCACGTAACTCGCGGTGCCGCCTTCCGACACCCCCGCGCTTCCGGCGAACGTCGGCGTAAGACTTACCTCCGGCTGCGCCTGCTGCTGCGACGTGCGACGCGCCGACTCCGTGTCGGTAGCGCCGCCGAACACCAGCACCGGGTAATCAAACGCGCTGCCGAAATCCCATGGAGCGTCGTCGTTGTAGTCGCCGTCGCCCCCCTGATCCACGTCGTCCACGTTCAACTTGTCCCAACCGGCGTAGATGGTGCCCGCCGCCGTGATCGGGAGAATCAAGTCGCTCGACGTCTTCGCAACAACGTCGTCCAGACCGAACTCATTCGTTCCGCAGCAACTGCTCCGGAAGCTGCGCTCTTTGTCAAAATAACTCGACTCCACCGCGGCGATGACGGTCACCCCGAACTGTCCGCCACCCGCGGTGGCAACCCGCCGCCCTATCAAGCCGCCGACTCTGCTACCCCCCGTCGTTTCCCCGACGGAGTAGCTGGCGCTGACCACCGACGCGGCGCCGGCTTCGCCTACCAGACCGCCCGCGTTGCTTGCCTTTGCATGCACCTCCACGTCGGCGTAACTCGCCACCAACCGGCCGTAATGACCCCCTATCAAACCGCCCACCCCGGATGCGCCGGATATGCGACCGCCACTGACGTAACTCGCCGCCACTTTGCCCTCGTTGCGGCCCACCAGCGCACCGGTATAGGTGCTGCTGCGACCCAAGTCCACCTGCGCGTTGCGCAAGCCCACGTTGCGGATTCTGCCGTCGGCGCCGACGATGCCGAACAAACCCGTGCCATACACCCCGCCGCCGCTCATCCGCAGGTTGCTGATGACGTGGCCGTTGCCTTCGAAAACAGCGGTGTAAGCATCCGGCGTACCGCCCCCGCCTAGCGGCGTCCAGTCCGCTACGTCGGACAGATCCAGGTCGGCCGATAACTCGTAGCCGGTGCACGCGCGCGGACAGCTCGCCTCGTCGAAAAAGGGAAACGCCTTCCGATAAGCGACGTTGTTCGTATCGCTCACGCCCGTCACCCCGGCACCGTCCAGGTCGTGGCGGATCGCCGCCAACTGCGACGTCGTCGCCACCTCTATCAAGGTGTCGCCGTCGACGTCGTAGTCCTTTTCGACTCCGTCGCTGGGATCGATCACGGTCCTCACCGGAGCGGGCACGCCTAAGCGCACGCCACGCGCGGGCACCCCCGCGCCCGTGAGCCTCGCGTTGCTCAACGCAACCACCATGGTCTCGAACGACTCGGCATCGGCGTCGTCGCGCACCGTCAACGAAAACGCTATTCGGTTCTGGCCGGACTCGATGGTCACGCTGCCGGTGGTCGCGCCGACAATGTCGTCGGCGTTGACTTCGCCGCCACCCACCGACCAATCCCAAGTCGCGTTCACCCCCACCGGCAAGGCTTCCGGCAAACGCACCGCGTAAAGCGCGACGCCACCTTCCGACACGGTCTCGCTTCCGATGAGCGTCGGTGCAAGACTTACCTCCGGCTGCGCCTCCTGCTGCGACCTGCTACGCGCCTGCCTCGTCTCGGTAGCACCGCCGAACACCAGCACCGGGTAATCAAACGCGGTGCCGAAATCCCATGGAGCGTCGTCGTTGTAGTCGCCGTCGCCTCCCTGATCCACGCGGTCCACGTGCAACTTGTCCCAACCCTCGTAGATGGTGCCCGCGGCGGTGGTCGGTGTGCGCAACTGGTGTGACGCCCTCGATCCGCAGCAACCACCCTGGCGACTGCGCTCCCGGTCAAAATAACTGGACTCCACCACGGCGCCGGCCACCCGGTTCCCTATCAAACCGCCAATCGGGTAAATCCCCGTCACTCTCCCGACCGAGTAGCTGGCGCTCACCACCGACGCGCCACCGGCTTCGCCTATCAGACCGCCCACGTTAGCTCCATCTGCATGCACTTCCACGTCGGCGTAACTCGCCACCAGCCTGCCGGCGTAATGACCCCCTATCAAACCGCCCACCCCCGCATTGCCGGATACGCGACCGCCAATGACGTAACTCGCCAACACTTCGCCCTCGTTGTCTCCCACCAGCGCACCTATAAACAAGCTATCACCACCCATTTCCACCTGCGCGTTGTGCAAGCCCACGTTGCGGATCACGCCGCCGGCGCCCACCCTGCCGAACAAACCTATCTGCCACTCCCCGTCCCTGGCCACCCGCAAATTGCGGATGACGTGGCCGTTGCCTTCAAAAACGGCGGTGTAGGCATCCCCCGGCACGGCACGCGGAACCCCCCCGCCCAGCGGCTTCCAGCCTGGGCCCGGGGCCGGGTTCACACTGGACAGATCCAGGTCGGCCGACAACTCGTAGCCGGCGCACGTGCCCGGACAGGTCTCCATCTCGTCGTAATGGGGAAACGCCGCCCGATAAGCCCGATAAGCGGCCTCGTTGGCACTGCTCACGCCCGCCAGCCCGGCACCGCCCAGGTCGTAACGGATCGCCGCCAACTGCGACGTCGTCGCCACCTCTATCAAGTTGTCGTCGTCAAAGTCGTAGTCCACGCGATCACGCACCTCGACCGTCACCACGTCCACGCCCGTCGCACCGCGCGCGTCCGCAACCGTCAACTCGAACACCAGCGTCTCCGCCACCGCCACCCGCGGCACCGCGAACGTCGCCGTCTCCGACGTGGCGCCCGTCACCCCGACGACCGTGCCGCTGAGCTGACGCCACCGATACGTCAACTCCTCGCCTTCCGGATCATCCGCGACGCCGCGCAGCGTAACCACGTCGCCCTCGCTCACGATCACGTCGGAACCCGCGTCCACCATCGGCGCGTCGTTCGCGCCCGCGCGCACCGTGATCACCACCGTGTTCGTCGTATTGCCGACCAGCTGCCGTTCCACGGGCGACGACAAACCCCGCACGTCGGTTACCACCAGCGCGAACTCAAGCGTCTCGTCGTCCACCAACTGCGTCGGTGCCAGGAACGTCGTGCTGCGCGCCGCGGCGTCGCGCAACGCCACCGTGGCGCCGCCGGTCTGACGCCATGCGTACCTCAGCGGCTCGTTGTGCGAACTGCTGCTCGCGGCGCCGTCCAAAGTCACCACGGCACCCTCGGACACGGTCTGATCGGGCCCGGCGTGCGCCGTCGGCGCGACCGCTTCCTGGGCGGACACGGTAGCGACAACGGACAACCCTAATAGCAATAACAGACTACGCACCCCCCCCATCACTGGACCGCCGAGCGTTGGAGCAAGGGAGCGTCGGAGCGTTGAAGCGAGGAATCCGGCCATTGTCTAACGCACCGAAAACGGCCTGTGCCGACCCTTGTTCTCTATCACGAAATACCGATCGGCGGACAGCACCTCGCCGTCAAAGTCCACGTCCGCGTCCACCGCGTAACGGCCGACCGCGGCCGCGGCGCGGTAGCCGACCGCGCCCAACGACGTCAGGTTGTACACGCGTATCAATGCCTCGTCTCGCTCATCAATCACGCCGTTTCGATCCAGGTCGCCCGCGACCATCGCATGCAGGCCCGCCCCCATTTCAACCTGCCCGTCGCCGTGCGACTGCCCGACGCGGAAGTCCACGCAGTAGTCCGCCTCGCAATCGGTGCCCGTGGCCGCGACGACCGGAGCAGACGACATCACCGGCAGATGGTTGCGGTGGTGGATCAGCACGTACAGATCCTCGCCTTCGGGCGGCTTCAGCTCGAAGCGCACGCCGTCCAATAACGACGCATCCGCCACCGACGCCGCCTCGTTTATCCCCGCGATGCGACCGTCGCTCAGCAGCAGACCCGTCGCGCGACCGCCCGCCAGCGGCCGCGACGACGCGGCCGCGGCCGCGCTCTGGCCGGTGCGCAACTCCACCAGCACCCAGTCCACTATCGCCGAGGTTACCCCGGCCAGGCCGGCCGCCGTGCCCACGTGCGGCACCGTCGTCGTAGCCGGGTAGTTCCATGGGGACGCGCCGTACGGCTGGCGCCTCGGCAACAGACCCGCCAAGTCGCTCCTCATGCGGCGGGTTTCGGGAAGCAACGCCCCCTGCAAAACCACTCGCGCGTCCACCAGTATGCTCCTCGGGTCGCGCACGTTGACGTCCGCAAACGACGGGGTTCCCAGCTCCGCTACATGGGTGAGGCAATTCGGGCAGCCCGTCAACCTCAAACGGAAGCGCTCGCGCTCCTCATTCTCCAACTGGTCGCTCGCCACGCGCACCGCTATCGTCGCCGTGCCCATCTCATTCAACGTCACGCTCCCGGTGAACGGCAGCGAACCCACCGAGCGCGCGCTGGCGGCGCGCCCCTCTACGTTCACGGTAGCCAGGTCCTCGTGCGTCAAACCCTCGGATACGGCGGTAATCTCATATTCCACTACCACCGCCCGATCACCGCCGCCACGCAGCGTGATCGTGAACGTCGCGGTAGTGCCTTCGCTCACCGTCGCGGACCTCGCCGCCACCGTTATCGGATCATTGATCGCTATCGTCGTACGCGCGACGGTGCTCGGCACGCCCAAACGTACGTCAGCCGGCGCCCCCGTGAGCCTCGCGCTGCTCAACGTAACCGCCAGCACCTCGGGCGGTTCGATAACGCCGTCGGCGCGCACCCTCAACACAAACGACGCGCTGGCGGCACCGGGCGCAATGACCACGCTGCCCGCGGTGGTGCCGACAAAGTCGTCGGCGTCGACTTCGCCGCCCACCGCCCAGCTCCAACGCGCGCTCGCCCCCGCCGGCAAGGCCCCCGGCAAGCGCACCACGTAACTCGCGGTGCCGCCTTCCGCCACCACCGTGCTCCCGGTGAGCGTCGGCGCAAAATCTACCTCCGGCTGCGTCTGCTGCTGCGACGTGCGACGCGCCGCCTGCGTGTCGGTAGCGCCGCCGAACACCAACACCGGGTAATCGAACACGCTGCCGAAATCCCACGGCGCGTCGTCGTTAAAATCGCCGTCGCGTCCCTGATCCAGGCCGTCCACGTTCAACCTGCTCCAACCGGCGTAGATGGTGCCCGTCGCCGTCGTCGGGGCGCGCAACTGGTTCGACGTCTTCGAGGTGTTGTCCGGACTCGGCACGTTCGATCCGCAGCAGTCACTTTGGCCGCTGCGCTCTCGGTCAAAATAACTGGACTCCACCACGGCGCCGACCATCCTGTTCCCTATCAAGCCGCCGGCCGTAGCCCCCGTCGGTTTCCCGACCGAGTAACTGGCGCTCACCACCGACGCGCCACCGGCTTCGCCCACCAGACCGCCCGCGTTGGCTCCCTCTGCTGTATGCACTTCCACGTCGGCGTAACTTGCTACCAGCCTGCCGTAATTACCCCCTATCAAGCCACCCACCGCCCATACGCCGGATATGCGACCGCCACTGACGTAACTCGCCACCACTTTGCCCTCGTTGCGCCCGACCAGCGCTCCTGTATTAGTACTGTGATCACCCAGGGATATCCACGCGTTGCGCAAGCCCACGTTGCGGACCGTGCCGACGGCGCTCACGGCGCCGAACAAGCCCGTATGAGACAACCGCCCACCCCTGGCCACCCGCAGATTGCTGATGACGTGGCCGTTGCCTTCAAAAACAGCGGTGTAATAATTATCCAGAAGGCTGTCCCCTCCCCCGCCTATCGGCGTCCAACCCGGGCCCGGGGCCGGCTCCACGCTGGACAAATCCAGGTCGGCCGACAACTCGTAGCCGGTGCACGTGCTCGGACAGGTCTGCTTCTCGTCGAAAACGGGAAACGCCGCGAAATAAGCGAGTCTGTTCGCCTTGCCCACCACGCCCGCTATCCCGGCACCGCCCAGGTCATAGCGGATTGCCGCCAACTGCGACGTCGTCGCCACGTCTATCAAACCGTCGTTGTCGTCGTCGTAGTCTATCTCGTCGCTCGCCTCGATCGTGGTCCTGACGGAAACCGGCACGCCTAAACGCGCACGCGCGGGCGCCCCCGTCGGCATCGCGCTGCTCAACGTTACCACCATGACCTCGGACAACTCAGGGATAGTGTCATCGAACACCTCCACCGAAAACGACGCGCTGCTCGCGCCGGAACCGATGACTACGACGCCGGTCGTACCGACAAAGTCGGCGATGCTAACCTCGTCGCCGCCCACGACCCAATCCCAACGCACGCTCGCCCCCGTCGGCAAGGCCTCCGGCAAACTCACCACGTAACTCGCCGCCTCGCCTTCCGACACGGTAACGCTCCCGGTGAGCGTCGCCGCAAGAATTATCGCCGGCTGCGCCTCCTGCTGCGACGTGCGGCGCATCGCCATAGTCTCGGTAGCGCCGCCGAACACCAGCACCGGATAATCAAACACGGTGCCGAAATCCCACGGCGCGTCGTCGTTCAGATCATCGTCGCCCGTCTGATCCACGTCGTCCACGTTCAACTGGTCCCAACCCGCGTAGATCGTGCCCGCCGCGGTGGTGGGCGCGCGCAACTGGTTCGACGTCTGCGGGGTGTTGTCCGGACTCGGCACGCTATTTCCGCAGCATCGGCTCTGGCCGCTGCGCCCGGTGTCAAAATAACTCGACTCCACCACCGCGGCGATGGCCTTGCTCCCTATCAAGCCGCTGGGTATGCCCCTCGCTATGTTTGAGGGATCGATGTACCCCGTCGTCGCCCCGACCGAGTAACTGGCGCTCACCACCGACCCGACGGCGCTTCCGCCTATCAGACCGCCTCCGGTTGGACCTGATTCTACATACATTTCCACGTCGGCGTAACTCGCCACCACCACACCGTAATTACCCCCCACCAAACCGCCCACCGTCTCTACGCCGAATACGCGACCGCCAATCACGTAACTCGCCGCCACCTTGCCCTCGTTGCGGCCCACCAGCGCACCTACATGATCGCCACCATCGCCACCACCACCCAGTGCAAACGGAGCCAGCTCCACCCGCGCGTTGTGCAAGCCCACGTTGCGGATCACGCCGCCGGCGCTCACGGCGCCGAACAAACCCATGTAATACGAGTCCCCTTTCCTGGTCATCGTCAGATTGCTGATGACGTGGCCGTTGCCTTCAAAAACGGCGCTGTAATAATCCGCATCCCTCAGCCCCTGCCCCCTACGGGGGTTACCGCTGTCCCCGCCCAGCGGCGTCCAGTTCAAGCCGGACAAGTCCAGATCGCTCGACAACTCGTAGCCGGTGCACGTGCTCGGACAGGTCTGCGGCGCGCCGAAAAGGGGAAACGCCGCAAAATAAGCGGATTTGTTCGCACTGCTCACGCCCGCTATCCCGGCACCGCCCAGGTCGTAGCGGATCGCCGCCAACTGCGACGTCGTCGCCACCTCTATCAAACCGTCGTCGTCCTCGTCGTAGTCGGTGCCGTCGTTGAACTCGATCGTGGTCCTGAAGGGAAGCGGCACGCCCAAAGCCACGCCCTGCGGCGCCCCCGCGAGCCTCGCGTTGCTCAACGCAACCACCATGACCTCGGGCATCTCGATCTCGCCGTCGGCGCGCACCCTCAACACAAACGACGCGCTGGCGGCGCCGGCTGCGATGACCACGCTGCCTACGGTGGTGCCGACAAAGTCGTCGGCGTCGACTTCGCCGCCGCCCACCGACCAATTCCAACTCGCGCTCACCCCCGCCGGCAAGGCCCCCGAAAAGCGCACCACGTAACTCGCGATCCCACCTTCCTGCCCCGTCGCACTCCCGGCGAGCGTCGGCGTAAGAATTACCTCCGGCCGCGCCTGCCGCTGCGACGTGCGACGCACCGCCTCGGTCTCGGTAGCGCCGCCGAACACCAGCACCGGGTAATCAAACACGCCGCCGAAATCCCACGGCGCGTCGTCGTTCAAGTCGCCGTCGCGTCCCTGATCCACGTCGTCCACGTTCAACTGGTCCCAACCCGCGTAGATCGTGCCCGTCGCCGTAGTCGGAAAAAGCAACTCGGCCGACAACCTCGGGGTGTGGTCCGGATCCGGCGAATTCCTTCCGCAGCAGCTGCTCAGGCCGCTGCGCTCTTTGTCAAAATAACTGGACTCCACCACGGAGCCGGTAACCCTGCTCCCTATCAAACCATTGGCCGATACCCCCGTCGGTCTGCCGATGGAGTAACTGGCTCTCACGGCCCCCTCGGATGGGTCTGAACCCACGAGGCCGCCCGCGTTCGCCCCACCTGCATGCACTTCCACGTCGGCGTAACTCGCCACTACCTCACCGATATTAATCCCTACCAGGCCGCCCACCGAGGTTCCGCCGGATATGCGACCGCCACTGACGTAACTCGCCGCCACTTTGCCACGGTTGGTTCCCACCAGCGCACCGGCACTCACGCTATCACGACCCAGGTCTATCTGCGCGTTGCGCAAGCCCACGTTGCGGACTCTGCCGTCGGCGCCCACCCTGCCGAACAAACCCACGAGAAACCATCGTCCACTCCTCACCACCCGCAGATTGCTGATGACGTGGCCGTTGCCTTCAAAAACCGCGGTGTAAGTATCCCCCGGAAGGCCTTCCAGCCTGACGCCCCCGCCTAGCGGCGTCCAGCCCGCGCCCGGCGCCGGGTTCACGCTGGACACATCCAGGTCGGCCGATAACTCGTAGCCGGTGCACGCGCCAGAACAGGTCTGCTCCGCGTCGAAAAAGGGAAACGCCGCCAGATAAGCGGCCCTGTTCTCGTCGCCGCTCACGCCCGCCAGCCCGGCACCGCCCAGGTCGTAGCGGATCGCCGCCAACTGCGACGTCGTCGCCACCTCTATCAAGGTGTCGCCGTCGAAGTCGTAGTCTATCTGGTCGCTCGCCTCGATCGTGGTCCTGACGGAAAACGGCACGCCCAGACCCACGTGCGCGGGCACCCCCGTGAGCCTTGCGTTGCTCAACGTTACCACCATGACCTCGGACAACTCGGTCTCGCCGTCTGCGCGCACCCTCACCGAAAACGACGCGCTGACGGCGCCGGATGCGATGACCACGTCGCCGGTGGTCGCGCCGACAAAGTCGTCGGTGCTGACTTCGCCACCCACCGACCAATCCCAAGTCGCGCTCACCCCCGCCGGCAAGGCCTCCGGCAGGCGCACCTGGTAACTCGCCATCTCGCCTTCCGACACGGTCTCGCTTCCGGTGAGCGTCGGTGCAAGACTTACCTGCGGCTGCGCCTCCTGCTGCAACGTGCGACGCGCCGCATCCGTCTCGGTAGCGCCGGCGAACACCAACACAGGGTAATCAAACACGGTGCCGAAATCCCACGGCGCGTCGTCGTTCAAATCGCCGTCGTCTTCCTGATCCACGTCGTCCACGTTCAACTGCTCCCAGCCCTCGTAGATGGTGAACGCGGCCGTGGTCGGACTGAACAACTCGGCTGACGTCTTCGAGGTGTTGTCCGGACTCGGCGGATTCCTTCCGCAGCAGCTGCTCTGGCCGCTGCGCTGGCCGTCAAAATAACTGGACTGCACCACGTCGGCGTAATTCAGCAGCAACGGTTGTATGTCGTAACCCCCTATCAAGCCGCCGACCCTGTTCCCCCCCGTCGTCTCCCCGATGGAGTAGCTGGCGCTCACCACCGACGCGGCGGCGACTTCGCCTACCAGACCGCCCACGTTGCTTCCATCTGCATGCACTTCCACGTCGGCGTAACTCGCCACCAAGCTGCCGAAATTGCCCCCGATCAAACCACCCACCCCAAATACGCCGGATATGCGACCGCCACTGACGTAACTCGCCGCCACTTTGCCCTCGTTGCGGCCCACCAGCGCTCCTATATAACTGCTACCACCGTCCTCCAGACTCACACGCGCGTTACGCAAGCCCACGTTGCGGATGATGCCGTTGGCGTTCACGGCCCCGAACAGACCCATGTGCCACCACCGCCCATCCCTGTCCATCCTCAAATTGCTGATGACGTGGCCGTTGCCTTCAAAAACCGCGGTGTAATAATAATCCACCGGAGGGGTTTCCTCGCTGACCCAGCATACACGTGTATGCCCCGTCTGGTCGACAACGTCCCCCGTCTGGGCAATGCAATCGGAATAATCCTGCGGAAAGGCATCAGCATTAGGAATCTCATCACTGCCGCCCCCGCCTATCGGCGTCCAGTCCGGGATGCTCGACAGATCCAGGTCGGCCGACAACTCGTAGCCGGTGCACGACGCCCCCGGACAGGTCTGCGTCTGCTCGAAAAACGGAAACGC